>JBNKUM010000012.1:0-37838 GCA_050298595.1 Gammaproteobacteria bacterium | reverse complement strand
GTTGAAAGAGATAGAGGAATGGCGCGATCCTCAGAAGCTTTGCCACAGGTTTTGGTCGGATCTGGAACAGGCCATGCGAGAACTTGAACAAAGTGTGTTTCTCGAACAGTTAAAACAGGAGGATAAGGATTTTAATAATTTGAAGGAAGCCGTGACCACCTTGGTTGGATTCGACGAAGACCTTAAGAGCCTGATCAAATGGATAGCGTCACTCAAACACCTCCAGGACGACAATACCAATAACGCTAATAAAGAGATACAGAAGGTACTTGATGATTGGATGGATATGGAACAAAACCCGGTGAATAAACTACGCTCCGACATTCAGAAGGCCTCTAAGAAAATGAACAAATACGACGAAGAAGGTGTTGGACCGATAGAGTTAGCCCTGACATCGGTTCATGTATTGCTAGATGATGAGAAGTTTTGGAATTCACTCTCGGAGAAGATACTGACACCACTAAACAATATCCCCCTGACTGAACCAGCACAAATTAAAGAGCAGCAGCGGATAATTGAGTGCCTGAAACTGTTAATAGAAAATAGCAACAAACTCAGCGACAAAGTAGAAAAATCCATTACACAAATCAAAGCCCTGAAAAGTGGCCGCCTTGAAACTGTACGAGCCCTGTGGCAGGGAATGGCCCCAGATAATCGACCCAGCACAATCCGCGAAGCTATCTTACGAGAACTTAAATACTATTCCCCGCTAAAATTGATCGTTGATCAATATGATAAGGAACTACGTAACACTCTTATAGATGATTGTAAAAAAGGTGTGAAGCTTCAGCATCTTTATGACATGGCTGATAACCAGGCATGGGATGATCTAAAAGAAAAAAGTGTCAAATTTCGTCTGCCAAATCCCACTGCCAGGCATAAGGCCTACCAGCTTATTGACTTTGAAATAGCTCCAGAAAATGAGACTGTTTTACAAAAGGTCGCTCAAAGCTTTGCGTTCAATCACCGTTTTGTATATTGCTGGAATATTACATTCATGGCGCCCAAAGAGTTGGGGACTGTTTTACAAAAGGTCACTCAAATCTTTACATTCAAAGCGCCCAAAGAGTTGAGGCAGTTGAACCCTGTCACACATCAGCCGCGCGTAACGCAGTTTATTCCATACAGTGGCGTAGAGGTAACGGCATCGGTAACCATTTATCCCGATATAGAAAAAGTCAGCTCTAATAATGGAGGTAATGAAAACAAACTAAAGATAGAAGCTATATCGTTTACGACTCATAAGTCCGATGATTTGAGTTACCTTCGAGGGTTGCGTCGGAATGATATCGTGTTACTTGTAATCACGCTTATTTCTACCTTTGTTATTAGCATTAATACCGATGAGTTTAATGCAGCTCTTAAAGGATCTGGTCTCTCTTATCTGCTCCTGTTCGGCTGGGGTTTGGCGGCTGACCAGATCAAGAATGCTCTGGTAAATCTCGGCGCAAACAACGACGAGTAACCTAAATTCAAATTTCAAGGGGGCAGACTCGTTCTCTCGTTACCACACTCTCTCGTGGGAATGCATACGAGTTCAAATTGACTGCGAAAGGTATGGATCCACATGCGGGAGCATGGGAACCAGAAATTGTGGTCTACCCCCTACTTCCAGTTTAGGGCACTGCACTAGCTTTTAGCCTTTGTAACTAAGAGCAAGATTTCGACTGACCGATAAATAGCGATTTTCACCAGCTGCCATCCACTCAGGATGGCCCAGTTTAAGTACCACTTGAGCTTGTGAAACTGTTGGAATTTGATAATTCAACACTTAGTTGTTAAGTTACAAAAAACTGCATTCACATCTGTTACGATAAATTTTACCTTCATCTGTATCTTTTTCTGCCATAAAAAAATCAGTATCGTTATCGACTCGGCTTAATCAATCCAGGAGCATTCATGTCACTCGATAACGGATACGTCACTTCTGATTACCTCAAGAATACCGCTGATCGCATGCGTGTATTTAAACAATTGAGCTATCAACATATGTCATTCGTAGCTGGCGACACTGTGCTTGATGTCGGTTGCGGTCCCGGTGTTGATACCATACCACTGGCTGAAATGGTTGGCAGTAATGGCAGGGTGATCGGTATAGACAACGATATAAACATGCTGACCGAAGCCGAACAGGCTTCAGCTCTCGCCGGATGTCTAGACAGAATTAAGTACCACAGTGGCTCGGCTTTAAAACTACCACTGCCAGACGCTAGTGTTGCTGCCAGCCGTGCCGAACGCCTGCTCCAGGTCCTGCCGCCAGAACATGAGCAGACTATCGTCGCCGAGCTGACACGAGTCACTCGCTCCGGCGGGCGCGTGGTTCTCGCCGACACTGACTGGGCGAGCGCAAGCGTCAATTTCAGCGATAGCGCGTTAGAACGTCGCCTTATGGAATTCTTCACACTAATGATGCGCCCAAATGGCCTTGCAGGCAGGCATCTACCAGCATTATGTCTCGATCATGGCCTGTCTGACCTACGTACTGACATCGTACCGATGTTACAACAGCGTTTTGATGAAACACCTTTCGGTAACTGGCTGATCGACTCGGCGCTTGATAATTCTGTCATCGACGAAGATGAAGCTAGCCGTTGGCTCTGTGAACTTAAACGTCGAGAGCAGGAGGGTCGTTTTTACTGTTGCGTTAACATGGTAATTGCAAGTGGCTGCAAAAAGTTAAGTCATGGATCGGGCCAATGAAAGCGGAGCTAGAGATCTTGTTTTTTGCCCTGGTAACTAAGATTAAGGCTGCCCCAGCTGTTTAACAGAAACTTTCAGGAAGCAGTAAAAAACCTCTTATTACACCGTTTTATGAAACCAGGATTATCATAAGTTTAACCACGAAGCACACCGATTAAGGCAGGATGCCTGTAATTAGAGCAACGCAGCAGTTACCGAGCACACGAAGAAAAACATTTATTAATCTTCGTGTTCTTCGTGGTTAAGATCTCAAGGTTCCAGCTAACAAAACGTTTGAGATTGATATTGAGAAAAAAAATACTAAATAGAGATTAAAACGAAAAAGCCAGGTCCAAAAGTTGATAAGCGTTAGGTATTGCATCACCTGAATTATTGTAATATTCAGGCTTTATCACTGGATCAAAAAACTGGGCAATCAGGGTAAAAAACTATGCGAATAAAAAAATACAGTATCCCAGAATCAACTTTAACCTATAAGCCAAGCTCCCCTTTTATAGCCAGAGTAGTATCCACTACCGAACTGACTGAAACCGATAGCAATGATGAAGTTCGCAATATCATCCTGGATGTAAGTGGTAGTGGAATCCACTATATAGAAGGCCAGTCGGTAGGTATTATCCCTCCCGGAGAAATAGAGCCGGGAAAACCACATAAAGCACGCCTCTATTCCATTGCCTCTGCACGAACTGGCGATGATGGTAGCTCAACCACCGCTACCATCTGTGTAAAACGGGTTTTTAGCGAAGACAAGGTCAGCGGCACCAAAGTTGCGGGGGTTGCATCCAACTACCTGTGTGATCTAAAACCTGGGGACTCTGTCGCGCTGATTGGTCCCAGTGGGCGACGATTTTTATTACCCGAAGATGATTCCATCGATCTGATTTTGATCGCAGTAGGCACCGGCATTGCGCCGTTTCGTGCTTTTATTCGACATATCTTCCAGGAAAAAGGCTTCTGGAATGGTCGCATACGCCTCTTCTATGGTGTTAAAAATGCCATGGAAGCATTGTTTCTTAACGACAAAAATGACGATATTGGTCAGTATATGACCAAGGATACCTTTGAAGCCTTTCGCGCCCTGTCCAGAGCACATAACGAAGATGCAGAACGGGGTTATGTGCAACACAAACTCACCGAACATAAACAGGAGGTTTGGGAGATGATCTGTGCAGGAAATTTTGCGGTTTATATTTGTGGATTAAAGGGTATGGAGGATGGTGTAGATGAAGTTTTTTCTGCCCTGGCCGAGCAGCAAGGCCTGGATTGGCCTGCCATGAAAAAGAATTTTATCGACAATGGACAGTGGAATACTGAAGTCTATTAAACCTGGATTCCGCAGTTGACCGCTGATATCTGACGTAAGGTAATGATATATTGAATCAATTAATGAATCTGCATGCTCTTCGTGGTTAATTAAACTTTCGAATCGTGAATGCGTAGGGCCAGAATGCTAGACCATTACATTTTACTTCCACATATCATAAACTTTTACAGCCAGGCTAACCGTTGAATGGCTGCATCCAGAACACTCTCCCACCCGCACTGGAAAGTTAATAAAATCTCAAAATCCATATCCGAGTGTCAAATGTAATGGCTGACCGCAGAGATGTTTGCTTTATAGTAATTCATATAATCCGTAGCGACTTTGCTGCCTGCGAAAGAAGCAGGCCAAAATCACATAATTAAAGCAGATTAATTTCAGAAGGCCGCAAAATTTTTACGCCAGACAGGGGTCAAAGCAGTACAACAGAGCTTTTACCAATGACCGGACCTGCGCTTCTTCGCGTGCATCTAGAGTGAACAGCGGAATGCTCGGATTGTAACGACTGATATAACTACGATATTCATCCAGTTGAAACTGTTCGTTAAGGTCAATACGGGATATGCCAATGACCATGCTGCGGTCAAGCAACTGCTGTTTGAAGCCGTTCATATAGATGTCAATCTGGGCGAAGGGATTCGAGCTTGCCGCATCAATCAGAATAATCACCCCTAGCGCTCCCTGCGAGAGTATTTGCCACATGAAATCAAACCGCTCCTGCCCGGGGGTGCCATAAAGATGAAGGATTGTATTATCGTTCAGAATCATCTTGCCATAATCCATTGCTACCGTAGTATTTTCCTTCATCTGGTTGACCTCATCTGTCGTCACCTCTTCGGTTTGCACGACTTCTATATCACTCAGCGAGTGAATAGCCGTGGTTTTTCCGGCACCGACAGAGCCGGCAAATACTATTTTCAGGTTTCTAGCTTGCATACGTATAACAATCCCGCTTTTTCAATATCATTGACAACATCTTCTTAATGCCTTTCCCGTTCCGATTTACGACTGGTCATCGGCGTTTGAACAACGACCGGTTATAGCACAAACCCCAAGGATAACAACAAGTAGCAAAAGGGTAGTATATCATCGATCAATATGCACAGGCTGGTGGATAATTCTGTTGCATTAACAAACAAAAACAAACAAAGACACTTATCTTTTAGAAGTATTCTAAAAATTGAGTTATTGAGATGTTGATTCAGTTTAACCGATAGAGGGCTTTGACCTAGATGCTGGTTTATACAACTCCTACCGGGTATTTCCACTCTAACTGGGTTTTCAGGGCAAAGTAACCTGCAACCTGCGCTATCAGGTTGAGTTTTGTGAGATTGGGATGTGAGTTAGAGGTTGTGTTTGTGGAAAAACTTCAGCACAGCGTTTAATACTATGCACCCAGTTCTTGCCTGTTTGTTCGCAGGCTTGTCTTATTTTTTAAGCGCTACCTATCCTTGATTTAAACGGGCTTTCAAAATCCTTTGTCAGGTAAACCCAGTGCCTGGAGTCAATTTTCAACCGGGTCATTATGTCCAGGACATAGTCAGGTATGTACCCCATTTTACTGGAATTCAGATAAAGCGCGCTTTTTCAGTATTCTCTATTGCGGCGGTGACTGATTTTTCCAAAGCAGCACGAGCGTTCCAATGACTGCCAGCAACAGCAACAAGGTCACGAAGATTGTAAAACCAAGCGCAAAGCGGAAGGCATCTTCAATCTGCTGGAAGGTTGTCGCAATCCCGCCACTGGCAATCTCCAGCACCAATATCGCGAACGCTTTACCATCAGCTCCATAGACGGGCGAGTATCCCAGCATGCGTTTCTGCCAATATTGACCATGTGTTGAATCGGCGTCGAGTTCTTCCTGGATGACGACCTTGTCCACCAGGGTCTGGCGCATCATACTTTTGGCATGCTCACTTTCCACGACGGGATCAGCTGACCAGGTATCGTGTCCCTGAGTAATCCTGTCAAAGTTCAAACTCCCTGGGCCGTGGCGAGCAAATATGACCTTGAAATCCCTGCCCTGATTTAGCGGCTGCAATAAATACGCATCACGAATTTCCTTGTTGTACTTTTGCAATGATGCAATGGGTCGGTCCACCGCAAGGTATAGCTTGTGGTTAATTTCGGACGATTCGAAAAGCCGGTAGATATCGTTATTATTCAACGTGAGACTCACACTGTAAGCGGTATTTCCCACCTTGTCGTGTAAAGTGGTGAGCAGGGCCTTTTCAGCTATCCTGTGTACATGATTACTGCCCAGAAATACGGCAACGAAAAGCAGGGCGATACCGAAAAAGGAAAACATCGAAACCAGCGGCCTGAAAGAAATTGACCGGGTCACTGATTCAATCAAGGGGTAATGTAAGGTACTGACAGGCAGCCGGTGAATGAAGCGTCTGAGATCCTGTCCCATCTCCAGTGCGCTCTGGTAACGATCAGCGGGGTTTAGTGCGCAGGCCTTCAAACAGATCGCATCCACTTCCTTGCTCACTTTATCATGCCTGGTTGATGGAGCAGGAATCCCTGTATTGACGATATTAGAGATCAGGTCTTGCTGCGATATCAGTGGAAATGGGGGTTTGGATGTCTGTGTGTAAAACAGGGTAATTCCCAGTGCGTATATATCCGATGTAATGCCCGCATTGATATTCTGGAACAGCTCGGGCGCCATGAACATTGGGCTGCCTTCAGGGCTGGAATCAGTGTGGGTTTCCGACTCGTTACCACTTTGAACTATCGACGAGATACCGAAGTCCATGATTTTCACCTGGCCATCTGATGTCAGCATGATGTTGTGTGGCTTCAGATCGCGATGAATAATACCCTGCACATGTGCATATTGTACGGCATCACAGATATCGATAAATTTTTCAAGCATCTGCTCTCGACTTAACAGGCTCTGGTCAGTAATCATCTTGAAATCGTGCCCTTCAATGAATTCAAGCACCATCAGGTAGTGCCCTGAAACCTCGATAAAGTCGTAAATCTGCACGATGTTGGCATGTTTCAGTTTGGCAACGATTTTCGCCTCGTTACGCAGCCTTTCTGAGATCCATTTCTCTTTGATCAGGCTGGGGTGAATTGCCTTGATCGCTACAATCCGGTCGAGCTCCTGATCCTTTGCCTTGAAAACCTGCCCCATGCCTCCTATACCTATCCGCGCATGTAGCTTGAAGCGGTTTCCGAGTTTATCCTTGATGAGCTGTTCGACCGTTATCTCATGGTTCGCTTTCATATCAGCGTTATCTGGTTGCTGGACAACCGTTTTATCACTATCATGTCTTGTAGGGTCAGTCATGCTTTATTCTTTGCTCTTAGTTGATAAGAAGTTTAATGGCTATGTATGAAAAATATTAGATATATAAAATTATTCTGATATTAATAAAAAACCTGTTATTCCGAGCGACAGCGTGAGAATCTAAGGGTGTTCAATGGTGTAAAAATGCATAGATTGCCGCGCTATCGCTCGCAATGAACAATACACCTGATTTTGATAAAGAGTCATTATTAGTTTATACGAAACCTCACAAAAATTTGGGATTCTTCAAGTCATTATCGGTACTGAGATATATGTAAGTCGTGGACATATATTTTAATAAACGTAACATTTAAAAAAATAGACTTTATCTGCTCAGGTTTTTACAATTTAGTGAAATCACTGAAGCCCTCTCCCATGCATGATGACCTCCTCTACCAACAGTACTTTGAACCTGTCAGAAGATACCTGGAGAAATTTGTCGGTGGAAACTATGCCGAAGAACTGACACAGGAAGTCTTTATCAAGGTTATAAAAAACAAACAGCAATTTAGAGGCGATTCAAGTGTAAAAAACTGGATTTTTCGGATTGCCACAAATTCCGCGAAAGACTTCCTTAAGAGCCGCTATAAAAAGGAAAACGATGCCATATCCGAGCAAGATCTCAAATATTATGACTCATCATTAGTTGACGAGGTCTCACCTGAATTGCTGAATATTACTAATGAAATGAACCAATGCATCAGAGAGTTTGTTCATCGTTTGCCAGATCAATACGCGACGGTATTGGTATTGAGCGAATTGGAGGGTCGGAATATTTCTGAAATATCCGAGATACTGGATATCTCGCAAAACGCGACAAAGGTCAGATTACACAGGGCTAGATCCCGGTTGAAAGATGAAATCGAACGTGGCTGTATCATCACAACTACCTGTGACAACCAGATGCTATGCGAAAGAAAAGATTAACCTGTTGCGGCTTCGTTCTGACTAGAAATTTTTAGATTGAAGGTGCAAAAGACAAAGCGCAATCAGAGGCTCCTTAAGTTTTTGTAACCTTTTCGTCGCAATATCGTCTTTATGAGTGATCGTTTGAGATCATAGTTTATTCATAAAGAGGAAATAGAGAATGTCAGAGGTTATCGATTATCAAACCAAAGAGCTTATCGCGCTGGGTGTCGCCTATGCAATAAATTGTACAAAATGCATGAAAGTTCATCGCAACGAGGCAATTAAAGCAGGACTAAGTGCAGCAGCAATGAACGCTGCGCTTAATATCTCCGAAAGTGTGGTTAACGGCTCAAGAAGCGTTACCAAAGAAGAAGCGAAAGCTCTGTTTGATCGTGAAGTGGTTAATAGCCAATGCTGTCCAGTTGGGAGCCAGTGCTGTGACCAGGAAGATAAAAATGTCGAATAATTGCGCGGTATGCAAACAAGCTCTGATTTCGAAAACTGTAGTTCAGCATACAGGCAGCGTAGGCACACTATGTGAGGCCTGCAGCATAGAAATACTCAGCAGCGACCATAAGACAGAGTTACTTGAATCTATCGATGCTCCGGTACTTTTAATGCAACGAGAACCCAGGCAAGTTGTTACCGCCAATAACCGAGCTTTGGAGGTTTTTGGTAAAGAATTGTGTCAGGTCGAAGCCCATCGTGGTGGTGAGGTATTCGATTGTATTCACTCTTTTACCGCAGCGGGATGCGGCAAGGATATCAACTGTGATGGCTGCACGATAAAGCACGCGATTGTTGATACTTTTGAGACAGGTACCGAGCATCGCGCAGTTGAAACCGTACTGACGACCAAAAGGCATACGAAGACAGAAGATCGCACGCTGCAGGTATCGACTCAACCACTCGGGGGACTTGTACTCGTCACGGTTGAACGTTATGACATATAAACTGTATTTTGAAGCATAAAGAGATCTACGGGTTAGGTCTTTGCTTATGTTCAAGATACACATTGAGCATGGGCCGGGTTGTGATCGCATGAGCACACGAAGATAAACATTTTTTAATCTTCGTGTCCTTCGTGTTCTTCGTAGTTAATTATGAACTCGAAACATGAATCCAAGGTGATGCGATTCATCCCTCACCACCTCCTACAAAAAACAAGACACATGCGAGCCATTTCAACTTTGTTGATAAATTGACTGAATGAGACCCGGAGTTGAGGCTCAGGTCAAATTTTTATTCTCAATTTATCACGTACACAGGCGCCTGGCGTCAGGCTGAAGGATCAGATATTCACCCTGCCCCCAATTCCAGTGCATTAAATAAATATGCTCTAAAAAAATAGACTTATAACCCGGTTAAACACCATGAGCAATAGCAAAAATCTTTGAATTCGAATTTCTAAAATATCCATAATTTGCTCATTCTTCGCTACCAATAAGTCTCAGATAGCTGACTCAATAAAGCGAATAATTTCAATATACATAAATCAATTTATTTTGAATAATTAAATCACAGGAAGTGTTCACAAATTATGCCCTAAATCCATCTAGGAGAATCCATGACACAGAAAATACGTTTACTTGCGCTCGTATGTGCAACTCTGTCGACCATTGTCTACGCAAGTGATTTCATCGGTCTTAATCAAGCCTTACCCAATCAGATAGATGCCGCGTCCATTGCTCCAGTGTTTGATTTTGACAGTGACAGCTGTCTGCCTGCAGCCGGTATCAGTCGTAACGGTGATCGCAACGGTGGCCTGAATCCTTCCGGCGGTTTGACCGGTAGTTGTCGTTCATCCAATTTTCTGGAACTCTCAAATACAATTCACCGTTACGCCTGCACTGAAGTTGGCGGCGCCATCTATTGCGGTCACTTTTATGCGCTCTATTTTGAAAAAGACCAGATATTTAACGGCATCAAAAGTGGCCACCGCCACGACTGGGAGTATGCCGTAGTTTGGACTATCAACGGCGAGGTAACCCATGGCAGTTATAGTGCACACGGCGATCTGACGACTGTAGCGGCTTCACAACTTGAGTTTGAAAACGGTCATCTGAAAATCGTTTACCACAAGGAAGGCGTGGCAACCCACGCAATGCGTTTCGCCAAGACCGCTGAAACCGCAGAGAATCCATATGGCTCCTTTGTTACACCGCCCATTATCAGCTGGTATGAGTTTACCGGTGATGGCTGGAACAATCTGGTCATGCGCACCTTGTTGAATAACTACGACTACGGCTCCGCTAACCTCCCGATGCGTGACAGTTCATTCCGCAATAACCTGAACAAATTCAAACCCTCTAACTACCCGGAATTCAGTGAAGCCAATGTAATTGCAGCCAACTCAGGTGTTAATGAACGCTTCGTTCAATTTGTAAATAACGCATCTGGCTTATGCCTGGACATCACCAGTGCCGCGATGACTAATGGCACCAACGTCGCGCAGTGGTATTGTAACGGTGGTAATAATCAAAAGTGGTATCTTGAAGCAAACGGTCAGATCCATAGCCTGTGGGACCCACGTTTCTGTCTGGATAATAGTAGTGTATTTGAGAATGGTGCCAATATCATAATCTGGAGCTGTTATGGCGGAGATTCGCAGCGTTTTGTCGAAAACGGCGATGGCTCTTTCGGTCTGGCCATTGACCCGTACCAGGTACTCGATGGCTACGGCGCCAGTCCAGGTGACAATGTGGGCACCTGGTGGAATTGGGGGGGTAGCAATCAGCGCTGGACTCTGGTGTTCTAAGAGGGGTGAAAATGGCGTGGTTTCGTGAGAGCTGACCTCGGAATGCTTTTCAAAATGATAAAACTGAAAGTGTGCGAAAAAACTGCCAACAACCCGATCTTTTGCCCTGCTTTAACGTAGATAATGTGCTCCTTTCAGCAACGCATACCCATAGTGGCCCAGGAGGTTACTCAGGACACTTCTTATATCACGTGACTATAAAAGAATTTTTACGACAGAATTTATATGCCATCGTTGACAATATCTACCATTCCATCAAAAGTGAATTGCACACTTGTGGCGGTGTTGCAATTCCTACCACCACAAGCGCACACTTCACCCTGTTCTACTGCTGATTCCAGATCTAACTAATGGGAACAGCGATCTAAAGTCAGCGAGCCATACTCCAGCGCTGATTATCTCCGGCCCAGAAGACCCAGGTGATGATGTTTGCGCCGGCATCCGCGCCCGAGGCATCAATGACCTGAGCCGGGTAGTTGCGCATTGAGATCCTGCCAATTTCCGGATCGAACTTGAAGCGCTGGTTGCTGTTGCCGTTGCAGGACCAGAGCACGATGTTGGCACCGTTGGCATAACTTCCCGAATTATCGAGACAGTAGTGAGGATTCAGCATGCTGCGGATCAGCCCACTGGTGTCATCATAGCTCCAGCGCTGATTGGTGTCGCCGTTGCAAGGCCACTGTATAATATTGCTGCCATCGGCCGTAATGGCGTGGTCGATGTCCAGGCACTGCCCGGAGCGCCGGTTGACTATCTGCATCGGCGTTGCAGCGGGTGGCACCGCGTTGGTGATAGGCGTGTAAACGACCCCCAGCTTATCGACCTCAGCTCCCGAACGACCATGGAAGGCGACAATCTGCCAGCCGTCTGGTGCCGTATAGGTCACGCAACTGGACGTGGTAGAGCCGCCCGCCAGGCTGCGGCCATTACTGGTGAGGAACTGGGCATAGAAGAGACGTGTGCTGTTGTTTTCTATGCCGGAACAGAGATAAGCGGAGGTGAGGTATTCTCCGGTTGCCAGCGTCAGCGTCTGCTCGTAACCGCCCGTGCCGCCGTGACCGAAGGGATAGCCGTTGGATAGGACTGTCTCGACATGATCCACACGATCGCCGGCTCGGATCTTCAGATCACGCACGACTGGATTAGCCGGCAGCAAAGAGACATCGTTAAAGGCCTGGCCGTGTGGTCCACCGATCTGGTCACTGAGTTGGCGATTGCTCGCGGTCGAGTAGCGCCAGTTGGCGGCGATGCCGCGATGGTCGGAGAGTTCGATGCCATTGGCATCCAGCGCATCCGTGGCGATGCGGTAATCCTTGCCTCTCAGGCCAAGAAAACCATTGTCGCGTACCATGATCTTGTCGACCACTTCACAATCGGGGCTGGTGACAGCAGGATCGCAGGTCAAGGCAGCCGCACCGGCAACCGGGATAGCGCCATTTCGCAGCCGACTCACCCAGACATCGGTGAAGCCATGGTGTAAAAATTCCCGGATGTTGTCGCCACTGCGAGTATAGCGTGTATTGGTATCGCCCATGACGATGACTGCATTGCCAGCTGAGTTTTGCTCGATATAGCCTAATAGTTGCAACAGGTTTTTGCGTCGGGCATCGAGGTCGGCGTCAGCTGTCTGGGCCTGAGCGTGCAAATTGTAGATATCGACATAAACGCCCTCGGCAAGACGGGTGCGGGCCATGGTGAAGCCCTTGGGCGTCAGACAGTCAACACCGTTGCAGGCGTTCCAACTGACACGCTCCCAGTCCATGTAAGGGAAGCGGCTCAGCGAGTTAAGGCCGCTGCCGAAAACGACGCCGCCCGATGTCGGCGAGCGAAAGGGATGATCGTCGCAACTGTCATAAAGCGCAGAGTGGTAGTTGAAGTCCTCCTGCACATTGACAATATCGAACTGCTTGACGTAGCAACTAATGAGTGCGGTGGCTGCAGCGCGGTCGCCGGCGGCGCTAGAGATTACCTGCGGGAGTCCAGCAACGTTGTAGGCAAGTGTTGAGAAGGTTCCGTCTGCGGCCTGGGCGGAAGTTATTGCGAGACAGGCGATGCCGAGCAGCACGCTTCGAACTAGTGCTGTTTTTTTCATATGTGTTCCTCTAATGTTATTATCTGGATGTTGGCCCTCAAACAGGTCGATTTCTGTAATGTTAGATTCTTAAGTTACATGTGGCCTCTCGAAACTTCTTGTCGTTGACGTGAGCAATTACATATCGATTCATCTCCGAGGATATGTAGAACAACCAGTCTTGAGGATAGCAAGCGGGGCTATGACTGTTGACTTCGATAAATAATTTGAACACTCCATCTGGTATTGCGCATAGACAGACCTGATCTCATCAGCCAGGCAAAGCTATGTATTTAACCTGAATCCGTGGTTTCAGGGCGAGTTCATGGCGTAAGAGATTGATTCCACCGTGGGATCAATAACTTGCGTCAGGGAGCGACATGAAGCTACGGATTCAGGTTTAATATAGATGGTTGGCAGCTGCCTTACAATTAGCAAAACAGCGTAGATAAAAACGATATAAGCTTTTTGTCGTACGATACTCTTAGTTATCTCTACTCATTAGCCGCTCCCAGTCAATAGCGCAAACGAAGTCATGTTGAGATGAAATCAACGTGACTTTAAAACTCCCCCTGGCTCAACAATTCAACATGAGGTCCTATCGCTAGTGAGATCAGTTTTCCCTGCTGCTCAGACCTTAGACTAACAGGTAAAGGAGTGTCTGTTCAGGACCGTGGCGCTGATTTAATGGGGGCATGGTGTACTTTGACTGATGGCTGCCTGAGGCATCGCCCCCTTACCTGATGATCTTAACATTCTCATATTGTGTAGCTAAAAAACACCCGAACCTTGAGCCTTCTTCAATTAATATAAGCTATCCTGTCAGAACGCTTCATGCTATAAATTACCAGAAAATTTATATATGGAATGCTATATGGACATTCACACTCAATTAGAAAAGGCTATGGAACTCAATCAGAACGATAACCCAAAAGCCGCAATAAAAATACTCAAGCCTCTGTTCAAATCAAATCCTGCTAATCTGGATGTAATCATAGAAGTCGCCACTTCATTCGAATATCTTGAACAGTGGGAAAATGCCCGTGGCATGCTGACCAAGGCTATCAGACTTAATCCACAGGATCGTGAACTATGGATCCGTTTATCCAATAACTACTACCATCAGGATGACCTGAGCAACGCTCTGCTGGTCATTGAAAAAGGGCTTTCGCATATCCAGGACGATATTTCTCTGATGATTCAGAAATCATATTTACTCGCGTATTCGAATCGACTCGAGGAGATGCGGTCTTTTATTGATCAAACCATCGAGAAGTATCCTGATCATAAAACAGGCCTGCTGATTGAGCGTGCATCCATTTATGAATCCATATCCTATATCCCTCAGCCTGACGAGGAACAGGTAAAGAACGTTATCGGAATGAGTTATGCGGTTACTCCCTTAAAACAGGCTGTCAAAGATCTGAGCGATGCGATAGAACCTGGCACAACGAACTGGCAGTTAAGCCTCAAACGCGCCAGGCTGTATAAACAATTGCAGGATTTTGACAAAGCCATCTCCGATTTCGATGACGCGTTGAACTCTCTGGATGCTGATAGCGAATCATTTCGGGATTTCATTCAGGAGCAGAGAGACGACTGCCTGAATGGTGGCAATAACGAGCACAAAAAATTTGCCAATATATTGCGCGAAGGTTTGATCGATATTGACGATGCGGGTGAGCTCTCACAGGATGAACTTATGGCCAATAATTTGCTGGATGCAATGGCTGGTCAAATGGCTGAAGGTGAAGACATGTTTTCAATGCTCGAAGAGATCGATGATGATCCTGAGCAAATGATCGCCTTGAGTATTGCTCAGGATATTCTAAAGAATGCGCGTGAGCCATATGCGGATTTCACAGCAACAGATAAATCACGTTACGAAAAATCTGCACAAAAATTCTGCGCCAGAGCAGAAAAGGAAATCAGTCATTATGGTTTCCAATCTCTTGGTGACTTTGAAGCCAAAGGACTTAACCAACAGTTAGGTAAGCGTATTTTACTACGTATTTTCAACTCTGATGATCAAAAAATAAGCGCGGCGGCATTTGAGATCAAGCCCCTTAAACCTTCTTTTTTACCCTGGCTGCTATTGCTGTTGCAAGGAAAATGGAAAGCTGCTCGAATTCTTGAGCTGGAAAGCGAAACAACCTCTGGAGGATTTATCATTACGAATAATACGGGCGAGTTAAATCCTTTTGCTGCGGGTGACTCAATCGATATGTTGACTCTCCCAGTTGACACCTCACTTAAAGATATAGTTACAGCGCACAAAGAAAGACTTGAGCAGGTCAATCAGGACGATATAAAACCGATGCCTGATATTGATGCAATTTTTGCTTCTCAGGAACGACTGAGGCTGAGCAAGAATGCCTACCGAGAAAATATTGGTTTTGTCACGGATGATGAATTAAAGCAGCTACTGGGAAATCAATACGATAAGTATGTTGAGGATATCCGGAGATATCTGGATAAATTATCAGCTGGCTCGGCTTAAACAGTCGTTGAACCTGGAATCCAGGAAGCACATAGAAAGACGAAGAAAACCTCTATTAATCTTCGTGACCTTGGTATGCTTCGTGGTTAATTAGACTTTCTAGTCGAGGGTCATATTTTTTGCTGTAGAGGCAAACCTCTATGCCCCCTATTTGTTTTTCAGTGTTGATACGTAAGCCTCGTTAGCGTATCAATGGGGTACCAATATAAACCTGACGCGGACGCGCAATACGGGCATCAGGGTCTCCGTTTTGTTCGTACCAGTGCGCAATCCAGCCCGGCAGTCGTCCAATGGCAAACAGTACGGTAAACATATTAGTAGGTATACCTATCGCACGCAGAATAATACCGCTGTAAAAATCCACATTGGGATACAGGTTACGCTCGATAAAATAATCATCGTTCAGTGCAATCTGTTCCAGACTCTGTGCTATCTCCAGTAATGGATCATTTTTAATCCCCATTCCTAATAAAAAGCGCTCGCTCACCTTCTTAAGTAATTTTGCTCGCGGATCAAAGCTTTTATAGACCCTATGACCAAAACCCATCAGGCGGATTGAATTATTTTTATCTTTTGCCTGTGCAACGTATTGTTCAGGTGTTAAATCATTCTGATGAATGGCTTCCAGCATTTCAATGACCTTAACATTAGCTCCGCCATGCAACGAACCCCATAAGGCATTCACTCCAGCGGCGCAGGACACATATAAATTCGCCTGGCTGGAACCGACCATACGCACCGTTGAAGTACTGCAGTTCTGTTCATGATCGGCATGTAGTATCAAAATCAGATTGAGCGCTTCTATCACCGCAGGATCTGCAACATAAGGTTGATAAGGCTGCGAAAACATCATATGCAGAAAATTAGAAGCATAGGGTAGATTCGGATCGGGATAGATATAGGGCAGACCCATAGATCTACGGTAGGTATAAGCGGCCAGCGTTCGAATCTTGCTAATCAGGCGTGCAGCTGCCTGCTGAAATTCCTGTCGATTATCCAGATGATGGAACTCAGGATAAAAACAGGAGAGCGTAGAAATCATTGCTGACAATACCGCCATCGGAGGTGCGCTACGCGGAAAGCCTTCAAAGTGGTGCTTCATATCTTCATCGATATTCGCATTATTGGTCAGTATATGACTAAAGTTACGATAGTTTTCCTGATCAGGCATCTTGCCAAAAATCAGCAACCAGGCAACACGCGCAAAGTTGGGATAGGATTCAAATTCTTCAATAGGAATTCCCCGATAATGCAGAATCCCTTTTTCGCCATCGGTATAGGTGATCGAGCTACGACAGCTACCAGTATTCCCAAAACCAGGGTCCAGTGTGATGTGCCCGGTAAGCATGCGAAGAGTCGAGATATCAATAGCCCTTTCGCCTTCACTACCAACCACTACGGGGAATTCATACTCAACGCCATCGAGAATCAGTTTTGCAGTTTTGTCCATTTAAGCTCCTGAGAATACAGTAAGGTAAATGCCGTTAATGTGTTGATTTAGACTTTATCAACCGAGTAAAAAATCATAGATCGGTTAATACATAAAATCTACATCTGTTAGCCAGAAAAACAGTTTCCTGACTCAATATTTTGTGCTGACAGGTTAAAACTCAGCCAGCATAGACTGATCAAAATCATCGGTTGATATAGTCAGGTTAGCTTCTTTGATACGCGTATCCAGCGCCAGAGACTTTGCTAACAGGGCATCAATAGTGATGGTATTGTCATCCAGCGTATACAGCTGTTGAGAACCTTTATACATAAAGTTCATGATGATCATGGCATTGATATTATTCTCCTCAAGCAGCGGTTCGATCTTATGCTGTTTGCGGTAGATACGATTTAGCTGGTATTTAAGATCCCATACATATACAACCTCATCCATAAAAGGATGCGTTCGTAAACGCTTTAAACCCAGTACTGTAATCACACCAGCAACGATGACACCAGCCAGATTATGATAAAAATGAGAAGCCTCAGGGGTACTGAAAAACATAATTAACAGCTGTGAAGCTATTAGTGAAATAATGACCATGACAAAAACAATGGCTGCAAAAACCATTTTAAGATGTTTTCTATATCTAGTTTTATCGATTTCTCTAAGTTTCATGTAATGCACCGGAAAATTTGAGTCTGGATTTTATCTTAAAATCAGAATCAAGGTGTATAATTCTCCAGACTCTCGTTGTTTTCTGCGATTAATCAATTCGAATCAGAATTAAAAGTATCCCCTTGCCCATCTGCTACCAGAGAACAATTTATTTTGTGACCCGGATCTATTAACGACCATCAATTAAGCAAAACGCATCTGGAATTAACACTAAATTAACGGTTTAGCTGTAAAAATCTAGCCGTAACGATGAATACACAGCTTTCATGTGATTATCATCTGTAACACTATTCTAAACCGTAAGTATTGTTATAGGGCGATATCACCTCATCACTTAGCCAGAAGGAAATTATGAAATTTTATTTATCCATTCCAATACTAATCACGCTCAGTGCCTGTAGCCATTTAATGCCTGAAGATGTCAAACCCTGGCAACGAGGTACTCTGGCCAGAGAAAATATGTCTTTAAACCCTAACCCTGTGCAAACTGGCCTGGATGAGCATATTTATTTCAGTAAAGAATCCGCCAGCGGTGGTAGTAGTGTTGGTGGAGGTGGCTGCGGATGCAACTAAAAGATAAATTAGGGCTTGCCGTATGCACTTTGTTATCAGTAGGACAAACCCAGGCAGCCGATACCTTTTACGACTTTTCGGTACTCAGTTATTCAGAAAAAGACAACCAGAATCAGGACCGTGTTTCGGTATTCGAACCGGTACTGTCAGTCACTACTCAGAAAGCCGATGATGACTATATAAAATATGACCTGGTGCTTGATAGCCTGACGGGTTCATCTCCTAATGGTGCCAATGCATCCAGTCAATCACAGGACTTCGGTAGCTATACTACTGCCCCTGGATTAACGCCTCTGGACTCCAGATTTGAAGATAACCGGCTGGCTTTGAATATAAGCTGGATGACACCTATTGATCGCTTATCGCGTTATCAGGGCGGCATCAGTCTTTCTTCAGAAACCGATTATCGTTCTGCCGGCGCTAACTATACCTACTTTCAGGATATAAACAAAAAACTCACCACTTTATCGATTGGTGGCGCAATAAGTTATGACGCAGTCAACCCCAGCAGTGGTTTCAACGATGCTTATGCATCAATATTTGCCGTACCTCCAGCTACTAGTCCAGTTCAAACTACAACTTCTGCTTCTGGTGGCCGTGGTGGAGAAGAAGAGTTCAACTTATTCCCAGGAAAAGCCAAAACCACTTTTGAAGGTATGGTCGGAGTCTCACATGTCCTCAACAAATATACACTGCTCAACCTGAACTATGGCATCACTTCTGTACAGGGTTATCAAACCGATCCTTATAAAATTATATCGGTAATCGACAGCAATGGCTTACCGGTAGATTACGTATGGGAAAATCGGCCAGAGTCCCGCTTAAAACAGACATTAAAAGGCAGCCTGGTTACTGCGATTGGGGACGACTCCCTGCATTTAGATTATCGTTATTATCAGGATGACTGGGGGGTAGTCGCACATACCTATGATGTGAAATACAATCTGGAACTGGGTAACAAGCTAACCATCACACCACATTATCGACTCAGTAAACAGAGCAAGGCAGATTTTTACCGAATCAGTTTAAATGACGGTGAAGCCAACCCGAACTATGCCTCCGCTGATTATCGCCTGGCTGACATGGATACCAAAACCACCGGTGCAATGATTACATACAAAATGAATCCGAGATTTTCGTGGACTTTAAATATGGAGAAAATCAGCCAAACTGGAGATAGCTATCCGACACAAGCGATAGGTGATCAGAAGCTGAATGATATGTTTCCGGATCTTGAGTTCTGGGCGATCACTGTTGGTGTAAGAGGTGTCTGGTAGATGAAAACTATTGATGGAGAAATACCTGAAATTCCAGATCAATTTCTCTCAATTTTTTATTTATAACCGAATGGGCTTTTATAGCCCATTCAATTCTGAATCTTAAGGTAAAAAAATACTGATTAAACCTAGAATACGCAGTTGGACGAGTTGTAGTGCGTTTGAGGTGCTGTAGATCAAGGCGTGACGTCGCACAATAGCGAGCTATTCCTGGGAGTTACAAGGCTTCCGCGTCCTGCTCTCGCCCCTTACCTATGTCCTTATAGGCAAGGCTTCCGCTTCCCGGTAAACCTTGTCGTTATGAATCAGGTACATTTTTCGTTTAGCTTTTTATATCAGAACGGAATAAAAAGACGTCCCGCGATTAGTCATAAGCAATGGCAATATGATAGACATTCTGTATATGTTCACTTTCTTCTTCATATAAGCGGTTCCAGTCCTCTGAAAAGAACTCACTGCTCATCTCCGTGCTGGCAGCTTTAAAGTTCGGGTGTTGAATGAGAAACTGACTGGCGATTGCTCTCGCCTGTTGCCCATCCCCAAGTAGATGATAGGCCGTTACGCGAGTAGTACAGCTATAGTGTTCGAGCGGCACCGCTCTATTCCCTGCCATGGTTTTATTATCTTCAAAAAGTGCTTTCCAGTCGGCGATGATATCATCCATATATTCCAGGCATTCGGCACGTTGAGCATTTTCGCAGGCAATCCACATCATCGGTTGCAGGATTCGCATACGCTGATGATGTTGTTCCTCGCCATCCAGTTTGCTGAGCTTATCAAGCAGCTTATTGCCCAACTTGATAGCGGCATTATTCTGTTCAGTCGCGCGATAAAACCAGATCAGTTCAACAGCGTCAGAATCCATTTGATTATTCGCTATCTGCCACTCGCTGTTACGCAGTAATAACTGCTCGGTTTCAGCAAATTGTCCCTGCTGGTAATAGACTTTTGCAAGCTGACTGCGGAGCGTGAAGATAACTGGATTTTCGACAGCGCTCTCTGCTCCAAGCATTGAAATCAGCTGTTGATAGGCATCGATTTTCTGCTCTGGATCAGACAGCAAACTGGCCCGCAACTGATACAGTTGCGTCAACAGATACGAACCCTCAGCAATAGATCGATAATGTTCAATGGCTTTTTCGATTCTGTCGAGCTTGTACTGTTCACTCAATTCCTCTACATTCAGCATATACCAGGTCTGCAATATCTGGTCATTTTGCACATCAAAAGTAAAACTGATATCTATAGCCTTATCCAGGTTTTGCTTTGCGATTTCAGGGGAGCTATCGACCAACTGATAGAACGACATAGTCAGGATATGCCAACGTTCTTCGTCGCTATCAGCTTCGTCCAGAAGTTGCTGCCAGTTTTCCTCGCTAACAAAATCATCGTTAGATGCCAGCAATCGGTCGCTAAACTCAAGCAGTTTATCGCTTCCTAACGAATACACACCAATACCAGCTACCACGGCTAATGGCGACAACAGGCAAACCACATAAATGATCAAACCTGCAAGCGTGACAGCTACTGTCGCATGATTGATCTGAGCGCTATGCAAAACCTGTTTTGAAGTATTGAGTCTCTTTGCACGCTGGATGCTGTCCAGCCCTGGTGAAAGCAGCGTGTCGAGCGTGAGTTGATGCGCATCACCCGGATTTTCACTCTGCCTCTTTATTTTTTGTAACTCAGCTTTGATCCGGCTGGCCGTCCAGCTTGAAGGCAGGCTCAAAACCAGCAGACCGCCAACCAGCAGCAAGATCTGGTCAAGCATATAAATACCAGCCAACAGCAAAGCAGCTGTACTCAACGCGGTGAAGATAAATTGTGCGCGCGGAAACCGCGTAAACAGCAGGGCATCGAGTACACGACCTCCGTCCAGCGGGGTTATCGGTAGCAGATTCAGGTAATTAATTATGAGTGCAAACATACCGACAGCGATAGCCAGCTCATTGTTTGAGGTATAGCCATATACCAGTAAGGGAATAGACAGAAGTAAACCCGGCATCGGCCCCATCAGGTAAACAAACAATTGCTGTAAAGGCGTAGCATCATGTTTACTACCACTAACCGCTGCACCAAGTAAGGGTACGAAGAAAATCTGTAAATCCTTATAGCCGGTCCATTTCATTGCATAAAAGTGCCCAAGTTCATGCAACAACAACACGCCGATGAGGATAGGTACAAACTCCCAGGAAAACACAACCCCGAATGCGATTGCAAAAAATACAGCGCTACCGACAAATAGCAGCAACTTGCCCAACCAGCCAGATTTACGCTCACTCTCCGCTATCAGCAATCGAATGATCTGGCCATCCCAGGCCTTTAACACGGGTGCTGGTATCGACTTCAGGTCCAGGGCTTTCTTCGATGCCCTGCTCATTGCAACAAGCATCCATTTCGATAACCTCATGGCGTATTTGGATGAAAGAGACAGGCCTTCAGTAGATGTTCCCCTGTGCCTGAAAACACCCTGCGCGATCCAGAACTGCATGAGTTGCTCAAATTCAATCTGACTTGCTTTAAGCAGAAGTCCCGGCGTACTCAGGTTAACCGACTCCCCGTGGCTATCACCTGCGATGCGTTGAGTATGGGTTTTCCACTGTTTGGCGATATCGTGTGTTTCTGAATCCTTTAAATCAACATTCTCGGGTAATGGCAACCCAAAGCTCCCCAGAAATGAAGTGGTTTGAATCGAAAAGCCATCGCGGTATAGCGTCGAAAAACTGACTATGATCGGGTTATTCAATTGCCAGAACGAATTAATCGTGACCAGGCTAACGGTATGTGAAACTGGGTGATAAAACGCTTTACCGAATTCTGCTAAATCACCCTGAGTCTGGAACAAAGCAGCCTTAATTTTCAGGTAACACTGAAAATGAAAGCCCAATCGTTCTAGCTCACGATCAGCCTGTCCCAGAATAGTGATAGCATCGTCAGGTATGTCATCAAAATCAGCACGCTCAATGCTCGGCATACGACAACCAAGATTGCTGATCAGACGATAAACCAGCACATACCTGACTGCAATCAATAGCGCTGCAATTGCAGCAATCCAGTAAATCCATGTAATGTCCATTGCGAAAATAATGCCCCTGTGTCATTTGGCATAGAGTATAGCGGGTTGTGCCCTCTTTACATACCAGGCTTGACCTGTATAAGGACATTCGATCTTTTTATGTATTCCGATAACAGAATAATTGACATGACATGCCGACGTATTTTAAGCATCCTATCTTTGATCCTACTGGACTGAGTACAATGCCCTGTTTGCACATTTCATATCCTATCAGTCTGCCAATACAAGCAACAGAAAATAAAATGATCGTAACAGCCGTATAGGCGCTATATTCGAGAAGTTTACGAAGAAATTTTTTCATGGGTAACCTGTCCATTTGGAGAGATAGTAGAAAAGCCCCTGGCAGAACAAGATTCAATTCAACTTATTATTATTCATGTCGATTACATTCCATTATTTCAGGTAGATGTAAACTTTAACTTATATGAATAAGCGACTGTATGACCATTTATAAATCAAACTTTTGTTACAGGTGTGATTAATCACACTAGCGCACAGACAATTGTCATAAGCGCGACAGATTTCATCAAAACATAATGTCTCAATACAGACAGGACAAACAGCTAAACACTAACCAATTACACCACATGAATATACCTATGACGATGCTGGCAAGATAGCCAAATCTGTCATCACCGAAGAGGATGAAGATTCCAGAATTATGATATTTGATGAACAGGGTCAGGCTAGCGAACTATACTGAAGTTTTACATGACGCCAGGCAGTTGTAGTACGGGCATTCATATCCTGCAGGAAGAGTGCGAAGCACTATTCGAGTGTTGCCATAGTTAATCTGCTGGCGGGCGATCAAAACAAGACTGAATATCTGGCCATCAATCCCAAAGCAACTATCCCAACACTACAACGTGAAGATGGCACAGCCCTGACTGATTTCCAGTCTATCGCATGGAACAACAGCTAAAAATCATCGAAGCAATGAATTACGCAGTCGTAAACTTGCATATGCAGGGTTTTGCACGCCTGTTCTCGACTGACAAATTCACTCCCAACGAATCTGATCATGAATGGGTTAAGCAGCAGGGTATGGACATCATCAAGCAGGGCTTTGACGAAGTAGATGGCATGATTTCAGGTCAGGTTACATACTATGAAACAGATCGGAATTTTTTTGATACCAACTCTGGCTCCACCCGATTGATCACCAAGAAAATCATGCGTTACCTGTACAATGACTATGGCTGGCATTACAGCCTGACTCAACAGGGTTCAAAATTTGCGGGCCGAATGAAAAGTAATGCGGTCTTCGAGGTGATCGAAACGAGACTGGCGAAGGGGCTGGGGTTCTGGCTGATGAAGTAATCCGGTTAACGGCAAGCAAAGCAAAAAAGATTGCCCGATTTCTATACGGCGAATTACATTTTCGCCGTGCAGAAGATCAGAAGCTATTGGTTTTTATCAGTGATCTGGCGTGCTCTACGGCAGAGATGGCCTCACTTTACAAACAACGCTAGCAGAAAGAGTTTTTTAAGTGGGTAAAGCAAAGAAATTTTTAGGCAGAAGTGAAATGCGGTCCCTATCCAGGTGCTGACGGCGATGATTTCTTATTTTCTCATAAAGTTGGTGTAGTTGGGTTGTTTAGTCATTTGTCTCTGCAGCAAATAAGCCGCCTGATGAGTGTCAACTTAACCAGTCGTCGCTCTATACACCAATTGCTTAATCCAGAGAAGGAACGAAAAAGAGTCGACTCACAAATGAGTCCTCAGCTAGAATTTGGACTCGGCTTTTGTTAACCGGGCATAAATGGTTTATTTTCCAAAATCTAAGACCCTTGTCACAAAAGTCATAATAAATTTATGCGATATTCGAATATCATTTAGAGGGAATTGATATGGACATAATTAAAATATTTCTTGGTACTTCATTTTTATTGCTTATGTCGGCACAGGTTCATGCTGTAATAATTGGTGATAAAGATTGGAGACAACTTGCTAATGATCCTCAAGGTCAAGATGGTATCGGCTACAGCTGGAATGATTTTGATGCTATATTCGATACCACGACAGGCGAATGCGATGTTGCCGGTTGCTTGCTTGAACGTCCCTTATTAGGTAGTGTTGACTTAACAGGCTACACATGGGCTTCAAATTCTGAGGTAAATGAGCTGTTCAAATATTATGCAGGAGGGTCTGGCTTGACCAGCCTCAACAGCAATAATACTGTACAGCTTGAGAATGAAGCGCTATTTAGCTTTTTCAATGATTTCAATTATACCTATAGTGATTCACTTGGTGGTCAATCGATGGCATGGGCCAACGGTTGGACGCGTAATTATTCTGCTGGTCAGCAAGGGATTGTCGGGGATATGATGTGGGCAAGCCAATTCTACCCAAATGGATTATTTAGGTCGCAAGCAGAAGCGGAACTCGGTCTTGATATACATCGAGATACGGTTTGCATGACGGATGATTGTCGAATCGGCTGGCCTGGTGGTTGGGTTTACAGGAAAATATCGTCGTCAGTACCCGAACCGTCAATCCTAGCCCTTATGTTAACTGGCCTGATCGGTTTAAGTTTAGCTCGTCGAAAAATTAGACCGTATATTACGGACATATTTTAAACAGTTAGATGAAAAGGCATTGGCTGCCTGCATGGCCTGGAACTGATGGACTGGACAGAACGTATTCTGCGCGAGAATAAAATAAGGATGCGTTCCTGAGCATCTACCTGACATCATGACCCGGCTGAATATCGATTCCTGGCACTGGGTTTACCTGACAGAGGATTTCGAAAGCCCGTTTAAATCACTGGTGGGTAGCACGTATAAAATCAGACAAGCCTGTGAGCAAATGGGCAAGAACTAGGTGCACGGCGTAAAGCGCTGTGCTGGGGTTTTCCCTGACACATAAACCCTCCCCCTGATAATTCTTTCCATCCTCAATCTGGTAGCAAAAATTGCAGGATCATTTTGTCTTAATAAGCCGGCCAGAGAAAAAAATATTCGATACGGTATAGCAAAACACTAATTTCGACATAATGACACTCTCTTTTAACTGAAGCAGTAGCTGAATAGATTAATTTCCTTTCCAAAAGGTGGGTGCTGAGATGGACACCCTGCCATCTGGAATCGTATGCGATAAACTTGGAGTGAAGTGCTTTATTCAATCAACAAGCAACGGGGTTCCATCAGGAAGAATAGTTTAGCCAGCGTCGATTTTTCAAAAAAAATGTTTTCCAGGTCTGTGCCATCCATGGATGATGATCAAAAGATCGCCTCCAACAAAAAAGTAACGCGTAACAAATTACTGTCAACGCTATCCCAATTCGGACCAACCACGGTTGTCATGAAAGCCTGCTATACCTCGCATCCCTGGGGGCGAGCTATTCAAGCACTCGGACATACGGTCAAGCTAATGCCTCCTTACCAGGTCAAGCCTTTCGTTGCCGGCAAAAAAACGACCACAACGATGCCATCGCCGCTGCAGAGGCTGTACACCGACCCAGGGCGAGCTTTGTTCCAGTGAAGGCTTTGGAGCAGCAGGATCTCCAGTCACTTCAACGAATTCGTGAACGGCACTATATGGACTGGGTGATCAGGAACTTTACCCCAGACACTTTCTGGATGCGATGATGGATCTATATGAATTCTTCAGCGCTGCTGGTGCTAAGCTGGTCGCTTCCTCTTCCACCGAAGGTTTTGACTTCACCCACTCACGTGCCGTAGTCGATGGGCTTTTTATTGGCCTGGCTCTGGATCAGTATTTGCAGCATCTACAGACTGATCAGCGAATAGATGACTGGCTTGAACAGGTGTTGCCGTTGTAGATGGATCCTAAACTGTAAGGGAAACCAGGAGCCTTTCGGATTCAGGATGAATCTACTGCGCCAGAAATCAGTCTTTCAATAACCTGTCAAAGAAGTTTACACATCATAATTAAGTACCGTCAGAAAAATTTACAATCACGAATAGTCAATATAATTAAGTTACTGATTTTAATCAAATTATTACATTTAGGTGTAGAATTTGCTGAAGCAGGCTTATTTAATTCTTTTTAAGGGGAAACTTATGAACAAAATTATAGCCACTATTGGCAGCGCAGTGATGGCAACATTATGGGTATCAAGTAGTTATGCTATCCCCATTTCTTATGGCGAAGCCACACATGAAACTATGGCATGGCAAGAGCTGGCCAATGAACCCGCAGGAGACGAATATGGCGTTTCATGGAGTCTGGATGGAGGAACAACCTGGGGCCGTACCAGTGATCTATATGTTGGTCAAACCGTTCAATTTAAGTTGAATATGCACAAAGACAACGTTGGTACCCACTATGCCGACCTGGCAAAAGCATGGGTGGACTGGGGGCAGGACGGAAGCTTTGATAGCATTGATTCCGTAATTTATGGGGAACATTTGCTGACCTCAGAGCCTCAGACAAATATCGATACCTGGAACACACCAACTATTCCTGACCTGGAATATTTATCTGTTGAATACACATTAACTGATGGTGATGTTGGTGATATCTGGTTGCGTGCATTAGCGACCTGTAGTCACTCTGTAACTAATATGTATGGTGGAAGCTGGGACGATCAGTGGACCCCAAATTACACCAATAACTATGAAGACCTTCTAGTTGCAACAGGTCATTACTACCAGGGCGAAACCGAAGAGTGGAAACTGTCGGTACATGCTGTTCCAGAACCCTCCACTTTGCTACTACTTGGCCTGGGCATCGCTGGACTGGCTGCCCGTCGACGTGTAGTGGTAAAATAAGCACTCATTCTGAAATACTGCACCACCCTGTTAACCCGGTACAGATTTATACCGGGTTAACACTCAAAAAAACCACTCTCTATTAGGCTTCTCTTCGTAAAACGAAAAAACAAGGGTCATAATCCAGAGACACCAATCAGACATTTTGTTTTGCAAAAGGCTTTCTTGTATCCCTATTTGTTTATTATCTAACCAGGTTATTAATTTTTAGTTCATAAGATTCATTACCCATATAGGCAAATTTTCCAGAATTTTTTCCCGGAAAGAAAACACACTAAAACAGTAGCCAAGATTAAAAAAATCATTAAATAGTATTTTGAAAACCGTTTCATTTATCTCACTCTCTACCAACTTGGAAAATCCTAACCAATTCATTCCAAAATTGAAATTTGGTAGCAAAATTGTGCACTATGATCAAAATTACTAGCTGAATAATCATAATAATTAGAATTCAGGTCTATAGATGAGCTTATTACTGAAGTTTGTCCCATACCTGAAACCTGATCTAAAACATTTGTTCTAGAAGGTACTATGTGACCCAATATCTCGGCTGCTACTAGTCTTGTGAATATTGTCCAATCCCAGTTTAACGTTCCATTATCTCCAACATAATACTGGTCAATAACCTGCTCTTCTCCATGGTCAGAAAAAGTGCCACAAATCCAGTCAGTTATTACCATTCGCAGGCTACCCGCGTAACAAGATGCCAAAAGGCTTACTCTTTCGCTACACCGATTACCTTGAGCTGATAGATTCATTCGCCTCATCCCTGAGGCTCACCCTTAGGGCAGTATAGCTGTGCAAATTTATCCATTAAATTTGTGGACTGGGCGTATTCTACGGGATGATAAAAAAGGCCACATACCTGATCATATTCCAGATATAATAGCTCGATTAAATATAGAACCCAGGCACTGGGTTTACCTGACAAAAGACTTTGAAAGCCCGTTTAAATCACTTGTTGGTAGCGCGTATCAAATCAGACAAGCTTGCGAACAAATGGGAAAGAACTGGGTGCACGGTGTGAAACGCTGCGCTGAAGTTTTTCCCGACACATAACTTTTACCCGCCCCTCAATAGAACTAAACTAAATATCAATCTGATATCACAGGTTACAGGATCATTTTGTCCTGAGAAGCCGGCCAGAGAAAAATATTCAATAAGATTAAAAAAAAACCTATTTTTGACTTAATACCCCCTTCACTTAACTGAATCCATAGCTGAATAGCTGAAGCCTAATTTCCTTTTCAATCGCTGGGTGTCCATAAAGATCTCTTCCATAAAGATCTCTGTCAAATGGGCCCTTTAAGGCTTAAATCATAGTGTTCTATGGACAATAAGTACATAGAATCAATGAGTTAGTTAGGTCCGACCCAAATGGAAAACTTGATAGCATATTCCTTTAACCAGTTTAAGAAAGAATTAAAGATTCGTTATTCCTAGCCAATCCATTCAGCAATTGAATCACTATACCTACGAATATATTCTTCTGAATTTAATCTTTTGTTCCATGATATTAGTTTTTCCTTATCGTCAAAATCAGATATTGCGAATAAAACAATACAATCAACTCCAAACTTCAACCTAATATCAGACTTAATAGATTCTAATACACCAACAAAAGCTTCAAAAACCTGTGTACTATATGAAGAGAACTCATCTTTAGCTAATCCAGAAGAAGCTTCATGAAGATATTTACTAGCACTAGATAATTCGTTTCGAAATATATCTTCAAACTCCCAGTCCGCTGTTCCCCATACATAATATTCTTTGTTGTCTGGATCATCAAGTTGGCACTTCTTAAGGTATCTCAAAGTATTGAAAGAGGAACCTACATTAGACGCTGAACAATCTGTATACAAAGCAAATGAGCATATTTCTTCAGAGCCATACTTTTCATGTATTGCCTCTATCACATTTCGAGTACCAATTAACAATAATCTGACAAATTCTGAAGTAATAAACTTCATTTTCGTTCCTCCACTATTAGTTTCATTTAGAAATTAGCGGTCCTTCTTCAGCAAACTCCCGCCCCATTTTTTGTAAAGCCTTAACAACTGCGTCTCTAGTACCAACTTGGTTGGCATCTAGAAGTGCTTTTTGAACGGCCTCAGCAGCTTTAATTGAATGATTTCTATTAGGTGCATGAACAAGATTTTCTGGGCCTTTAAACCAATCTATTTCAAATTTTTCTAAAATTGCTTTGCTCAAATTAGTTATCTTTGGAAATTGTGATTTAAACACAATGTGATGACCATGAGTATCTTCAAGCGGCTTAGCCACGCCAAAAATTTCCTCTATATACTCTCCCCAATGGCCTGGACTTGATCTGCCTGTTGTCTCTGGAGAATATTTTGACCTACCTTGTTCTATATTTCTAAGATTTTTTCTAGTTTGAAAATCACCATTCTTTCTCTTTTCAAGTTTTCTTTGATGTCTAAGAATCGAGCTTTCTACTGCGTCAGTATAACCAGTTTCAACAACAGAGTCCTTAACACGCATAGCACCTGCAGAATCCCCAACATTACCACTTTGTTGCTCTAGAGATCCAGTTCTAGTTTCCTCTGTAATCTTAGCCTTCCCTTTAAACCCTTTCGCACTTACAGGTGCAACAGTAGTTAAAAATGCACTACTTACCGCACCAAATGCTTGCACACCAGTATCAAAGTTAGGATTTTCTACAAAAGCAGCAGAAGATTCACCTAAATGAGTACCAACAGGCCCTAGTATTGGTGCATCAGCTAATGTCCTATCTTTATTGGCAAGAAACTCACCGATCTGTTTACCCGTTGTGGGAAGAAATCCAAGCACTCCTGTACCAACAGTCACTACAGCTTCACTTGTAGCCGCTAGCCCCATCGTTACGGGATTACTTGGTTCAGTTGAACGAATTGCATTATTCATATCTTTACGAGCATCATCCATGTCGTAGAAATAATTAGCAATTGCGCCCCCAATCAGTATCGCACCTCCTATACACAACCCAAAACAATGTCCATCTTCATCGACATAAAAAGTAGGTCGGGCTCCCGCATAGAGGTACCTGTGTAAACTAGGTGGCTCGGCGGGTCGTCCCAAATACGAGTCCTGCGTAATAAACCGCCCTGTATCCGGATCATAAAACCGCGCCCCAAAATATATCAGCCCAGTATTCTCATCCGTTTCCTGCCCGGTAAAGATCTGCCGGTTAACACTGCTGCCGGTTTGCTCCCGGACCTGTCCCCAGGGATCAAGCTTATAACTCACCTTCACGGCACCAGTAACATCGGTCAGGTTAGTCGTACTACCCAACGCATCCTGATGATAGAAGTTGGTTTCTGTCGGCGTTTGCAGGCTGAGTAACTTATCTGCAAAGCGATAATGCGCCAGCAGGTTATCTGCTTCGGTGCGTTCTTCGATAACGGACTGGTCATCGTAGTAATAGTGGATATTGCCGCGTTCGGAGTTGTAGTGCCTGACTCTTAAGCCTGCTGCGTTGTAGTCATACAGCCCCAGCGTGGTGATTTCACTGCCATCTGCGCCGCGTCTGGTCTGTACAAGTTGGTCACGGCTGTTGTAGCTAAACACAGTGGATTTATCGGCACTGACTTCGGTGTTATCCAGTTTCTGGATCGTATTGCCGTTATTGTCATAGCTGTAAACAATATCCTTGCTTTGCAGGTTGTCGGTAATACTCTGTAACCAGGAGGTCTCATCGTAGACGTAGCTTTTGTCGGTTATCACAACGCTATTTAAGCTGACCTTTTCCGTCAGGCGGTTGCTCACGCTGTCGAGGGTATACTCGGTGAGCGTGGTATCGCTTCCGACGACCAGGGTAAAGCTTTCCATTCTGTCCGCACTATCATAGGTATAGCTGGTGGTGTCGGTCTGGCCGTTTTGCGTTTCCTGCTGGGTTAAACGGTTTCCATTGCTGTCATAGGTATACTCATACTGTGAGAGCAGCGTGGCATCGGCTGTGGTTTCGGTGACGATGTTTTTGACCCGATCAGCCGCATCGTATTCTCGACGGGTTTGCGTTCCATTGGGGTAGCTGACCTGTTTCTGTTTACCATCTGGGTAGTAGCTGTAGCTGGTGGTCTCGCTACCTGCGACAGCAGTTTCTATTCTATTTCTAGAATCAAAGGTGTAACTGGTACTACCGGCTGCGGTGCTGACAGAGGTTCGATTACCATTATCGTCGTAGGTATAGGTGATGGTTTTACCACGCTGAGTGCTGGTCAGTAGTCGATCCAGCAGGTCATAGGTGTTGCTGGTGACATCCGTGATGGCGCTTCCACTCTGGTCCTTGGTTTCAGTGATGCTGGTGGGGTTGTCATTGGCATCGTATACGGTGGCTATGCTTTGCAGATCGATGAACGGACCGCCTGTGTCTGGATAGTTGCGGCTGGTTTCTCGGTTGAGGACGTCGTAAACATAGCTGATGACCTGGCCTTTGGCATCGGTGCTGGAGGTCATGTTGCCATTAGCATCATAGGCGTAGCTGACGGTTAAATTGCCACTGCTTTTAAGTTGTTTATGGCTAACGCGTCGATCCAGCTCATCGTAGCCGTATTCCACCCGATGCGTTGCGGCATCGATTTGCGCGGTTAGGTTGTCATTGTCGTCGTATTCGTAGCTGGTGCTATGGCCAAGGGTATTGCTCGCCGTGAGCAGTCGGTTGAGGCCATCATAGCTGTAGCTCCAGCCATTGCCTTCGGGTTTGCTGGTTGTGAGTTTATTGCCATTGGTATCGTAGGTATAGGCGGTGGTTTCCGAAGCCGGATTGGTTTCACTGGCGAGACGGTTTTCGGCGTCATAGGTATAGCTGCTAACCTGCCCTGCTTCATCGGTTTTGCTGAGCAGGTTGCCGACTTCATCGTAGCTTTGCGAAGCGGTGGTGTTATCGGCATAGGTGGTGGTTTCAAGCTCGTTTCTGGCGGTGTAACTGAGCTGGGTGATGTTGCCGTTGGCATCGGTGATTTTGATGATATTGCCATTGCCATCGTATTCATTACGTACCAGTGTGATACCTGCTTTGCTGGATTGTGTGAGGCGGTTCAGGTCATCATAGCTATGCGTGGTCGTGGTGTGGCGTTTGTCGGTTTCGGTTATACGGTTGCCAACATCATCATAGGTAAAGCTCTGTATCTGGTTACGTGCATCGGTGATGCGGAGTAGGCGATTACGGTTGTCATAAGCGTAGCTGGTGGTGTTATTACGCCGATCTGTTTCAGACAGTTTATTACCCACTTTGTCGTAACTGAAGCTTTGTGTGTAGCTGAACGGTGCCGGATCGGTGATGGTTTCTACTTCATTAAAATCATTGTAAGTGTAGGTAGTCGTCAGGTTGCGGCCATTGGTGGCGCTGAGCAGATTACCGACTTTGTCGTAGGTTTTGCTGATGCTGCGCGTGGCTGAATTGCCGGTTACGCTGATCGTTATGGGTCTATCCAGTACATCATAGGTCGTGCTGGTAACCGTGTTGCGCGTATCAGTTGTTTTAGTATTGTTGCCGTTGGCATCGTATTCACTACTGATGATGCCACCATCAGCCTGGGTCTGGCTAATAACGTGACCGAGGCCATCGGTTGTGGTGGTTCTTGCATGGCCGAGCGCATCGGTAACGGTGATGATATTACCGGCATCGCTATAGCTATAGCTGGTGTCAAATCCCGCGAAGTCGGTTTCTACCAGCGGACGATTGAGTTCATCGTAGGTGGTGATGCGGGTATGATTTCTGGGGTTGGTTATGCTGGTTTGATTGCCATTAAAATCATAGGCATAAGTTGTGACATAGTCTGCGTTAACGCCATCATTCTGCGTCATGCTCACTCGCCGATTCTGTTTATCGTAGCCGTAACTGGTAGCAACCCCATTTTCATTGGTCTCACTACTCAGATTACCTGCCGAGTCATAGGCCCACTGGATGGTTTTATTATCAGGGTGGGTCTGTAAGATACGTAAATTACGTTTATCGTACTGGTAGGTGGTTGTATGGTTATTGGCGTCGGTAGTCTCTATCACATTGCCGACGGCGTCATAGGCCTGCTTATTGATCCGGTCACCCTGGGTGGTTTGGGTCAGTCGATCAAAATCGTCATAAATAAAGCTTGTCAGACGACCTTCGTAATCGATTTCAGAGGTTTTGTTACCCACTGCGTCATAACCAAAAGTCATGGCTTTTCCATCACGATTGGTGGTTTGGGTCCGTCTATTTAAGTCGTCATAGGCGTGAACTGTTGAAAAACCCTTCCAGTCACTTTCTGCAGTCAGGTTACCGTTTAAATCGTAGCTATAGGTTTTATTAGCCGTGGTTATATGAGGCCCTGTTCTGCGCGCTGTTTTGACTCGATCACGTGAGTCGTAAGTGTAATCGATGGTAATACCTTCGCGAGTCACTTCCTGGGTTTTATTACCTTTGTTGTCGTACTGATAGCTGATTGTGGCTAAATCAGGGTCGGTTTGTGATGTCAGCCTGTTCAGATTATCGTAAACATAGCTGGTGGGGTTTCCATTGGGATCGGTTTTAGAGAGCAGGCGACCTCGCAGGTCGTATTCAAACAGGGTTTTACTGCCTTCATCTCCGGTTTGGCTGGCGAGAAAGCCATTTGCGTCATAGCTATAGGTGGTCTTACTGCCTCGGGCATCGGTTGTACTCAGGCGCAGTCCATTACCATCATAGGTGTGAGTGGTCTCAAAATCTTCGCCATCTTTCTCGGACAACAGGTCTCCCTTCGCATTGTATGCATTAACAATCTTGTGGTTATTTCGATCAATACGCGTTAGTAGCTGGCTAAATTCATTCCAGGTACTGGTAGTCGATTTATTATCTGGGGCGGTTTCTTTCGTCACATTGCCATTGATATCGTACTCATAGCTCCAATGGCGACCTTCAGCATCGGTACGCGATGTCATTACATTATCAGGTAACCCCTGATCAAACGACCAGGTCATCTGGGTAGTCTTGCCTGGTTCTTCTATACGTAGCGGGTTACCTACCTCAGTGAGCACATACTTAGTCGTGTTTCCTTTTGCATCTTTAATCAGGCGAGTATTCTCGCCACTGGCTAAATAGTTAAAGCTGGGTTGTGCTGAATCCGGGTAGGTGACGGTTTTGACTAAATCCTCCGGATTAAAGCCAAGAATTAATGCTTTCAGGGATTCTGAATTAGATAATTCGTTCTGGCCGTAATAATCATAACTGATGGTGTGATTGTTACTGTCGGTTACACTAGTCAAATTATAGGAAGCATCATGTTGATCAATCTCATAACCATAAGTCTCGTGGTAATCACTAATGTCATCACGATCAACCTGAATCAGGTTGCCATTATCATCATAACCAAAACTTAAGCTTATGCCTGCGGGGCCACTAACCCCAGTCAGGCGTACAAAACCCGAGGTCAAAGTCGAGTAGTTAAAGCTTAACGAACGACCAATGGCATCAGTAATTTTGCTTATACGCTGTCGAACACCATCCAGATCTATAATGGTTTCATATTCATAATTGAGAGTATTGTTATTTCTATCCTCTATGCTGCTGACGTAAAGCGTTGTACTGCCGGGATAATTAGTAAAGTGATAGGTGGTACCGTCTTTTGAGCGATAATCAAAACCATCCCCAGCCTCGGTCACAGTGCCATGATACCCTCGTTGTGGCACCCACGAAGATCCTACTTTTACAAATTGCCCTCCATTACTAATAATAATGCGAGAAAACTCAGTCTGAACCACTGTTGGTCCATCGAAGAATTGCCCACTATTATCGACCACCCAGTCGGGTACATGCCCGGGATTGTCGTATTTACCTACATTGATTTTATTTAACACGATATCCAGATTATGTGACCATCCCTGACCCATATCTCCTTTATGCGATGAGCGATTGCTGTAACTTCGACTAAAACTAAGGTCGGGACCCAGCCCTGGTAAGTTCAGATCCTGCCGGTTAATACTTAGTGAGCCACTATGGATAAGCACATCATGCTGGATAATCTGGCCTAACGTTAACCCTCTAATCGTTTTTTCTATATTTCCAGAGAACTTGGCTGTTTGCCGAATACTTTCATCTTCATCTGCTACTGCTTTTAATTCAAGACTGTAATCATCTCTACCTGCTGCAGGAGCAATACCCGATATACTGACTATATCCTCATAACTCATAGCAAAGTTATGCGCCACAAAAGGTGCCAGACTTGCTGATGGAATAATAGTGGCAACTTCTTCACCAGAATAGTCCTTAAGTACCAGGCTAACAGACGCCTGCCTACTCAGCATAAAACTTTTCTTGAAGTGGCTATCTAAATAATCACGCTGAGTTTCGTCTCTGGCCACTGCATCAAAATAGGAACGGTTTACCGATATATCTCTAGATGATAATAGACGGATGAGTGATTTGTATTCCCACAGGGTATTTCCAATATCATTATTGGCATATAAACGAAGCGTTAAAAAATCATTCGGACTTAGGTAATTAAGATGGCTCAGATCATCAAATACCAGTTGCTGATCATTACCAATGGTGGCTTTAACTTCCTGTTCGCCAATCGATAAAATTAGCTCCTTGTCGCTACCTGCATTGAAATAGTCAAGCGCAGCTAAATTTGTTGTCGTTAAATCATATAAGACATCGACTATTGAATCGGCCGTAATCAGGGTCGAATCATCACCCAGCAGATTGACGATTTCATCGTCTTCGATCGTGCCACTGTTATCGTCATCACGAGATGTGTTAATCTCGTTTAACTCGAGGTCATAACTGGTAAATTGCATTTCAGGACGATAAACCCAGCGATATACCGGCTCAGGTGGGGCAACATCTTGTCCTGCTGGAGTTCTTAAATAGGCCTGCTTCGATAGTTCAGTTACGGCTTCATCAAACACAGGCACCAAAAACGGGACATAGTGATCAGGCCGTTTCTCCAGGATCCCTGAATTCTGACCGGTAGACTTGAAGTTGACGCCTTCTCCTCGGCGGGCATTATCGGTACTTCCACTAAAGATAGCCTGTCCACTTTTCGGTTGCCCACTGACATGGATATAAAAATGTTCGCTATCACTGATCGCATTGGGTAGTTGCAACACCTGTAAACGCTGGCCGGGTTCTATCGCGAACTGGTAAACCCCCTGATCATCATTCGGTAGTGTTTTGTCACCACTGAGAATGGCTATACGCCCCGTGTAGCCTGCCCCTTGCAGCGATTCGGGTATGGGGCGACCATCGTGATCCAGCCATTCGGTGGTAATGGCTACCAGTTTGTCACTGGTCAGGCTGGCGCCTTCAAACCCGATTAACTGGGTAATGGTTTCATCTGAGGCACTCGCTCCCTTGTCTATTTTGTAGTCGCGTTCTACTTTTATTCTTAAATTGGGTGGACCCATGATGATAGGGTCTATATTGCTACCCAGTAGCTGACTGTCTGTACTGCTGATATCGTAGGTGGTGTCTACATGCCCCATGTATCCGGTGGCTCGATTGATGGCATAGATGCGTAGCTGATCACCCGGTTGTACATGATCGGCTTCGCGTTGATGCAGTTCGGGGTTCATTCCCTTTTTAGATTGCCAATCCTCAAAGTTCCTGCTGTTGTAGTTTGTCTCTGTGAGTGTCTGTGCAAGTTTACTGCCACGCATTTCCAGGGTATAGAAAAACTGGTTTCTAGCTCGGTCTTCTCCCAGATCACTGATTCTTTTGCGTTCGTATTCATTCAGCCCTATACGTTCTGATATCAATTTGCCATCGGATACTCGTACGATATATATATCCGTATCGCGTAGATCTTCAGCGCCTATTTTTGATAGTAGACCCTGGTTGGTCAGATTCTGGTAACTGTTGCTATCGATCACTCGAGTGAGGTCGGGCTGACAGTTTTCTGGTGTGTTCCCGCTACCCGTTAGCCACACGCCCTGTACTTCTTCGGGTTCTCCGGTAACAAATTTCTGGGTTTTGCCTTTGGCCTCACAGGCATCTGCACCTTCATCAATGGGTTTGTCTTCATAATGTCCTGCTGTGACCGTATCGGTTACGCCATCCCGATTAAAGTCATAATACGCTGAGGTAGTAGTGCTATTATCTGGGGCATCTACTAGATATTCGGTGCTATCGACTACTGATACATTCCCTCCCCCCAGGATCACCCGGTCATTAAGTGCATAGGCATCTCTGGTCAGTTGCGCGACACCAGTCAGGTAGCTTCGATCGATTGGGAATGAGAGTGCATTGGTGTTTACGTCGATGTGGCCCAAACCTAAGGGTACAGGGCCAAAAAACGGAACCATAAAAAAGTCGGCAACACAGTAATCATATAGCGTTTTTTGTGCTGTATAGGTGAAGTTAACTCGACTTTGCTGTCTGGGGTTAAATCGTTTGTAATACAGTTTGGCGGTTAATTTATTAGAATACTCCATAGAAAATATCGGGCAGGCCGGGTATAGCCAAAGCGCAGAGTAATGCCCCGTTTCATCGGTGATACCTCCGCCAGGTTTTTGGGCACTTTCGATCACAACACCTTCTAACGGTGAAACTGGC
>JBNKUM010000011.1:0-7087 GCA_050298595.1 Gammaproteobacteria bacterium | reverse complement strand
TTCGGTGATTAATTATCAGGATACGACACCCACTCAGGTACGTGCGCTGATATATGATGCAACTGGAACCACCTTGTTAGGCACGGTTGACACCCAGACCGGAACGATAGTCGACGTGTTATCCCCCTCATCGACACAAACGACCCCGGATGTCACCGGGCGTTTATGGTATGCGGCGGATAACTGGGATGGCTCGGTTAACCTGACATCGGACAGCTTCTCATTGGCCAGTGGTGATTATCATGTCGTCATACAAATACGTGACGATGCGGCAACGGGTGATGCTAATGGCGTGACAACAGATACTCCGGCTGCTGGAGCGACGGGTGAATTTGCAGCCACTGCATTACCTGTCGATGGCGATGGTTACTGGACATCGAGCACGGAGCTGGATATTACGCTGGGTGGTGCAGGACAAACCGCAGCGCTGAATAACTACACTTATCAATTACCAACGACAGTACCCGCAACGGTTGCAGAAGAGGGTTATATAAATCTTCAGCCAGCCGATCTGGTGGTTACCGAGGGCGGTCTGTCGGTTGATGGTAGTGTTGTGCTATTCAACGACACAACGCCAACTGAAGTACGCGCCCGCGTGTATCTGTATGATCCAGATGCTGAACCGGGAACAGAAGTACTGGTACACGAAGTCGTAACCCAGGTAGGTCAGGTAATTAACGTAACGGCCTCTGATACTGATGCGACGATCATCGGTCAGACGTGGTTAACTGCTGCTGACTGGAATGGGCAGGTTAATTTAACCGATACTACACATCCATCGTTGGCAGATGGTGAATATTATGTCGTTGTAGACATCCGTGACGATGCCACAACAGGTAACGGTATTGGGCAGGCAGATACCAGTGTTCCACATGATGGAAATACTGGCGAGGTGGATTTTTCTGCGGTCGCCGCAACGGGAGAATTTGCCGATGGCATGATACCCGTAGATCAGGATGGGTACTGGCGAGAAATCACGGAATTGTATGTTGTAGTTGGCAATATAACGCCCCAGCCGACTTATCTCAGATGGTCACATGATTTTAACCCTGGGAACAACCTCGATGGAGACAATGATCCGGGTAATGATCTTGATTATGATTTTGAAGTGTACTATCGGGCTGTTGGAGATACTGATTATATAAATGCTGAATGGGATAGTGGATTTACCCGGAGCAATGCGGGTGATGATTACTACGAAGGGGCTGTTTTAAGGGATTTAACAAATAATCAGGATTATGAATTCTATGTCGAGTACTACGATACCTCTGGCGGTGTAGCGAGGAGCTTCAATGGTACATTTACAGCTCAGGATGGTGTTACCGCCAATCTAACGGTGAGCTCTGATTTTATATCCCGCTCATCAACGGCGCAGGCCGGCTCCTCAATTCTAAATTATGTAGAACCTGTTAATTTATCCAGTATTGATTATCTTGAAGCCCGTGTTTTCAATACCAACAATGTACTGGTTTCAACAGCAATCACCGATCCAGCCAATATACGATTAACTAGCGGTAGTTATAACGGTCAGGTGAATTTGAGCGTTGGAGATGTATTAACAAATCTGGCAAATGGTGATTCAGGACAATATCGTATCGAGATTGATACACATCATATTGATTCAACAGTTACATCGGATTCTTTCTACTATGAGCTAATAGCCAGTAATGAGCTGCAGCAACAGCTGGTTTTCCCGATGACAGATCTGGCATTGGCACCGGGTCAGACGATTGAATTCAGGTATAAATTACCCACTGATACACAATATCAGACAAAAGTAGTGAAAGAGGTCGGGGGCAGTTATCAGGTAGATTTTGCGCCTCCATTGGGCAGTGGCTTATATGATTTTGAGTTTAATGTGCTTGATAACCTTGGCCGGATAGTCAAACAATCGACAGGTCAATTTGATGGTGATCCTGCGGCAGCACAGAATATTGTGCTTGCATTCAATGACAGCACGGTAACGTCAACTAATGCAGCTGTAGGGAATGGGAGTTCAATTCTAAATTACCTCAATGCCAGGGAAGCAGAGTCGATAGACTATGTCAGTGTTAATGTACTCGATGCTGCCACTAATAACCCAGTCAATACCGATGTTCGTAGCTATGTTGATGCAGCTCAGTTACAGGCGGGGACATATGATGGTCGTGTTAATCTGAGTGTAGGCAGTGAGTTAGCCGAGGGCAAATACCGGCTTGAAATCACGATCCACTATCTGGATGGTTCTGCTGAAGTTCAGCCAACCATTGAATACCAGGTCGGGCAAGATACCGTACAACACGATGTCAGCCGATATTTACTCAATGGCTTGTCATTGGGTGCAGACCAGATTGCGACTGCCTCATATAAACTGAAAGGGACGGAGAGTGTCTATCAAGCCCAGGTGATACAGGAGTTGGGTGATTTTTATCTTCAGACCGATCAATTGTCAGCCGGTATTTATGATGTCTCGCTCGAGATAAGAAACACCCTGAATAACGGGATTGAAAATATCCTTGCAGGCGATATCACTGTCGATACAAATGGTGCTGCTACGCTTTCGTTACAGCAAAAAACAACCGCTAACTTATCCACTCGGGTTGAAAGAAGTTTCTTTGACACTCAGGGCAATCTGGTTTACCAGATAGATGCGAATAACATCACCACAGTAAATACCTATAATGCATGGGGTCAGGTGATTAAAACCGAGGTGTTCAGTTTTGATATAGGGATCAATGCAACAGCGAGTAAGTCCGACATTGATAGTATTATTGAGAATCTGCGAGCCAGTACCGATAGCAATGTCATTAGTCAGCTAGAACAAAATAGAATTACTGAATTTGTTTATGACCAAAACGGTAATCTTTCACAGGAAGTTGACGCTGTGGGTCATGCTGAAACTTACCAGTACAATGCCTTTGGTAACAAGGTTTCGGTGACAGATAGAAATGGTAATGTGAGTTATCGATTCTATGACCGAAATGGCCAGATTATCCGCATATTTACCCCGGTTGATACCTCGGTCGATGCATCCAGTGTTTTTAATGGACAGGCCTATGATCTACTATTAAACAGTCAAAGGGGGCAGATAGTCACCTTCGCTTATGATGCTTTTGGCCACAAGGTCGAAGAACGTGTGTGGCATGAATTTCAACAGAATAGCTATCATCCCACTGGTGAAAGCAGTGTGACTTACTTCGCTTACGATGGTCAAAGCCAGGTGATTGAAAAGTCAACCTGGGTTGAAGATAGTTCAGGACAGCCGCAGAAGAAACTGGAACATATATTTAATCAATATGATGCCTTTGGTAACAAGACCCTGATTACCGATGGCTACCAGACTGATGACAGTCGCGATACCCGTCAGGTATTTGATAAACGCAACCTGATGGTTGAGCAGGTTAAGGGTGACGGCACAATAGAGGCCGCCACCACGCGTAATGTTTATGATGATTTTGGCAACCTGATCCAGATTATAGATCCTGTGGGTATTGCCCTGGCCGAGAGTGATGTTGTATGGGCGCAGGAGCAAAGAACAAATATGGGTTATGCCCAATTAGTCTCTGATCTGTCAGCAGCAGATCAGGAAGCCTTAAAGCAGCTGTATACCGCAACTAGAGTAGTGGATGCATTGAATCGAGCAGTCATTGAAACAGATGCTGTCGGCAACCAAAAGACCCGAGTGTATGATGCTTTCGGCAACCTGATTAAGATTGAAGATAGCAGCGGTCTGGGAACGACCTTTTATTATGATTCTCAAAACAGGCAGCGTTTAATTATAGATTCAGCAGGTGTCAGTGTAGAAAACCAATACGACGCTTATGGAAACCTGATCTCAACAACACGCTATAACCAGGTTATCGGCATTGATGTCAATGAGCGTAGTGATTTGCAACAATTGCTGGCCAGGGTGCATGCGCAGGCAGACATAGATAAAGATCAGACTGTCACCTATAACTATAATGTATTAAATCAGGTGGTTTCTGAAATCAATGCGGAAAATATAAGCACAAGCTATATTTACGACGATAATGGTAATACTATCCAGAAAACTGACGGCCGATTATTTACTACTGACTATCTCTATAATGCAAACAACCAGTTAATTGGTGAGCGCTCGCCGCTGGTCAGCCAGTTTGATGGTAGCAATATTATCAATAGCCACTGGTTTACCGAATACCAGTATGATGTATTTGGACATCAGCTATCTTCAGGCCAGGTCGGACAGGCGACTTCAGAACAGAAAACCTATGATGCGTTAGGCCACGAAACACAGCTCAGTCGTAGTCTCGATGGTTCGTCGATTGTTACCAGGCAATATGATGGTCGTGGCAATGTCATTGTTGAAATCGACGCGAACGATAACCGCACAGTCCATTTTTTCAATGCCCTCGATCAACGTATAGCAACGGTAGATGGCGAAGGCTACTTGCATGAAATGTCTTATGATGCGGCAGGTAATTTGCTCACACAGCGAGTCTATGCCACTGCATTAAGCGGTAATATTGATCCTCAGCAGCTGCCCACGGCAGTTGCCAACGATGAGTTCAGAGAAAACGCCTATAGCTACGATGCTTCAGGCAGGCAGATCGAGAGCTATTCCAGCTTTGTCACCTTTTTTGATTCCGAGAATGGTTATTACTCCGATCAGATCGTCAATTCATTATATTACGATGAGCATGACAATATCGTCATGCGAGTCGATACACAGGGCAATAGTCAATACTCATTCTATGACCCGTTTGATCATGAGATCCTCAGTGTCAGCGCGCTGGGACAGGTCGTAGCACGAGAATACGATGTGCATGGCAATGTCATCCAGAACACAACATTTGCCCGGACACTCAGTAGCAGTACTTTATCCACACTCACGGTCGATAGCGATGTGACTGCCCTGATTGAAGAAGTCAAGCAGGCAGAAAGTGAGACCGATGTTAGCAAGCAGGATCGAGTCGTGCAGTATCGTTATGACCGCAGGAATAAACTGGTAGAAGATCGTACCCTGTCGGTGAGTTATGCAACACTTGGACTGAATGGTTCACTGGCTGAAAATAACCTCGGCAGTTTAGATGCGGTGACCCTGTACAGTTACGACAATAACGGCAATTTGTCGAGCCAGATTAAAACAGCCAAATTGACCGGTACGGATACGCTAATCGGCGAGTCACAGCAAACTCTGTTCCAGTATGACGGCCGTAACCTGCTGGTACTCCAGCAGCAACCGGAATATACCGATTTTGAAGGCGACCAGGTCAGGCAGCGCCAGCAAATGGTGTATAGCTATGACCAGAATGTCGTCCTCCAACAGCATCTGGATAAAACCGGGGTAGTGGGTAAACAGCAACAGTATGTTTATTCAGATACAGCAACTGGATCGCGTCTGAGCAGTGAGTCAGGCTATGCTTCGGTCATTCAATATAGCTATGACGATGCGGGTAATATTATTCAGCGCACTGACCTGGTGAATAACAGCTATGAAGTTTATAGCTATGATGGCTTAAACCGTCAGGTATCAGTGACCACTCAGCAGGATGATATCAATGGCGAGGTATTAGATAGCCGAGAAACCAGTTATAACGCCTACGGTGAAGTGACATCGCGTGGACGCAATGGTGGCGCCCAGGAGTATTTTGAGTATAACTCCATTGGCCAGATGGTTAACACCAATCAGGGTGGAAGCTCACGAGTTTACCTGTACGACCAGAATGGTCGGGCTACCCTCGAAATACATGCCGGTAATGTTGACCTGAGCAATATGACTCTGGCACAAATACTGGCCTATGAACAGCAACCTGGCGATGCGTTTATGGTCATCGTTAATGAATATGATGCTGCGGGACGTCTGACCGATGTCAGGGAAATCAATTTTGATAAACTGTATGAACGTTTAGGCGAGTTATCAGGTACAACAACCGTAGCCGGAAGTGCCTTTACCCAGGGCGTGGTGGGTTCACAAAGCAGTGGAACTATCGATGTGCAATTTACCACGAGTGGTAAGGCCAAAGGTCGTTGGGGAAATAATCGGCTAAGATCCTACCGTCTGGACGCAGTCAAGTTCGCCTGGGATGCGATGCCTGAATATAACGGTCGATTACGTTTTGACTGGTCTACCAATTTCAATCGTGCTGGGGCGCTGAACAACCAGCAAACAATCGTAGATTCTAGTGCCCTGCAGGTTACACTTAACCCCATGGTGGAATATGGACGTAGATTAAATCGTAAAAATATCCGCAATGTTATCCACAACTACGATGTCACCGTTTATATTGAAAGTAGTTATGGCGCTGGCGACTGGCGTGAACTAGACAGTTTCTTCGGCACCTATCGTTATACCAACCATCTTCCGCACAAGGGACATGGTCGTGCGTACAGCACCACGAACGCCCACCAGTATGACTATCCACTGTTGATGTTGATTCAGCAGCAACCGGCTGAAGCCAGCCGAGTGTCGGTTGAGTACTGGAAAGTAGACTCCAATGGCAATGCAATTAATGCGGCTCAAACGATAGAAGCCGGATTACTTGGCGGCGGCCAATGGGGCCTGGATATTGGTGCGATACATGACGGAACAACAGATGGTAACGACTACCAGTACGTCTATAGCACCTATAATGCCGAGGGATTATTGATCAATAAAGCTGAAGGAGGCTTCAGCATCAGCAGTAGTGGCAACAACCTGGAAAATATTACTCAGACTCACCTCAGCAGTGATGCACAGCACATCTCTAGTCTGGGCTATTTACTGAGCGCAGGGGTCCTGAGCAGTGTGCAGGTTATAGAGAGTATGGAAACCCGCAGCCAGAGCTATAACAGCTTTAATGACATCGTTAGTGAAACCGATGCGCGAGGTAATACCAGCGAGTTGATTTATGATCGACGTGGGCAATTGACCCGCCGAATCGAGGCAGCAGTCGATGTGGTCGGTGACAATCTGAAATCAGTCCACGTAAGCCCGGAAACTAACTACTACTACGACATCTTCGGGCGCAATATCGGCCAACGAGACCCCAACGGCAACCTGGTCACCCAAAGCTGGAGCATCGACAAGGTGGCCACCCAGTATAACCCGGATGGCGGCACACATACCTCTACCTACGATGCCCTGGGC
>JBNKUM010000010.1:0-7135 GCA_050298595.1 Gammaproteobacteria bacterium | reverse complement strand
TTCGGTGATTAATTATCAGGATACGACACCCACTCAGGTACGTGCGCTGATATATGATGCAACTGGAACCACCTTGTTAGGCACGGTTGACACCCAGACCGGAACGATAGTCGACGTGTTATCCCCCTCATCGACACAAACTACCCCGGATGTCACAGGACGTTTATGGTATGCGGCGGATAACTGGGATGGCTCGGTCAACCTGACATCGGACAGTTTCTCATTGGCCAGTGGTGATTATCATGTCGTCATACAAATACGTGACGATGCGGCAACGGGTGATGCTAATGGCGTGACAACAGATACTCCGGCTGCTGGAGCGACGGGTGAATTTGCAGCCAATGCATTGCCGGTTGATGGCGATGGTTACTGGACATCGAGCACGGAGCTGGATATTACAGTAGGTGGAGCGGGACAAACCGCAGCGCTGAATAACTACACTTATCAATTACCCACGACATTACCGACCACGGTTGCAGAAGAGGGTTATATAAATCTTCAACCAGCCGATCTGGTGGTTACTGAGGGTGGTTTGTCGGTTGATGGTAGTGTTGTGCTATACCATGACACGACTCCCACTGAAGTTCGTGCGAGAATCTACCAGTTTGATCCCGCAGCAGGACTTGGAAGTGAAGTACTGGTACAGGAAATCACCACCCAGGTAGGCCAGATTATCGATGTGACAGCATCTGAAACAGATCCCACTGTCATTGGCCAGACCTGGCTCGCGGCCGCTGACTGGGAGGGTCAGGTTAATCTCACGGACGCCTCCCATCCGAGCCTGGCAGATGGTGAATACTATGTTGTTCTCGATATTCGAGATGATGCAGCTCTGGGCAATGGCATTGGTCAGGCTGATGCGGGCACCGTAGCGCATGAGGGTGATAGTGGTCATGCCTATTTCGCCGCCACACCAGCCAGCGGTGAATTTGCCGATGGCATGATCCCGGTGGATCAGGATGGTTACTGGCGACAGATCAGCTCACTATATGTCGTGGTAGGAAATACCACCAGGCAACCGACAAGTATCCAGTGGTCACATGACTTCAATCCTGGCAATAATCAGGATGGTGACAATGACCCCTATAATGATGAGTTTTATAACCACAGTTTATTTTTCCGAGCGGTTGGTGAAAGCGATTACACACGGGCGGAATGGGATAGTGGTGTTACCCGAAGTAATTCAGGTGACGAACTTTACGATGGCGCACTATTGGGCGACCTGGTGAATGGACAGGATTATGAATTTTATGTTGAATATTATGATCCGAGTGGCAATGGCATAGTCGCTAGAACCTTTAATGGTACCTTCACGGCGCAGGATGGAGTGACTACTAACCTGAATATTAATTCAGATAATGTAACTCGTACAACCACCGTTGAAGCAGGCTCGTCGATACTTAACTATGTCAATCCTATCGATCTGATCTACATCGACTATATTGAAGCGAGAGTATTCAATACAAGTCATGAGCTGGTTTCGAGCGCGATTACTAACCCTGACAATATCCGATTAACTGAAGGGAAATATAACGGGCAAGTGAACCTGAGTGTCGGGCAGGCATTAACCGATCTACCCAATGGTGCATCAGGTCAGTACTTTATTGAGATTGAGACCCATTACAAAGACTCGACTATTTTGCTGGAAGAGCCTTTTTACTATGAAGTCACTGGCAGTAGCCAGCAACAGCAACAACTGGTATTTCCAATAAGCGAGTTTGCCTTGGCTAAGGGTGAAAAGATTGAGTTCAACTATAAACTCTCCAGCGATACCCAGTTCCAGTCCAAGGTAATCCGTCAGCTTGAGGGGAATTATGAAGTAGACTTCAATACGCCGCTGGCTGCAGGCGTATATGATTTTGAATTCAATGTGATTGATAGTCAGGGACGTGTTGTAAAACAATCTACGGGGCAATTTAACGGAACTCCAGATACAGCCCAGAATATTACATTGGCGTTTAATCAATCGAATCCAGCATCTTCCAATGCGACAGCTGGAAATGGCAGTGCGATTGTTGGGTATTTAAATGCCCGAGAAGCCGCGTCAATCGACTATATCAGTGCCACGATTTTTGATGCGGATACAGGGACTCCCGTTAATACTGATGTGCGCAGCTATATTGATGCGGCACAGTTGCAAGCAGGGACTTATGATGGCCGTGTTAACTTAAGTGCTGGAAGCGAATTAGCTGAAGGCCATTACACCGTGGCGCTGACAATCCACTATCTGGATGGTTCAGAGGAATCTCGTCCAACATTTGAATATCAAATAGGCCAGGACACCATCCAACGTGATGTTAGCCGCTATCTATTATCTGATTTTACACTGGCAGCCAATCAAAATGTCACGGCAAGCTACCGGGCAACAGGATCCGATGTCTATCTGGATGCCCAGATCATTCAGGATGCGGGTCTTATCTACCTGCAGACAGATGTTCTGACCCCTGCGGGTGATTATGAAGTTGTCATTGAAATCAGAAATAAGCTGAATAACGGCATAGAAGATGTGCTGCAAGGTAGTATAAATGTCGCTACTGATGGCAGTGCTGATCTGTCGATTCAGAGCAAACAAAGCGGTAGCTTATCACAGCATGAAACCAGCAAACTGTATGACACTCTGGGGCGTCTGGTATATGACATCGACAGTAATCGTATCGTCACGCAGTATACTTATAATGCTTTTGATCAAGTTGAAAAAAGTGAAACCTTTAGTTTTGATATAGGAGTTACAGCAGGTGCTAGCAAGGCCGATGTCGATAATATTATTCAAGGTCTAAGGGCCAGTACGGACGTCAATAGGGTTGCTCAGTTGGCCCAGAGCAGAATCACCGAATACCGCTATGACCATAACGGTAATCTAACGCAGGAAATCGATGCTGCCGGTCATGCCGAAAGCTATGCCTACAATGGTTTTGGCAACAAGGTGTCGGTTACTGATCGTAATGGCAATATCAGCTACCGTTTTTATAATAGAAATGGTCAGATCACTCGTATCTTTACCCCAGTGAGTACCACGGTTGATGCGACCAGTGTGTTCAATGGTCAGGCGTATGATCAACTGTCACCAGGCCAGAAAGGGCAAATTGTCACCATGGCTTACGATGCTTTTGGTAACAAGACAGAAGAGCGCGTCTGGCATGCCTATCAACAGAATACCTATTCTCCTACTGGTGATAGCAGTGTCACTTACTTTAGCTACGATGAAGAAAATCGTGTAGTTGAAAAATCGACCTGGTCAGAAGATATGGCCGGCGTCAATAAGACCCAGTTAGATCATAGTTATTACAACTATGATGCATTTGGTAACAAGATCCAGATCATCGATGGTTACGCATCGAATGCGAGTCGTACCACAACCATGGTTTTTGATCAACGGGATCAAATGATAGAGCTGATTGAGGGAGATGGCAGTAGTGAGGCTGCAAGCAGACGTTTTGTTTACGATAACTTCGGCAACCTGATCCGGAGCATTGACCCGGTTGGTATTGCGTTGGCTGAGAGTGATGCGGGATGGGCGCAGCAACAAAGAGTTAGTCTGGGCTATGCACAGTTAGTCTCAGGCCTTTCAACAGCCGATCAGGATGCTTTAAAAGAGCTGTATACCTCAACACAAGTGGTTGATGCACTGAACCGTAAAGCGCTAGAAACCGATGAGCAGGGCATGCTTAAAACCAGAGTCTATGATGCCTTCGGTAATCTGATCAAGGTTGAAGACAGCAGTGGTTTATCCTCAGTCTTTTACTATGATAATCAAAACCGACAGCGTTTAATTATCGACTCTAATGGGGTCGCAGTCGAAAATGTTTACGATGCTTATGGCAATCTGCTTACCACCACCCGATATGGAACGGTGATCGGTATTGAGGTGAACGAACATAGCGATCTTCAACAGCTACTCAGTCGCATCCATGCACAGGCTGATGCCACAATCGATCAGATGACGCGTTATGAATATAACACGCTCAATCAAGTCGTTAGCGAGACCGATGCTGAACAGCATGTGACGTCTTATGGCTACGATCTAAATGGTAATCAGACAAAGGTTACGGATAAGCGCAGAATCGAAACAAATTATCTGTTCAATGCCAAAAACCAGCTGATCGGAGAAAGGACTGCACAGGTCAGTCAGTTTGATGGTTCAAGCATCAGTACTGGTCACTGGTTTACAGAAAATCGTTACGATGCATTTGGTAATCTGGTCTGGAGCGGGCAGGTCGGACATTCAGCCAGCGAGCAAAAAGTCTTTAATGCGCTGGGTCAGGAGATAGAAGTTGTACGTAGTACTAATGGTGCGAATATCCATTCAAGTCAGTACGATCTGCGTGGCAATCTGATCGAACAGATCGATGGTGAAGGTAATCACACAGTTCACTACTACAATGCGTTAGACCAACGTATAGCGACGGTGGATGGAGCCGGTTATCTGCATGAGATGAGCTACGATGCAGCGGGCAATATGCTGAGCGAACGCACCTATGAAACCGCCTTAGAAGGAACGGTGGATGTATCAACAAAACCTACGGCAATAGCCAATGATGGTTTCCGAGAAACCACATATGAATACGATACAAAGGGGCGTCAAATTGCCAGCTACTCCAGCTATGTCACCTTATTTGATGCGGAAAAAGGTTACTACTCTACACAGGTCATTAACTCGAAATATTACGATGATCATGACAATGTCGTTAAACGTATCGATGCAAGTGGTAATACGCATTATTCATTCTACGATCAGCTTAATCATGAAGTGCTAACGGTCAGTCCACTAGGTCAGGTGGTCGCACGTGATTACGATGTACACGGTAATGTCACCCTGCATACAACATTTGCGCAGACTTTGAGTGCCAGTACCCTGGCGAGACTGACTGAAAATGCAGACGTTGATGCCTTGATAACAGAAGTCAGACAGGCAGAGGGTGAAACCGATGTCAGCAAACAGGACCGAGAGGTTGCTTTTCGTTACGACCGCATGAATCGCCAGATAGAAGAACGCATCGTTGCAGTAAGCTATGCAACGCTAGCGGCGAATGGTGACTTAAGTGAAAATAATCTCGGCACACTTGATGCTGTCACGCTTTACCGTTATGACGACAATGGTAATCTGACAAGCCAGCTCAAGACCGGCATGTTATCGGGTACAGACACCATGGTTGGCGAAGTACAGGAAACCGTATTCCAGTACGATGGCCGTAACCTGCTAGTACACCAGCAGCAGCCGCAATATACCGATTTTGAAGGCGATCAGGTCAGGCAACGCCAGCAAATGGTGTATGACTATGACCAGAATGTTGTCCTGGAACAGCATTTAGATAAAACTGGTGTTGTCGGTAAGCAGCAACAATATATCTATAGCGATACGGCAACCGGTTCACGCTTAAGCAGTGAATCCGGCTATGCCTCGGTGGTTGAATATGTGCATGACGATGCGGGCAATGTCGCACAACGTATAGACCATGTGAATAACAGTTATGAGGTTTATAGTTACGATGGATTAAATCGTCAGGTATCAGTCACGACTCAGCAGGATGATATCAGTGGCGAGGTATTAGATAGCCGAGAACTCACTTATAACGCCTACGGTGAAGTGATTTCACGTGGTCGAAATGGTGGCGCTCAGGAGTATTTTGAATATAACGCCATTGGCCAGATGGTTAACACCAATCAGGGTGGAAGCTCACGTGTTTACCTGTATGACCAGAATGGCAATGCGACGTTAGAAATACATGCGGGTAATGTCGATCTGAGCAATATGACTCTGGCGCAGATATTGGCGTATGAGCAAAAACCGGAAGATGCGTTTCAGGTCATTGTTAATGAATACGATGAAAATAGTCGTCTGACGGATGTACGAGAAATCAACTTTGATACCCTTTATCCACGTTTGGGTGAGCTTGCCGGTACCTCAACGGTAGCCGGAGCGGCCTTTACCGAAGGTGTGGTCAGCTCACAAAGCGGCGGTAATATTGACCTGCAATTTTCCATCAGTGCTCAGGACACAGTGGGGCTTTTCGGCAGTAACCATAATCTGGGCTTGCATAGCCTTGATACGGTCAAGTTTTCCTGGGATGCAATGCCTGAATATAGTGGAAGGTTACGTTTTGACTGGTCAACCAATTTTAATCGAGATGGAGCGCTCAATAACCAGCAATCTATCGTCGATGCCAGTGAGTTACAGCTCACACTCAATCCAGGAGTAGAGCATGGCCGAACGGTATATCGCACTGATATCACTAATGTGATCCACAATTATGATGTCACTGTGTATATCGAAAGCAGTTATGGCGCCGACGACTGGCATAAACTGGATAGTTTCTTTGGAACCTATCGTTACAAGGGCAAAATACCGGTTGGTCGTGCTTATCGAGATACGAATGATCAACCCGTTGTTGATAATCCGGTGCAGCGCTACACAACCAGTCCCGTAGAGTCGGAGTATCCTATGCTGTTATTGATGCAGCAGCAGCCAGCTGAAGCCAGTCGAGTCACAGTTGAATATAACAAAGTTGGTGTAGGTGCAGATGGATCGTTACACAGCATTGAAGCGGGCTTCTTAGGTAACGGACAGTGGGCTCTTGATATTGGCGCTATCCATGACGGTACAGATGGAAATGACTACCACTACCGCTATTCTGTGTATAACGCTGAAGGTCTGTTGATCAATAAAGCAGAAGGTGGTTTTAGTGTCAGTAGCACAGGTCGTAGTCTGGAAAATATCACGCATACCCATCTGACTGCGGATGCGCAGCACATCTCGAGTCTGGGCTACCTGCTCAGTACCGATGTGTTGAGTAGTACAGTAATGACTGAAAGCATGGAAACCCGCAGCCAGAGCTATAACAGCTTTAATGACATCGTTAGTGAAACCGATGCGCGAGGTAATACCAGCGAGTTGATTTATGATCGACGTGGGCAATTGACCCGCCGAATCCAGGCAGCAGTCGATGTGGTCGGTGACAATCTGAAATCAGTCCACGTGACCCCGGAAACTAACTATTACTACGACATCTTCGGGCGCAATATCGGCCAACGAGACCCCAACGGCAACCTGGTCACCCAAAGCTGGAGCATCGACAAGGTGGCCACCCAGTATAACCCGGATGGCGGCACACATACCTCTACCTACGATGCCCTGGGC
>JBNKUM010000009.1:0-117881 GCA_050298595.1 Gammaproteobacteria bacterium | reverse complement strand
GTATCCTGTGGTTCAGCAAATGGTGAACGAGTTGGGATAGCTTTATGCATCTTCGTCATCCAGCCACCCAGTTCGCCAGTTTTTTCAACCAGCTCAACCTTATATCCAGCCTTTGCGGTTTCAATCGCAGAAGTCATACCCGTAATACCACCACCAACAACTAGCACGGTTTTATTCAGTGACCGCTCTTCAGAAGGTGTTGGGATATTCATGTGCTTGCTTTCAGCACAGGCCATACGAATATAATCGTCTGCCATTTCCTGTGTAGTTTCCTGTGCTTCATCCGTATTCGGACGTACCCAGATAACGCCTTCACGCAGGTTTGCGCGAGATAGGGCTACATTGTCAAAGCGGAAGGCTTCCGTCTTAGCACGACGTGAACAGGCGGCAATGATGACATGATTCACTTCACAATCATCTATATCCTTCTGGATCATTTCTACACCCGCTTTAGAGCACAGAAAGTCATGAGCTTTACAGAATTTAGCTTTCCCGTCGCGGGTAGCTGTTGATTCCAGTTGACTGGTATCCAGTCTGTCGCCAATGCCACACCCTGTGCAGAGGTAAGCACCTAATTTCTTTTCATCTGCCATTTTATGCCTCCACTCCAGCTGCTTTATTAACGATCTGAATCGCGCGTAACGCTGCTGCTGTTGCATTTTGAACTGAGCGGTTTACATCCAGTGCGTCGGAAGCACAACCCGCTGCAAAAATTCCACCATTAGCTTCATCTGCTTCGATAAATCCATGCTCGTTGATCACGACTTCCACTGGGAAGGCGTCTTTATTTACACTGGGTTCCATGCCTACAGCCAGAACAACCAGATCATGAGTGTTTTCATAACGGTGATAACCCTCGGTATCCACACCGCGACAGACAGGATTTTCATCCTTATCCTGAATCACGTTGGCAACCTTGGATTTAACAAAAGTAATCTTTGGATCTTCCTGAACCTTGCGATAGAAATCTTCAAAACGATCGATTGAACGAATATCGATGTAGTAGATAGTGCCTTTCGCATCTTCATCTTCAACACCATATTGCTCAGTGATGTAGGTACTTTGCTTGAGCGATGCCATGCAGCAGATGCGTGAACAATGCTTCAGATAGTTACGATCTCGTGAACCGGCACACTGGATAAATGCAATGTTTTTGGCTTCTTTATTGTCTGAAGGACGCAGAATCTTACCGCCGGTCGGGCCGAACTTATCCATCATACGTTCGAATTCAACGCTGGTGATGACGTTCTTGAAACGGTCATAGCCGTAGGGCTGAATCTTGTTTGCATCATAAGGCTGCCAACCGGTAGCCCAGATAATTGCACCAGCCTGGAATTCTACAGTCTCTTCCTGCATATCCAGATCAATGGCATCGAATTTACAGGCAGCTTTTGCCTTATCTGCATCTTCAGTACCGATGATGCGAGGATCGATCACATAACGCGCGGGCTTCGCCATCATATAAGGAAGGTAAGCACCCTTTCTCTTGTTTAGACCATAGTTATGTTCGTTATCAAACTCTGCTTCTACCGCTTCTGAACAGGCGCCACATGCGGTACAGTTTTCATTAACATAGCGTGGTGTAATTTTTACACTGGCTGTGTAATTCCCTTCGGTACCACTGACATTGGTCACTTCGGCCATAGTCAATACAGTAATCCCGGGTTGTGCACTCAGGCGACGCTGGTTTATTTCCAGACCGCAGGTAGGAAAACACAATTTAGGAAAGTATTTATACAGTTGGGAGATTCGTCCACCCATATAAGGTCGTTTTTCGACAAGTACCACGTTCTTACCTGTTTCAGCTGCTTCTACAGCTGCGGTAATTCCGCTGATACCTGCACCAACCACGAGTATGGTCTGATTGGTAGCTACCACTTCGGTCATTATTCATCCTCCGGCGAAAAGCCAGTAAAAGACACTAAAATTTAAACGGTTGGACCATACCCTCATCGACTCTGGATATCCAGTTACCATTTTTTATGTCGTGATAAAAATTTCTGACCTCTATATAACAAATTATATGCTTGCAACTTGACCTGGATCTTTGTAACGTCTATCACATTGATTTATCAGGAAATTTTTATGCTGGCGAAAGTGCTTAAACCGAGCGAAAACTTTATCACCGAAGAACCTTATTATGAGCCTATCACCAATGAGATAGAAATCTTTCAGGCTGCATATCACAACAAACTCCCTATTTCGCTCAAAGGTCCCACCGGATGTGGCAAGACTCGCTTTATGGAACACATGGCCTGGCGCCTGAAAAGGCCATTGATTACGGTGTCCTGTCACGATGACCTGACCGCCTCTGATCTGATTGGACGTTATCTGATTACCGACAATCAAACGGTATGGATTGATGGTCCGTTAGCTGCAGCGGTGCGAGCTGGAGCAATCTGTTATCTGGATGAAATTGTTGAAGCACGCTCAGATACCACCGTGGTGATCCATCCCTTGGCTGATGACCGGCGTGTGTTACCGATGGAAAAGCTGGGTGAAATGCTACAGGCTCCCGACGAATTCTGTATGGCGATCTCTTATAATCCTGGCTATCAATCAGTATTAAAGGATTTAAAACAAAGCACCCGACAGCGCTTTATCAGCCTTGAATTTGATTATCCGCATGCGGCGATTGAACAGAAGATCGTTGAAACAGAAGCTGGCCTGGACACTCAAACAGCAAAACAACTGGTGAAATTTGCTCGTCTTACACGTAACCTCAAAGGCAGTGGTCTGGATGAGGGTGCAAGCACCCGCCTGCTAGTCCATGCAGGCAAGTTGATTAATAGTGGTATCGATCCTGTGAGCGCCTGCACCAGTTCTATTTCGCAAACACTAACCGATGATAGCGAAATGCTGGCAGCGATCAATGAACTCAGCTCGTCAGTATTCTAGGGCCTGTTAACAGGCCCTAGAGTATCCCCTTATATCGACATTTCTTTGATTGGGGTCTAAATTCCACCTGCTACCAGCGGTTACTACCCCCACGACCTGCTAAAATGAAGTCTGTAGAATTTAACTTTTTAGAAGCTACCATGAATTCAGTTTCTACAGAAAATAATACCACTTATTGCTTTCGCGATCTTGTTGATATGCCTGCATTCGCTCGCATGCTGGAGAGTTTCTTCCAGGCTACTGGTATACCTAATGGTGTAGTAGAAGCAAACGGTGAATTATTATCCCTCTCCAGTGGGGATAACGTCTGTTCACAATTTCATCGTTGTCAGCCTGAAGCAGAAAAGCTATGTCGTGAAAGCAATCTGATTATTATGAGTAATCTTAGTGAAGGTCACGTAGCCGGTGGGTTATGTAAAAATGGCTTGATGGACTACGCGACTCCAGTGATCATCGAAGGACAGCAACTGGCGACCCTGTTTCTCGGGCAGGTACTACACACACCCCCGGATATGGCCTTTTTCAAGGCCCAGGCAGAACGATTTGGCTTTGATGAGAAAGCCTATCTGGATTCTATCGCAGCTATCCCCGTAATAAGCAAGGAACGCATTGAGTCTCATATGGCAGTCATGGTCGAAATAGCAAAAATGCTAGTGGCCAGTGGACTTGCCAGAATCCGCCAGAACTCACTGGAGAAGGATCTCAGCGAACACACTGAAAGACGCATTCAACTGGAAGATATCCTGAACTTCTCCCCGGTCGCTATCGGCTGGTCCAATGACGAAAAACGCATCGAGTATATCAACCACATGTTCACCGAGTTATTCGGCTACACACTGGATGATTTACCGGATCTTGAATCCTGGTATCGAGTAGCCCATCCCGATGCACTCTACCGCGACAGCGTGGTCCGTGAATGGAGTGAGCAGGTAAACAAGGCTCGAGATAACGGCTCTCTTCCACCTGAACTCGAAACAGACATAACATGCAAAAATGGAGACATCCGTCGAATCATCATACATCCCACCTGGGTTGGCCGACGTAGATTAATCAGTTTCTCTGACATTACCGAACGCTGGCAGCTGGAGAAACGCACACAGGCACGCGATGCAATACTTGAAAAAGTGGCGCGAGGAGCTGGCTTACCTGAAATACTGAATGCCATTGTGCTACAGATAGAGCACGAAGATATGTCCCTGAAATGCAGCATTCTATTGCTGGACTCAGATGGCAAGCATCTACACAATGGCGCTGCTCCCAATTTACCGGAGTTTTATAACCAGGCTGTTGATGGACTCGAGATAGGCATAGGTAAAGGGTCCTGCGGTACCGCAGCGTATCTGGGGAAGCGTGTAATCGTTGAAGATATCCAGACTCATGATTACTGGAAACCCTATACCCAACTGGCAAAGCAGGCCAACCTGGGTGCATGCTGGTCAGAACCCATCATTTCCTCACAGGGTAAGGTTCTAGGCACATTTGCCGTATACCATACTGAACCTAAAAGTCCGCTTACTGATGACATCAAACGTTTAAGCTTCGCTGCAAACCTCGCTGGTATCGCCATAGAAAACCGATATACCCGCGATGAGCTGGAACGTCGTGCCTACTCGGATTATCTGACCAATCTGGCTAATCGTCGCTATTTTCTGGAACAGGCAGAAAAAGAACTTAAACGAGTACATCGACATGGAGGAAAACTGTCAATTATTATGCTGGATATTGATCATTTCAAAAAAATCAACGACAGCTATGGACACAAGATAGGTGACACAGTGCTAAAACAGCTAGCGGGACTCTGTCTCTCTACTATACGCGATTTAGACATTGTGGCCAGGATTGGTGGCGAAGAGTTTGCCGTACTAATGCCTGATACAGGAATAGAACAAGCGAGACAGGCTGCCAAACGTATGCGTGCTGCCATAGCCTCTACAAAGATGGAACCCGGTGCAGTAGAACCATTTCATTTTACTGCTTCTTTCGGGGTTGCAACCCTGAACAACGAGAGCGATAACATCGACATATTGCTCAATCAGGCCGATCAGTCTCTATACCAGGCCAAAAGTGAGGGCCGCAACAGGGTGTGCAGTTACCATCCGAAATAACTTCCCCTCACAATACCGTCATATACAAACAATAAGCGCTTCAATCCAAAAGCAGCAACCTGATGTTTTTTTGAGCCTTAGCATGACAAATATCAACACAAGGTCAACCAATAACACAGCCTCTATGGGTAACTGCATACTCTTTGAGCCATGTATGACATTTATCAATGCAATGACAGCAACTTACCTCTTATTGACATCGATTAATTACATCTCCCAACTCAAACTTTAAATATAAGTACTTGATTTAAAATATTTTTTCTAGAACTGGTGACCCTGATCACATAACCCTACTTTATGCGTTGCAATTGCAGGTTTACTCCTACATATTTCAGATCAGTTAATTATTTTGTTTTGTATCGGAGCATTTCTATGGATACGATTTTTGAGTCAATAATCAGTCGGATTTACAGTATCAGCCCAACCACATGGATATTCTTCCTGAGTATTTTGTGTTGTATTGTTTTATTTCGCAAACTCACTCGTTAGTAAATTTTAAGAGTTTGTTTTTCCCGTAAATGGCATGAAGTTCAAAACTTGTATGCTACCCAAAACTGGTTGAAAATGAGAAGCTCTGATTAGGAGTTGTGATTTGATTAATTCAAATCACTATCTGGTAAACCTATAATTACTGCAGAATATTTTCGCGCGAGTATCCACTATTTTCCAGAATACGCCGTAAACGTCTTAACGCATCCATCTGTACCTGACGAACTCGTTCGCGTGTTACACCCAGCTCCTTCCCAACCTCTTCCAGAGTACCTCTGGGATGATTGCGTAAACCAAAACGTCTGACCACCACTTCGCGCTGCTTTGGATCTAGCTCATCCAGCCAGGTATCCAGATGTTCCATAACCGATTCGTCCTGCAAAATACTTGAAGGGTCAGGATTATTATCATCGGGAATGATATCCAGCAATGGCCGTTCTCCATCACCTGACATCGGAGTATCAAAAGAGGCTACTCGATCAGCAAGCCCGAGCATTTTCTCAACGTCTGCTATGGGTTTGTGGAGTAACCTGGCGACATCTTCAGCTGTCGCTTCCTGCTTCATATCCTGAGTCAACTGTCTAGCAGCGCGTAGATAGGTGTTTAATTCTTTAATGACATGAATGGGTAATCGAATGGTTCGGGTTTGATTCATTAAGCCACGTTCAATGGTCTGGCGTATCCACCAGGTGGCATAGGTTGAGAAACGAAAGCCTCGTTCCGGATCGAATTTTTCTACAGCTCGGATGAGACCCAGATTACCCTCTTCGATTAAATCAAGTAAAGGCAGACCTCGGTTCATATAACGACGCGCAATCTTGACTACTAGACGAAGATTGCACTCAATCATTTTATCTCGCGCAGTGTGGTCACCTTTTTGTGCCAGGCGCGAATAATGAACTTCTTCTTCAGCCGTTAACAGCGGTGAGACTTCTATCTCACTCAGGTACATCCTGGTAGGATCTGCATCAGTAGAACGACGGTTTAATGGCCTACGTCTATCTTCTGGACGACGACGCTCGACAAAGCCTTCAGCAACCTCGTTAACCTGCAGTTCAATCTCATCATCGCTATCAAGTTCACCACCTAAGGCAGTTATATCGACCAGATCATCCTGTTCTCCCTTTTCTTCAACCATAGATTCAGAAATATCTTCAGCAGGAATTTCGGTATCATCAATCAATGTAGGATCGTTTGATTTAGTCATGATTTTAGTTTTCTTTTTTTTAACCATTATAGTTCGGGTAAGTAGCTCAAAGGATCTACTGGTTTACCTTTCTTTCGAATCTGAAAATGCAATACGGGTTTATTTTCTTTGTCCTGACCCATTTCAGCAATAAGTCCCCCCTGTTTTACCTGCATACCTTCCGCTACAAGCCGGTTTCGATTGTAGGCATATGCACTTAAAAAGGTGTCATTATGCTTAATAATGATCAAATTACCATATCCTGCTAAACCAGTACCGCTATATACCACCTTCCCTGCTGCAACTGCATACACAGGTTGCCCTATTTTACCTGCAATATCAATACCACGTCGATCCAGATTTTTAATTGAAAAGTAATTTTTAACTTTTCCATCGGTTGGCCAGCTCCACTTTATATTCTTATTGCTGTCTATGGATGGATTACTGGTGATCTTTTCTGGATTAGGGAGAGGAGTCGCTACCGCCGGTTTTTGGGTTGACACTTGTGTGATTTCACTATCACTGGTCGCTGTTGCTACTTGTTGATCTGGAATTCTATCTGGCTCGATCAGAATCAACTGCTGCCCAGGAAAAATCAGGTATTCATCATTCAATCCATTCCAACGTGCAATATCATGATAATCCAGGCCATATCTCCATGAAATCGAATACAGCGTATCCGTTGGTTTCACCAGATACCAACCAGGTCCTTTGGCGTGATAGGGATGGTTTGACGCACAACCACACAGCGCTATAAAAAGCGTAGCGTGATACAGCTTACGCAACGTTATAGCGTTTAGAAAAAGCTGTAATACAGAATAGCTATGCATAGTAATATGACTATGGCCCAACCAATATATTCGATATAGCGCATCAATCGCTTTTCGATAGCAGGGCCAAAATGAGCCAGTATCAGAGCGACTACAAAAAACCTGGCACCGCGACCAATAAATGAAGCCAGCATAAAAGGAACAAATGCCAGACTAAGCAAGCCAGCTGATATGGTGAATATTTTATAGGGAACCGGCGAGAACCCAGCGACCAGCACCGCCCAGAACCCCCATACCTTAAACCACTCCACTGCCCGGTCAAAAACCACCTGATAACCCCATTGCTGGATATAAGGCTCGACCAGGTCAAACCCATAGGCTCCGATCAAATATCCGACAATACCTCCAATTAAAGAAGCGATGAGTGTCAAAGTCGCAAAAAACAGTGCACTTTTAGGCTTTGCCAAAGACATTGGGGCCAACATGACATCCGGTGGAGGAAAAGGCAGAATAAAGGATTCAACAAAGCTGAGAAACGTTAAAACGACTGGAGCTTTAGGGCTGCTTGCTGCAGTTATCACTGAATTGTAGAGATTTTCGAAAAGTTTCATCGTTTTTTAACTAACGCCTGGTAATAGTGGGACAAAAGATACCTGCTCAAAAGCCTCTGTTTTATACTCATCTTCAATACGGGTTATTTTGAGTAATATCTGTTCTTCCCCATTATCGTATGGAAGAACCATAAACCCACGCTGATTTAACTGATCCAGTAATTTTAAAGGCACATCCTTACAGGCTGCTGTCATGATGATGCGGTCGAAGTGGTAATTGATATTCGGCCAACCACCATTGCCATCAGTATGCCTGAGTTCTACGTTATAAAACTCCAGACTTTTTAGACGATTTTTGGCCTGTTGAAGTAAACCTCCAATACGTTCAACACTATAAACCTGAGGAAATAACTGTGCCAGAACAGCCGTTTGATAACCGCAACCGGTACCGATTTCAAGTACTGAAGAAGGATTGCCAGTTTCCACCAGCATAGACGTCATACGAGCCACGATATAAGGTTGTGATATGGTTTGCCCAAAACCAATTGGTAATGCTGTATCTTCATAGGCGCGATGCGAAATGGCTTCATCAACAAACAGATGGCGAGGCGTATTGCGTATCACTTCCAGCACTTTTTGATTGTCTATTCCCTGTTGCCTCAAGCGCTCAATCAATCTGTCTCGCGTACGCTGTGAGGTCATACCTATGCCCCGTAGCTGACTGTTAGAAAGATTATTCTTCATTTTTATCAAGCTCACTCAACCATGTAGCCAAAGGTTTCACACCTTCGTGACGGGTTAAGTCAATCTGTAAAGGGGTCACAGATACATAATCATTGTCTACGGCATAAAAGTCGGTACCCAGACCCGCATCCTGAGCTGAACCGGGAGGGCCCACCCAAAAAACATCATGACCATAAGGATCCTGTTGACGCACTGCGGATTCGGCGCGATGGCGAAACCCCAGGCGAGTTGATTTAAACCCTTTAATTTCTGTCCAGGCCTTATTCGGCACATTGATATTGAGAATAGTGTCATCGGCCAGAGGATGCTTGATTAGATGTTCGACGATTTTGCGCGTAGCGATGGCTGCGGTTTCAAACATGTGATCAGTATAACTGGCTAAGGAGACTGCGATAGCAGGGAGCCCCAGAAAGCGCCCTTCGGTGGCGGCGGCAACCGTACCTGAATAGATCACATCATCACCCAGGTTGGCACCTGAATTGATCCCGGAAACAACCATATCAGGTTCCTGTTCCAGTAACCCGGTAAGGGCCAGGTGCACACAATCTGTAGGTGTGCCATCCACCTTGTAGTATCCCTGAGGTGTCATTTCGGCACGCAATGGCCTTTGCAGGGTCAGTGAGTTACTCGCACCACTTCGATTGCGATCAGGCGCAACCACTGTCACCTGGGCAATCTTTTCCAGTTCCTGTTGTATAGTTTGTAGACCCGGTGCCAGGTAACCGTCGTCATTACTGATTAAAATATGCATTTAACTGACAATTTTTTCGCTGGCCGCCAAAAATGGTCAGACCTAATTTTAAAACTTTGGGATTATAACAGAGATTATGTTCGGGAAATCGCGTCCAAAGAGAACTGCGTTGACCTGAATTTCCAGCGCAGAATGATAAACCATATTAGAGGGACGCAGGAATTATTTTGCTCTATCATGCAAAATAACTAAGCTTCAACCAACTAAATCATGAAGAATCAGGAAAAACCGGGATTTATGGAATCCATCGGAGGAATCCGCAAGCTAAAACAGGATCGTATCGATCCTCAGCAGGATCGACCAAAGAAGGCAGCTCGTGTATTATCCAAAGCCCCTGAGCCTAATAAAAACTCAGCATCAGGCATTGTCAGCACACCCGAATCTACCCTGCAAAGCTGGTTTCATCATGGCTTACAGAAAAAACTCCAACGTAAGATCAAGCTGGCGCAGATCCCCATAGATGCCACACTGGACCTGCATGGTTATCGCCAGAAGGAAGCATTACATGAGCTTGAATCATTACTTCAATACTCACTTCAACATGCGGCCCGAATGCTATTAATCGTACATGGCAAAGGATATGGATCAAACCATAATCCTGTACTCAGACCACTGGTACAACATTGGTTAAGCGAGCAGCCAGCGGTACTTGCCTGGTGCCCGGCACAACCTGTACATGGCGGTGGCGGTGCAAGTTATGTGTATCTAAAAAGCAAGTGTTGATAATCAGGACTTTTCGTCCTTTGTCGACGCTGGTTGCTCTGGGTCAGGCTTCTTTTCAGGCTTGGGCAGATCATCATCCATCAGGATTCGATAAGCAGGGCCTTCCAGGTCATCCATCTGACCAGATTTAACCGACCAGAAGAAAAAGGCTGCAATAATGACCAGCAAAACCATCGCCAGCGGGATTAAAAGGTAAAGGATTTCCAATTTAGTTTCTCAATCTTAGAGCATTTAAAACCACGAACAATGAACTCAGCGACATGCCTATCGCTGCCAGCCACGGTTGAACCAGTCCGGCCATGGAGAAAGGAACAGCAACAATATTATATGTGATCGCCCAGGTAAAGTTCTGTCTAATTATCGACATCATCTTTCGAGTAATTCGCATGGCATCCCCAAGTGGGGATAGCAAACCACCATTAATGATCATATCCGATGAAGCTCTTGCCAGATCGGTACCTACCGATAGCGAAATTGAAAGATCTGCAGCGGCGAGTACGGGTGCATCGTTGATACCATCACCAACCATCGCCACCTTGTGCCCTGCAGATTGCAGCTGTTTCATCACATTCAATTTATCGTCAGGAAACTGTTCAGCATCAAAATGGCTGATCCCCAGTTGTTGAGCAATGGATTCCACATAGGCAAAGCGGTCACCACTCAAAATCCTCACATCGATTCCGCTGCCCTGGAGCTGCTGCACGGTTTGTATGGCATCATCTTTCAACGGATCAGAAAAACAGAAACTCGCCAACCATTGACCTGATTTGGCCAAATGAACAGCCTGTAACTGTTTATCCAGCTGTTGTTGCGGGACCGTCGCAAATTCAGCGATATAGGATTGATTGCCGAGATAATAGGTAATGCCATCTATATCCCCGCGTATACCCTGCCCTGCCAGGTTGTGGAAGTTGTCCACCTGCAGGTTTTCTATCTCAGCACTTACCAGTGCACGCGCCACCGGATGCTCTGACTGTAATTCCAGGCTGTGAGCGATCTGACGATAGAGAACAGCCTTACTATCATCTTCGCTGAGCTGAAGTTGCAAACTTAATACACCGGTGGTCAGGGTTCCGGTTTTATCGAATATCACCGTGTCTATCTGTGGCATGACTTCCAGCGCGTGTGAACGAGCCACCAACATACCATGTCGTGTTAATGAGCCAATGGCTGCCGACAGTGAGGCGGGGGTCGCTAGAGATAAGGCACAGGGGCAGGTGACAACAAGTGTGGCTACCAGTATTGGCAACATTCGCTGCGGGTCTACCTGCCACCAGTAAATACCTGCCACAGCAACCAGTAGTAACAATACACCAACAAATACGGTTGCTACCCTGTCCGCCATAAGCGCGACTCTGGGCTTGAATCCCTGGGCCTTTTCTATCAGCCGCTTAATCCCGGATAGCACCGTATCCTGACCCAGTTGATGCACCTTTAATTGCACCGGTTGCTCAAGATTATAGCTACCTCCAATCAGCACATCCCCAGCCTGCTTGGCCAGTGCGTGTTGCTCTCCAGTAAGCAACGCTTCATCTACCAGCGCATTTGGTGAGAGCAAAATACCATCGGTTGGAATAATTTCACCAGGTTTCACCAAGAATCGATCATCCAGCTTAAGCTCTACCGTTGGCACGACCTCTATGCTGCCATCATCATTTAAGCGGTTTGTCATGGTGGGGGTTAAATTGGTCAGAGATTCTATCTTTTCAGCAGCATTCTTACGTGCTGATAATTCAAAAAGCCGTACCGACAGCAACAGGAAAACAAACATCGCGATAGAGTCAAAATACACATCCGATTCCCCTGTCCAGGTATTGTAGAGACTGGCACAGAACGCTAGCGACATGCCTAATGTCACTGGCACATCCATTCCAGCACGTTTATGTTTTATGTCGGTCCAGGCACCTTTAAAAAATGGCTGTGCGGAAAAACCGATGACAGGCAATGTCAGTAACAGGCTAAGCCAGCGAAAGAAGGATTTGAAACTATCGCTAATACCCCACCAGTCTCCGCCATACAGAGCTAGTGCAAACATCATAATTTGCATACCAAATAAGCCAGCAATACCGATTTGACGTATCAGTTGTTTACGTTGATTTTCGTAGATTTGTTGTTGTGTGGCAGGATCGTAGGGATGCGCCAGGTAACCAATACTGGAGATCGCCTGCAGAATATCGCTGAGCTGAATTTTTGTATCATCCCACTCTACATTCGCGCGGTGGGTAGAGTAATTGATGCTAACCTGGGTGATACCGGGTAACTGATTGAGGTATTGTTCATTCAACCAGATACAGGCTGCGCATACGATCCCTTCAATGATTAACGAAACCTGTTTAATGTGCTCAGACTGATTATGAACAAATTGTTGCTGAACGGCGGGATGATCGTATACCTTTATCTTATTCAGAAATTCTGGCACCAGTTCCTGACCGGTAGCAGATTTTTCTTCGCGAAATCGGTAATAGTCTTCATTGCCAGATTTGATAATGGCATCCGCTACTGCCTGGCAGCCACCACAGCACATGGGTTGCTGCTGATGATCTATTTCTACAGTGAGTTCACTACCATTCAATGGTAATCCGCAATGAAAGCAGCTTTGCTGGCTATTTGTCAGGCCTTGCATTATCTTAACTTCGGTGTCTTGGGACATCTAAAAAATAACCATAAATCTTACAATAAAAAATATAAATGAGGAGGCAATATGTTCAATCTTACCCACGCTCCGGGCCTTATCATCAACCCAAAACAGGAATGACAAAAAATAAGCCGGGAAGATAATAATATTCCCGGCTTGCTATATGGCTATGTCCTGATTCTGGCGTTGATCGGCCCAGTAGCCGGATACTATGGCACTACCACATCCGGTTGGCAAATCGGTGGACGCGAAACCGTGAAATTAACCAGCGAAAGCACGATAACCTTAACAGTATTGTATTACATCGCGGTAGTCACGGCAGTAGCTGGACTTGGTCTGATAGTGCGCTGGATATACAAAACCTATGGTGGAAACACCTCGCTTAATCGTTGTATCGCATTGTCGGCCTGTGTATCCACCCCTATTTTTTTCTGGTCGGCTTTGTCGAATTTTATCCGGTACTCCGGGTTAACCTGTAGCTGGGTCTGATAGCATTGGCCCATTGCGTTTTCCTGCTTTACACAGGCGTACCGGTTTTAATGAATACCTCTGAAGATAAGGGCTTCCTGATGTCCAGTGCCTTACTCGGACTGGTCGTTCTGGTGAGGCTGTTGACTATAACTGCTCTAATGTTGGGCTGTGGTTTGCATCCCCAGTTTACAAATTGAGATTTTTAAATTACAAACTCATCAGGTATTGATATCATACCTGTGCCACGAAATGGTTAACTCAAGTTAGCCATTTTTTTTTGCTTTTTGAGATGAAACATTCGACAATAAATAACCATATTAGCAATTTCTTATCTATTAACCTGGAATCAATATGTCTAACCAACCTACAACCGAGCTATATAATTATAAGGTGGTTCGACAGTTTTCAATTATGACCATTATATGGGGCATAATTGGTATGACTGTTGGAGTCACCATCGCAGCCCAGCTGGCCTGGCCTGCTTTAAACTTTGATCTACCGTGGTTTTCATTCGGTCGTCTCAGACCCTTGCATACCAATGCTGTGGTTTTCGCCTTTGGTGGTTCGGCACTATTCGCGACGTCGTATTACGTGGTTCAGCGTACCTGCTACGCAGCTCTGTTCTCGCCAAAACTGGCGAGTTTTACTTTCTGGGGCTGGCAGGCTGTTATCGTTTCTGCCGTAATCACTCTGCCACTGGGCTATACCTCCAGTAAGGAGTATGCAGAACTGGAATGGCCGATCGATCTACTGATTGGTGCAGTTTGGGTGTCTTACGCAGTTGTCTTTTTCGGCACTATCGCGAAACGTAAGGTCAAACATATCTATGTAGCGAACTGGTTTTATGGCAGTTTCATTATAACCATTGCTGTTCTACATATCTTTAACAGCATGGCTTTACCTGTTGGTTTTTTCAAGTCTTACTCCATGTACTCAGGGGTTCAGGATGCGATGGTTCAATGGTGGTATGGACATAATGCAGTGGGGTTCTTTCTGACTGCTGGCTTCCTTGGCATCATGTATTACTTTATCCCCAAACAGGCTAACCGCCCGGTTTATTCCTATCGTTTATCCGTTGTGCATTTCTGGGCACTGTCATTTACCTATATCTGGGCAGGTCCTCATCATCTTCATTACACCGCGCTACCTGACTGGACTCAGTCACTGGGCATGGTGATGTCTTTGATCCTGCTGGCACCAAGTTGGGGCGGAATGATTAACGGCATCATGACTCTATCCGGCAGCTGGGAGAAATTACGCTCTGATCCTATTTTGAAATTCCTGATTGTTTCGGTATCTTTTTACGGCATGTCTACATTTGAAGGCCCGATGATGGCTATCAAAACGGTAAATGCACTATCTCATTACACCGACTGGACAGTTGGACATGTGCATTCTGGTGCCTTAGGTTGGGTGGCCTTCATCTCAATCGGTTCTATGTACTATCTGATTCCTCGCCTGTTTGGTCGTGAAGTCTATAGCCCCAGGCTAATAGAAACTCATTTCTGGATATCAACTATCGGTGTAGTGCTATACATAACCTCTATGTGGATTTCAGGCATTATGCAGGGCCTGATGTGGCGTGCGGTTAACGATGACGGTACGCTTACTTATAGCTTTGTCGAATCTGTACAGGCGATGCATCCATTTTATGTGATTCGTCTTCTAGGTGGGATTTTCTTCCTGTCGGGTATGTTTATTATGGCTTATAACCTGATTAAAACTATCGCAGGTGCCAAACCTGCTGAATCTTTAATCCCTGTCCCCGCTGCGCATTAGGAGATAATCACATGTCAATTCAAGATAAAGTTGAAAAGAATATCGGCCTGCTGATTATATTGGTCATCTGTGCCATCAGTGTTGGCGGCCTGGTTCAAATTGTGCCTCTATTTTTCCAGACCAGTACTACATTGCCGGTTGAAGGCTTAAAACCCTACACAGCTTTACAACTGTCAGGGCGTGATATCTATATCCGCGAAGGCTGTGTGAGCTGTCATTCACAGATGATCCGTCCTTTTCGTGCAGAAACCGAACGTTATGGCCATTATTCTACTGCGGGTGAATTCATCTATGATCGCCCATTCCTGTGGGGGTCAAAACGTACAGGGCCTGATTTGCATCGGGTCGGTGGACGTTATTCCGATGACTGGCACAGAGCGCATCTGAACAATCCGCGCGACGTGGTTCCTGAGTCCATCATGCCATCCTATCCCTGGCTGGCGAAGAATAAACTGGATACCACACAGATTAAACAAAGGATGGAGGGGTTACGCTATCTGGGTCATCCCTATACGGATGAACAAATTAATAATGCTGCCAAAGATCTTGCAGGAAAAAGTGAACAGGATGCCGTTGTCGCTTACCTTCAGTCACTTGGCACATCATTAAAGGGTATTTGATTATGTCTAGCTTAGGTCATTCAATCTGGACGGTTATCGTTTTTATTATCTTTATCGGCATTGTGCTATGGGCTTTTAGCGGCAAGCGCAAAAAAGATTTCGATGAAGCTGCCAGGCTGGCACTTGACGACGACGATAATTCAAAAACTACCCCACATAAAACAGAGGAGTAATCTCTGATGTCAGATTTTTTTAGTTCATTCTGGACGTTTTTTATTTCCACCGGCACCCTTGGCGGCATTGCCTGGTTGGTATACTTACTTATTTCAAATTCTAAAACCATAGCTGTTCAAACAGGAGAAAAGGTTAAATCTACCGGTCACGAATGGGATGGAATTGAAGAATTAAATACCCCCCTGCCATTCTGGTGGGTCGCGATGTTTTATATCACTATCGCATTTGGTCTTGGTTATCTGGTGCTTTATCCAGGACTGGGTACTGCCAAAGGCGTGTTAGGCTGGTCCAGTGCTGGTGCTCATAGTGAAGAAGTTAAGATAGCAAAGGAACAATACGAGCCATTGTATAAGGAATACGCCAGCATCCCGATTCCTGAGTTGTCGAAAAATGAAAATGCTATTCGCACTGGTGGTCGCTTATTCGCCAATAATTGTGCAGTTTGTCATGGATCTGATGCTAAAGGTGCAAGAGGATTTCCAAATTTGACTGATAATGACTGGTTGTATGGTGGCTCCCCTGAGCAGATAAAAACTACGATATTGGCTGGTAGAAATGGTAGTATGCCAGCCTGGCATGCAACGCTTGGTGATGCAGGCGTTAAAAATGTAGCCTCCTATATCTTAAGCCTTTCGGGCCGGGAAGTGCCTGCTGATGAAGTTACTGAAGGTAAAAAAACCTTTACAACCATATGTGCAGCCTGTCACCAGCCCGATGGAAAGGGAATGACTGCTCTTGGAGCTCCAAACCTTACTGATAACATATGGCTATATGGCTCAACACGCGCAGTGATTGAACAATCTATAGCTAATGGCAGAAGAGGCGTCATGCCCGCCCATAAAGATCTACTTGGAGAAGAAAAGGTACATATTCTAGCTGCATATGTTTACGGATTAAGTCAAAAGTAATACTTATATACCAACAAGCCCTGGGGGACAAAAAATATGGATGATCAAAACACGAATAGTGAAAATAAAAAAATTCCAACTGCTCAGAAATGGATTGCAATATTGTGGCCATCCTTTCTGGTAGCAAGTGTAGAAACGGTTATTTTTTTCACCCTGTTTGATCCCCATTTTGTATTTGCAGAAATCGAGATATCCAGAACAGGAGCCTATTCGATTGGTTTCTTCCTGTTCTGGGCATTTGCTATTCTGCCCAGTATGCTGACTCTATATTTTGCAAAACCGTGTACACCTTCTGCCGCACATAAGGATGTAGTCGGACACAGCACGGAATGAGGCTTTACCGATTTTTTAACTTTTAGTAAGACGTATATCATGACTGAAAACAAGCAGGCTGCTACAGCTGATGTAGCGGAAAAGATGCCTATTGAGCAAGATCTTTATCAAAAACGTAAAAAAATCTACCCGCGACAGGTTCATGGTCTTTTTGCCCTGTTAAGGGGGTCGGGGATGACGACACTACTTGGCATCTACTACATCATGCCGTGGATCATGTGGGATGGTCGTCAGGCAATTTTATTTGACTTACCGGCTCGAAAATTCTACATCCTGGGCATGGTTTTCTGGCCACAGGATTTCATCTATCTGACTATGTTGCTGGTTATCGCAGCATTATCTCTGTTCTTTTTTACTGCACTGGCTGGACGCCTATGGTGTGGTTACGCCTGTCCGCAAACCGTCTGGACTGAAGCTTTTTTATGGATTGAACGCAAAGTAGAAGGTACTCGTCAGCAACAGATGAAGCTTGATGGAATGCCTATGAGCGGTAAGAAGTTCACAAAAAAAGCCATCAAGCATTTTCTATGGGGAATATTCTCTTTGTTTACCGGCTTTACCTTTGTCGGTTACTTCAGTCCTATCTATGACTTAGCAGCTGCTATACCTACCCTGGCTTTTGGGCCATGGGAAATATTCTGGATCATATTTTATGGCTTTGCCACCTATGGTAATGCAGGCTGGTTGCGTGAACAGGTTTGTATTTATATGTGCCCTTACGCCAGATTTCAGAGCGCTATGTTTGATAAAAACACACTGGTTATTTCCTATGATGAAAAGCGCGGCGAACCTCGTGGTGCTCGTAAGCGCGGTGTTTCACCTGAGCAGGCTAATCTTGGGAGTTGCATCGATTGCTCAATCTGCGTTCAGGTATGCCCAACTGGTATAGATATCAGAGACGGCCTGCAATATCAGTGTATCGGTTGTGCCGCCTGTATCGATGCCTGTGATGAAGTAATGGAAAAAATCGGTGATGCAAAAGGTCTGATTAAATACACCACCGAGAATATGCTTGAAGGTGCACATACCAACTTTCTACGCCCTCGGATTATCGTATATGCCATTATTTTAATGGCTATTACTATCGGTACAGCTATCGGTATTTACACTCGACCAATGCTTGAACTGGATATCATTCGTGATAGAAATTCACTGTATAGAGAAACTGGCATGGGTCTTATTGAGAATGTATACACCCTCAAACTCATTAACAAAGATATGAGTGGGCATAACTTCCTCATCAGTATTGATGGGCTGGATGGAATGAAACTTAACATTCCCAAGAACCATGTGCTGGTAGAATCTGGAGCAGTTGTCGAAGTACCAGTAAGTATCGAAGTAGACCCTGAAGACCTGGAAAGGAAAACTTCGCAGGTTTTCTTTACCATAAAAGCAGATGACACTGATCTCAGCGTGGTAGAAGAAGCCCGATTCATAGGCCCTAAACCCGGAAAATAGAAAATATGCCCACCAACCCAAATCAAGTAGAAAATCAGCCATGGTACCGTAACCCCATGGTCTGGATGGTAATTGCTCTGCCTGCTACTGCGGTAGTAGCCGGGTTACTTACTGTTTACATCGCAGTTGCTAATCAGGATAGCCTGGTAGTTGATGACTACTATAAAGAGGGACAGGCAATTAATCAGGAATTGAGTCGTGACCGGAAATCTACTGAGCTTGGTTTATCCGCACTTGTTGATGTTAATGCTGAGACAGGTGAAGTGCTGGTTTCCATGTCATCTGCTAAGAGTTATGAGTTGACTCCAGAAATCACCTTTAAACTGATTCACCGGACTCTCTCTGGTGCCGATCAGACGACTACCTTGAACCGTCTCGAAAATAAACCCGATTACCGTGGCTATATCAAGCCACCGGTAATCGAGGGTCGCTGGACCATTCAAATCATCGCGGATAAAAGCTGGCGTTTAAAGCAAGACCTCAAAACCAAAGATGCACAGCATATTCTGTTAAATATTACTTCCTGATAAAGCAGTTTGTATGAATATCGCCACCTTGCTTTCAGCGCTCTTAATGGGGCTGATTGGTTCAACTCACTGTGTAGGCATGTGTGGCGGTATTATCAGCACCTTAAGCACCAACTTTAGCGGAAAAACCAGCAATCAATCTTTCTGGATTCAGTTGTTCTACAATATTGGGCGAATTACCAGCTACAGTTTTTTCGGTTTATTAATAGGTTTTTTTTCCAGCCGGTTAATAGAAATGCTGCCAAACCCCCACGCTTTCTCGATGAAGGTATCTGGGGTGTTTTTTATTTTACTTGGACTTTACATCAGCCAGTTACTGAACAGTTTTAAATACCTGGAGTTAAGTGGACAAAAGCTGTGGCTGAAGATTGAACCTTTTGGTAGAAAATATTTACCCGCTCAAACCCCTTTTGATGCCTGGAAGCTTGGCCTGGTCTGGGGCTGGCTACCTTGTGGGCTGGTTTATTCAGCACTTGCATTAGCCATGACACAGATCAACCCGCTACATTCAGCGCTGACAATGCTGGTATTCGGCCTGGGTACCTTGCCTACTCTGCTTCTTATCGGGCATTTCGCACAGAACATAAAAATTATTCTACAAAATAAGACATTCCGAATTGTATTGGGGCTTCTACTTATAATCTATGGAGTGACTCAGGTTGCCGGTTTCTCTACTTTTATGATGCATGATCATTAAGATAACCGCTGATCATTCGTAGCTCGTTACAAAATAAGCGAATAGTTATGTCAATTATTGGATTGAGATAAAGTGGCTCAATAACGATGTCAGGAAAACACCTCTTTCCAGTCTGACCTTGAGAAAAAGAGTGGATGTATCAAGAAACTCTATAGCCATCTGGTAAGCTAGCGCCCGATTTGATCTATATGCTCTTTTAACGTCCTGCTGATTCAGAATTTCAATAATTTCGGAAGAATCATTCAGCAGCTCATTTTCTATAGCTAACGCCTGACCCGAAAGTCGATTTTCCCCACTACCCATCAAACTTACGGTGCTATGTATATCCAGCTCCTGATAGCGCTGTATTAATGCATCGTTGAGGGGTTCTGCAAACATGGATTGAGTCCCGCATAGCATAAATAAATCTCCATCTATCGGTTGCATCCAGATATTTTGATGAATCCTGCGAGTTAAAATCTGATTAAATAACTCGCTGCGTAATGCGGATAGATAAAGACTCTTTTTTTGACGACTGAGGCGCTTGCACTTATGTCGATTACCTAGCATCCTTATCGCCTGTGAGACGTTATCCTGATTTACCCCGAAACGTTGCTGTCCAAAATAGTTAGCAAATCCAGATTTCTTTATCTGTTCCACAGTTGAAGTGAGTTGCTCAACATTGCCTTCGATGTCTCGAATTGTGATTTCGAAATCATTGAATCTATGTACACCCACTCGCAGTTTTTTATCATGCCATTGCTTATCCAGAATACGATATTGCTCTCCATCTGGAATATCAGGCATTTGTTTACAACCCGGCAACTGAATACTCAACCACTGACGGGTGACGGCCTGTTTATCTTTTAATCCCGAATAGCCAATCTGTTTGGCAGCTACACCACAGTGTTTTGCGATAATCTCGATAAGCCGGAAAGTGGTGAGTTCGGTTTTCTCGACCTCTATAAATAAATGTTCACCCTCTCCGCTAAACTCAAAACCCAGTTGCTCATGAACCTCAAAATCTTCAGGGTTCTGTTTAATAACACCACTCAGCGCTGGCGTCCCATAGGGGTAGATTAGAGTTGTCACTTTTAGAAGCTTAACGATGGTGTTGATTTTTTTTCCGCGACCTTGTTGCGGATATAGTTGATATGGGTTTGAGCTACGCTTACCTGCTGATTTTTATCTGCAGCATTTTTCGCCAGCTTTACCAATGCAACTGCCGTTGGATAGATATCAGCATAGATTATCAGGTTTGAAGAAAATTGCTTTCCAGCTTGTTGACAGGCCTGAAATCCTGACCCAGCGCCAACAGCTTTTTCAGGTATTTCTAAAAGATCCAGTTTGATTAATTGTTCTTCGCCCTGTAATTCTACCAGCCCCTGCCCTTTGCGCAGGTAATGAGCACAATAGGTTTCACCCATGCGCGCATCCAGAGCGCTTAACACATTATCAACATCGTGCTCATCACAGGATTGTTGTGCCAATACAGCTAAGGTAGAAATCGGAATAAGAGGAACATTAAAACCAATTGCTAATCCCTGAGCAGTTGCAGCCGCTATACGGACTCCGGTAAAGGCTCCTGGGCCACTGCTATAAGCAACAGCATTTGTTTGATTACGATTGATACCCGCTCGTTTATAAACTGAGTCGAGCATTACTGGAAGATATCGAGTATGTTCTCGCGGGGTAATCTCAAACTCACTGAATAGCTTGTCATCATCACGTAGTAAAGCTACCGAGCATGCCTCGGTAGAGGTTTCAATGGCGATTATATTCAATTTAACAATAGGCTAAATGTGATTGATTATCGATTAAGGTAGAAGTTAGCGGGCTATTCCACGCTTGCTGCTGATGACGAATTCAACAAACATTTTTACTTCAGGATATAAAGCCATAAAGGGCTGCAGTTCAGCAAGTGCATCTTGTTGCGATTTTTTTGATTTTATTAACAAGCGGAAGCTCTTATGTAAAGCGGCAATTAAGTCACTGGAAAACCCTTTCCTGCTTAAGCCCACCTTATTAATTGCAATGGCTCTTGCTCGATTACCAGCTGCCGTTGAATACGGAGGAATATCCTGAGTAATGACGGAGCCAAGCCCGGTAAAACAGCGAGTACCGAGGCGGGAAAACTGATGAACCGAAGTAAATCCTCCTAACGTCGCGTAATCTCCAACCTCTACATGACCAGCCAAAGAGGCTGCATTAGCAAAAACCGTGTGATCACCCACACGACAATCATGTGCAACATGACAATAGGCCATAAACAGGTTGTTACTACCAATTCGAGTTACGCCAGTGCCATCTACGGTACCTCGATTAAAGGTTACATATTCACGGATTACATTATGATCACCAACGCTTAACTTCGTCGGTTCTCCTCCGTATTTCAAATCTTGAGGCGCTTCGCCCAAAGAGCTGAATTGATAAATTTTATTATGCTTTCCTATGATGGTAGGTCCTGAGATGACCACATGCGGGCCAACCCAGGTTAAGTCTCCAATACTGACATCTGCTCCAATAACACTATAGGCACCTATACTCACATCTTTGCCCAATTGGGCAGAGGGGTCGATAATTGCCGTAGGGTGTATCATATCTTTCTGTCCTGTGCGCTGCACATCAGTTCGGCCTCGGCCACTACCTTACCATCTACCAGAGCTTTTCCCTGAAACATCAATATGCCGCGCATATTTCGTTTTAAGCTAACCTGTAAATGCAATTGATCACCAGGCAAGACCTGCCCTCTAAAACGCGCTTTATCTATACCGACCAACACATACAGCTTTTGATTATGGTCTGCCTGCATGCTACAAAAAGACAATAAGCCAGTTGCCTGTGCTAATGCTTCTATGACCAGCACACCGGGCATAATAGGTTGCTCAGGGAAGTGCCCCTGAAAAAATGGCTCATTGATAGTGACATTTTTAAGAGCAGTTAAATGTTCACCAGCAGTACATTCTATTACACGGTCAATGAGTAAGAAGGGAAATCGGTGAGGCAGATACTTCATCACCTGTTGAATATCAAATTCGATCATAAGCTCTCTTAGTTAAGATGTTTTTTCTAGCCGAGAAATAGTTCTGGCCAGTTTATCGAGCGATTTATATCGCACATTATTGCGATGCCAAAGATGGTTTTCCATTAATGGGGTTCCGGAAGAATAGGTACCGCTTTGTTTTATACTTTTTGTCACCAGCGACATCGCTGTGATGGTAACATTATCAGTAATTGTTAAATGCCCCAGTACTACTGCGGCCCCCGAGATTCTACAGTTTTTACCGATAATTGCACTTCCTGCAATGCCTACGCACGCAGCAATTGCGGTGTTTTCACCGATACGTACGTTATGGGCAACCTGAATGAGATTATCCAGCTTGACCCCATTCTCGATCTCCGTATTATCAAGTGCACCACGATCTACAGTGGTATTTGCACCTATTTCGACCCGATCACCAATTATGACACCGCCTAGATGCGGTATTTTAACCCAGTGACCTTCATCGTAAACCAGGCCAAACCCATCAGACCCTATCACCACACCTGGATGTAAGATCACCCGTTCACCGAGCGAGACGTCATGGCATAAGGTGACATTACTTAGCAGATGGCTTCGGTCTCCAATGTAAACATCATCTTCAACAATACAACCCGCACCTATTCGAACATAATCGCCGATTTTGACGCGCTTACCGATGACACAATTTGCTGCAATCTGAATATTCTTTCCCAGCTCTGCACTATCATCGACCTGAGCAGATGGATGGATATTGCTATCCTTGATAACATCAGGTGATAATTCTGGCTTTAAAAGGTATATCGCTTCGACGAAGGCTTTATGCGGGTTTTTAGCAATCAATCGAGCTGCAGTAGCTATTTCCTGAGCAAATCCCTGGCCAACAATGACTGCACCGCATTGACTGCTGAGTAGCTGAGGTAAATAAGTTTCAGATTGCAGGAAGCAAAGGTCACTGTTAGTCGCTGAACTGAAAGAAGCAACTGAAAGAATTCGCTGATCACCATCTCCCTGAAATTCAATAGCTAAACGATTAGCAAGTTCGGCAACGGTTATTCCAGATGATTGCTGATTCAACATAAACAGCTTCCCAACAAGAACCTGAGGGAATTATTGACAGGATTGAGAGCGCGAAGCATGCCGCATAGCTATTTGGTACCCTGCTCCGGCAGGTTTTTCAGCATTTCAATAATCTTTGGTGTGATATCGACAGCATCTGATACATAGCTAACGCCTTCCGTTAGAATCAAATCAAACTTCTCATTATCACCCAGTTGTTTCAATACCCCAGCTATGACCGATTGCAGATTTCGAATTTCCTCATTACGCCTTAAGTTTTGATCTTCTCTGAACTCCTGTTGCTCAAATTTAAGCTGACTTAATTTGAGTCGTAATTCACGCTCCAGCTTGCGCTGAGTAGCCTGAGACATGATTTCAGCATCGTCCTTCATTTTCTGCTCGATCTGAAGTAACTCTTCCTGCTTTTTGAGCAACACTTTTTCGCGTGCCTCAAACTGGGCTTTCAGGCGCTCTTCCACCTTGCGCGCTTGCGGAGCTTCCTTGAGTACCGTACCTGTATTCACAAAACCGATTTTATAGGGCTGCGCAGCAGAGAATGCTGCCGGACTAATTATCAGGCTGCCAATTAAAGTGATTAGTAATAGTGTCAGATTTTTCAAACCAACCTCAAATTAAAACGGAGCACCTAATGAGAACTGGAAGTTTTTCGTTTTATCACCAGGCTTATCGTTCAATGGAACTGCATAACTCAGTTCAATCGGACCTATAAGAGTAAACCATTTTGCTGATATGCCCACAGAAGTTCTTAACTCTGCAGAGTCATAGTCACTAGACTCAGCAAATACATTACCAGCGTCGAAGTATAACCCAAGGCGAAAACTTTCTGCACCACCTAATGCATCAAGCGGTAACAAAAATTCTGAATTGGTTACAACCTGAAAATTGCCACCAAAAATCTGATTTTTGGAGTCCCTGGGTCCTAAACTGTTGTAATCATAACCACGCACAGTTCGCACACCACCCGCCGTATATTTAGTGAAAAATGGTAAGTCTGTTGTGTCACCAAAGGCTTCACCATACCCCAGCCGTCCCTTAAACGAGAATGTGACACCTGCTCCCACTGGAAATACCGTCTGGTGTCGATAGAGGGCTTTATAGAAATCCAGATCGCCGCCATAGACCTCTACACCAATGCTGTTTAAGAAACCAGTATCCGGGAATATTGATCGATTGCGACTATCCTTGCTTAAACTGACACTGACGAAGGCATCGTCGTACACATCTCCAGAGAGATCCGTTGTTGAGGTAATACTGTCATTATTATCAACAATAAAGTTTTTCACTTCATCTGAGCTGGAAGTTGAAATTGACAGATCATTTCTCACCAGGCCTAGACTAAAATGTACCTTGTTATATTCAGATAGAGGAATTCCATAGTTAACAGACAGCTGGACTTTATCGAGTAGATAATTGGTAATATTAGCTTCACTGGCATCGGTTTTGGTATATGTTGCACTGAATCCTCGACTGATGCCATCCGGAGTGTAATAAGGGTTTAGATAGGTAAATTCATACTGCTCTTCAGCCGAGCTATTGTTGAATACAAATCCCAGTTGATTTCCAGAGCCAAAAATATTGTCATGAGTCAAACCAATATTAAATAATGTTCCCTGCGACTGAGAATAACCCAGCCCTACGGTGAAGCTACCTGAAAAGCGTTCGGTGACATTAAATATCACATCCATTTGATCAGGTTCACCCGGGACTTTAACGTTCCGCATATCCACAGCACTGATATACTTCAGGCGCTGTAAACGAATCCTCGATCTATCCATCAGAGTCTCGGAGTACTGAGTCCCTTCGAACTGGCGTAATTCACGTCTCAACACTGTTTCTCTGGTCTGCGCATTGCCCTCAAAAACAATTTGCCTGACCATCATTTTTTTACCTGGATCAACCAGCAGAGTTAAAGTCACAGTTTTACTTTCATCATCTATTTCAGGTATAGATCTTACATTTGCAAACGCATAGCCTTCATCACCTAGCCTACGATTCATCCGCTTAATAGAAGCAGTGATATTTTTTCTCGAAAAAACATCTCCGCTGCGTAAAGTCAACAATGCCTTCAATTCATCCTCTGGCACAATCAAATCACCCGTCAACTTGATCTCTTTGATCTTATACTGATCACCCTCCTGCATATTGATAGCGATATTAATATCTTTCTTATCAGGCGTGATAGAAACCTGTTTGGACGCCACATTGAAACGTACATAACCCTGATCCAGATAAAATGACTTCAAAGATTCCAGATCACCGGATAATTTGGTACTGGAATACTTATCTGAACCAAACCAGGCGTCATCGGTAGGTACTAAATCGAATTTATCCAGTAAATCCTGGTCACTAAAATCATGATTTCCAATTAAATTAATACTACGGATCTTGGCTGGGGCACCTTCAGATATTTCTATATCGACCTGCACTCTATCTGCATCCAGTTGAGTAGCCTTAACACTCACCCTCGCAGAGTATTTACCCAATGAGTAATATAACTGTTGTAATTCCTGTTCCAGTTTTTCCAGCAGCTTTGGATTGTAGATTTTACCCTTGGTCATGCCAGTCTGTTTAAGGGCATCCTTCATCACATCATCATTCAATTCCTTATTGCCGTCAAAATTCACCTCGGCAATCGCCGGACGTTCTTCAACTTCAATAATCAGGGAATTATTTTCCTGTAATAGAGTGATATTGTTAAAAAAGCCAGTTTTATATAACTCCTTGATGACTTTAGGAGCCTCAGTGTAGTCAAATGAATCACCGGCTTTCACTGGCAGATAATTTAAAACCGTTCCAACTGAAATCTTTTTAATGCCTCTGACCTCAATATCTTCCACCACAAAAGATACTGCGAAAACAGATTTGGCAACTATGAGCAGGCCACACAATAAAACAACTTGGAGTAACTTCAATCTAATTCACCAGACGCAATAAATCGTTATATATGGCAACGGTCATTAATAATAGCAAAATCGCAATGCCTATCCGTTGACCAAAGGATTCCACAGCTTCGGATACCGGGCTGCCTTTTAGAATTTCTATCAGGTAGTACATCAAATGCCCACCATCCAGCATTGGCACGGGTAACAGGTTTAATACACCCAGACTGATACTGATAATGGCCAGAAACGAGAAAAACTGTTCGGCACCAATACTCGCGGAAAGCCCAGCGTATTTGGCAATGGTAATAGGACCCGATAAATTTTTCAGACTTGCTTCACCTATGACAAGTTTACCAAGAACCTTGAGCGTCAATGCTGACATTTGCCAGGTTTTATTAATCGATTCTGCGACAGACTCGAAAACACCATACTTTTCTAAAGAGCGCATTTCCTGGCGTACAGTCTCAGGAATCACTACTACATTTTTAACTCCAATATAACCGATGGTTTCACCATCATCCTGTTTGCTATTTGGGGTTAGCGACAGTCGCTTATTTACCCCATCGCGTAATACGATCAGATCCATAGTCTCTAATGGATGTGCCCGGATAGTGTCTACCCATTGGTGAACATTTTCGATTGTTTGCCCATTTAGCGACTGAATCAGATCTCCAGCCTTAATTCCAGCGGCTTCGGCGGCTCCACCAGCAATGACTTCATCGATCTTCGGTGGTAACTGCGGGCGCCACATGGAAAAACCGAGTAATTCCAGCACATCCGTACCTTCATCCTCAAGTATTGCCTGATCGCGGATATCCAGAGTGACTTCACGGTTTTGATAGTTAGCACCCTGAACCTCTAAAGTCAGCAGGCTATTATCTACCGATTGTTGTAATAACTGAAAACGGGCCTTTTCCCAACTAGGTGTTGCTACCCCATTCACTGAAATAATAAGATCCTTTTCTCTGAGATCTGCCTGTGCAGCCACACTCTCTGTCTGGATGTTACCGATAAATGGTTTCAGGCCCGAGACACCATTCATATACATCAGGCTGTAAGCTATGATAGCAAAGATAAAATTAAAAGCGGGCCCTGCTAAAACGATAGCAAATCGTTTGCTTACCGATTGACGATTAAAAGCACGATGTTTTTCAGCTTCGGGTACCTCACCTTCACGCTCATCCAGCATCTTAACGTAACCGCCCAGTGGGATTGCTGCCAATACGTATTCGATCTGATCTTCACCGGCTTTTTTCAGCCATAGAGGCTTACCAAAGCCTACCGAAAAACGCAGGACCTTAACGCCACACAGTCGTGCCACCCAGTAATGACCAAATTCATGAATGGTCACCAATATGCCGATGGCAGCAACAAAGGCGAATGCACTAGTGATAAAAGTAGCTACATCCATAATCAGATCATCAGCCTATCTGTTGATCGACAAAGTCACGCGCAGCCCGATCATCAAGCAAAATCTGTTGCAGATTATCGCTGGCATGTGAGGAGATTGAATCCATGGTGAGTTTAATAATTTCAGGTATCCGTATAAATGGAATTTTCTTCTGCAAAAAGGCAGCTACCGCCATTTCATTTGCAGCATTTAATATTGCAGTGCTAGTCCCACCCTGTAGTATCGCCTGACGCGCCAGACGCAGGCAGGGAAATCGATTTTCATCAGCGTCAGCGAAATCTAGTGTACTGACCGCTATCAGGTCAAGTGGTTCAACCCCACTTACAATTCTTTGCGGCCATCCCAGTGCATTGGCTATGGGTGTACGCATATCCGGATTACCCATCTGCGCGAGTACCGAACCATCATTATAAGCCACCATGGAATGAATAATACTCTGCGGGTGTAAAACAATCTGGACAAAGCTTTCATCGACATCGAATAGCCAGCAGGCTTCAATTAATTCCAGACCTTTGTTCATCATAGTTGCTGAGTCAACCGAGATTTTCGGCCCCATACTCCAGTTGGGGTGGGCAATCGCCTGCTCAGGAGTAATACTGGCAAACTGATCCAGAGGAGTCTCTCTAAACGGTCCACCTGAGCCGGTCAACAGAATCTTACTCACCCCTTTATTCGCTAACCCGGTTGCATAATCTGTAGGCAGGCATTGGAAAATAGCATTATGCTCGCTATCGATGGGTAATAACTCGGCTTTATGCTCGTTTACTTCCTGCATGAACAAATGTCCAGCCATCACCAGACTTTCTTTATTGGCCAAAAGTACGCGCTTGCCTGCTCTGACTGCTGATAAGGTCGGCATTAATCCTACCGAGCCAACTATGGCTGCCATCACTACATCGACCTGTGTATCGCTGGCGACCTGTATCAGCCCTGACTCACCGGATAGTATGGTGATATTGGTAAGATCCTTAATCTGCTGATGTAAGGCTGTAGCACTGTCTTCGTCAGCCATAACTGCCACTTCTGGCTGAAACTGTCGACAGATTTGCGCCATTTTATCGACCTGAGTATTAGCTGTGACTGCAAATAAACGAAACTTGTCCGGATGTCGGGAGATAACATCCAGAGTACTCTGGCCGATAGAACCGGTAGCGCCCAGAATTGAAATTGATTTCATTAAATTGCACCTAGCATATAAAGACCTGCCAGATAAACCGGAGTCGCAGCTATCACCGAATCGATACGATCCAGTATACCGCCATGTCCGGGAAGCATTTTGCCACTATCCTTCATTCCAGCTTCGCGTTTGAGAATGCTTTCGAACAGATCCCCCACTACCGATAATGCTGATGTCAAAAGCCCCAGTATCAGGAACCAGATATAGTTGAGCCCCCAGCCCTGTGACAGCGTATACACCAGTGAAATCCAGATCACATTCAGCAGTAAACCGCCGATTACGCCTTCCCAGGTTTTGCCTGGACTGATACCGGGAGCAAGCTTGTGCTTGCCAAATTTTTTGCCCGAAAAATAAGCGCCAATATCGGCCACCCAGACTAGAGTAAGTAGATACATCAGCAGCCAGCCGCCATTTGTAAAATGTGAAAGTATAAACATCAGTCCATTCACGCATATCCATATCAACAGGGCGGATAACAGCCCTGTAGCCAGACGCCTGCCCTGACTCCACTCGCCTGAAAAACGGTACTCCATCATCGATAGTAGAATTCCAATCCACAGCAGCAGGCCCAGATAGCTGTGATAAAACAGGGAACGTATGCCCATCTGCGGTAGTAGTAGAAAAAAGCTGGCTAACATCAGCACAGCAAGCCCCCACTGTATGATTTTATTGTGAATACCGACCAGATTAGCCAGTTCAAATATCGATACCACTAGAATCAGCCCGAACAGGTAAGCCGCATATTGGGTATCCAGATACACAATAGTTCCAAGAACGACCAGGGCCAGGGGAATGGCGGTAAGGATTCTCTGTTTTAGCATATCAATTCTCAACTCGCCGATGAAAGCTGATCGCCGGTTTTACCGAATCGTCGCTGACGTCCGGCATAGTTGTCCAGTGCCATCTGCATCTCTTGCTCAGAAAAATCAGGCCACAGCACATCAGTAAAAAACAGCTCGCTATAGGCCAGCTGCCAGAGTAGAAAATTACTGATGCGGGTTTCACCACCGGTACGTATAAATAAATCAGGATCTGGTGAATCGGCAAGGCTTAAATGCGCGGCGAGCATCTCGGCATTAATTTCATCGGCTCTCAATTGTTGACCTTCAACCTGTTGTGCCAGCTTTTGCACGGCCTGCAGAATATCCCATTGACCACCGTAATTTGCCGCCACATTGAGTGTCATTTGTGTGTTATTCGCTGTCAGTGATTCGGACTCTTCAATTTGAGCCACCAGCCTGGCACTGAAAGCTCTACGGTCACCAATGAAACGAATACGAATGCCATTGCTGTGTAATTCTCTGGTATTTTTCTGTAATGAGGTCACAAACAACCCCATTAAGGTAGAAACCTCTTCCTGTGGGCGATTCCAGTTTTCACTGCTAAAGGCAAACAGGGTTAGGTGCTTAACACCTGCTTGAGCAAAAAATGAGATCGATCTGCGAGTCGCATCAACGCCCTTTTTATGACCATAGGTCCTGGGCATATGGCGCTGTTTCGCCCATCGCCCATTGCCATCCATAATGATGGCAATGTGCTTGGGGATAGCGGATTCGTTGTTACTTTGATCCTGCATGAAACTAATGACTAAACCTGGATTCTGACCGAAATCAGATTTCCATCAGTTCTCTGTCTTTTTCCTGCAGCAATTCTTCCAGTTTTGCGATGGATTGATCGGTTACCTTTTGAATCAGATCCTGGCCCTTACGTTCATCGTCTTCGGAAATCTCTTTTTCCTTTTGCAGCATCTTTAATTCGCTATTTGCATCACGACGAATATTACGCACAGCAACACGTGCGTTTTCGGTTAACTCCTTAACGACCTTTACCAGATCACGACGGCGTTCTTCGGTTAAAGGCGGCATAGGAACGCGAATCACAGTCCCAGCTGAATTTGGATTCAAGCCCAGATCAGAGGTCATAATCGCCTTTTCTATGGCGGGTACCATGCTGCTATCCCATGCGGTCACAGCCAGGGTGCGCGAGTCTTCTGCGGTAATATTGGCAGCCTGAGAGATCGGTACCTGACTACCGTAATATTCTACTGTTATATGGTCCAGCAGACTGGGATGAGCTCGCCCAGTACGGATCTTTGTCAGTTCCACCTTATAGGCTTCGATACTTTTATTCATACGGGACAAAGCGTCCTTCTGGATATCATTTATCATCTAGTTTTCCTCTAATTGGTCACTCTGGTGCCCAGGTTCTCACCCTGAGCCAGAGCCAGAATTGCATTCGATTGGCTGATATTGCACACCGACATATCCAGGTCATTCTCATGGCATAACACCATCGCAGTAATATCCATTACCGCCAGACGCTGATCTATCGCTTGCTGATAAGTTAACTGGTCGTATTTTACCGCTGAAGGATTTTTCACAGGATCAGCATCGTAGATACCATCAACCTTGGTGGCTTTGATCATCAGGTCAGCCTGTATTTCTATGGCCCGTAAACTGGCCGCAGTATCGGTAGTAAAATAAGGGTTACCTGTTCCACCAGCGAAAATAACGATTTCACCACTAGCGATCTTCGCGCGAGCACCACGCTGGGTATAAGGTTCACAGACTTCTGGCATAGACAGCCCTGACATCACACTGACTTTCAGCCCCTTTTTCTCAAGACCATCTTTCAGAGCAAGCGAGTTCATGACTGTGGCCAGCATACCCATGTGGTCACCAGCAACACGGTCCAGGCCTGCTTTAGCAAGCCCGGCACCACGGAAGATATTGCCGCCACCAATGACGATACCTATCTCAACACCGGCCTGTTGCAGATTTTGCATCTCGACTGCCATATCGGAAATCATTTGCGGATCGATTCCAAAATCGTATTGCCCCATCAGCGCTTCACCACTGAGTTTTACCAACAGTCGTTTGTATTTTAAATTTGGCATGGATTTTCCAGACTGTTAAATTTTTTAACGAGTTAGATTCACTCGCTGAGTCAATCAAAAAAAGGCCGCGTTAGCGGCCTTTTAGATATGGTACTAGCCCTTCACCTGGGCCATAACTTCAGCCGCGAAGTCTTCCTGTTTCTTTTCGATACCTTCACCCACTTCGTAGCGAATGAAGCTATTAACAGCAGCATTTGCTGAAGACAGCAATTTACCGACCGTTTGATCAGGATCTTTAACAAAAGGCTGCCCCAGCAATGTGATTTCGCCAAGGTATTTCTTCAGACGACCCTGAATCATTTTTTCGATGATTTCACGAGGTTTACCACTAGATTCGGCCTGAGCGATCAATATCTCTTTTTCCTTCTCAATGAAATCAGCAGGCACATCAGATTCCTGAATATACTTTGGATTAGCCGCTGCAATATGCATTGCAATATCACGAGCCATTTCACTGTTCGCAGAAGAATTCACCAGAACACCGATGCGCGCACCATGCTGGTAGGAAACCAGACTATCTTCAGTATTGACAATTTCAAAACGTCTAACCTGAATATTCTCACCAATCTTGGCAATCAGGGCCTGACGTGCCTGCTCAACAGTATCACCAGAAGCGGTTTTCATATCTGCTAGCGCTGCAACATCTGCAGGCTGTTGATCAAAGATAATATCCGTTACCGCGTCTGCAAAAGACTGGAAGTTGTCATCTTTGGCAACGAAGTCAGTTTCGCTGTTGATCTCAACTACAGCCGCTTTTTTGCCGTCGTCGGATACCTTGATTTTAACTGCACCATCTGCAGCAACACGGCCAGACTTCTTATCCGCTTTCGCAGCACCTGATTTACGCATCAGCTCCGCTGCTGCTTCGATATCACCATCACATTCAACCAGTGCTTTCTTGCACTCCATCATGCCTGCGCCAGTGCGCTCGCGCAGCTCTTTAACTAAGGATGCTGTAATAGCCACTATATTTTCCTCTTTAAATTCAGTATCAAAAAATTACTCGGCATCTGACTCATCAGCGGCCTTTTTAGGAGCCGCCTTTTTGGTGGCAGCCTTTTTGGTCGCCGCTTTTTTAGGTGCAGCCTTTTCAGTCGACTTTTCAGCTTCAACAGGCTCTGCTTCTACTGCTTCAACAGCTTCTTCAGTGGCTTCAGCTTTTTTAGTGATAGATACCTTTTTAGGTGCTGCTTTTTTATCAGCAGCAGGCGCAACTACCGCTTCTTCTTCAACTACTTCGATAAATTCATCATCGGCCGCAGCAGTGGTAATTGAAGCTTTTCCATCATTGATAGCTTCAGCAGCCACACGAAGGTATAAGGCAATTGCGCGCATAGAATCATCATTACCAGGAACGATGTATTCGACATCTTTAGGAGAATTATTGGTATCTACAACACCAACGACAGGAATGCCTAGCTTGGTAGCTTCCTGAATGGCAATTTTTTCGTAGCCTACATCAATAACAAAAATAGCATCTGGCAGACCGTTCATATCCTTGATACCGCCCAGAGTTTTATTCAGTTTTTCCTGCTCGCGTTGCAGGTTGAGGATTTCTTTCTTATTTTTAACATCGTAAGAATTATTTTCTTCCATTTCTTCCAGTTCTTTCAGTCGACGGATCGACTGACGTACTGTGCGGAAATTAGTCAACATACCACCTAACCAGCGGTGATTGACGTAAGGCATATTACAGCTTTGAGCGGCTTTTTCGACTGCATCACGTGCCGCGCGCTTGGTGCCGACAAACATGATTTTACCTTTTTTAGCTGCAATCTTACCCAGATAGGAAGTTGCCTCATTACACATAGGTAATGATTTTTCCAGATTGATAATATGAATTTTGTTGCGCTCACCGAAAATGTACGGTGCCATTTTAGGATTCCAGAAACGGGTTTGGTGTCCAAAATGAACGCCCGCTTCCAACATTTCACGCATAGTGATGTTAGACATAATGATATCTCCAGATGTCATATAAAGTGCACGGCCAGGTCATTGACCAGCAACAATACACTTTGGGTTGAGCCTCCACTTACCCCATTATTAAGACCGAAACTCTGGTAAAATTACGGCACCCATAAATAATGTGTCGGTAAGTGTGTGAAATTACCGCCCAAAGGCGGTTTAAAATAATAACCCTTAAGCAATGTTGCTTAAGGCGCGCGCTTTATACCATAATCGCACCTTTTCAACAATAAGATATCGAGAAATATATGGCTATTACGCTGAAAACGGCAGTAGAAATCGACAAAATGCGTATAGCAGGAAGATTGGCGGCCGATGTACTGAAAATGATCGAACCGCACGTAGTGCCTGGTGTCACTACTGGCGAACTGGATCGACTCTGTCATGACTATATGGTTAACGAGCAACAGGTGATACCTGCTCCACTTAACTACCGGGGCTACCCCAAATCCATCTGCACCTCCGTCAATCATCAGGTGTGTCATGGCATCCCTTCTGATCGGGTTCTAAAAGATGGCGATATCGTCAATATCGATATTACCGTAATCAAGGATGGCTATCATGGAGACACCAGTCGTATGTTTCTGGTTGGCAAGCCGAAAATTCAGGGTCAGCGCCTGTCTCAGGTGGCCTATGATTGCATGAAAATCGGCATAGAAATGATAAAGCCCGGCATAAAACTGGGCGATATAGGCCACGCTATTCAAACTTATGCCGAAAAAAATCATTGCAGCATTGTGCGCGAATACTGTGGGCATGGCATAGGTAAGGTATTTCATGAAGAGCCTCAGGTCCTGCATTACGGCCCTGCTGGTAGTGGTATAACTCTGAAACCAGGCATGACCTTTACCATCGAGCCCATGGTCAATCTTGGCAAACGTCATGTTAAATTGCTACCCGATGACTGGACCGTAGTCACCAAGGATCACAGTCTATCAGCGCAATGGGAACATACTAATCTAGTCACCGAAGATGGCTTCGAAGTGTTAACATTACATCCTGACTACCCACTCTGAATGGATATCTAATGTTATGCCACTAAGTTCTTTGAACTGGTTGGATGAGATTCTCGAACACGCAGGAACCCAAATTGAACCTATCGCTGGGGCGCTGAATAAAGCGACCCAGATCCTGTTCGACTCATTTACGCCGGACGCCTCGGCAGATTTACTGGTACGCCAGAAATCGCGTTTTGTCGACCACGTTTTAACGCACTGCTATCAACAGTTCTTTTCCCCTTCTGACCAGCAAAACAACGCATTATTGGCAGTCGGTGGTTATGGCCGCGGAGAACTATTGCCCGCATCGGATATTGACCTGATGTTGCTGCTAGTTAAAAAACCCAGCAAAGAGATGGAGCAGAAAATCGCTGCGCTCGTCACTTTTCTGTGGGATATTGGACTAGAGGTCGGATCCAGTGTGCGCACAGTGAAAGATTGCGCGAAAGAAGGACGCCTGGATGTCACCGTGATGACCAACATGATCGAGTCTCGACTGATCACCGGCAGCCAGAGTCTTTACGAAAACTACGAAAAAGCCATTTCTACCAAAAAGATATGGCCCTCCAAACAATTCTTCGAAGCCAAACTGGAAGAGCAGAAAAATCGCCATCTACGTTTTAATGACACAGCCTATAACCTGGAGCCCAATGTCAAGGAAGGCCCCGGTGGATTGCGCGATATCCAGTTGATCGGCTGGGTAGCTAAAAGGCATTACGGCGCGCGCACGTTACAGGAACTGGTCACCCACGAGTTTATTACCGAGAGAGAATACAAGGCTCTAATTGATGGTCAGACACATTTATGGCGGGTTCGATTTGCACTGCACCGCCTGACCGGGCGACGCGAAGACCGCTTATTATTCGATTATCAACGCCAGCTTGCCGAAATCTTTGGTTACGAAGCAGGTGAAAACAACCTGGCGATTGAACTCTTTATGCAGCAATACTATCGCACCATCATGAAACTGGAGCGCTTAAATGAAATGCTGTTACAGCTGTTACGCCAGGAAATTCTGTTCAAGCCTTTCTTCAATCGAAAAGAAAAGCTCAATGAGGACTTCATTCTTCGCAACGGCTATGTTGAAGCGGTCAATGACCAGGTCTTCATCAACAACCCTTCTGCATTGATCGAAATCTTCGTACTCATGCAAACTCGCAAGGACATCCTGGGCGCATCTTCAGCGACCATACGCCTGATTCGTCAAAGCCTGCCTCTGATCGATGACAACTTTCGCTCTGACCCTAAAAACACCGAACTATTCATGTCATTCATTCGCAAACCGACTGGTATCATTCATCAGCTCCGTCGGATGAATCGTTATGGTGTACTGGCAGCCTATATTCCGGTATTTGAAAAAATAGTCGGCCGCATGCAATACGATCTGTTTCACGCTTATACGGTAGACCAGCACACCCTGTTCGTGATACGAAACCTGCGTCGTTTCTCGGTCGATGAACACCGTCACGAATTACCCCTGTGTAATGCCATTCACGAAGAACTGGAAAAACCCGAATTACTCTATCTGGCCGGTCTGTTTCATGATATAGCCAAGGGTCGTGGTGGTGATCACTCGGTACTAGGCGCGGAAGATGCCGAACAATTTTGTTTACAACATGGTATGAACCGTAAAGATACGCGCGTAGTTTCGCAACTGGTACGCATGCATCTACTGATGTCAACGACTGCACAGCGCAAGGACGTAAGCGATCCAGATGTTGTGCATAAATTTGCGCGCGAAGTAGGTAGCGAAAGCATGTTGAACTATCTATACCTGTTGACAGTGGCAGATATCCGCGCAACCAATCCTCATCAATGGAATAACTGGAAAGACACCTTACTGCGCGAACTATATCTGGGCGCCAAAAAAGTGATACGTCAGGGTATAGAGCAACCTCAGGACATAGAAGAAATCATCAGCGAAAATCGCGAGGTAGCCTGTGAACTGATCAGCCAGGCCAACTATAGCCGAGCAGAAATCGAAGCCCTGTGCGGAGACTTTCCTGGTGATTACTTTCTGCATAACAAAGCAGAACAGATCGTCTGGCATGTCACCTCGATAATGGATAATCTTGAAACCCCATCAGTGGTTAATATTCGACAGTCTATTCGTTCAAAATCTACCGAGATTTTCATTTATACGCAGGATGTTCAGCATGTTTTTTCTCGAGTTGTCGGCGTACTAAGCAGTATGAATATGGATATATTATATGCCGATATTTACACCACTAGTGGTGGCCAGACGCTAGATACCTTTGTCATTCAGGACTCGAATGGATCTCCTCTATCCGAAGTCAGAGATATTGAAATGATCCGTAGCAATCTGATGAAAGTCCTGCAGTTCCAGGAAAAGCCCAAGATCAAGATTTCGCAACGCATGCCCCGCCAGCTTAAGTCGTTTAAATTCCCTACCGAAGTCACCTTCACTCAGGACATACTCAACCACCGAACCATCATGGAAATCATCAGTATCGATCGCCCCGGTCTGCTATATACCATATCAAACCTCATCGCCGAGGTTGGACTGGAAGTATCGCATGCCAAGATTTCCACTCTGGGTGAAAAGATTGAGGATATCTTTTATCTCACCGATGAAAATCAGAATGCCGTACGCGATGAGGACCTACTTAATAAACTGGAGACGAACATCATCCAGTCACTCGATCAGGAATCATCCGAACCTGTTGAATTGACTATTTGATTCACCCGGCGGATACATATATTACCACCGAGTTAATGGTATCAGATTAGAGCGCGTTTATTGACCGACGCACTTATAGATGAGAAAAGTCTGCTTGGCCCCGACCTCTGGACCATCGGCAACGATAGTATCTCCACCCATCTTAGCCGCAGCATTACGTGCCAGGGCAGTGAGTTCCTGATTAATCGCTTTATCATGCCGTCTAACCCCTAACGCTTTTTCCTGAGTGTTTGCTGTGGTCTGGCCCAGATGTTTACATGTGGATACCTCAGAAGTTTCCAGTACACGAATCTTCTCTCCCTCCTTTGACAGATCAACCCAACTACAGGCAGATACAAAAAGAGCAGAAAAAAGGAAAAGGGATTGGCACAGTTTTGTCATTTTATACGACTCCAGCTTGGAAATTAGGCTGATATTTTTGCAGCTATTGACGAACTAATACAAGTAGAACTAGTTATTAACTTATTGGAATTGATAATAGTTTTGGTGCCATATTGGCAGAAAGCAATAATCTTGTATCACCGGTGCTGGCTGATGCACAATAAAGGCGCAACCTTACAGGCATAAGTCTACCGGCAAGAAGTGGTAACACAGAGTACACATCGCCCTAAAAGCCCCAGATGGCGAAACCATAAAGCAGTCAGCAAGAAAGTAGCAATAGAAGAGTAGAAATATAGGTTAAACAGGATTTCTTAGCACCTTTGATGTAGACATTCTCAAATGACAGTTTTTAAATACGGGGTCATGAAAATAATTAACGCAACCAAAAAAGATTCTGCCGTTTTAGCAAATATCATAAGTGAGTCGAATAAAGACGTAGCAGAACGATTTGATTTAACTCGGCAAAATAACCCAAAACACCCCTCCTTTTACACTGAGGACTGGGCAAGATCAGATTTTGATCGTGGTGAAAAATATTTTCTTGCCCAGCTAGATGGTATTTTTATAGGCTGTGTTGCTTTTGAAAGCCCTGATCCTTCCATATCCTATCTGAACCGCTTATCGGTATTACCCAAATATAGGTGTAGAGGTATCGGCGAAAAACTGGTACGCCACGTGATTGAATACTCAAAGAATCAGGAAATCTATCTTGTCAGTATCGGAATCATTGCAAAATTTTCAGAACTTAAAGACTGGTACATAAAGCTGGGGTTTATTGAAGGCGAGACAAGATCATTTCAACATCTGCCGTTTGATGTAATGTACTTAACATATAGAATACTTACCAGATGATTTGATAATTCTATCTATGAAAAAAAAATGGCGGCTACAGTCGGGGGGGGGGTGAATATAGCCGCCATCTGAGTTGAGAAGTAAGTATTATTAATCTCAAATCCTTCTAAACACCGGAAGGATTCCCTACTATAGGGTTTTAACCTTAATTGAAGCTTAAAACCCCCCTCTGACTTGAATTTGATTCATAAACTCAGGATTTCACATATCAAAAATCCCCCTCAGGGAGTCTACAAGATGTCTTAACTAACTATTGCTCAGGCCTAAAACCCCCTGCATCCGTTGTTCAGTTGCCGGATGGGTTGAAAGATAGGAGGAATACCCTTCTTCTTGATTGCTGTGCCTTTCAATATCATCTTTTGATTTGGGATATCTTCGCAGTTATTCCAGGCGCTGCATAATATTAGCAAAATACACGGTGGATAGATTGTTTTGTAACAGGAATTCATAGGCAAAATCATCGGCTTCCCGTTCAAATTCTCACGAATAGGCAAGCTCAAGTAGCACCGCTGGAATCGCGCTAACAAGCGCTGAGGATGCATCACCCGTAACCAGTACCAGAACCAGAGTGAACATCGAATCCTGAATCACTCGTCTTAACATATGTTGATGTGCCAGGTGTCCGACTTCATGCCCGAAAATAGCAATCAACTCCTCATTCTGGTTTGCCAGATTTACCATCGCATCGGTGAAAATAATATGTCCATCGGGCAAGGCCACGGCTTTGGCCCTATATCATCAAATTTTCGAAATAATACAATTACCGAGTATTGCCGACAGGGTTCTGCATACTGATCAAACAATACCTGTAAATCATGCTTGCGCTGTGGATCAGGCTCACCAGGCTCAAATACAGATTTATCCATGATCTCAAGACTACCCTGACCCAGATATTGTGAGGTAGCCTCAGATAATAATTTTGCGATCAAAGAGGCAGTGACAAAATCATCCAATGAGCTTTCTACCTGCATTGTCAGGCATTCTGCACAGTGACGAGCCATTCTAACCTGAGCCCAGAGGATCAGTAGTCCAAAACTAAATAGGATCGCCAGCATATTGGAGAAATAAATCCCGGCTACCTATGTGAGTTGAAATGGCGAGGTAAACCCATGTTGAGCCAGCTGGGTTGAATTAAAATACAGATAGGCGAGTGCGGTAATCATGCAGCAATCAATGCGACATAGCCTATTGCCAGGAGTGGGGAAAAACTTCATCCCTTCATTCCCAATGATTGCCCCTAGAGCGCGTTTTTAAGATAGCAGCTACTTTTAACAGGTTTTTCGAATTATATTCCAAGACTTAACTGATGTGTCTTATCGTTTGATGTAGATAAGTTCGAAAGCGTAATCCCCAACAGTCTTATCCGAAACCCTTCTACAAATTCAGTGTGTAGCAAATGGCTGGCAACCTGGAATATAGACTCGGCATCGGTAACTAAATCATTCAATGATTGACTACGAGTAATTTGACTAAAGTCTGCAAATTTTACTTTTAAAGTAATAGTTCGCCCCTGCTTTGCAGCTCGAGATAACCTGATCGCGACTTCTTCAGAGATCAGTTGCAACTGAGTATCCATGTCTGTTAGAGATGTCAAATCATCAGCAAAGGTACGCTCTGCACCCAGAGACTTACGAATACGATGTGACTGCACGGGGCGCTCATCCTGACCATGCGCGACCTGATAAAAATATAATCCTGATTTTCCAAATTGCTGTAACAGATCTTCCCGTGACCATTGCTTTAAAGTTTCTCCATTGAAAATACCCAGCGCTTTCATCTTTTTAGCGGTCACTCTCCCTACTCCAAAAAAACGTTCTATTGGTAACTGATCGATGAAATCCTGTGCTTGTTGTGGTCGAATCACAAACAGTCCATCAGGCTTATCAACATCGGAAGCTACCTTAGCCAGGAATTTATTCATCGAGACACCAGCCGAGGCGGTTAATCTAGTCTGCTGTTTGATTTCATTCTTGATCAGCCGAGCAATCTCAGTAGCGGATGCAATACCCTGTTTATTCTGCGTTACATCCAGATAGGCTTCATCCAGAGATAAGGGCTCTATGAGATCAGTATGTTTTTTAAAAACCTGATGAATCTGTTGTGATACTGATTTATACACATCAAATCTGGGGGGGACAAATATCAGTTGCGGGCATTTCCTTAAAGCCGTGACCGATGGCATAGCAGAATAAACGCCAAACTCTCGTGCTTCGTAGCTCGCGGCGGCAACCACACCACGTTTGGCCGAACCTCCAACCGCCACGGGTTTTCCTTTCAGATCTGGGTTATCTCGTTGTTCAACCGATGCGAAAAATGCATCCATATCTATATGGATAATTTTTCGCATGTGATTATTGTTGTCAGTCGACAAAGCTCACCATTAACTGTGTATAGCCTACAGATAGCAGGCTAAGATAGGTTCGGTTTAAAATCCTGCACGGCCTGGATAATCGAATCTAAATCCAGTTCAGTCACTTCAGTAAAGACCAGCACAGAATTGTTGTTGCAGGCCTGATCGTTTATTTACGCACACTAGCAGGTGTGTATCAGCCATTTAAACTCACCAGCTTTTGCTGAATATTCGACTTTTCCTGAATCCAGTATTGCCCCCAGCGACTTAATAACTCCAGCCCTTGCAATTGTTGCTGACGATTAGCCGTTTCCATACCCAATCGATATTGTTCAACACCAGGGATAAACAGCTCGTTATAGAATTTGGGTAGCCTTAAATCAAGTTTGCGTAGAAACTTACGTTCGACTTCAAATGCCTGCCGCAAACCCTGATCCATCTGTTGAATGGCCTGCTCTACATCCTGCTTTTTCAACTCAGGCGCCTGTAGTTTTAAGCCAGCAGACTCCACCAGCTCTATAGATTGCAGAAAATAATTCTGCTGAATACTGAACTCGGTTTGCTGTATTTTTTCGCTCTCGCAGGCGTTTAACAAAAACACTAGCAGCAGCGGCAGAAATCCCTTTCTGACTAACTGCATATTCATTACTTCTTCTTGCCTGCAATACGTAAACGCAATGCGTTCAGCTTGATGAAGCCTTCTGCATCCTTCTGGTTATAGGCACCGGCATCATCTTCAAAGGTTGCAATAGATTCATCGAACAGGCTGTCTGTGGCAGACTGACGACCTACCACTATCACATTGCCCTTATAAAGTTTCAGCCTTACATCGCCATTGACCGTCGCCTGTGAGGCATCAATCATTTGTTGCATCATCTTGCGCTCAGGGCTCCACCAGTAACCGTTATAAATCAATGTGGCATAGCGTGGCATAAGTTCATCTTTAAGATGAGCTACTTCACGATCCAGTGTTAACGATTCCATAGCGCGATGCGCTTTCAACAGGATGGTGCCTCCAGGGGTTTCGTAACAGCCACGAGACTTCATACCAACATAGCGATTTTCTACGATATCAGATCGACCAATACCATTGTCACCGCCAATCTTGTTCAGGGTAGCCAATACGGTTGCCGGAGTCATGGCTTCACCATTGATGGCGACAACATCACCTTTTTCAAAAGTAAGTACGATATAAGTAGGTTGGTCGGGAGCAGATTCTGGAGAAACACTCCAGCGCCACATATCTTCTTCTGCTTCACTCCATGGATCTTCCAGAATGTCACCTTCGTAAGAAATGTGCAGCAGGTTGGCATCCATTGAGTAGGGTGATTTAGTACCGCGTTTTTGTTCTATCTGAATACCGGCTTTTTCAGCATAGGCCATCAGTGTCGCACGTGAGGTTAAGTCCCATTCACGCCAGGGGGCAATCACCTTGATATCAGGGTTTAGAGCATAGGCACCGAGTTCAAAACGCACCTGATCGTTACCTTTTCCGGTGGCACCGTGGGAGATGGCATCGGCACCGGTTTCACGAGCTATCTCAACCAGTCGTTTGGCAATCAGTGGACGGGCAATCGATGTGCCGAGCAGATATTCACCTTCGTAGATGGTATTGGCACGGAACATAGGGAATACATAATCTCTCACGAACTCTTCTTTCAGATCTTCGATGTAGATTTCCTTAATACCGTATTGTCGTGCCTTTTCACGTGCAGGCTCAACCTCTTCGCCCTGCCCTACATCGGCGGTAAAGGTGACGACTTCGCAATTATATTCATCTTCTAGCCACTTTAGGATAACAGAAGTATCAAGACCGCCTGAATAGGCCAGCACTACTTTTTTAACTGATTGTTTGCTCATGATAAATACTCAAAGATTATTGAATTTAAGTTCAAGGTTGTTCATTTTAACCTGAATCCGTGGCTTCAGGTTTAACTGCTATTTTTTGGTGATCGAATCCAGAGAAACGACCTTATTGGCCTGAGGGTCATCAATATAACGCGGTCGCTTCAGGCTTTCTTCATCCAGGTCGATATTCAATTCGCGTTCACGGGCCGAGATCAGTGCCAGACAATCTCGAATACCTTCAATAGTCGTATCAGACAAGGGATGTTTCATACCCGGTGGTGGCACGGTGTCCCGTGCTACTGCGGACAATACCTGTCGCATCATGACCATGATACGTTTCTCCATCACTTTTTCGTCCTGTGATTCGCTGTGGTTTTTATCATTCACTGGTTATCTCTCCCAATTCTAAAATTTTGGCTGAAGATTTAACTTCCAGCTTTTTCAGCGCATCATAAAAACAGGCCTGCAGCGCCTCTTCTATAACTGGATGGTAAAAAGGTAACCGGAGTACATCATATACCGTCAAGCCTAGCTGGATGGCCCATGCCAGCAAATGAGCCACATTCTCACCTCTGGTTGAAACTAGCGTGCCACCCAGAATGGCTGCTGTATTCTTGTCCACATAAACGCGCATGATGCCTTTATTCTTACCCATAATCAGTGCACGCCCTACCGGACCCATGCTCATTTCACCGACGACGACATCTTCGTTTTGTGAAAGTTCGGACCAGGATTGCCCAACCGTGGCCACATTAGGATCACAGAAAGTAATACCCAGATGGGTTTTGCGTTTAAATGCATCCGAGCAATGGTGAGCCGCGTTATATCCAGCGATCTTTCCTTCGTCACCCGCCTCGTGCAGGATCTGTTTGCTGCCATTAGCATCACCCGCCAGATAAATTGGTAAATCACCCAATTGCATCGTGTTCGGATCAAAAACCGGCATGCCTTCATCATCCAGCGCCAGGTCGAGCTTATCCAGCCCCAGATTATCCAGATTAGGCTTACGTCCAATAGCAACCAGCACCTTGTCAACTTCTACGCTTTTCTCCCCGACAGTGATCAGAATTTTATCGCCACTGCTGGATAATTTGGCCTGTTGGCCCAGCCAGATATCCATTTCTTTACTCATTAAATCCAGCAGCACCTGATGTGCGACATCATCAGACAGCCCGGCAATACGTTCACTACCTTCAATGCCGGTTATCTTAATACCCTTGCGTGCCAGTGCCTGACCGAGTTCAAGACCTATAACACCCAAACCGATGACAGCCATTGTTTCTGGAAAATCTTCCTGCTCAAAAAACTGGTCAGTTGTGATGATGCGATCACCATATTGTTTCCATGACTCAGGAACTATCGGCCTGGTGCCAGTAGCGATAATAAAGCTTTTGGCACGAATAATTGTATCACCAACCTGAACCGCATCCGGTTCGATAAACCGTGCATAGCCCTCAAGCTTCATCTCCTCAGGCAATTCATCAGTACTTGAACCCAGAACCCGATCAACAAAGATATCGCGCATATCGCGTACATGTTCCATGCCTTCGGGAATATCCAGACTGATCTGCTCGTCGCCTGCGATACCATGACGGTCAAAAATCTCACGCCGGTGGTAATCTTCTGCCACCTGGATGAATGCCTTGGAGGGCATACATCCAACTCGTGCGCAGGTCGTTCCCCAGAACCCACCATTGATCAGGATAAATGATTTACCCGCTTTTTTTACCTGAGACATTGCATTAAGGCCCGCAGTACCTGCGCCAATAATCGCTACATCGACTAATTTTTCCATAGTTACCGCACCCATGTGCCGAAAAAAGATGCGTATAATACCAAGATCTTTAGCAAAAGTACCGAGGGGATCATGACACAACCTAAAACCCGTATACACACTCTTGAACTAGGCCCAATGGAAAACTTTATTTACCTGATAGAGGATACTGCAACCCATCAGGCCGCTGTAGTTGATCCAGCCTGGGATGTTCCCGCTATCACCAGCAAAGCTGAGGAATTAGGACTAAAAATCACCGACATTCTGCTGACTCACAGCCATCACGACCACATCAATGGTATTAGCGGCATGCTCGAACATAGTCATGCGAAAATCCACCTGCTCAAACCCGAATACGAATTCTGGAGTCAGCAACTCGATAAACCCTGCCTGCACCATGGCGGTGACCGAATCATGCTGGGTGAAAGCGAAATCAGTATGCTGCATACCCCCGGACACACACCAGGATCAGCTTGTTACCAGATAGAGAATGAAATAATCACTGGCGATACCCTGTTTGTGTTCGGTTGTGGACGCTGCGATCTACATGGGGGAAATCCACAACAGATGTTTAACACACTTAAAGACATGAAGCAGCGCCTGGCAGGCGACATGGTCATACACCCTGGGCATAACTATTCAGAAAAAGAGACTGCAACCATGGCTGAACAGCTTGAAGGTAATCCATTTATGCATTTTGAGGATGAGGATTCGTTTGTGAATTATCGCTTGCATGTGCATGATAAAACCCGTGATGAGCCCTATGGGCCCTTAACGCGCCAGCAGATGCGTGTGGCTGACCTGTTGAGCTAGAAGACGAGCAGCCTGGTTGTCGATACGTGGTCAGAAGTTGCTGTTAACAAGGAAAATCTTATGTCGAATATTATTAAACTATCAAGACCCGTATATTTACCTTAGATTTTCCAGGGATTATTCTTAATAACTATGGTATATAATTTCATGTTTTAGAGTATTTTGGAGCTCTAAATGCTGGTATTCGTTATTATTGCCCAGGCTCCTGAACTAAAAGGCCCCGTATCTCTCAATCATAGGCATTAATCCCTGGACATTCTCTCAGGCTCTGTAAAAATAATCGCACTTACTGTTTTATTTCCCAAAAATCAATCTCGTTAATTCATGGCCCGCACTCAAAGTAAAAAACTTAACCTTTCCTATACATCGTTTTCTCTGTTGTTTACCACATTACTATATGTAATCTGGAATTCGATAAATATAGACAAAATTGACAAATGGTTTCATCTTGGAAATGAGATTGACTATAGCAGCCTGTTAGCATTTTTAACCTTTGGCCTATGCTTTTTCATAGCGTTCTTTGTACTTTTTGCTCATCGCTGGACAACTAAACCTGTTGCAATATTTTTCATTATTGTTAGCGCAACAGCGTCATATTTTATCGCTAAATATAACGTGGCCATTGATGGGACTATGGTATTAAATACCATTAATACAGATCCTGTTGAAGCGAGCGGGTTATTATCCGTACAGATGATCCCGTATCTGATATTCCTTGTCATATTGCCCATCATCGTACTCTCTAAAATCAGGATTACTTTCCATAGACCGTTAAGGCATATAGCAACAACATTAACAATATTCGTACTAGCGATATCCATCGCTATAGGGATGGTATATCTAAAATATAACAGCATTCATCGTGCAGCCAATCTATCTAATAAATACATAGTACATTCACTGGTACCCGTTAATTATATTATCAGCATAGCCAGTGTCATTCAGAACGCGGTGAAACCCTATTTCAAGAAAAATAAAAATCCTGTGGTGATTACTGGACAGGTTACCTCGCAGGATGATTTAGTGGTGGTGCTTCTAGTTGGTGAGGCATCCAGGAAAAAAAGCTTTAGTCTTTATGGTTATGATAAGCACAATACCAATCCAGTGCTGTCCAGATACAGTGACCTTCACCTTCTCACTGGCATAGCTCGTATTGGTTCAACCTTATTTGCCTTACCAGAAATTTTAGAAAAAAAAGAAGTTAAACTGCCAGCAATTACTTCAAAATTGGGGATAGATACTTCATGTTATGTTAACTACACCCTGTATGATAATTGCAAATCTGTTGGCGAGATAAAGGTTAACAATTGTGGGCATGATGGGGAATGCTACGATGAAGACTTAATTCCGCTACTGGCTAAAAATCTGCAAACCTACCAGTCTGGATATAGATTTATAGTTTTACATGCAGGTGGTGGCAGTCATGGACCAAAGTATCGGGATAGATACCCCCCGGAGTTTCAGCTTTTTAACCCCCAGTGCCTGGAAGCAGATGTTGTAAATTACTGCACCAAAGACGAACTTTATAACTCTTACGACAACACTATTCTGTATGTGGATCACGTATTGGGTAAAGTGATTGAGACTCTTGATAACTCATCTGTTCCCTATGTATTTATTTATTTATCGGATCATGGCGAATCATTACTGGAAGATGGTCGTATTTTTCATGGCATGCCTCCAGGTATATCGCTGCCTCCAGAACAAGCCGAGATTCCATTGATTGTAAAATCTTCTGTACCAATCTCAGTTGTGGAACGTGAGGAATATGGTCAACAAGATGTATACGATACCGTACTAAGCCTGTTTTCTATAGAAACCGATATTCTGGATAAAGATAGAGTCTTTATTAAAAAGAAATAATATTTATCTCAACAAATTCTCAGCCTGACGGATCACCTCAATACCAGCATCTCTTTTAAATGCATGATTGCTGAGATAGCGTCTCCACTGTTTACCATTGGGCTGAGCATGGAACAGCCCGATAATATGCCGAACCACTTTGGAGATAGGCATTCCCTGTGACATGTTCTGTTCAAGATAGGGATAGAATCGCTGTAATATCTCAAATCGGTCAGGCACTGGATGATCATCATTAAACAATCTAGCGTCCAGTTCAGCCAGCATATAAGGATTAGCATAGGGTTCACGACCCAGCATCACGCCATCAACTTTTTGCAAATGTTGTTCGCATGCTTCCAGCGTGCTGATGCCGCCATTGAGGATAATCTGCATATCAGGAAATTCCTGTTTTAATCGGTAGACCCATTCGTATTGCAAAGGAGGAATATCCCGATTCTGCTTCGGACTTAAACCTTGCAGCCAGGCTTTACGCGCATGAACAATCATCGCATCACTACCTGCATCGATCTGGCAGCGCATGAAACGAATCAACTCTTGCCAGGAATCCTGGTCATCTATACCTGTTCGATGTTTAACCGTAACCGGTACTTTGACTACAGCTTTCATTGCAGAAACACAGTCTGCTACAAGCTCCGGTTCCGCCATCAGACAGGCTCCGAAAAATCCGGATTTCACACGATCACTGGGGCAACCGACATTCAGGTTAATTTCGTCGTAGCCATAGCCTTCACATATCCTGGCAGCCTCTGCTAATTGCGTTGGGTTAGATCCCCCCAACTGTATCGCTAGTGGATGCTCAGCCTGATCAAAGCCTAATAGATAATCGCGATCACCATGAATAATGGCTTGAGCTGTTACCATTTCGCTATACAAAAGCATATGCGGTGAAAATAGTCGTAGAAAATACCGGTCATGACGATCGGTACAATCCATCATCGGAGCAATACAGAATCGTCGATTTACTTCAGGCATAGCATTCATTAGCGCAAAAAAGCGCTAATGTACTGAGGTTCTGGCGTTATTTCCAGAAAGGTTTACTTATTTCTGTCTGAGCATCGGCAGGATCTATGCCCATGTCGATCAATTGATCAATACTAAGTTGAGCCAGTTGCTTACGCTGTTCGTGTTTCCTCATCATTAACTGTAATTGCAGAGAAAAAGAGTTCAGCCTGGCGAGAACGGACTTCTGCTTGATCTGAAAAGTAATTGTTGACATCGACATAGCTTCCTCCAGTTATAACGATTTACGCTTCATAGGATAATAGCTAGAATAAACGCACATCTGTATTAATAACAGTTACAGTTAATAATTATTGAATACAGCACAGTTTTTTGAATATATCGTTTTAAATATCAACCTTATTCAAAATTTTCCTACATTCAGACAGCCCGTCTGTCTGATAGAATGGGTATTTTATAGCCATTTTTATATGAGCAGATATCGCCCCCCCGCAGCACCCAAATCACCCTATATCACGGCCGAGGGTATGCGCTCTCTACAGCAGGAAGAAAAGGCGATATGGCCACACAGGCGAGAGGTGGTTAGCGCCTTATCAGCTGCCGCCGCAGAAGGAGACCGTTCAGAAAATGCTGAATATATTTACCGCAAAAAAGAATTACGAGAAATTGACCGTCGAATACGATACTTACAAAAACGATTACCTGCGCTGAAAGTCGTCAATACTACACCCAGTAATCCAGATCAGATTTACTTCGGAGCAACAGTACACCTTGAGGATGAACAGGGTGAGGTTAAACGCTACCGAATAGTTGGCCCAGACGAATTTGATCATAAGGATTACTATATTAGCGTTGATTCACCACTGGCTCGAGGGTTGTTAAAACGTGAATTAGGAGAAGAAGTACGTATTGAAGTGCCGGGAGGCAGCGCCCTCTATCTAATTTGTAAAATCGAATATCTTTAGAGTTCTTCTAAAGAAGACAAAATTAAAACATTAATTAAGGTATAAGGTGATCATGAGATTTAAGCCCTTTTTTGCATCTTCTCATCAATAGCAGCGGTATAAGACTTATACTGATAATCAAGAACAGTAAGTTTCACCAGCTTTAAATCACCATCCTTAATTGTTGAGATTGGTGATGGGTAATATTCACGCGTCGAATGAACCTCAGCCAGTTTCCTGATAATTTCTATGCTCTGTGAATTATTATTAACATCGAAGATTTCTGCAGAACATTTTGCATTGAAAACTCTGGGTAAGGCTTCAGAATAGATCGAAAATGATGCCTTTTTACTCTTTTGGATATTGGTTACTTTGCTTGATTTAGACTTGGTAATGAAATAAAACGCATTTTCAGTTTCATCATGATAATAATAGACGGGCACTGAATGGATTTCTCCATGGTTATAGGTAGAAAGCACACCGACGACACACTCCTGAAGAAATGAAACTATATGATGATCCATATTTTAACCTTAATAATCTAAGTCTAAAAACATTCCTTATCCCCTGAATACATATCATAACTATCCAGGGAAAACCATCAGGGGGTCGTCGTATTGTAACATGATCTTTGATAATAAAAATGGAAGCTAAACAGATTTATCTGCCATTTATCGAGAGAAGTTAGGGCGAATAACTTCAATGCCCGAGAAATCAATCAATTAGTGAGGCATCACAATATATCCTGCTCACCTTAATACAAACTTAAATTTAAACTGAATTAACTTAAATCCCTCTTTAACTATCTGATAGTGAGAAACTCGTGAATTTATTACTTAAAGCAGTCAACAACAAATAATATTTTTTTCTAACAATAACTTAACGAATCCTAAAGTAGACTTCCTCAAATCCATGAGGAGTAGCATCATGATTAAAACAAAAGATAATGCGCAGATTTTGCACCCTTTAATTTTTTTAAGTTTCAATTAATACTATGGCCCTAAACTACCCAAAATTTTTATCAGGTACCATTTAATGACCGCTCAAAACGAAACTTCCCACGGCGTAAAGGTCTGGGATCCACTGGTTCGAGTGTTCCACTGGAGCCTTGTTTTTTTCTTTTTACTCGCATTTATAACCGAAGATGACTGGTTAAGCGTACATGTCCAGGCAGGCTATGCAGTCTCGATGCTTGTAGGCTTTCGTCTGTTCTGGGGTCTGGTGGGGACACGCTACGCCAGGTTTCTCACCTTTGTAAAATCACCCAGCACCGTAATCTCTCATTTAAAGAGCATGCTGAGCTTTAATGCACCCCATTATCTGGGACACAACCCTGTCGCAGCAGTGATGATTATTGCATTATTACTCAGCATTAGCATGACCGCCTTCACCGGAATGGTCACTATTGCTAGCGAAGGCAGCGGACCTCTGGCTAATACATTTTTAGCTGGCTGGAATGGCGAGTGGATGGGTGAAGTTCATGAGTTTTTTGCTAATTTCACTTTACTTCTGGTGATTACCCACCTGGCTGGTGTTGTATTCAGTAGCTTCATGGAAGGAGAAAACCTGGCCAGGGCGATGGTAACCGGCAGAAAAAAATATCGTGCCCAATGGCAGGATGTAAACGATCAACAATCTGGAGAATAAATCATATGAAACATCAACTACGTAAACTTATTGTATTAGGCAGCCTTGTGATTCTAACGAGCAATGTTCAGGCTGGAGCAAATCCTCAGGCACATATCGATGGATATAAGCAGCAAGGTGTAACTCAGATCGATATCGAAAAGGGTCGACAGTTATTTAATTCCAAAGTAGGCGACAGGAGCTGTACAAGTTGCCATGGAACAGACCTGACGATGAACGGTAAACATCAAAAAACTGGCAAGGTGATTAAACCTATGGCAATGAGCGTAAATCCAGCTCGATTTCAGAAGAGTAAAAAAATCGAGAAATGGTTTTTACGTAACTGTAAGTGGACATTCAATCGCACCTGCACAGTTCAGGAAAAAGCAGATATTTTATCCTGGTTAGCCACTCAATAGTCAACCTGAGGAGAGATTATGAAACAAAGCAAAATTAATATATTTGCTTATCTGTTATTAGGTGGCGTACTGCTTAGCAGTGTCTATGGAGTAGGTAAAGCTATGGCAGATAGTGATTTTGAATACGGTGAACATGAACATGAGCGTGAGCACGAATACCGGGAAAGGGGAAATTATCGTGAAAACAGGAATTTTACCCGGATTACTAGCAATAGTTACCCTCAATATATTGAGGAATGCGGGAGTTGTCACATGGCTTATCCTCCACAGTTATTGCCAGTACCCTCATGGGTCAGCATCATGTCAGGACTAGATGAGCATTTTGGTGAAAATGCTGAACTGGATGAGACCACCCGTGTGGCCATACAACAATATCTAATCGAAGTAAGCTCATCGATGAATTATCGTAGATTACTTAGAAATTCAGGTAATAAAATCCCTACGCGAATCACTGAACTGCCTTTTTTCATACGCAAACATGACGAAATCCCCTCAAGATATATCAGGGGAAATGATAAAGTAGGCTCACTGAGTCAATGTAATGCCTGTCATAGAGGGGCAGAACGAGGTAATTTTGATGAAGATAACGTATCTATTCCTGGCGTTGGTCGCTGGGATTAGTACCCCGCTCAAAGCGGATGAGATTGATCGTGACGAGATCATGTATCTCGTCGAGCAGGGTAAGATACTCTCGTTGCAAACTATTCTTACTCAATACCCGGAAAATCAATATGGAAAACTACTTGACCTTGAAGTAGAAAGAAAACATCATCTCATTAAATATGAACTCGAATTTTTACATAAGGATGGAAGGGTTATTGAGCTGAAAATCGACGCCAGTAATGGCCAGATACTGAAACAGGAGTTTAAAGATTGAAAATACTTCTAGCCGAAGATGATGAAGCTCTGGTTCAAAATTTACGACCCAGATTGCAGCGCGCAGGCTATGTCGTCGAATGGGCTGATAATGGGGTCGATGCAGAATTTCTGGCTCTGGAAGAAAATTTTGATGGCATTATTCTCGACCTTGGCCTGCCACAGAAACCGGGGCTTGAGGTATTGAAATCCTGGCGCTCAAAGAAATTAACTACGCCAGTTTTAATTCTAACAGCAAGAGACTCCTGGCAGGAACGGGTCGATGGATTGAAAGCTGGGGCTGATGATTATGTTGGCAAACCCTTTCATTTTGAAGAGTTATCTGCTCGCCTTGAAGCGGTTTTACGTCGCCAGTTTGGCCTGTCGGATAATACTCTACAACACTTAAACGTAGTACTTAATCTTGACCAGCAAACGGTATCGATTCCTGACAAAGATACCGTACAGCTCACTGCGATAGAATTCCGCCTGTTACGATACTTCATGTTACATCCTGATAAAATTATTTCAAAAACGGAGCTGAGTGAACACGTCTACCAGGAGGAGCAACTCAAAGATAGTAATGTAATAGAGGTCTACGTTAATCGCTTAAGAGCAATTTTAGGAAAAGACTGGATTAAAACTTTCCGTGGTCAAGGTTATCGCATAATTAATGAATAAATAATCAGTCTATGTATTCATTAAAAAAAAAAGTAACTCGTAATCTCATCATAAATATGCTGCTAGTGATGTGTGGTTTGCTGGTGATCATGCGCTTTTCTGTGGAACGTATATTACAGGACTATGTGTTAACTCGATTACAGCATGACGCTGAGAGCCTGGTTAGCGTGATCCAGAGAAACAACCATAATACATGGGAAATAAACCCTGCACATTTGTCCCGAGTATATAACCGGGTAAGGTCAGGGCATTATTACAAAGTCAGAATCAACCGTCAGATACTAACGTCACGTTCTCTTTTTGATACAAAATTTCCACTCATTGAACAGCAGAAAGATAAAGGTAGCTATTCAAAAGTAGATGGACCGGGTAATGAAACCTGGCTTATATGGTATCAGGTAGTCGTTAAACAAAAACAGGCTATGGAGATCTGGATAGCTGAAGATATTCAACCACTACAGGAACAATTATTCCGTTATAGTTTGTATGCCATTGCTCTAGTGGTATTACTTTCTCTGACCCTGGTTTTGTTACAGCAACAGACCTTAAATAAAGCCTTCCATATTTTTGAACTATTAAGAAGAAACATTTCATCGATTAGACATCTCGAGCAGGATAAAACCGGTCTACAGGTACCTTTGGAAATCATGCCACTTGTGAATGAAATTGAGATGCTAGTTGATCAGTTGCGTAATCGTATCGAGCGTACTCGTCACGCTATAGGTAATCTTGCACATGAATTAAAACGCCCTATTCAGTTATTATCATTACAGCAGGAGCAGAAAAGAATACCAGAGATGATTGAACCACTGGATGAGATACAACATATCGTTGAGCGCGAATTAAAACGCGCGAAAATCTCGGGATCAAAACACAGTAGCGGCGTGTTCAATATTGCTGAAGAGATTCCCTTCATGATTGAAATCATGAATAAAATCTATCCCAATGTAAAAATCAATTTCAAGCATCCAGAAGAAATAGGCAACATCGACTTTGATCGTGATGATATGCTAGAACTGGTTGGAAACCTGCTGGATAATGCCTGTAAATTCTCAAATCATCAGGTTGGTTTGACTATGTCCATGCTGGAACAACAACTTATTATTATTTTTGACGACGATGGTCAGGGAATTCAATCTCAGAAAATCGAAAGCATACAAAAACGTGGTGTCAGACTGGATGAAACTCAGGCTGGTCACGGCCTTGGGCTGAGTATATGTAGCGCAATCCTGGACAGTTATAAAGGTGATATTTCATTCTCGAAATCAGAATTAGGAGGATTGAAAGTTAAGGTTAAGCTACCTCTAACAGATGTGGATCATTACTGAATTAGCTAATACGCTTGACGGTATGAACATTTGGGATCTGAGATAACTTATCAATCACCAGGATCAACTGGTCAACACTGGCAACTTCGATATTTAGTTTGGAATGCACCGTCTGTTCTGCTCGGTCTGTAGTCGAACGAATATCAATAAGATTAATTTTTTCGTTGGCAAGCACACTACTGATATCGCGTAGTAGCCCAGTTCGATCATAGGCCATGACTGAAATTTCAGCAGGAAAAGAAGATCCATTTCCCGCGCCCCACTCTACTTCAATTAAGCGTGCCTTTTTATCATCAGGCAGTGAAAGCATATTATTGCATTCACGCTTATGAATAGTAACTCCAGACCCAATGGTAATAAATCCGATCACATCATCACCCGGCAACGGTTTACAACACTTGGCAAATTGTGTCAGCAGGTTTCCAACGCCCTGAATGACAATATCATCCTTCTGATGCTTTTTAGAGCTTTCTGCTTTCTTAACATTTTTAAATGGGTCTTCATCCTTGCTGCTTTCCATGTGCTGCAGATAACCGATAATCTGCGCCGGCGTTATAATCCCCCGGCCTATATCCGCAAAGAACTGCTCTTTTTCCTTGCGCTTAAAATGAGCAATGATGTCGCTCAGGTCTGCATTTTGAAAGTTATACTTGCTCAGCTCTCGTTCATACAGCGCATGCCCATCCATCACATTCTGTTCAAAATCCAGATGGTTAAACCAGTTTCTTACCTTGGCACGATTACCTGATGATTTCAGAAAACCACTGTTTTTATTCATCCAGTCACGACTGGGGCTGCCTTCTTTTGCGGTCAGAATTTCAACCTGCTCTCCGGTTTGCAGGGTATAGGTTAAATTCACTATACGACCATTAACTTTGGCTCCGCGGCACCTGTGCCCAATCGAGGAATGTACCGAATAAGCAAAATCCAGCGGTGTCGCACCATAGGGCAGATCGATCACATTTCCCTTGGGAGTAAACACATACACACGGTCGGTAGACAACTCGGTAGACAGCCCTGACAACAGATCAGTAGCAGTTTCATCCGACCCTTCCAGTAGTTCGCGCATCATCGCGATACTTTTTTCCATCCGTTCATCCAGACCAACACCTTCCTTATATCGCCAGTGTGCAGCCACGCCAAACTCGGATTTGGAATGCATTTCATGGGTACGAATCTGTACCTCAACCACCTTGCCATCATCGGTGATTACTGCAGTATGCAACGATTGATAACCATTATCCTTCGGGTTTGCGATATAGTCATCAAATTCATCCGGGACGGTATGCCAGCCTGTATGCACAATACCGAGTACGGCATAACAATCAGCAATACTATCAACCAATACTCTAACAGCACGCACATCAAATAATTGATGAAACTCCAGTTGTTTGCGTTGCATCTTGCGCCAGATACTGACTATATGTTTCACTCGGCCAGTGACTTCACCCTTTATGCCGTGACTAGAAATCTGTTGTTTTAGATTTGCAGTAAATTGCTGGATAAACTGTTCGCGGTCAGCGCGACGTTCTTCCAGTAAGGTAGCTATGCGCTTGAAGGTTAAAGGCTCCAGAGCCCTGAAAGCAAGGTCTTCCATTTCCCATTTTATCTTACCTATGCCGAGGCGATTGGCCAGCGGTGCATAAATATCCAGTGTTTCACGGGCAATACACTGACGTTGCTCATAGCTACAATGCTTCAACAGATGCATACGACTAACGCGATAGCATAACTTGACCAGCATAACGCGCACATCTTTGACTATTGCCATCAAAAGGCGGCGCAATTTTTCAGCCTGTTCCGGGGTATTGAAGCTGAGCTCGCTACACTCTTTCATATCATTAATGACCAGAATTCCGTGTGCCAGCGAAGCAACCTTTTCACCAAAGCGAGTTTTAATATCCTGCTCAGTAATACTATTGTGTAACCCCCTGTCCGTTACCAGCGTCGCCACTACCGTATCCTTATCAACCTCAAACTCCATCAGACGCTCTATGGCATTCAGTGCGCGAGGCCTGCATTTATCAACTGATTCGGCATGATAGGCGAGTTCTAATGCCTGTTGCAGATCATCATCCCACTGCATTTTTCTGGAAATGATCTGACGATAGAATTCAAAATCTTTTTCTGACATATTTTTATATATTAACTTCTTAACAGACTCATAGGACTGACATTGAATGAACGATAAATAAACAGCGTGCCCAATAGTGTAATCGAAGCTACTGCTACAGAAATGCTATACAGCCATATCTCTGGTTTGAAAACAAAACTCAAATCAAAGAAATAGGCACCTACGAGATAACCTGTCAATGTGGCAAAAAGCGCGGCAAAAAAACCAACAGCTATACCCATCAATACAAATTCGAACACCTGAGAAAATAGTTTGTCGCGCTTAGTTGCACCTAAAGACTGCAATAGAGCGATTTCCATCTGGCGGTCTGAATTGGCTGTATTTAACGCAGAAAGTAATACAATCACAGCAGCGAGGATAGCAAACATAAAAAAGAACTGTAATGCCAGACTGGCTCGATCAATAATGCCTTTAATACGTTGCATAACCTCGCTAATATCCAGCAGCGTGACACTGGGAAATTTTTGCACCAGCGTCTTCAAATAAGGTTTCTGCTCAGATTTTATCAGAGCACTCATCAACCAGGTTTGCGGTTTATCTGCCAGTACTTTATGAGTGCCGATGATAAAAAAATTGGGCCTGAAATTTTCCCACACTACCGAGCGGATATTGCTAATCTGCCCTTCAAATTCTTCTCCGGCGACAGAGAATGTCAATGTATCACCAGGCTTTAACCCCAGACTCTCAGCCATGCCCTGTTCCACCGAAAACTCTTTACCATCAGGTTTTTGCCCTAACCAGTCACCTTCTACAACCTCATTATCGGCGGGTAAACTCTCACTATAGCTGATATTGAACACATGGTTAGACAGGTGCTCCCCCCTTTCGCTATCAAACTTTATTTCCTTTACTTCCTTTTCATTGATGGATTTCAGGCGCGCTCGAACCAGTGCATAAGCACCTGAGGCAGATATTCCATTTTCCTGTAAAAACTGCGTTAACCCATCCACGTCAGTAGTAGGGATATTAATCAGAAAATAATTTGGCTTGTCTTCCGGTAATTGTGTTTCCCACTCCTGAATCAACTGGTCTTTAACTAATGAAATCAGTAATACCGATAATAGAGTGAGACTGAATCCTGACATGACAAATAATGCATTGCGATTATAGCTAAGCAAGCGAGTCAGCGCATAACTCTTCAGCCAGAAATGCTGCTGCACGGTTTTTGCATAGAGATATAGCAATAAACGTAACACAGCAGGTATAAATAAGCCGATAGCGATAATCAGTAAATACAGCAGAGTAGCCATCTTAAAATCGGGCACTATGAGCAGCAGCACCAGATAGAGTGTCAACAGACTTATGGATGAAAATAGCAGAGACCTGGCGCTACGGGTTCTAAGCGTGAGCTGACGCAATACCTGCATGGGAGGTGTATCCACCACATTTAATAAAGGCGGTAAACTAAATCCAAGCAGGCTAACCAACCCCACTAATCCCGACAGCGCAAAAGGCTGCCAGGTGGGATCAGGCAGACTACTGGAAAACCAGAAACCCAGTGCCCACTGCAGTGGATATTGAGCCATCAGGCCGATAAACAGCCCAACCGGTGTGGCTATTATCCAGATTTTTCCTATCTGCCAGGCGTAGTAATAAATCAGTCGTCGGCTCGAAATCCCAAAGGTGCGCATCACTGATACCTTGGTTGACTCCTGTGACGCGGCATAGCGTGCGGTAATCGCAATGGCTACCATGGCAATCACCAGTGTCATGGTGATCGACATAGAAAAAAACTTTTTGGTGCGCTGCAATGCATTACGCATTTCAGGCCTTGCATTATCCAGTGATTGAAGCTTTTGACCATCTTCCAGCCTGGTTTCAACTTCTTTCTTAAAAGCCTGTAAAGACTTCGGTTCACCGGCAACCAGCAACTTATATTTTGCTCGACTCCCCTCGGTTAGCAGGCCTGTATCTTCAAGATCCAGCAGGTTCATCATTATGCGTGGTGCCAGATTAAACAGGCTACCACCTCTATCCGGTTCATAACTCACCAGCCAGTTGGCAGTTAATTTGCTTTGACCCAGAGTTATCGATTTATTCAATTCACTTTTGAGTTTGTTATCTATCCAGATTTCACCGCGCTCTGGCGCGGATCGAGTTATTCTGGGTTCAGTTAATAAATCGCGTTTCAGCTCCAGCGAGCCACGCAGAGGGTATCCGCTGGAGACAGCCTTTACCTCTACCAGTTGAGGGTTATCGCCAATGAATATTGCACTACGTAGTTCTACTGTTTGCGCGGTTAATAGTTCATATTGTTCTGCCAATGCAGTGAAGGATTCGGGGAGTTTTTCGCTTGAAGTAACCAGCATATCAGCCGCTAGTAACTCACTGGCTTGCTGATCCAGTAATTGTCCGATACGGTCGGTAAATAATTGACTGGCTGCGACTATAGTCATAGTGATCACTGCGGCCAGCCACAGCAACCACCACGAATGTATTTGAGGAAATAAATTTCTCATCGGTCTAGGCAAGAATACTGCCCTTAGCCATTTTTACTTCTCTATCTCCACGTTCAGCTAGCCGATGCTCATGTGTTACCAGTATCAGACTGCTACCCTGCTGGTCACGTAATTTAAATAATAAATCGATAATCTGCGCACCGGTGTGTGTATCCAGATTTCCTGTAGGTTCATCTGCAAACAGGATATCCGGCTGTACCGCATAGGCCCTGGCGATGGCAACTCGCTGTTGCTCACCACCTGATAAACGTTCGACTGCTGTATTCATTCGATGTTCCAGTCCTACCTCGCAGAGCACTTCTTTAGCATGCTGCCGGGCTTTCATATGACCCGACAGTTCCAGTGGTAACATAACATTCTGCAGTGCAGTTGCACCTGTGACCAGATGAAAAGACTGGAACACAAAGCCAACACGCCCGTTGCGTATACGAGCACGTTGCTCCTCGTTTTTAGTGGACAGGGCTTCACCCAATAGTGTGACCTCACCCTGATCAGGGCTATCTAGTCCAGCCATCAGGCCCAGTAAGGTGGTTTTGCCTGAACCACTCTCACCGGTAATGACTATAGCTTCTCCAGACTTCACATTCAGGTTAATGTCCTGCAATATGGTCAGGTCACCTTCGGGTGCTTTTACCTTTTTACCAAGATTCGAGACAATGATGCATTCTTCTAGTTTTTTTTCCATAGTGGTCACTATATGGTGTTGCCTGATGTCGACTTCAAGCCTGGCTGCGGGGCAATCATCTAACGCGAAGATCCTGATTCTGGGCGACAGTTTAAGTGCTGCTCATAATATTGCAATTGAACAAAGCTGGCCGGTTTTATTTGAGCAGAAGTTGCACCAGCAAGGGTCAAATATTACCGTCATCAATGTAAGTATCAGCGGGGAAACGACTCAGGGCGGGCAGGAACGACTGCCTGCTTTATTAAAACAACATCAACCCAGTCACCTGATTATTGAGCTTGGTGGAAACGATGGGTTAAGAGGGTTTCCATTCGGGCGTACACAGAACTATCTACGCGAGATGATTAAACTCGCCTTAGGGCAGAATATTAAGGTACTGATGATAGGTGTCAGGCTCCCTCCCAACCTCGGTCCCGTCTATAACCAGCGATTTCAGCAAATCTATCAACAACTTGCTGATGAGCAAAAAATCAGCTATCTACCACGATTTCTGGAAGGTGTCGCAGCTAGCAAACCGGAATACATGCAGGCAGATGGCATCCACCCAACAGCGATAGCTCAACCCATACTGGCAGATAAAGTGGTGAAAAAATTTCTTGAGATGGGGAACTGATCAAATATCAACCAGATCGAGTAACTGATATAGATCGCTTATCTCAGCCTGTGCAGGTTCTAACTCTTCAGGCCAGCTGAGTGTATCCCTGTTGACCCAAACGGTCTGCATACCTGACTCACGCGCACCCACCACGTCGTAAACAGGGTCATCGCCGACATACAGGCACTGTTCAGGAGCAATTCCCAGTTGATCACAGAAATGCCTGAAGATACGGATATCGGGTTTACGCGCCATCACATCCGAAGCATTCAGATAATAATCAAAATAGTCATTTAAAGGGGTAAGACCGGCACTCGCGTTACCGTTACTAATCGATCCCAGTTTATAGAGTGGTTTGAGCTGGTCGAGCACTGGAAACACATCCTCATAAAAACTGACATCATGTCTTAGACGATAAAATAGCTCAAAGCCCTGCTCAACCATAGGCTCAACTTCATAATCAAATTCACTGGCCAGCTGAGCTAGCATCTCACGCCGCATTAACGATAGATCTATACGATAAACATCATCACTGCGCATAACCGCCTTACGAAATTCCAGCAACCCTCGTTCATCTAAAGCATCACTCACGCGCGGGTAACTTTGCTGTAACCATTGATAGGTGGCCGCTTCTGCTCGCTCAATCGTCGGCATGCAGGGCCACAGTGTGTCATCCAGATCGAAGGCGATCACTTTTATCGAATCAAACATCAGTTCTTTTGAATTGCTTAAATAACTAGTGTGCAGAATTATAGGGGTAGTGTGAGGTAGATTTCTACAGCTAACCATGCCTGGAGGCATAGTAAACAATTCTCTGCGCGATATTCTGCAAGGCTACCTCTTCATCAGCATGCCCTCGCTTAACCGCCTCGCCCGGCATCCCCCATACCACACTGGAAGCCTCATCCTGAGCAATCGTTGGGGCTCCGGCCTTTTTCATTTCACCCATTGCATCAGAACCATCATCCCCCATACCTGTGAGTAGTACACACAGCGAATTAGAGCCTACATTTCTGGCGACAGAGTTAAACATTACCTCAACAGAGGGTTTATGCCGATTAACGGGCTCGGTATCAAGCAACCTACAGATAAAACGAGCGCCGTCTCTGACTACCTGTAAATGCCTGTCTCCAGGTGCCACATAGGCATGGCCTGGTAATATTTGCTGACCATCGGTAGCCTGGGTTACGGTCATTGCACTGTTAGCATTCAAACGTTCTGAAAAGGGTTTACTGAAGGCGACCGGGATGTGCTGCGTAATCACTGTACCCGGTGTATTCGTAGGCAATTGGCTCAGTACATCTTTAAGTGCTTCGGTACCGCCCGTTGAAGCACCTATCGCAATTATCATATCGGTGGTTTTGAAGTGCTTTATTGCAGCAATTTCGCCAGCGGACTTTTTATTAAGTGCAGGTAAACTCGCCCCCCTGACCCTGGCATGCGATGCGGCTTTTACTTTTGAAATAATTTCTTTTGCATAGTTTTGCATCTCTTCCTGCACATTTACCCTGGGTTTGGATACAAAATCTACCGCTCCCAGTTCGAGCGCCTGCAGGGTAACATCGGCACCAGATTCAGTGAGTGTTGAAACCATCACCACGGGCATCGGGCGTAAGCGCATCAGGTTTCTAAGAAAGGTCACCCCATCCATCTTCGGCATTTCTACATCTAGCGTCAGTACATCTGGATTTAGCTTTTTTATTTTTTCGCGCGCCATATAAGGATCTTGCGCACTGCCCACCACTTCAATTTCGGGGTCACTGTTAAGGATTTCAGTTAATAGTTGCCTGATCAATGCTGAGTCATCGATAACCAGTACCTTAATCATGCAAACTCCTGGGTGATGTTAATCAAATAATTCAATCTCGCCGGTCACAGCTTCGGGCTCGTCCAGATGATGCATGTATTCAGACTCACGTCGGAAAATGGTGTCATTATGCAGATCCCTGATCTTTTTTACCCGAACCCGGCCAGACCTGGGGTAATACAACACCTTACGGGGATTAATTCCACCAACATTCTGTGCGACCAATGTATATCCTTCGACCTCAATATAGTTTAGTACAAATTTAATATTATTAATTCCTACATCACCCATATTGCCGATGATCCTTGATCCACCAAAAATTTTAAATTCCAGATTTTGTTTTCGCCCCCCATATTTCAAAACATCGTTTATCATATGTTCCATAGCGAAATTCCCGTAACGTGTAGCCAGGTTATCAGGAGTCAATTTCTCTGACCATTCTTCTCCCTTATGCAGGGGCAATAAAAAATGATTCATGCCACCTATGCCATGCTTTATATCAGTCACACAGGCAGACACACAGGAACCTAAAACCGTCGCAATGATTTCATCATGAATGGTGACATAGTATTCTCCCGGCAGGATTTTTGCGGAGATAGACTGATTTTTATAATCCCAAAATCTATTGATCTGGCTAAAGCCTGGAAGGGGTTTTGGAAAATCGTGTTTTTGCATTTGCTATTAGCTGCCTCTAGCACAGATTATTCCCTGATCAGCTCGTTTTCTGGTATATCGTGTGCCCAATTAAGTGAAATCTTTCAGTTGATTTATACAATGATTCGGAATGTCCCATAAATAAATAGCCTTCAGGAACCATTTGTTCTGCATAACGTTCCACCAGCTTGACTTTAGTAGACTTGTCAAAATAAATGACTACATTTCTACAGAATATACAATCCATTATGTAATTAATCGGCCAGCTATGTAGCAGGTTAAGCTGATCAAAAGTAATTAGATTGATTATATCTGGCTTTAGTCTGACCAGTCCTGAATTACTACCAGTCCCTTTGCGAAAATATTTTTTTAACAGGGGTTTTGCTATACCTCCTACCCGGCTTATATCGTATACACCCGAAGATGCTTTTTGCAGCACATTTGAATCCAGATCAGTGGCAAAGATTCTGATATCCCAGCTTTTATAATCAGGTATCGCTTCTGCCAGACTAATCGCTATGGAATAAGGTTCTTCACCTGTTGAACAGCCTGCAGACCAGATACGAACCTTTCTAGCCCCTCTTGATTTTAGTTTAGCGACAACCGTATCCTTTAAGAATTCGAAATGGTGGTTTTCACGAAAAAAAGCAGTCAGATTGGTGGTGACGGCATTCACCAGCTCAATAAGCTCCGTATCCAGATGATCATTCAGATATTTGCGGTAGGCAGTAAAATCTTTCAGGCCCAGTTTTCTGAGCCTTCGCGCTAGCCTCGAATAGTACATTGTGTACTTATCATCGCCAGCTAGAATACCCGTGGTATCGGTCACCAGTTTACGCAGGTAATCAAAATCCTTACTCGAAAAACTAAACTCTTTTTCCTGTTCCACATTGACAGACATTAAAAGAACTCGATGTCTCCAGAGAGATCATCTTTATGGGTTTCATAATATTTCCGCACCGCTTCACGCACATCATCACCCTTCATCACATTGTCAAACATTTCATACTCTTCGTGCATGCTATATCTGGATTTAATTGCATCCTGCAAAAGGGTCCATTGTGCAGGATCATTATTCTTGCTGGTATCGCCGACCAGACCACTCATAGCTTCAATACTACTGCAGACATGCGACAGGCGCTGAGTTAACTTGTCATAAAATTGAAACGCGATGATCGCGCCCTGAAATTCCTGTCTGAGTTTTTGTGTGCTGTGTCTAATACTATCGCGCAACGCCAGCGTCTGTTCAGAATCAGGTAACCCTTCTACTACCTGCGCAATATTTTTTTCATATTCCATTATGTTAGTAAAACTATGTGTTAAATGGTCAAAAGACTCATCACTTTCGGTAAGCGCAATTTCAATCTGTGCTACAGTCAGAAATAACATACGCACAGTTTCCTGCACCTGGCTCCAGTCAACCTCAGATTGACCGCTAGTGGATCGACTATCAGAATTTTCAGACATGAAGACTCCTTAAATTGTTTTAGCTAGAAAAAACCGAAAGCGCTATTTTCCTGCTGCTCTTCGCCTTCATCTACAGAGGTATCTGCCAGTTCGGGCAAGCCTAACATCTGTGCTACTTCGTTAACCACTGCACCCGAACTCATCCAGTGGATTTTCTGTCCACTTTTATCCAGTGTCTTTTTAAGACTGTAAAGCATTTGCAGGCCTGCACTATCTATTTTCTGCAATTCATTCACCTGCAGTTTTATCTCTTCTCCCTGATGCAGTAGCTGGTCGATAAGTGCCTTGCACTCTGACACTGATCTTATGGTAAGTTCAGCACCCAGATTAATTGTATGGCTATCTGCATCTATACGCGCGGATTGTGATTGCATTGAAATGGGAGCATCGTCAAAAAAACCGTAAGCTAAATCATCTTCATCAGTACTCGCAACCTGAGCGACCTCTTCTACTGGGTCATCATCAAAAAATCCAAAAGCTGCCGTGTTCTCCTGACTCTCCGCGTTATCGCTGGACTGATTCTCTATCGTAGATGGGGAAGCTGATTCCTCTTGCTGGTTTTTATCTTCTCCTTCTTCCAGCCATGCCAGTGGATCATAATCAATAACTTTTTTGGACGCCTTTTTCTTCACTGATTTTTTTATCATGATGATTTCGATGGACTAATAGCCCTCGACCTCCAGTTCATCTTTATCGACCAGACGGTCGGAGTTCACCAGCATAATCATACCCTGCTGCTGGGTGACCATTCCCAGCATGTAATCAGTATTGATTTTGTCACCCAAATCAGGTGATGGTTTGATTTCACTCTGTTTCACAGAGAGCACATCTGACACTGCATCCACCACGACGCCCATCATGTTTTTATCATCTTCAGTGGACAGGATAATGATCACGGTTGTCGGTTTATATTCATATTGCTGTATGCCAAAACGTATTCTGAGATCAAGGACAGGTACGATGTGCCCTCTAAAATCGAGCACACCTTTGATATAGGCTGGCGCATCATGCAGTTCCCGCAGTGGCTCCCAACCGCGTATCTCCTTGACCTTAAGGATATCTACACCGTATTGCTCAGCACCCAGTGAAAAGGTCAGATACTCCTGCCGAATATCCTCGCTATGGTTAGTGCCTTGATTGTTGCTCATCTCGTTACACCTGGAGTATTCTCATGCTTCATAGCAAATGGCTTATTAACCATTTGTTGTAAAGAATTGCATCTGTTTATTCATTACCTGAGCCTGTTCTGACATGTTCGTGCTGGCCGCAGAGGCCTCTTCAGCCAGTGCAGCATTTTGTTGTGTCAAATCATCCATGCTGGTGATAGCGGTACTGACCTGGTCAACACCAGTTGCCTGTTCTGAGCTTGCTGCAGCTATTTCAGCGACGATATCCTTTACTTTTTTCACTCCGGTTACTATTTCTTCTAACTTGACGCCGGATTCATTCACCAGCGCAGAACCCGCCTGGACCTTTTTCACTGAATCATTAATCAGCTCCTTAATTTCCTTTGCCGCCGTCGCACTACGCTGAGCCAGGTTACGAACTTCTGTGGCGACTACCGCAAAACCTCTACCCTGTTCTCCTGCGCGTGCCGCTTCTACACTAGCATTCAAAGCCAGCAGGTTGGTCTGGAATGCTATTTCATCAATCACACCGATAATTTCTGCAATTCTGGAACTGGAAGCATTGATTTCAGTCATCGCATTAACGGCCTGTTTTACCACCTCGCCACCTTCGTCGGCGGTATTACCGGCATCGGTAGCCAGGGTATTGGCATGAGCCGCATTATCTGCATTCTGCTTCACGGTAGAGGTGATCTCTTCCATACTGGAAGCAACCTCTTCCAGCGCCGCTGCCTGTTGCTCTGTACGAGATGACAAATTGTGATTACCTGTCGCAATTTCACTGGCTGTGCTATCTATCTGAGTGGAAGACTCGCGAATTTCAGTCACAATACTTTTGATCTGTTCGATCGTGCCATTAACGTTTTCCTTAACCTCTCCGAATACACCCTCGTAGTCACGATCAATCGTATGGGTTAAATCACCATCGCGCAGGGTGGACATCACATTACTGATATCGCTAAAAGTAGCTTCCAGCACATCCAGCATATTATTAAGATTATCTGCCAACTGCCTGAAAAAACCATCCTTACCTTCTGTACTCAGTCGAGTCGATAAATTGCCTGACTGTGCATCAGTCACCAGCGTGGTCATCTCTTCTTCAATCGCAACCTCAACGGTACGATCTGTCCATTCGGCTACGGTACCAATTTTGCGACCATCGGCATTAATAACCGGGTTTGCAATCACCTGCATGCTTCTACCGCCAATTTTCAGGTCAGCTTGATAGGTCGATGTTAGAGTTTCCAGCAGACCTCTTTGATGGGCCGGATTTTTGTGGAAAACATCAATATTCGTACCCAGTAAAGTAGCAGCATTAAAGTTCGGTAAATCCTTTCTAATATCCTGTTCAGCATTGGCAAACATTTTACTGATAGTATCATTGATATAAATAATGTTTAGATCCGCATCAGCCACCATCACGTTGGCGCTGACATTATCCAGCGCAGTTTTAATACGGTCACCTTCAACCGCTTTTTCCCTTGCATCCATCACATCAAACCCCAGTCTTACCTGAGTGGAAAAGACGCAGCGCATCATGTCCCCGATATCATCAGGTCGCGTAATATCGGTCCAGTTAAAGTAATCACCATTGGAAATGGCTAATAACTGTGACTCAAGATAATGCATGGGTTTACTGTTATTACGGGTATTGATGGTGCCACCAATTAGCGTAAGCACTCCAGCCACGACCAGAGCAGTCGCTATACCTGATGCAGACACACCTGACATGAGCATTGCAGCCAGCGCGAACATAAACAACGATGCGATAATGACGCTGGTATATAACCAGGTAGTAGTTTTTATGCTGTTGAATTTATGTATAGCCTTTTGTAAAGCTGTTTTTTCAAGCGAAACCTTACCTGCATTAATATCCCTGTAAAGTTTGTCTGCAGCTGCAATCACATCATCGCCAGGCCGAGTCCTGACGGACATATATTCAACTACTTTTCCATTTTTGGTAATCGGTGACACATTTGCACTCACCCAGTAATAGTCACCATTTTTGGCTCTGTTTTTAACGGGTGCAGTCCAGGGTTGCCCTGCCTTAAGGTCATCCCATAACCACTGGAAGGCCTCTGGAGGCATATCGGGATGGCGCACAACGTTATGATTTTTACCAATCAATTCATCTTCGGAGAATCCACTAATATCAATGAAGTCCTGATTAACATAGGTAATAATGCCCTTAAGGTCTGTTTTAGACACCAGGATTGAACCCTCGCGCATCTTGACTTCATTTTGAGTTACAGGCTCATTAATTTTCATGTTGTGCTCCAGTTCTTATCTAAAGATAAAAATCGTATGGTTTATTCGCAACAAATCATTGCACTAAAACTCTTCCCACTCATCGTCATCAAAATCAGTATCAGCTACCACATCGACTTTTGGTTTAGTTTTTAGTTTAGGTTTAGGTTTTTCTGTCGGAGTTACTTGAGTTTTTTTTGCGGGCTTTGCAGCTGTAGTGCTTGCTGGTTTCGGCTTCCAGTTACCACCTAGAGTAAAAAACTCCAGTCTTCTGGACATGTCACTACTACGCTCTGTCATCGATACACTAGCGGCAGATGTCTGCTCTGCCAATGCTGCATTCTGCTGTGTGGTTTCATCCATACTGGCCACAGCAATGTTGACCTGCTGGATTCCCGTTGTCTGCTCCTGGCTAGCAGCAGCGATTTCGGCGACGATATCTCCTACCTTCTTAACCCCCTGAACGATTTCCTTAAGTGTTTCACCCGATTTATTCACCAGTTCAGTCCCAGCATTAACCTTTTGCACGCTATCATTAATCAGTTCCTTAATCTCCTTAGCTGCAGTCGCACTACGTTGTGCCAGATTTCGTACTTCGGTGGCCACCACGGCAAAACCTCTACCCTGATCACCAGCTCGGGCTGCTTCGACACTAGCATTCAGCGCAAGCAGGTTGGTCTGGAATGCGATTTCATCAATAACGCTAATGATTTCAGCGATTTTTTCACTCGACGCATTGATTTCCTGCATGGCGATCACCGCATCATCAACGACTTGCCCCCCTTTATTAGCCATTTCTCCAGCCGCGGTTGAGAGCACATTAGCCTGTTGCGCATTATCCGAGTTCTGCTTCACTGTACTGGTAATTTCTTCCATGCTGGACGCTGTTTCTTCCAGTGCCGCAGCCTGCTGCTCGGTGCGAGCTGACAGACTGTTATTACCATCCAGAATCTCGTGAGAGGTAGTGGTCACTTCATCGGATGTAGATCTGATTTCTCCAACAATATTTGACAGCTCATCAATAGTAGTATTAACGTTATTCGCAACTGACTCGAAAGTGCCGAGGTAATGATTTTCAATTTTTTGGGTCAGATCTCCATGTGCTAAAGCCGACATCACCACATTAATATCATTTAAGGTACCAGCTACCTCAGCAACCATTTTGTTGATACCTTCACTCAGGTTGAGGAAAAATCCGGATTTACCTTCCGTGGATACCCTTTGTTCAAGGTCACCCTGTTGCACCGAGTCAACAATTGATTGAATTTCAATTTCAGCATTAACCTCTGCTGTCCGATCCTGCCATTCAACCACCGTGCCTAGGCGCTCACCACCATCGCCCAGTACCGGATTGGCAACGAAAGCCATGCTTCGACCACCCGCAAAAAACTGAGCATTGTGACGCCCACTTAAGGTTGCAAGCAGGCGCTGTTGATGGGCTGGGTTTTTATGGAATACATCAACATTTCTACCTATGATATTGCTAGCGTTGAATCCAGCAATATCTTTTGCCAGATCCTTTTCGATGCCAGAAAACATTATATCGGCAGCAGGGTTTATATAAATAATGTCATTATTCTGATCAGCTAACATCACGTTGGCGGATACATTATCCAGTGCCACCTTGATGCGTGCATTACTCGCAGCAATCTCGGCGTCGCTATCCAGCTTCTTTTTCAGGTCTGACTGCATCTTGCCTAAGGTGCTTAACAACTGACCAAATTCATCATTACCTGTATTTTTAATTTCACTGGAAAAATCACCAATCGCAATCCGCCCCAGTATATGAGACACCGTATTCAGCGAACCCTTTATACTCGATGAAATAATCCACCACATGAATATTGATAATAAGGTTGCTACTGCGGCGACGATACTAATGGTTATCAATGTGGTAACAGCTACCGAATCCGCTTTTTCAGCTGAATTTTTTATACTTTCAGTCATCACTTCAGCGATCTTGTTCAGCAGTTTAATTTTCTCTCCCTGTGATTTATCCCATTCAGCTGGATCAATATTTATGCTGCCATCCTCTGTCGGATTTCGAGCTTTCTCCCGCATGCTTTCAGCTCGTTTCACCACATCAGTATCGAGCGTTTTATGATAGAACTCTTTCTCATGCTGATTAGCCAGCGATAGGAAAGCAGACTCATAATTATGTTGTAAATTAACTGCCTGGATAAAATCATTAAACTCCCGACCAAGGAAATGATCACGTTTAGACACCACCAGCAATATCCGTTTCTCCTTGATGGCATTATTCTTCTGCACGAGCAGATTTGCATAAGCATTGGCGGTGTTAGCCATGTTTTTATCTAAACTTAGGCGAGGTAGCATTTCGATTATTTTCAACATATTCGCCACAACCTTTTCATAGGAATGGGCTACTATAACTGACTGATTATTAACAGCAGACCGTATCTCAGCCAGTTGATTAATATCAGTCTGAACCTGTTCAAGCTGATGGACATAGTCTTCTCCATAGGAGGCTGTATCGCTCAATTCCAATTCCGCTCTCAGCTCAGATACCTTTGTATCAGTATCCTGTCGTGCTTTATCCAGCGCAGACGAATACTCTTTGCCAGTTGAGTTGATAAATGTAAGCGAAATATCATATTCCTGCTGGATTGCATCTGTTGTCCGATTCATGGTAATTGCAATATTGGTAAAATGTCCCATATTAGAAGCATTGCGGGCTTTCAAAAGGGCTGATTGAAACTCCATCACCGCAAGAACCAACATCACCAGAAAAGGGACCATCAGCATCAAAATCAGCTTGCTGTTTACTTTAATATTATTGATAGACATAATTATCTTCGCCGCTGGGTTATTCGTTCACTTCTTCATCATAAATATCCGGGTGATGCATAAACTTATCTACATCGAACAACATAACCATCTTGCCATCAGCATCAACCAGACCCTTGATAAACTCGGTATCCACTCTGTCTCCAAAATCTGGTGTTTTCCTGATTTCATCGCTACGCGCATGCATTACATCAGAAACATTATCCACTACTATACCAGCGATTCTTTCTGCCGAATTCATAGATGCTCGCAAGATGATTACCACCGTGGTTGCATTGTATTCTGGCTCTTTTTCTCCCATGCGCAGACGCATATCAATGACGGGAACTGCAGTTCCCCTCAAATTAAGTACCCCTTTGATATAGTGAGGTGTATTGGGTACACGAGCTACTGCTTCCCAGCCTCTTATTTCCTGCACACTTAAGATATGTACCCCATAATCTTCCTCACCTATGGCAAAGGTCAGATACTGATCTACAGATGACAGATGTTTTAATTCTTCTGCAATTTCCTGTTCACCCACGATCTATGCCGCCTGTGACTGATGGGTTAGCTTTTTATTGAGGCGCAATATTCCAGGCATATCCAGTATCAGGGCTACAGAACCATCTCCTAAAATTGTCGCCCCTGAAAAACCTTCAATTTTCCTGTAATTACTTTCCAGCGATTTGATAACGACCTGCTGCTGACCTAACAGATCATCGACAAAAAGACCTACATGTTGACCGTCAGCTTCTACCACTACCAGCAAGCCTTCATCTAGTGAAATCTGCTCAGCTCCTTCGATGCCGAAGACTTCATGCAATTTGATAATAGGTATATATTCATCGCGTAACCTGAAGGTTTCACCCTGACCTCCGACACGCTTGAGCATCTCGGGCTTGATCTGAATCGATTCAATGATAGAGATGATTGGAATGATGTAATTTTCACTATCAACCTTAACTGTCTGTCCATCTAGAATTGCCAGGGTCAAGGGCAGACGAATGATCATGGTGGTACCAATACCCAGCTCTGACTCAATTTCAACCCCGCCACCAAGCTCCTGGATGTTTCTTCTGACCACATCCATGCCGACGCCCCGACCAGATACATCACTCACTACTTCGGCGGTAGAAAATCCTGGCATAAAGATTAAATCAAAGATTTGTTTATCGCTAAGCTGATCCTCTTCACCAATCAGTCCTCTATCAATCGCCTTATCCAGTAGCTTTTGTTTATCCATGCCTTTACCGTCATCCTTAATTTCGATGACGATATTGCCCCCCTGATGGTAGGCATTCAGTTCAATAGTTCCGGTTTCCGGTTTGCCAGCAGCAAGTCTGTCGGCGGGCTCTTCTATCCCATGATCAATACTGTTACGTACCAGATGAACCATAGGGTCACCGATTTTTTCGATTACGGTTTTATCGACTTCGGTGGTTTCACCGACTAATTTGAGGTCTATCTTTTTGCCTAACTTGGCGGATAAATCACGCACCAGGCGGGGGAAGCGAGAAAAGGAAAAACTGATCGGCATCATTCTTACCTTCATCACACTTTCCTGCAATTCACGGGTATTACGTTCCAGCTGTTTCAGGCCTTCCACCATCTTTTCAATATCGGCAGGTGTAACGGCATGGTTTTCTTCAATATTTTCGCCAACCATACCCAACATGGACTGAGTAATCACCAGCTCACCTACCATATTAATGAGCGCATCGATTTTACCGGTTTCTACCCGAATGGAGGCTGCCTGAGCCGCTGGTGCGCTAGTGACGGTTCTTCGATCTGCCTTGCGTCGATCACCTTCGCGCCGATCCATGCGAGGTTTCCCCCGATCTTCTTCTCTGCGTTGTGGGACCAGTATTTTATTCGGCTCAACTACTGCCTGCTGATCACTTTGCTCAGACTCATCCACTAACTCAGTTATGGATAGCTCACATAAATCTTCTACCCATGCGAAAACCTCCAGTAGCTGCTCCTTGCTGGCATCGCCAAAAAGATTCATTTCCCAGCTCATATAACAATCTTCAGGTTCCAGCGATTCGAAGTCAGGTACCTGATCGAGCCTGGAAATCAGCTCCAGTTCTCCCAACTCACGTAATTCACGCATCAGAGGCAGGGGATCATTAGCCGACTGCAACATTTCACGCGTGGGTTTAAATAGAATTTTCCAGCGTCTGGATGGAGTTTCATTGCTTTGTATGGGAATCTGAGCTGCACTATCGCTAGCAATTGGAGAGGATTCAGCAGTGGAGGTATTGGCTAATTCTTTTTCCAGTTCAGCCTGATGTTCCTGAACACGCTCAGCATCAGCTTCACTACCGGATTGCGCAGCTTCCAGCATTTCCTTAAGACAGTCGACTGAACGCAACAGAATGTCGCTATTTTCTCGAGTAACATTGCGTTTACCATCACGCATTTCATCCAGTAATGTTTCCATTACATGGGTAAAATCTGCAATAGCCTTGAATCCAAAGGTACCGGAGCCACCTTTGATAGAGTGGGCGGCACGAAAGATACTGTTTATTACTTCCTCATCAGCACTGCCAGGTTCAAGCTCCATCAAACCGGTCTCCATCACTGCCAGGCCTTCAAAGCTTTCCTCGAAGAAGACCTGATGGAATTGAGCCATATCAATGGACATGCAATACTCCCCCCCTCATTATTGTGATGTTTATTAATTAGTTATAGTGCAACATCTACAATATTCAGCTTTATTTGGGATATGTTTAATATTTAGACGAGATATCGTCTTTGTCGGCATATCCTTTTGCAAAAAATAGATATAATGCCCCTCTTTCTACTATTGATGCAGTACATTGTGAATACAAACGCTTTACCCAAACGCCATACCGTGCAGGTCGGTCCAGTACAAATCGGAGGTAATAACCCGGTTATAGTACAATCCATGACCAATACCGATACAGCTGAGATCTCTGCAACTGTTGAGCAGATTAAACAACTTCATGACGCGGGCTCTGAGCTGGTGCGTGTTACAGTGAATAATGAAGCAGCAGCCAGCGCTGTAGCACCCATAGTTGATTCACTGATTCAGTCGGGGTATCAGGTACCTATAGTGGGTGACTTCCATTTCAATGGCCATAAACTATTAGAAAAGTACCCTGAGTGCGCGCAAGCTCTGGCTAAATATCGAATAAACCCGGGTAATGTAGGGCGCGGAAAGAAACGCGATATTCAATTTCAGAGTATGGTCGAACAAGCCTGTCGTTACGAAAAACCGGTCAGAATAGGAGTCAACTGGGGCAGCCTGGATCAACAGATCCTGGCTCAATTGCTGGATCAGAATGCCCACTCAAAACACCCTGAATCACTCAATCAAATAAACCGTAGAGCGGTCATTGAATCCGCTCTCAGCAGTGCCCGCCTGGCCGAGGATATAGGCCTTGCTGCTGATAAAATCATCATCAGCTGTAAGATGAGCCATGTGCATGATCTGGTTGCGGTTTACCGCGAACTGGCAACCCGCTCCAGCTACGCTTTACATCTGGGGCTGACTGAAGCTGGCATGGGTGATAAAGGGGTTATCGCATCAACCGCTGCACTAGCCATTCTTCTAGACGAAGGTATTGGTGACACCATTCGAATCTCTCTCACCCCCGAGCCCGGTGAGAGCCGTACCAGAGAGGTAAAGGTAGCGCAGCACATCCTGCAATCGATGAATATACGATCTTTCACACCTACTGTTGTAGCCTGCCCCGGATGCGGCCGGACCAGCAGCAACCTATTTCAGGTTTTAGCACAAAAAATACAATCTCAGCTAGATCAATCTATGCAGAAGTGGAGAGGAGAATATCCTGGTGTAGAAAAAATGAATGTTGCAGTAATGGGCTGTGTAGTGAATGGACCGGGCGAAAGCAAACATGCAAACATTGGAATCAGCCTGCCAGGCAACGGTGAACTACCAGTAGCACCAGTTTATGAAGACGGTGTAAAAACCGTGACCCTGAAAGGTGATCATATTGCTGAAGAGTTTATACGTCTAGTGGATGATTATGTGGTCAGAGCATACTCCAGAGAAAGTCACTCATAGGATCTGAATAATTTCCCCAGCCACATAATAATTGCCATCTTCGCGTTTGTCACAACGCGTCACACGAACATCAGCAACCATGGGTGGGGTTATATCGTGGACTGGAGATACAGTAATCTGAATCTGAACACCCAGTGCTATAGACTGATCACCCTGAAATAACACCCCTTTCGCACTCAGGTTCTGGATTTTCCCCTGATAGATTTTGTCTTCGGCACTGATACGGTATTCCAGCGAACAGTCTAATACCATTCTCTGGAAATCTCTTTTTTCTGAGTAATCATTCATGACTCATCTCTAAGTTAATTAATTTCGAACAACTTCCCAAAATTGGCCACATCCAGAACCTTTTTCACGTCAGGAGAAGCGCTGGATATCTTAATTTTTGAGCCTTCTCCACCTGCATGTTCGCGTAATAGTAAAAGCATGCCGAGCGCAGAACTATCAAGATAATCAGTCCCAGAAAGGTCTACAATGTAATCAACACCTGAGCCTTGTGTGTCGACGTAAGAGGTTCTGAATTCATCGTAGAGCTGGAAATCAAATTTCCCTGACACGGCTATTGTTATAACCTTGCCGTCTTCAGACACTGTACTGTTAATAGACATAAAAAAGATCCTGTATGATTTTTGAATAGGTTTGGGTTTTGCGCCCTTTCATTTGTATGTTAATTAGCATAGCAGCTAGTTAGATTTTTTGAACAGAAATTTGCGGCTAAAGTATTCTGCCATATCCTTTAATCGTTAGGCTATGTTTAGTTAGCATTATACTGCAATAAATTACCGCAAATAAGCAATGACACCGTACTACCCTCAAAACATCTCTATATCGCCCTGCTCCATAGAACTCTGATTCACAGCTTTATTCAGCGGTTTATCCCATTCCTGTTTGAGTTGAGCAATTTCATCACGAAACTGCTCTACCATATGATGGATCTGCACTGGGTTAGTGGCTGCATCATTTGATTTCAACACAGCAAGTTTTTGGTGTAAACGATGCACCAGGCCCTGCAAGCGGTTAGCATGTTGATCGCTATAACTGATAACCTGTGTTACTACATCTTCAAACTGTAGCGATTGTACAGCTAGTCCTACAGCAAGCGCTATTTCATTGCTAATAGTCGAAATCTTACCCAGTTCTACATCAATATTCTGATTGTATTCCTCGACTTTCTGTAACATACCGTCGACACGATTTTTCTCTTCAATAGCATCAGACATATCACGCGATGCCATCTCTGCCACCACATCCTTAGCACTGGAGATATCGGTCTTGGCTTTCTGCACTACCGCTCCAATCTCTGAACTGAAGCGGTTTGAATGTTGAGACAGTTTTCTAACCTCATCTGCCACAACAGCAAAACCACGACCGGCATCTCCTGCACGGGCAGCTTCAATGGCTGCATTTAATGCCAGTAAATTGGTTTGATTGGCAATAGCTGTCACGTCATTCAACAACGAAAAGGCTTCGTCCATTTGTCTGGAAATATCATCGATGGCATTTACCATTTTGCTGCTATTGTCACTATTTGAAATCATAATCTCGACAAATCGTTGCAACAGGCCATGAGTTTCTACAAGAAACTGGGCAATATTAAATTTTGTATCCCCTGCTGGAGCATCCGACCCCTTATCGGCATTTAACAACCCCAGTACCAGCTGACCCTGGTCCTGACTTTTATTATTCAAGTCATGAAAGCTATCGCTTAAATTACCGCTTGCATTGATAACTACCTGTTTTATCTGGGCTAAGGATTGGCTAATTTCTCCTGCCTGTTGATCAACCAGACTGGCAAGATCGTCAAATACTGTCATCAAATCAACTGTTACCTGATCTGAGTTAAGGTCATCTTCTGTCTGTTCCAGCTCCTGCCTGGATAAAGTCTTAATCAGCAACACGGCGAGTGCAAGCATGATAAGTAAACTCAGGATACTTAGCCAACTGGTCGGCACAAATACCTGTATCAGCATCAGTAACAATATAATCAGGATACCCGAGATAACCAGTGGATGCTTTTCAAATAAATTTTTCTTTTGATTCATCACAATTCTTTACTCTTTTGTACAAAATATCATCGGCCAGAGCGGCATAATCTTGAGCACCATTACTATGCTTACTATAGTCAAAAATTGACTTACCAAAACTTGGACTTTCAGCTAATGCCGCATTTTCACGAATTACCGTGGGTAGCAACTGATTTGGAAAGTATTTTATTAACTTATCCCGAACCTGATTAGATAGTCGCCTACGCGTAGCAAATCGAGTCAAAACGATCCAGCGCTGTAATTTTTTCTGCATAAACTTCTCTGCGCTATTCAATGTATGTAATAGTTGAGAAAGACCATGCAGAGCCAGGTAATCACTGGAGACTGGAATCACTACCTCATTAGCCGCATATAAAGCATTAAAATTGAGCAGGCCTGAGGTCGGAGGACAATCCATCAATATTAGATCGTATTCATCTAGTACCGACTCAATCGCATCCCTGACAATCACTGCCTGAGATCGTCCCTTGGCAGCCAGTCTTTCAGCCTCTCCCAATCTGTAGCCTGCTACTAACAGATGCAGATTTTCCCGAACAGTTTGAACATAATCCTGTAATGCAGCATGCTCGAAAAAAATTTCATCTAAGCCGGAATTACCCGGGTCATTAAAACCAAGGCTGACCGCAAGATGCGACTGGGGGTCAAGGTCTATTGCCAGAACTTTCAGGCCCTGATCGGCATAGGCGCTGACCAGATTCAGGCAGGTCGTAGTTTTCCCTACCCCTCCTTTGTGGTTAAGGACAGCGAGAACTCGTGCATTCATGCGTCAATGCTCCTGGCTATTCCCTGAACTTCAACACCCCGAATACTGCCTGGTCTGCTCATACTCGGCATGACCTCACCAGGCAGATACATGATGAGTTACCCTAAGGCTTTCTTAATAACAGCAAGTAACTGATCAGGGTTAAATGGCTTGACTATCCATCCCGTAGCCCCGGCATTTTTGCCCGCCATTTTCTTGTCGCTTGAAGATTCGGTAGTCAGCATCAGAAGAGGAGTAAATTTAAAATTTGGGAGTTTTCTTAATTCAGCGATGAGTGTAATGCCATCCATATTCGGCATATTCACGTCAGTTATCACCAGATCAAAAGATCGTGACCTGGCCATATTTAAGGCAACCACACCATCTTCAGCTTCTGTCACATCATGACCAGCAGTCTTTAAAGTAAAAGAAACCATTTGTCTCATTGATGCTGAATCATCAACAGCCAATATTGAAGCCATTTTATAACCCCTAAAATTAATCGCTATAGCCACCGAAATGCCTTTGCAACAGATTAAGGATTACGGAAGCTTTAAATTAATACAATAAGACTATAGCATCTAAAATATCCGATACATTTTCAAAATCGTCTTTTAATCTAATTTAACTAGCTATTTAGCTGATTACAACGCGATGCTTACCATCTTTCTTGGCTCGATATAACGCCTGATCAACTCGTTTGAACAGTCGTTCAAAATCATCGCCTGCATGTAACATGGATAGTCCAACACTCAAGCCGATCTGGAAAGTTTCCTCAAAAACACCCTGCTCAAGATTTCGAATAGCTTTGAGTATTCTGTTGGCAACATCAATAGCACCCTGTGCATCGGTATATGGCAGAGCAGCAACAAATTCATCACCACCATAACGGTAGAACATATCTGTATCTCTGAGAACATCCTGGATAGTTTTAGCTACCATAACCAGTAATCGGTCACCTACATCATGCCCCAGATTATCATTGACTGACTTAAACCCATCCAGATCCATTATCATCAATGCAAGTCGGTGATCATGACGTTTAGCCAGGCGAATTTCACGCGGCAACATCTTATCCATAGCCGCTCGATTATTGATATTAGTCAAAGGATCTTTATACGCCGAGACAATTGCAACATGATAAAGCAGAGCATTTTTTATCGGATATACCAGTGAGCATAGCAAGTCCTCAAACTGGCAGACTTCGTTACTGCTAAAAGGTGTCGTACGATAAAGAGTCAGCTCACCAAGATCCATTTGCTGAATGGTTAAATGGTAATTCAAACTATGTTGGCCCAGCTTACCGCTTCTCACGGGCTTTTCCAGATGGTCGGAAGAGTAGCGGTAACTTGTATGTGGAATGAGAGCAGCAATTTCACTGGAAAAAATCTTCAGCAACTCTTCCAGATTAAGCGTCCTCGACAGTAGATCAGACATTTGCAGAATCTTTAAGTACTGCTTGTCACTAACCACCTGTTCTGATTTACGCGAATCAAGCGCGATCACCTGTAATGGAGATTTGTTTTCTCCTGATAAAGATGTAGTCTGAGGCATAGTTGCTTCTTTTCTTCTGGTTTAATACAGCATTCATTAAGCGAGTATCATGCCATATTTTAATTTATATATTTTTCAATAAGTTACACTAAACAATTCTCGTTAATTAGTAATATCGCCATATATTTGACACAAGTATTCCATTAATCGATAAAAATCAGGGGGATTAGCAAGGTTATTTTTCAGTCTTTTCTGCCGATATATGTCAGAGGCGTCAATTTATAGACCTGGATACTCCTCTCTTCAAAACAACGCCTATTGAGATTAATGATTTATACTTCGTTTATCTTAAACAGGTGGCAGTGAATTACCCAGCACGGTTATATTTTGCCTATATGCAACCCATAAACTCTACTTTACCCAGCGTTCAGCTGGATGCTCGCACTGCAAAGGTTCTGGATATTCTGCAGAATCTTCAACAGGCAGGTCTGTTTAGAGCGGTAGTCGTTAAGCAAACAGGAAATCAGGTATTACTGGATACAGCATTCGGCAAAATCACTGGGAAAGCACCTGATCAGTTAAAAACAGGTGATGAAATACTGGCCAGACTAACCGCTTTAAAACCCCAACCTACGCTAAAGATTGAGCAGCACACTTCAAGTCTACTTACGCTAGCAAAAGCACAATTCAAAGCTGTTGCTCAAAATCTGAATAACACTGTGCTGACTGCGAAAGTTGTCGCGCAAAGCAACAATCTGACTTCATTAAGGATCAACAATCAGGTTATTCAAATAAACCGCCAGGATAGTCTGCAAATTGGCGAAACCCTGCTCCTGAAAGACGCAGGCAAAGAGCAGATTCAGTTAATTCGTATACAACCACAGGCTATTTTAAAAGCGGCACTTACCAGTTTGATCCCCCGCGGGCTAGAACAGGGTCAACAATATAATTTAAGCTCCCTGCAAAAAGTAGCGAGCGAGCTTGTTGGGGCAAAAAGCGCAGCTCTAATCGATAGAGCTAATGTCAAGACAGTCGAACTGACACAACAGGGCAGACATGGCATTGAGACATTACAGGGAACCCCAGGCAAGCAGCTACCGATAGATCAGCCCGTAACCCCTGGCCGCGCAAAACTTTTAAACGATATTTTACTCAGCCTGGCCAGGCCGCTGGCCTCGGCAGACAATATCAAACCCGAGACACTACAGCAGATATTCAGCTATCTCGCATTAATCAAGGCTGAAATGCCGGGTAATATGAATAATCTTGGCCAACAGCTACAGTATTTATCACTCGCACTAAAGCATTCACCAGAAAGTTTCCGTCAGTTAATCCGTGAAATTTTCCCTCAACCAACGACGCATATAACTGATAAGCAGCATGATCGCCCTGTAATCGAGTTATCCAACACTTTGCGTCTTGAACTGTTACAACAGACCGAACAGACCTTGAATCAGTTGCTCACACAACAAAGCTCAACCCGTTTACAGCTGGAACAACATCAACCGCTGAATCTTTTTCTAAATATTCCCATACAGGTAGATCAGGAAAGCCAGAACCTGCAGCTGAAAATCAAACAAAAGAAAAAAGGCCATAGCGATGAAACTGTCCAATGCTGGGAGATAGAGCTATCGTTTGAATTTGGTTTACTGGGTATGATCACTACCCGTATCCTGCTGCAGGACAGCAAAATCTCAGCCAATTTCTGGGCCCATCAAGCTAGCACCAAAAACCTGATTGATAACCATATGGGGCAATTCAAAACACAGTTACAAAAAGCCGGGTTTGAACTGGGTTTATTTGATTGCTTTCACGGCCCTGTCCCGCAACCCAGTGGAAAGGATCAGTACGCAACAAACGACAACCTGCTGGATCTGGAAGCATGAACAAGACGAAAAAGGAACAATCACCCAAATTTGCCATTGCACTGGAATATGATGGCGAACAGGCTCCTGTGGTGACCGCGAAAGGTCATCATGATATTGCTGATGAAATTCTCCGTATCGCTGAAGCAGAGAAAATTCCAGTTTATGAAGATAAGGAGTTATCTGCTTTGCTAGAACAGCTAGACCTGGGTGACCATATTCCGCAATCTCTATATCTGGTGATTGCTGAAGTCCTGAGTTTTGCTTACCGGCTATCTGGCAAGCATAAGGATTTTATGGATAAACTATAGGACGTGTAACAATATACTTTCAAGCGTAGGTATCAATTATGCCTTTTTTTGTCCGTTTCTGATTTCTATCATTTTCCCTTGCCGTCCCAGGTGTTTTTTTATCAGGCGATTTCTTCTTTTTCAGAACACTGCCAGTAGGTGAAACTGGGTATAACGGTTTGATGTTTTGGTCAGGCATTATTGATCCATAGCTAAAAGCCCGTGATCTGGCCCATCTCAGTTTGAGTCAGCAATTTATTGAGATCAACCAGTATCAACAGCTTTTCACCTCTACTTACTACACCATCGATATACTTTGATGTTTCCGCATTGCCTACATTAGGCGCTGTATCGATTTCATCACGCTGGATATCGACAACCTCGGCCACACTATCGACCAGAATGCCCAAAATTTGCTGTTGCGCCTCAATCACGATAATACGCGACATCTCATCGCTTTCCTTAGGTTGCAAACCGAAGCGAGTACGTGCATCTATCACCGATACCACGTTACCCCTCAGGTTTATAATCCCTAGAACATAATCCGGAGCACCAGGAACAGGAGCGACTTCAACTTCGCGCAATACTTCCTGCACCTGCATAACATTCATTCCATAAGTCTCGTCTTCCAGTGTAAACGTAACACACTGTAATGAAGTAGAATCGTTCTGAGTTGCGGCCATTGTAACCTCCAAAATAAAATCGTTATGTCTATGTTAACGGAAACACAAACAAAAAATTAAGAAAACTATAAAAATACAGCACACCTGAAAAACAGTTTAACCGATTTACTTATGATTTATGTATAACAGAAAATTGAAAAAAAGCTTCAACTAGCTGCAGTAATGCTTTCTAGGTGTTTCATTATTTTCATGGGATCAAGTAATTGAGCCAGAGACCCTCTAAGGGTACCCATGCTTAACCCAGAACTTTTAGGCCCATTCCATTGAATATCATCTGACTCTACTTTTACTACTTCGCCAAGTGAGTCACAGCTTAAAGCCCAGTCTCCATCGCCAAACACCAGTATATGACTCGGAGTATAGCCATTAGTATTTGATTTTCTGATACTGAGTAAACCGGCAGTGTCCACAACTCGAATTTTACGCTCTCGGTGTTTTAATACGCCTAGTGACCAAAATTTGGAACTTGGCAGCTGAGTCATATTCTTGACCCAGGGTAATACACTGCCCAGCTCGATGAGTGGTATAGAGAGCTGGGTATTAGCCACATGAAACATTAGACACTGAATGGGGTAAGTAAAGTCATACTTGCGTTCCTTAACCTGTTCCTGGTGTGATAGCTCGTTCTCAGTAGATTCAGCTGCCAAATCAGTGGCAGGTGAAACGGGTTCAATGATTTCATTGACTGGGTCAATGGTATCTTCTTGCGGAATTTCAAAGTCGGGAAGTAAAACTACATTACCCTTAACCGGTAACGGTCTTAGTTCAGTCTGGTCAGTTGATATTTCCTGCAACAGACTGTCAAGATAACTCTCTACAGCCAGCTCAGGTTTAAGCAGATTGTTGTCTTTTTTCTTCATCATGACGTTCCTGAATCCCTAACAGGAAGTCCAGTAATTTTTTATAGGAAAGAGAACCACGTGAATAAGGTGCCATGGTTGGCAAGGGTAAGCCCACTTTGCTTGCATCTCTAAAACGGGTATCAATCGGAATTACCGATCCCCAGACATTAAACCGATAGGTTTCTTTCATTTGCTGTAACGCATCAACCGAAGCTTTGGTACGTTGATCATACATGGTAGGAATAATCATAAATGGAGTCTTCTTGTTTAATGATTTTCCGACCATTTTAAGCGTATGCATCATACGCTCTAATCCTTTTAATGAAAGATAATCGGTTTGTGCTGGAATAAGTATCTGGTCACTGGCTGCCAAAGCGTTAATCATCAAAATACCCAGCATGGGTGGGCTGTCTATCAACCCGTAAGCAAATTTATCCGCTACGGCCTTAATAGCTCTAGCCACCACAAGTCCTTTGCCAGCCCCCTGATTTGATCCGATCTGGCGATCTAGAGTGGCTAATGCGGAGGATGCTGCAAACAGATAGGTATTCTTAATTTTTGTAGGCAATAGCATACGCGCGATTTCTGCCGGACTAGTGGTAGGATTGGCAAATAAAGAATAGACCCCGGAACTAATATCATCCGGGTTATAACCCATATAACTGGTTAAGGAACCATGGGGGTCAAGATCAACTAATAGTATACGCTGGCCAGTATTCGCCAAATGGCCCGCCAGGCTGACAACTGAAGTCGTCTTCCCTACACCGCCTTTCTGATTGATACTTGCCCAGGTTTTCATAGTTAAAATAAAACTCTTTGAACATCAGTTAAATTAATCTGAATTACCGTATATATATCTTAAGTATAGGCCTTAAGTAGACCAGGCACATCCAGAATAATAGCAATGTTACCATCACCGGTTATCGTGGATCCCGCCATACCGGGTAATCCCTGTAGCATTTTACCCAAAGGCTTGATCACTACCTCTTCCTGACCTATGACCTGATCAACCACAAAGCCCACAGAATCACTACCTACCTGAACCATAATCACATGTGGATCACCACTATATACCTCATCTTGTTCGTGACTATGAAGCAACCATTTTCGAAGATGAAACATAGGTGGAGCCTTGCCACGATTTTGAATGACCTCTCTACCATCCACCATGTTGACTTTCTTTGAGCTAAATTCAAAAATCTCATTCACAATCGATAGTGGAAGTGCAAACTTTCTGCAGCCTATCTGCACCATAAGCGTTGGCAGGATAGCCAACGTCAACGGCACTTTGATACGTAGCTCTGTGCCGATGCCCAGTTCAGATTCAATATCAATAGTTCCATTAAGCTGAGCAATCTTGGTCTTCACAACATCCATTCCAACGCCTCTTCCAGACACGTCAGAAATTTGTTCCTTGGTTGATAAACCCGGCATAAAAATCAGATCAAAACAGCCTTTTTTATCCAGGCGCGCAGCAGCCTCTGCATCCATCAAACCTTTTTCTATGACTTTATTACGCAATACTTCAGGATCCATGCCAGCCCCATCATCTTTGATGGAAAGCAGGATATGATCACCTTCCTGCTGAGCGGATAGAATGACGACACCCTGCCGAGGTTTACCTGCTTTTTCCCTGATATCAGGCATTTCAACGCCGTGGTCTACTGAGTTACGAACCAGATGCACCAGCGGGTCAGCCAGTGCTTCGACCAGGTTTTTATCAAGGTCGGTCTCTTCTCCTTCCAGTTCCAGAGAAACTTCTTTTTTCATAGTTCGGGCGAGGTCTCTTACTACTCGTGGGAAACGGCCAAAAACTTTTTTCACCGGTTGCATACGGGTTTTCATTACAGCGGTCTGTAAATCAGCGGTGACCACATCAAGGCTAGATATTGCCTTATGAACTCGCTCATCTTCAAAGGTTTGGCGTAAGGTATTTAATCTGTTGCGAGTCAACACCAGTTCACCCACCAGATTCATAATATCATCCAGCCTTGCGGTATCAACGCGAACGGTTGTCTCACCTTTGGGTATAGCACTTTCTTTCTTTGCAACTGGCTTATCTGCAGTGGCAGGCTTGTCGACTGCAGCCGGTTTTGTGTCAACAGCAGGTTTACCAGCGGCTTTTTTTGGTGGGGTAGTTGGCCCTTTCCCTTTGCCGTGCATTTGATCCAGCAAAGATTCAAACTCATCATCTGAAATTATATCGGAATCCGAATCCTCAGCCTTTTTAACAGCGGCCTTTTTAACCTTTGTTGATTTAGGGGGGGGCTCTGAACTTTTGGTTGTTGGACTCGCCCCTTTTCCATGTAACTCATCTAACAGGGCTTCGAATTCATCATCGGATATTTCATCACTAGATGCTTTATCTGCTGTTGCAGGCGTCGCGACTTGTACAGCTTTTGGGGCTGATCCTGAGCCATGTAATGCATCTAACAGGTTTTCAAATTCTTCGTCTGTTATCTCATCTTTACCGGACACAAACTCACTAGTGACTGCTTCAACATCGGGCTGGAACTCGCTTTCAGCCTCTTCCTGTGCCGCCTCAGTAGTGTCTTCGACTATTTCAGGCTCTGCCTCGACAGATGGCTCTTCGGCTGCTGCACCAGGTGTTTGCATCGCCACCAGTTCACGCAATAAGTCGGGATTGGCTGGAGAGGGGTCTTCTCCTGACCTGATCTCTTCGAACATGCTATTTGCTTCGTCTAAGACGCGCAGAAAAGCATCCATCATATCAGCATTGAGGCTGATTTCATGATTACGTAATAGATTAAAAACGTCTTCAGATTTATGACAGACTTCGACCAGATTGGTCAATGCAAGAAAACTACCGCCGCCTTTGATGGTATGGAAACCGCGAAAAATAGCATTCAGTAGATCGGAATCGTCCGGCGTTTGTTCGAGGTCGACTAATTGTTCATTTAACCCTTCAAGAATCTCTCCAGCTTCCACCAGAAAGTCCTGTAAGATTTCGTCTTCCAAATCAATAGCCATTGGTTTACCTGTTCATTACTTAAACTATCAGGTGATTTTCACCTGACGATTTCTAAAAACCCAAACTAGCCAGCAAATCGTCTACTTCATCCTGATTGGTTGCAACCTCGGCCTTATCTGCTGTGGGTAACTGTGGTCCATGAGCCATGGTACCATCTGCTTGTTTATCAATATCTTTACTTAGTTTGGCACCTGAAATAGCAACCAGTCTAACCAGTTTTTCTTCTACTTCCTGCACCATATTGATAACTTGCTTGATCATTTGACCTGTCAGGTCCTGATAATCCTGCGCCATCATTATATCGGTCATATTCGAACGAACTTTATCGCTTGCTGGGTGAACAGAAGCTAAAAATGTGTCGATATCATCACTCAGGGCTAAAAATTCTTTTTTGGATAATTCACGAGTACGAAATTGCTGCCAACGCTGCTGGATAGTGCTGGCCTTTTCAGTAAATTCATCGATCACGTCCATCGCCGCTTCGGCCCCAGTCATGGTTTTATGCGCGGCTTCTTCAGTTTTGGTGACTATAAAATTAAGCCGTTCCTTAGCATCAGGTATTTCTTCTTCGGTGAGTTCAACGACTCGCTGGTCATCACTAAAAGCATTTATTGAATTGTGAATTTCGCGGGTTATTTTACCCAGTTCCTGAAATAGCGTTGACTCTCGCAGGGTCGTCAATTCACCAATCAGACGATTAGCCGAGTCATTATCTGACTGATTGAGTGCTTCTCCCAACTCATTGAGACGGGCTAAATATTCCTCATTCAGGTAATTCAGAGTTTCGTCCTGGCTCATCCTTCTAACCTCTCGAATATTTTTTCAATTTTCTCTTTTAAGGTGACAGCTGTAAAAGGTTTAACGATATAACCATTCACTCCCGCCTGTGCGGCAACCACAATCTGTTCACGTTTGGCTTCGGCAGTAACCATTAAAACTGGCATATGTTTAAGGTTCTCATCTGCACGTACCGTTTTTAAAAGCGTCAGGCCATCCATGCCCGGCATATTCCAGTCAGTAACCAGAAAATCGAATTTCCCGGATTTTAATAAGGGTAAAGCGGTCTGACCATCGTCTGCTTCCGTGGTATCGTTAAAACCCAGATCACGTAACAGATTCTTGATAATACGACGCATAGTCGAAAAATCATCAACAATCAGAATCTTCATATTTTTATCCATGCAACCTCCACCTATTGCATATATTGATAAGTCGATCATTCTCTTTTAGAGTTATCGACTTTTTAAGCATCATATAAAATTCAATTTCCATAGCGCTATTATAGATTAAATCAATCGAATTAACCCCAACCAGGATATCGGGCTCAGAGACTGGATATCCAGTCCGACATCTTTGTTCTAATACGTAGCATGGCCTGGCCATGAATCTGACAAACTCGTGATTCGCTGACATCAAGTACCTGACCGATTTCACGGAAATTTAATTCATCCTGATAGTAAAGAGACATCACCAACTGCTCTTTTTCCGGCAAACTGCGAATACTATCAGCTAATAGCTTTTGATACTCGTCATCACTTAAGTGTTCGTAAGGAGAATCGTTATTCACCCCCGATACCTGATAATCATTGTCTTCCTGCAGTGCATCTATACTAAAAACCCTGCTGCTATTGGTATCGACCAATATCTGATGATATTCGGATAGACTGATACCCATCTCTTTAGCAATTTCCTGATCGGTAGCATCACTCCCCTTGTGGTGCTCAATTTTTCGGATTGCTTCAGTGACCGCTCGTGATTTGCGATGCACTGAACGGGGCGTCCAGTCCAGCTTTCTGATTTCATCCAGCATCGAACCACGTATACGAATACCTGCATAAGTTTCAAAACTGGCGCCCTGACTGGAGTCAAAATTACTCGCCGCTTCCAACAGGCCAAGCATGCCTGCCTGAATCAAATCATCCACCATCACATGAGCGGGCATACGATTGATGAGATGGAAGGCGATACGTTTCACCAATGCAGCATGACGCGCAACGATATTGTCTTCACCATATCGCTCCACTTCAGCATACATAGCGTGGCCATTCATTACCCCATGACCTCGCTGCTGCCGCTGTAATCCATCAACCTCTCGATGAAAAACTCCAGATGCCCCTCCATCGTCTTCGGAACTGGCCAACTCTGAGTCTTCTGCGCAATCTTGCGGAACGCCATTGCTGATGGACTGCGGGGGTACATCTCTATTACGCACTTTTGTTTTTGTACCGATTTTCTCAAATAGTCGTCATAAGGGACCGAGCCAATAAAATCGAGTGTCACATCAAGATACTGGTCGGCTACTCTTGCTAACTTCATATATAGCTCACGTCCCTGCTGAATGCTATGTGCCATATTGGCTAATACGTGAAATCTTTGCACCTGAAAGTCACGATTCATCACCTTGATCATAGCGTAGGCATCCGTAATCGAAGCCGGTTCGTCGCAGACCACTATCACCACTTCACGTGCTGCACGAACATAACTCACCACTGAATCAGATAACCCGGCAGCCGTATCGATCAAAAGTGTGTCGATAGGGGCTGTCAAATCTGAAAAGGCGCGAATGATGCCTGCATTTTGTACTGAGTTTAAATCCGCCATCTCACGCGTGCCGGATGAGGCCGGGATAATCTTGATCCCTGCTGGGCCATCTATCAGGGTTTCATCGAGCGTACATTCACCATTGATAACGTGCGACAGGTTATATCCTGCCGACAGACCCAGTAGCACATCGATATTGGCGAGCCCCAGATCAGCATCCATGACCATCACTTTCTGACCCAATTGAGCTAATGCAACCGCCAGATTGACTGATACATTGCTCTTGCCAACACCGCCTTTGCCACTGGTTATGGCAATCACCTGAACCGGCTTTTTATTCTTCATCTGTCTTAGACCTTGAGCCTGATCCATGTTAATCAACCCTTACTTGTTGAAATCAGGTGATTATAGCGGAATGCCAGCGTTTCTTTATCCACCTGTTCGGTATAATTTTGCATCAGTGAGACCGCTTTGCTAACCAGTCTATGATTCTTGGCCATTTGTAGATCCTCGGGGACTCTTTGCCCGGTTCCGCAATAGGATACAGGTAATTGATGACGTATAGATGCTGTCAGGATACCACCCAAACTGGCTGACTCATCCAGCTTGGTGACGATAGTGCCGGCCAGTTTTACTCGCGAGAAGCTTTTCACGGTTTCATTCAAGGCAGCTAGCTGGGTGTTCGCTGATAACACCAGGTAAGGCTCAATCTCGGGCGAGCCATGCTGTAACTTATGAAACTGTTCTGACAGGCGTACATCTGTCTGACTCATTCCCGCTGTATCAATCAACACAAGATGCTTATCTTCCAGCATTTTAAGACTGTCTGTAAGCTCTTCACTGTTATTAGCAGTAAGTAAAGGAACCTCCAGCAGGCGTGCAAAATGCTGTAACTGATCCTGAGCCCCTACTCTAAAATTATCGGTGCTGATTAATGCCACCGAGCGCTTTCCATGCGTATGTGCGAAACGCGCTGCCAGTTTGGCGATGGTGGTTGTTTTACCAACGCCAGTAGATCCAACCAGGGAAATTCGACCACCCTGAGTAAGAAAATCGTTTTGTTGAATAGGAATCGAAGTTGCCAGAATACCCAGAGCTTTCTGCCAGACCTTATGCGGGTCATCATCAAGCACACCCAGTTTTTCGAAAATCATTTCGCAGATATCCGTACCCAGGCCGAGTTCGGTCATCAAATTGAGTAACACAGATCGGACAGGATGACGTTGATTGAACCGATCCCACTCAAGGACATTTAACTGGCTAGCCATTAAATCGCGCAGGTTTTTCAATTCACCCTTAACTTCTTCAATCATCGGATCAGATTCAGTTTGATGTGAACGCGGGGCATATTCATTATCGCGTAAATTCTGCAACAGCTTGTCGTTCTGCGCAGCGCGAGCAATCACCTCCTGTTCCACTGGAAGCGTTTTCTGAGGTGATGCTTTTCTCGCGGCTGCAGGATTGTGAGTAGAGTTGGGCGTACTCGTTCTCTGTCTGGTGTTTATCGGGTTAGCAGGCTTAGCTTGCTCAATTTTCTGGGGTCTGACGGGTTCCTGGCTTACAGTTCTAGCCTGCATCGGGATTACCGATGCCTGCATTCCCAGTACGGGTTCTTTTCGGCCTTCGCTATTCTGGTCGAGAATAAAGTCAGGCATAGATACAGGTACACTCTGGGCTGTCGATTGTTGAACAGCTCGCTGTATCGGCTGTTGCTCGACCTGTGTCTGCCAGCCAGGTTGCGAGATAGCTTGTGATAAAGGTATCGAAGGATTACCGGCATAGGCATCGACCTGTCGATGATCAAAGTCAATGGCGGATAATATTTCCACGCCACCGGGTACCTTCTTGTTGCCCAGAATCACCGCATCTGGCCCCTGTTCCAGCTTCACCTGTGCCAGCGCTTCGCGCATGGTGGCTCCATATGTACGTTTAATTCTCATCACTACACCCAATTTTCATGTTGTGCTCGCCGTTTTATAAAGTTACCCGGCCCAGTTTACTGGCCTTGAGCTGGCGCCGGATTGCCGACGCTGGCTATTACCTTAATCTGTTTATCTTCCGGGATTTCTTCATAACTCAGAACATGCAGCCCCTGGATACCATGTCGTACCATGCGAGCCAGGAAAGCACGTAAATTTTGTGATACCAGTAATACCGCAGGTTGTCCCTTGGCTAACTGGTTTTGCGTACTTTCCTTGAGCGAGTTATGCATCATCTGGGCAAGCCCTGGCTCAAACGCCATCACCTTGCCACCTTCTCCCTGTGTAGACTGCTGCAAAATCTGTTCCAGAGAGGGGTGTAATGTCATTACAGTCAGTTCTGAAGCCATTCCATAGATGCTTTGTATGATTTGGCGGCCCAGTGCAACGCGTACCTGAGCGGTTAATACGCCGGGATCTTGACTGTGTAGACCATAATCTGCCAAGGTTTCGGCTATTGTGCGTAAATCTCTGATGGAAACCTGTTCCTGCAACAAGGCCTGTAGTACGCGAACTATAACGGATAGAGGCAAAGGTTTAGGAGTAAGATTTTCCACCAGTTTAGGCGCATTACGCTTGAGTACTTCCATTAGCTCCTGTACCTCTTCGTGACCAATCATTTCATGGGCATTTTCCTGTAACATCTGGCTTAGATGGGTCGCCACTACCGTCGATACATCGACTACGGTATAACCCAGAGTCTGAGCATGATCACGTTGCGCAGGGTCTATCCACACCGCATCCAGACCAAATGCGGGATCCTTGGTCGCTACTCCAGTTAATTCGCCATAAACAGTACCGGGGTTAATCGCCAGATCCTTACCCGGCATCACTTCACCTTCACCCATGGGCACGCCGAGCATACTTAAGCGATATCCATTAGGCGGCAGATCGAGGTTATCTCGGATATGCACTGACTGAACCAGGAAACCCAGCTCCTGAGACAGCTTTTTACGTACACCTTTAATACGCGTCATCAACTCACCACCCTGGCGCTCATCTACCAGCGGGATCAAGCCATAACCGACTTCCAGGCCAATCATGTCGACAGGTTTAACATCATCCCAGCTGAGTTCTTTCTGTGTGGGAGGAGCAACGACTTCCGGTGCCATAGCCACTTCTTCAGCAGCGCGTTGCTTCTTTTTATTGATGCTATAAGCCAGACCACCAGAGATTGCGGCCAGAGTCAGAAAAGCAAAATTCGGCATACCGGGAATAATGCCCATTAAGGTCAGAATCGAAGCAGTAACAACTAAAGCACGTGGATCTTCGAACATCTGTCTAAATACCTGCCCGCCCATTGAGCTGGAGGCAGATACCCGAGTAACGATAATCGCAGTTGCGGTTGAAAGCACCAGAGAAGGGATTTGTGCCACCAGGCCATCACCAATCGTCAGCAAGGTATAATTACGTAAAGCATCTGAGGCAGCCATATCGTGTTGCAGAATACCAATAGCCAGCCCACCAATAATATTGATAAACAGGATTAAAATACCTGCCACTGCATCGCCGCGTACAAATTTACTGGCACCGTCCATAGAGCCATAAAAATCCGCTTCCTGGGCAACTTCGGCACGACGTGCTCTGGCTTCATCCTGAGTACATAAGCCGGCATTCAAATCCGCATCAATCGCCATCTGTTTACCAGGCATAGCGTCCAGGGTGAATCTGGCGCTAACCTCGGATACTCGCCCTGCACCCTTGGTGACCACGACAAAGTTGATGATAACCAGAATACCAAACACCACCAGGCCCACAGCGTAGTTGCCGCCGATAACAAAATCACCAAAGGCTTCAATCACCTTACCTGCCGCAGCAGTACCCGTATGACCTTCCAGTAACACCACTCGGGTAGATGCAATATTCAATGCCAGACGTAACAGGGTTGCTACCAGCAGAATGGTCGGGAACACCGTAAAATCGAGTGGCCGCATTGCATAAACCGACACCAGTACCACGATCAGGGCAAAGGCAATATTGAAGGTAAACAGCATATCCAGAGCCATCGGCGGCAATGGAATAACCACCATCGCCAGCATCATGATTACCAGTAACGGGGCTGCCAGACCCTGCGTGTTAAAACCTCTAATATTTTGAACAAGCGTAGCCATAATTAAATCTGCTCATCGGTTGGTACAACGGGATCGGGGCGATCCGGAATATCCAGTCCATGCTTGCGAGCATTTTGTAACTGGAAAATAAAGGCCAGTACCTGTGCCACTGCATAATACAGTTGTCCCGGTATTTCCTGACCCAGTTTAGAATGTGCAAAGAGTGCACGTGCCAGTGGAGGCGCTTCAAAAAGCTCGACACCATGCGCCTTTCCTATCTCTCTGATTTTGAGTGCAATCAAATCCTTACCCATAGCAACCACAATCGGTACCGCCATATTTTCAGGATCATACTTGAGCGCTACCGCATAATGGGTTGGGTTAGTGATGATGACATCAGCAGTCGGCACATCCTGCATCATTCGGCGTTGTGCCATCTCCTGCTGTAAACCACGAATTTTGGATTTAACCTCAGGGCGACCTTCGGTTTCTTTCATCTCATCGCGTACTTCCTGCAAGGTCATCTTCAGTTTATTACTGTGATCCCACAGCTGAAATGGCACATCAATCGCAGCGATTAATAAAAGCGCAAGAGACATCACCAGAAAGGCATAGCCAAATAACCAGGCTGCATGAGTCAGGCCTGGCAAAAATGGTTCTAGTCCCAAATGCAGAAATTCATCTGAATTTGACCACATGAAGGTTACCGCTATAAAAGACACCACCAGGAATTTAGCAAGTGCTTTTACCAATTCCATCAAACCCCTGGTGGAAAAAATACGCTTAAGCCCTGCGACTGGATCTATTCTTTCCGCTTTAAACGAAATCTGATCAAGACTGAAAGCCCAGCCACCCAGCATTAACGGGGTTGAAATAGCAACTACTACCATCAACACCAAAAAAGGTAAAATTCCAGTAAGTGCATCGAATAAGGCATTTTCGAAACGAATGAAAACAGATGTTGTATCCAGTATCTCGCTACGACTTAAGGTAAAACCTGTGGTCATCATATTAGACAAGGCATCAATAATATAAGACCCCATCATCAGCAGGCCCACCGCACCCGCAACCATAATACTCATACTGTTGAGTTCTTTAGAACGGGCTATCTGGCCTTTTTCCTGAGCCTCGCGCAGTTTTTTGGGGGTCGGCTGTTCGGTTTTTTCCTGACTAGTATCGTTATCAGCCATCATAACCCCCCAATCTTTTGACTTGCCTGCATGCCCATCAACAACAGCTGATTAAAACGCGGCAGGATAGTCGGCAACACTAACATGATAATGATAAAACCCATCAACATAGTGACCGGAAATCCAACAGAAAATATATTCAGCTGAGGTGCGGCACGAGTCATGATGCCCATAGCCAGGGTGATGACCAGAATTGAAACCAGCGCTGGCAATGCAATCCAGATAGCAGCGATAAACATCTGACTGGAAAAACTGATAATCAACCAGAAGCTATCCCGCGTTATGCCTTCAAGTCCTACAGGAATAGATTGAAAACTGCTCACCACTAGTTGAATCACCATCAGATGACCACCCAGAGAAAGAAACAGCAGCGTACCAAGAATCAGAAAAAACTGTGATAACACTGGCACATTGACACCATTTGCAGGATCGACCATCGAAGCAAAACCAAGCCCCATGGTCATGGCAATGGCTTCGCCAGCTATGGTCAAAGCAGTCAAAACCATTTGCAGAATAAAACCCATTGCCAGGCCAATCAGCACCTGATGTATGGAAACAGTTAGACCTGCTGCAGAAAGCGGCTCTACTGCGGGCATCTCGGGTAACAGAGGCAACACCAGAAAGCTGATTAAGATCGCCAGCACAACGCGAATACGCACAGAAACCAGGCGGCTACCAATCACAGGCATAGCCATTAACATGGCAGAGATGCGCATAAAGGGCCAGAGTAATGACCCAACAAAAGCGGTAGCCTGTGCTGCATCCACGTCCATAACTAACCTAACAAGCTCGGTATACTTAAATAAAGTCGGCGCGTGAAGTTAAGTAATGTATCCAGCATCCACGGACCGGCAACCATAATTGATAACACCAGTACCAATAATTTAGGAATAAAGCTGAGCGTCATTTCATTAATTTGAGTAGCCGCCTGAAACATACCGATCAGAAGACCTATGGCCAGTGCAGACAACAGCATGGGTGCGGCCAGCATGACAATGACATATAAAGCCTGTTGTCCAAGATCGATAACGGTATCAGCATTCATAGCAGCCCCTTAACCATTCACCAGAAAACTCGATGCCAGCGTACCCATAATCAATGACCAGCCATCGACCAGTACAAACAACATCAGTTTAAAAGGCAGAGAAATAATCAGAGGAGATAACATCATCATACCCATCGACATCAAAACACTGGCCACCACCAGATCTATGATGACGAAGGGAATAAAAATCATAAAACCAATTTGAAAAGCTGTTTTTAGCTCACTGGTAACAAACGCTGGCAACAGTAACCTAAGCGGAGTTTCTTCAGGTGAGGCGATAGATTCAATACCAGCAATATCCGCAAACATACGAATATCGGTTTCACGAGTCTGCGCCAGCATAAATGTTTTGAAAGGCCCGACGGCTACCTTGATAGCATCAATAGCCGAAACCTTTTCCTGTAAGAAGGGTTGTAGCGCCTGATCATTCACCTGCTGCAAAACAGGAGACATGATGAATAGCGAAAGAAAAAGCGACAGCCCTATAATAATCTGATTGGATGGTGAGGAAGCGGTACCCATGGCCTGACGAAGTATCGCAAGAACGATGACAATACGCGTGAATGAAGTCATCATCAGCAGGATTGCGGGCAACACGGTTAGCACTGTCATCAGCGCCAGAATTTCCAGTGTTACACTATAGGTCTGACCATCGGCAGCGCCACCAGTGACACTGAGTGCGGGGATTCCGCTTACCTGTGCCTCTACTGGCAAAGCAATAAATACTAATAATACTCCAATGAGATTAATTAATCGCATCGGATTTTTCCTTATTTAAAAGTTGCTGGAATTTTTTCTGAAAAGAGGAGCTAACAGGCGTAGCTTGATCACCTGTTTCAATCGCTTTTTGCAGTGTATGTAATTTGTCAATTCTACCGGGCGTGAGTCCGATCAGGAGTTGCTCTTCACCCACCTGTATCAGCGCGATGCGTTCACGCTGCCCCACTGAAATAGCACTGACAATTTTTATCAGGCCATTATTAGAGCTTTGCACCAGTTGCATTTTCTTTACCAGCCAGGCAAGAAAGAAAACCAGACCGACCACAACCAGTAAACCAAAACTTAATTTAATCAGGTAAGACGATGAAACCGGATCAACTGCGACAGGTTTATCCCCCGCCTGCTGTGCCATAATCTGGCTGGGTATCAAAAGCACTGTGTACAATATTGATTTCATCGTATTAGTCTGCTATTTCAAATTCTTGATTCGTTCTGCAGGACTAATGACATCGGTTAAACGAATACCGAATTTTTCGTTAACCACCACCACTTCACCATGCGCCACCAGCGTACCATTCACCAGCACATCCATAGGCTCACCAGCAAGTCTGTCCAGTTCAATCACAGATCCCTGATTCAGTTGCAGCAGGTTCCTGATGCTGATACGGGTACGCCCGATTTCCATTGAAATGGTCACAGGAATGTCCAGAATCACATCAAGATTCACATCGCCGTGCTGAATACTTTCATGTCCTAAGGGTTCAGTATCAACCTTGGAGACAGCCGCTTCAGCATCAGCAACAGCCTGCTCTTCCATTGCTGCAGCCCATTCATCGGCCATGGCATCCTGGTCAACTACATCTTCTGTTTCGTCATTCATTTCATTTTCTCCAGCTCGTGCTTTATCACTTTGCCTCTTTAATTCTTTTTTGAGTCATGGCAATAATTTCCATCTTGCCAGTGTCTTTTGAATTCAACTTTTTCATTAATGGGTCGTCCGGGTCACATAACGCATAGACATTTTCCAGTCGAACAGCAACGTTCCCATCGTGCGCACCATATTTTCCGCGCAAAATGGGCATATCACCAGCCATCAATACCACCTGATCAGGCATATCAATTGGAATGATGTCGCCAGCCTGTAGATTGATTAGATCTGAAATCTTGAGCTCCTTTTCAGCAAAAATTCCCGTGAGTTCAACCTTGGCGTGCATTAATTCTTCTTTTAATAAAACCGACCAGCGATCATCTAATTCACTCATATCTGATTGCACACCCGCATCCAGTACCGAGCGAATAGGTTCGATCATGGAGTACGGGAAAACCACATGAATATCACCACCACCGCCTTCAAGTTCAATATGAAAACTGGAAACAACAATGACTTCGGTAGGACTGACAATATTCGCAAGATGAGGATTAACTTCATGATTATGGTAATCAAAGTCGACATGCATAATTGGCTCCCAGGCCTGTTGCAGGTCGGTAAAGCAGATGTGCACAACCTTTTCGATAACGCGTAATTCGGTGCTGGTGAATTCCCTGCCTTCTATCTTGGCGTGAATACTGCCATCGCCGCCAAAGAAATTATCCACGATGATAAATACCAGCTTGGGATCCAGCATGATCATACCGGTACCTTTTAGCGGATGCATTTTGATCAGACTTAGGCTGGTGGGTACAAACAGCGTATGGAGATACTCAGAAAACTTGATCATCTGGATACCGTTGATCGATATCTCAGGTGTCTTGCGTAACATATTAAAAAAGCTGACTCGAAAATAACGTGCGAAACGTTCGTTGATCATTTCCAGCGTCGGTAAACGACCCCGGATAATACGTTCCTGATTATTAAAATCAAAAGCGCGCGCTTTCCCATCCTGCAAATCATCTTCGACAGAGGTATCGACCGCACCATCGTCTACCCCATGCAGCAGGGCATCGACTTCATCCTGACTTAATATGTCTGTACTCACGCTAGCTCTCAGCTGTTAGATTATTGCATGACAAAATTGGTGAAAAACACGTTATCCACTGCACCACCTTTGCCGTATTTCTTTATCACGCCCTGAATAGTTTCCAGTACTTTCTTCTGCAAAACCTCCTTTCCTTCTGGAGTACGCAATTCAATAGATTTTTGCTGGGCAAAAAGTAATGTCAGATTATTACGGATTAGGGGTCTGTGTTTTTCCAGCTGTTCTGCAACCTCATTGAAATAAGTAAGCACCTGAATTTGCAACTGTAAAAAGCTCACCGTATCTTCTTCCGAAAGATTGACCGTGAATGGCTTTAATTCGAAATAAATCGCACCCCCTTTAACAGGACCTGTTTCTTCTACCACCGCCGCATCTTTCTCAGCGCCATCACCACCTATAAACATCATGCCTACACCCACTGCTATGCCTACCAGCAGTAGCGCTCCAACAATAAGGATGATGACTTTCTTTTTACTCGTAGTGATTTCTGCTTCTGGAACTTGTTCTTCTTTAGCCATTACAGCTCTCCTATCTCAACCAACTCTGTTCAAGCAAAGTTGATGCCATAAAAAAAACTGCCCAACTATAGTCGGACAATTACCCTATATTTCAATAAGTTATATAGTTCATAAGAATGCATTGAAGGATAAAAAAACAAAATCACAACCCTCAAGCAAGATTGTGACAGTAAATTGACGCTTATAGATACCTCTATCTCCCAACAAATTGACGCATTAAGCGAACTCATTCAATGCTGTCAAAACTACCAGCCAGGTTTAAGGAGGAAGAAAGTCAATTCTGGATATAGATAAGATTGGTACTCAGGTTTAAAGAAAGCAGTGACAGCTGATTATCACATCACATCCTGAACCCCGATCACACGAAATTTACGCTTATTTTCCGTAGCAGAGGTAAACAATTCAGCATAGTTTTGTGTGGCATTGGCATGCTCACGCATAATGGCTTCAGCCCTGGCACCCTGACCACGATCAATGGCATCGAAGGCTGCATGGTGTTGCATATGGGCAAAATTAAAACGCCGATACTCCAGCTCCAGATTATTACGGTCTATAGCCAGTGCTGAGGCCGAGACAAAGGGTAAGTGCTCATCTCTCGCCAGAGCAGTACTAATCGCCGTGTTGGCACTTGCTTCAATAATAATGGCATGGAAGCGCATATTCAGATCATGGTAAGCCTCAAGATCCTCTTCGGTGACAAAACCTTTGAGGAAAAGCCCATCCCCCTCAGCAAGGCACTCTAGCAACCCCTCACGCTGAGCTTCAGAAAGGCCTTTCTGGGCAGCCTGACAGGCAGCCAGGCCTTCCAGTACCCCCCTCACCTCAATCGAACCTGTGATTTCATCCTGAGTAACCTCCCTCACTCGATAACCGCGACGCGGTTGTTTGGTCAGCAGGCCTTCCTGTTCCAGGGTACGGAAGGCAATACGAACCGGCATACGAGAAACGCCCAGGCTCTCTGCTGTAGGAATTTCAGCCAGGCGCTCGCCGGCAGACAACTCCCCTGAAAGAATCATCTGTCGTAATGTACTTAAGACTCTTTGTCCCTGTTTAGCCATAGTTTCTTCTCATATTCGTTATTTTGTACATTTTAACCATAACCTTGCAATAACCACTTATTCCGCTTTTTTTCTGAAGGTTTTGTCATATTGGATCCAATTTAAAAAAGATGTAAATTGATGTCTATACCAGTACTTATTGTAATAATAACTAGCCAATTACGTTATAACAAGCTATTTAAAGCGCTATATTCTAAACAAAATTGAACCCCGGAATGAAATTATGATATCAAGCCACTTGATTAAAATTTAAAGCTATGGTTTTATTGGATCCAATAAATATTAACAAGCTGGAGGATATTAACGATGTTTCCTAAAAACACCTGGTATGTTGCCTGCACCCCAGATGAACTGATTAAAAAGCCATTAAGCCGACAGATCTGCGGTAAACAAATCGTTTTCTATCGTGATGGCGATGACAAAGTAGTCGCTCTAGAAGATTTTTGCCCACACCGAGGTGCCCCTTTATCCCTTGGACAGATTGTTGACGGCAAGCTGATGTGTGGTTATCACGGTCTCAAGATGGGCAGCGATGGCAAAACCGAGTCCATGCCTAAACAACGCGTCGATAAATTTCCCTGTGTTCATGCCTACCCTGTGGTCGAGCGCTACGGCTTCATCTGGGTGTGGCCCGGCGATGCCGATGCCGCAGATGATAGCCTTATTCCAGTACTGGAATGGGCTGATAGTCCGGACTGGGGTTATGGTGGTGGCCTTTATCATATCCAGTGTGACTACCGCCTGATGATCGACAACCTGATGGATCTGACCCACGAAACCTATGTGCACTCCACCAGTATTGGTCAAAAAGAAATCGATGAAGCACCTGTCAGTACAACCGTGGATGGCGACGAAGTCATAACCAGCCGCCTGATGGACAACATTATGGCACCACCATTCTGGCAGGCCGCGCTCAAAGCTAACGACCTGGCACATGATGTACCGGTTGATCGCTGGCAGATTTGCCGCTTTACACCACCCAGTCATGTCATGATCGACGTGGGGGTCGCGCATGCCGGTCATGGCGGCATAGATGCTGACAAAAAGCATAAGGTGAGAAGTGTCGTCGTCGATTTTATAACCCCCGAAACTGAAACCTCTATGTGGTATTTCTGGGGCATGGCAAGAAACTTCAAACCTCAGGATCAGGCATTAACCGATTCCATTCGTGAAGGTCAGGGTGGCATTTTTGCCGAAGACCTGGAGATGCTCGAACAACAGCAAAAAAACCTGCAAACACATTTTTCTGATAGAAGACTGTTAAAGCTGGATATAGATGCTGGTGGCGTTCACTCTCGACGCATCATTGATCGAATGATCAAACAGGAGCAAGCCAGCCAGGCTTAACATAAACTGATCTGAGACTGATTGAATGTACCAGCTTTTGCTTCCAATCCCTGTTTCGTTTCCAGCCAATGATGAATGGCATTTTACGCTAGTCATCAACTGAGTTATTCGCTATGAAAGCCCTACGTCACTGGTCCACACGAAACGCCAACTCCTTACAGCAGGTCTATCGTGTTTTCTCCAGAGTTGCACCAGCTTTTGCACCAGTGCTCAGACTGGTGGGCCCGCAACGTGCAGAACCAGTTCTCAGGTTAGTCGAACGCGGCAGCAAGGGGCTATTATTCGACTGCCATATGTGTGGTCAGTGCGTATTGTCTACTACTGGCATGACCTGCCCAATGAACTGCGCCAAGCAGATGCGTAATGGCCCCTGCGGTGGTGTTCGTGCTGATGGACAATGTGAGGTTGACGATAAAATGCCCTGTGTCTGGGTAGAAGTCACCGAAGGCAACAAACGCATAGAGCGCGATCAACTGGCACCCCCTACTCCCTTACTACCTGCTATCGATATACGCAAAAGCGGTCGTTCCAGCTGGATTGATGTGATCGAGGGCCGCCCCGAAACCACCGTACAGTCGCCGGTTGGGGAGCGTATGGTAGCCCCCTCAAAGCAGGGTAACCTTGAACTTGCCTGTAATTCTGACCGACTGGTGGTTACGGTAGAATTAGCACCTCCTGATTCAGCCGATCCTCATGACCTGTTGCAAAGAGCAGAAACCTTTAAAGGTCTGGTTGACGGTATCAACATCACTGATGGTGCTGGTGGCAACTGCCACATGTCCAGCGTCGCCGCCTCAGCAGTGTTGGTAGCCAATGGCTTTGACCCAGTTTACCAGATTGCCTGTCGTGACCGTAATCGTATCGCGATTCAGGGTGATATTCTCGGTGCTGCTGCGCTGGGGATAAAAAATATTCTGTGTCTTACTGGTGATAATGTATCTCAGGGTGATCATCCACAGGCCAAACCGGTGTTTGATCTGGATTCTGTATCTCTACTTCATATCGTCAGAGGCATGTGCGACCGAGGCGAATTCGCTTCTGGACGTAAACTGATAACACCGCCGGATCTCTTTATTGGTGCCACGGCCAATCCATTTGTACCACCATTTAACGACCGAATCGACAACTTGCAAAAGAAAGTAGACGCAGGAGCTCGCTTTATCCAGACCCAGTTCTGTTTTGACCTGGCCCTGTTTGAATCCTTCATGGCTGAAATACGCCAACGCGAATTACATAAACGCGCCCACATCGTAGTAGGTGTCGGCACCCTGGCGTCGGCCAAAGCCCTGGCCTGGATGGGTAACAACGTACCTGGCGTACATATCCCAGCTGCAATGATCAAACGTATCGAAAAGGCTAGCAGTCAGAAACAGGAAGCCAAACAGGTATGTATAGAAACCATCCAGTCTCTCTCTCAGATAGAGGGTTTGGCGGGAGTGCACGTCATGGGCCACCGTAACGAAGATGTGCTAGCCGAAATAATTATTGAATCCGGGCTTCGTAAGGAGCCTCGCCTGAAAACTGTATAACACAACGAGGAACTACTCATGAGCGATATGACAGAAGAAGAACAGAAACTGGTCGATTTACTGGCCGAAATGGAAGAAGACGAAGCGCTGCCACTGGCTAAAAAAATGCTACTGGAAGATGGTAAAGATCCATTACGCGTACTCGAACTATGCCGCATAGCAATGGACAAGGTCGGCCAACTGTTTGAAGAAGGTGAATACTTCCTGCCTGAACTGGTACTGGCCGGAGAAATGCTGGATGAAATAGGTGCCGTGGCAAAACCTTTAATCAAGGAACAGGAAGGTGGAGAGACCAAAAAGCATGGCAAGGTATTAATTGGTACTGTGCATGGCGATCTGCATGACATTGGTAAAAACATTGTCTCCTTTATGCTCGATATCAATGGCTTTGAAGTTAAAGATATTGGCGTCGACATTCCAGTACAGAAATTCATCGAAGAAATCGAAGCATTCCAGCCCGATGTAGTCGGCCTGTCAGGTTTTCTAACTCTGGCTTTCGACTCCATGAAAGAAACTATTGAAGCTTTCGAATCCCAGGGTATGCGTGAAAAATTCAAGATCATGATCGGTGGTGGTCAAATCGATGAAACAGTACGCAACTACACCGGTGCCGATGCCTTCGGTGTGAATGCTGTAGAAGCAGTTGGCCTGTGTAAAGACTGGATGGGAGTTGCAGCATGAACCTGCTTAATGGAAACGCACCCCACGACCAACGTTGGCAGCGCATTCTCGATACCATTGCACTGAAACAACCAGACCGCATGCCGGTGGCTATGTATGCTACCTTCTGGCTGGCGAAATATGGCGACATCACCTGCGAACAATTAATGCATGACTATGACAAGCTGAAGGAAATCTCTGAACGTGCAGTTCTCGAGTTTGACCCGGATATTTACAGCCCGATGGTATTGGGTGTTGGCTCTGGTCGCTCTCTTGAAGCCATTGGTTTCAAACAGGTGGAATGGCCCGGTCACGGCGTGGGTGAGAACCAGCCATTCCAGTATCTGGATCGCGAATATATGACGGCCGATGAATATGACGACTTCATCTTCGACCCGACCGGATTTTATCTGCAGAAATATCTGCCGCGTGTTGCTGAAGCCTTCGAAGGTATCGATCAGTTGCCGGTATTTCCAGGCCTGCATTACTTCCGTCTGGTCGCAGGCATTCGTCCATTTGCCAAACCAGCGGTACGCGAGTCACTGGAAAAAATCATCAAGGCCGCCGAAGAAGTAGAACGTTTTGGTAACCATCACGCCGAATTCACCCAGACCATGACCAATCATGGTTATCCCTGCACTAATGGTACCACAGCAGTTTCGCCCTACGATTTCATCGCCGATTATTTCCGCGGTGCACGTGGCATGATGACCGATCTTTACCGCAACAAGGATAAATTACTGGAATTACTCGACAAGGCTTCCACCTTCCTGCTGCGCCAGACTATCAGCACAGCACAGATGTCAGGTAACCCAATCGTATTTATTCCGATCCATTGGGCACCGGATGCGTTCATGTCGCAGAAGCAGTTTGAAAAATTCTACTGGCCCCCATTCCGCAAGATGCTGATCGGTATGATCGATGCCGGACTGGTACCTATGCCGCTTTGGGAAGCCGATTGCACCAAACGTCTGGAAACCATTGCCGATGTGCCTGCTGGTAAATGTATCTACTGGTTCGAACGTACCGATATGGTAAAAGCACATGAAGTACTGGGTGACACGGTAGCGCTACGTGGCAATCTATCGCCTTCGATGATGACTACCGGCACCCCGGATCAGGTCGATGCGGCAGTCAAACATCTGGTCGATAACATCTGGAACAAGGGCGGCAATATGATTCTTGATTGCGCTTTTGGCATACCGGATGAAACCCCTGTTCCGAATGTGCGTGCCATGTTCGACGCTGCACGTAAGTACGCGGGCTAATCCAGTGAACGGCCGCCTGCTACGACATTTGAAACGCTCTCCAAGCAGTGGGTTGTCGCCGGTATATCTGCGCCAACGCACAAAGGCGATTGAGCTAGTAGAGAACGAATCACTGTTACAGGCGGTATTTACTTTCAACCGGCTGCCCGTAGAGGATATTAACGGCAGCCAGTTGAAAGTCGCAGACAGGCAACTGGATGCAGAGTTATTGATTCCAGACTCTGGTGAATTAACCGCACTGTGTTTCGGTGCCTGTACGCTGGGGCCGAAACTCGAACAGCGCGTCACCGAGCTATTCCAGCAACGCCGTGCATCGCTGGCATTAGCGCTCGACTCACTTGGCACTGAACTACTATTTGAACTTGGACGTCGTCTGCATGACCGCATCGTGATTGACTGCCGACGCCAGGGGCTAGGTGTGGGACAGGATCTACATGCCGGTGATCCCGGTCTCGAGCTGTCTGCTCAGGCGACAGTTCTGGAGCTTGCCGAGGCGCAAAAGATCGGTATCAATCTGCACAATAGCAATTTATTGCAACCGCTTAAATCCAGCAGCGTGGTGTTTGCCGTAGGCAAAGATTTACCAAAACCCAACTGGTCACGCTGTGATCATTGTCCATCGCGTGAGCGTTGCCGTTTAACACAAAACAGTCGTAACGCAGCCTGAACTTATGAGACTAGATAAAACAGTGCCAGAGCAATCAACACATGTCATTTACTTTCCGCAACTTGAGCGAGAGATCGAGTGCCGTAACGATGAAACCCTGTTCCAGAGCGCACGCCGTCAGGGTGTTCGCATTGTTGGTGCCTGTGGTAGTCGCGGCACCTGTGGCAGCTGTGTGGTCCGTGTTACCGAAGGACAGGTAGAACTCAGCGACAAACCCGGCCAGTTATTATCCAGTTCGCGCAAATGGTTACAGGCCTGTCATTTACAACCCCGATCAGACTGTACGCTGGAAGTTGCAGCACGCTCATTAGCCCCGGTAGTACGCGCTGAAAAAGATAGCAATGAACAGGAATTCCTGCCTCTCGATTCCCTGATTGAAACACTGGATGTAACACTGGGTGCTGCCACGCTGGATGATCCGCGATCTGATCTGGATCGCCTGGCAGATACGCTGGGTGTAGAAGCGCATCTGGCAGATCTGGTTGCGCTACGAACCCTGCCCGGTTTGCTGCGCGAAAACCCAATGTCCGAGCAATGGCCAATACGCGTATGGCGTCGCGTGAATGAATGGATTGGTTTTGGTCATGCAGGCGATGTCACCTTAGGTTTAGCCATTGATCTCGGCACCACCAATGTCGCGGCTTTCCTGATTGATCTTGAAAGCGGTGAACGGTTGGCCAGTCTGGGACTGGAAAACCCACAAACCGGCTGGGGCGCAGATGTCATCAGTCGTGTAAATCAGGCGATGAATGACAATCAGAATGCCGAAGACATCCGTCAGGCAGCAGTCATCGCAATTAACTCTCTGGCGCATGACCTGTGCTTCAGTATTGGACAGCCCGTTGAACATATTTTTGACGTGGCTATCTGCGGTAATACCGCCATGCATCATCTGTTGCTTGGGTTGCCGGTTAGACAGCTGGGGCGAGCACCATTTGTATCCGTATTAAACGATGGTCTGGATATGAAAGCGCGCGATCTGGGGCTGAATGTCGCCAACGGTGCCTGGGTACACATTGCCCCCAATGTCGGCGGCTTTATTGGTGGCGATCATGTGACTTCACTGCTGGCTACCGAACATCTCTGGGGCCCTGCTGAAAGCACTCTAGTCATGGACATTGGCACCAATACTGAGATTAGCCTTATCCATCAGGGTCAGATTTATTCCGCTTCGGCACCCTCGGGTCCTGCGCTTGAAGGTGGGCATATTGCCTGCGGCATGCGTGCAGCAGATGGTGCCATTGAGCGCGTAAGCCTTAAGCAGGACAAGTTAGAGGTACAAACTATCGGTCAGGGTAAAGCGGTTGGGTTATGCGGCTCAGGCGTTATCGATGCTCTGGCAACACTGCACCAGGCGGGATTGATTAACGCTCAGGGGCGCATAGGTGCCAACCATGCTGCATTAATCGAAGTACACGGTAAACGCGCCATTGAGCTGGCCAAAGAGGTGTATTTCGCGCAGGAGGATGTACGCGCCGTACAACTTGCCAAAGCGGCTATTCGTACCGCTACTGATCTATTGCTGGAACAGGCCGGCATAGGCCCTGAGCAACTACAGGCTTTTGTGATCGCAGGTGCTTTTGGCAGCTATATCGATATCGCCAGTGGCGTTGATATCGGACTATTTCCCGATCTACCAATAGATAAATTTCACCAGGTAGGCAATGCGGCGGGGCTAGGCATCCGTCAAATGCTTGCTTCGTCTTCGGCTCGAGCGCGTGCGCATGAGCTGGCCACTCAATGTCGTTATCTGGAACTGAATACCAAAAGTGATTTCCAGCAACGGTTTCTTAAAAACATAGGTTTCCCGGCTAAACCGCAGAAACCCTGAATCTAATATCGAGGAATTTTTTTATGAGTCAAGCTTCAAGCAATGGTTTTCAAATTGGCGTAATTGGTGAGCGTATCAATCCGGGCTTTAAGTCCACCAAGGAGATGTTCGACAATTCTGATATTGCAGCCATTCAGGCTCTGGCGGTTAAGCAGGCCGAAGCTGGCGCCAGCTATCTGAATGTGAATATCGGTGCGAGGGCACTGACAGATCAGGACTGGATGGGCACCGTTATTCAGGCAATCCAGGAAGTGGTTGATCTGCCGCTGTCATTTGATTTCCCGAGTAAAAAAGTGCAGCAGGCCTGCCTCGCTGTGTATGACCTGGACAAAGCCAAAGGCGCGTTACCGATTGTTAATTCAATTACCGAACACCGTTGGGACCTGATGGAACTGTATGGCGAATACAAATTCAAGGTCATCGCTATGGCCTCCGAGCGTGTTGAAGATGGTATTGCTAAAAGCAATAAAACCGCCGATGAAATCTATAGCACTGCGCGCCGTGTCGCATTACGTCTGAAAAATGATTATGGCATGCCACTGGATGATATCTTTATCGATATGTCGGTATCAGCGATTATCGCCGATACCGAAGGCCTGAATCGTGGCACGGTGGAAGCGATCCGCCTGATCGGTGCCGATCCTGACCTAAAGGGCGTACATATGATGGGCGGCCTGTCGAATATAGGTCAGCAAATGCCGCCTAAAGCGGTGGATGGTTCTGATCTGAAACATAGCCTGGAAAATGCATTTCTGACCATCACGGTTCCGCATGGTTTTGACTTTGTACTCGGTACCCCGTGGCGTGGTTATGAACAGCTAGACGAAGATCATTATGTGTTGAGTACCTATCGTAATTTTCTTGAGCAAACCGGCACCGATGCATTGCGTGCAGTGCGTCTATTTTACAAGGCCAAAAAATGAATTCAGAGTCATTCGCAGTGGTAGTGGATGGCTGGTTTGATGGACAAAGTCACTACCCCCAGGCTACCACTATAACCATTGATCAGGGCACTATCAGTACAATTACATCTGGTGATCACAGCGCGTCTTTTAAGAGTCAACAGCGTTCTGTAGTGAAAGGAGGCTTCCTGTTACCCGGACTGGTGGATGCACATGTGCACCTTTTTCTGGATGGCAAACCCACCGATGGTGCCGAGCGTTCAGCCCATATGAAACAGGCCTTGCCAGAACTCACAGAAGCTGCACGTCGCAGTGCACGTCAGAGTCTGGGCTGTGGTGTCACGCTGGTACGTGATGCCGGTGATAAACATGGCATCAATCATCAAATTCGTCAGGAAGCCCTGTCAGCAAACGATATGGCAAGAGTGCGTTCAGCAGGTTTGGGCGTTAAACGCCCCAAACGCTACGGCGCATTTATGGCTCAGGATGCTGTAGATAATGCAGCAATTCAGAACTCGGTAGCACAGCTTGCAACTGACAGCGATGAAATCAAACTCATCTTAACCGGCATCATAGATTTCGATGCAGGTGCAGTGACCGACGAACCTCAATTTGATCTGGATAGCACCTGCCTGGTAGTAGACAGTGCACGTAAACTTGGACTCAATACCTTCGCACATTGCAGTGGAGAAAAAGGCCTCGCCATCGCGGCCAACGCGGGTGTGGGTTCCATAGAACACGGCTTTTTCATGAACCGCGAAACGCTGTCAGTCATGCGCGACCGTGACGTTGCCTGGACGCCAACCTTTTGCCCGGTGCATTTTCAATGGGCGCATCCCGAGGCGGTAGGCTGGTCACCTCAAACAGTGGACAACCTACGAAGAATTCTGGATCAGCATGCCGAACATCTGCGACTAGCCGATGAGATGGGTGTGCGCCTGCTACTGGGTACAGACGCCGGTAGCATGGGTGTACAACATGGCTATGCCGTATTCGATGAAATTCAGCGCTATCTAGAAGCAGGAATTTCTCTGGAAAAAACCCTGCGCAGTGCAACTTCAACCACACGCAAACACTTCGAACTGCCCTATCCGACACTGGTGGAAGGAGCGCCTTTTGAAGCAGTTCTGCTGGAAGAATCACCCTTCGAGCAGATAGAGACATTACGCAAACCATTGTCAGTATGGTTGCCCAGTGGAGCAAATACATGAGTGCAAAAATTATCGATGGTAAGGCGCTTGCCAGCCAGATTCGTGCCGAACTCAGACAACGCAGCGAGGCAGTAAGCGCTGTCGACAGGCAGCCGACTCTGGTAGTGATACTGGTAGGGGAAGATCCTGCCTCGCAGGTTTATGTGCGCAATAAAATCAACGCCTGTAATGAGGTGGGCATCGAGTCGCGTGAAATTATTCTACCGGCAAACACCAGCACAGAGCAGCTGTTGGAACGCATCAACCAGCTTGCTGAGGACGATGATATCGATGGCATTCTGGTACAACTGCCTGTGCCCGACAGCATAGACGAAGCGCGCATACTGGCAGCGATTCCTGCACATAAAGATGTCGATGGATTTCATGCGCTGAATGCTGGCGCGCTGTCGCAGGGTAATCCGGGGTTTATTCCCTGTACACCTTACGGGGTGATGAAGATGCTGCAGCAAACCGGCGTCGATCTGCAGGGGCTGGAAGCTGTCGTTATTGGACGCTCTAATATCGTCGGTAAACCGATGGCGCAGTTGTTAACCGCAGCGGGAGCAACAGTCACCCTTTGTCACTCGAAAACTCGCGATCTGACGTTCCATACGCGCCGAGCTGATCTACTGGTAGCAGCCATCGGACGGCCAAAAATGATTAGCGCAGATATGATCAAACCCGGTGCAATATTGATCGATGTAGGTATCAACCGAGATGATTCAGGAAAACTATGCGGAGATATTGATTATGAATCCTGCCGCGAAGTAGCTGAATGGATCACGCCGGTACCTGGAGGCGTTGGCCCTATGACAATCACCATGTTGTTGACGAACACACTGGAAGCAGTGGAACGTAAGCTCGCAATGGGCTAATTGCATAAACTAGCATCATGAATATCACGTATATACAAGATAATATTCAATTTATGCATATTACTCCCGTTTTCTATAATCGTATAATCCATGCCATTCATCAGGGAATTCAAATCTCCCACAACTCAACGGAGCCATTATGCCAGTAAAACAAATGCGCGACATTCCGGGTACCACCTTCTTCGATGGACCTATGTCCACCAAAGGCTACCCCGTAAATAAAATGTTCCACTCCTTCAATTCCCAACAGGGACGTGATGCTTTTGTAGCAGATGAAGAAGCCTACATGGAAAAATTCAAGCTTAATGAAGCTCAAAAGCAATGCGTCCGTGACCGTGACGTGCTGGGCCTGATTCGCGAAGGCGGCAGTATTTATTACCTCGCTAAAATCGGACCGATTCTGGGACTTAACGTACAGGACTTTGGCGGATTACAAACCGGACAAACAACAGAAGAATTTAAAGCATACCTGGAGAGCCAGGGGGTAGGAAAAAACAATGGCTAAGATCGTAGGCGGTATCGGTTCATCACATATTCCAGCTATTGGCGTAGCCATGGACAAAGGCCTGGAAGACACCCCTTACTGGCGTGATTTTTTTCAGGGCTACGTCCCCATGAGAAAGTGGTTTGATGAAGTAAACCCGGACATAGTGATTATTTTCTACAATGACCATGGCCTGGAAATGTTCCTCGACAAGAAACCAACCTTTGCTGTTGGTACAGCTGCAGAGTATGAAAATGCCGATGAAGGCTGGGGTATTAAGCCCATTCCACCCATTCAGGGCGAAACCGAATTATCCTGGCATATCGTAAATGAGCTGGTTGAGAACGACTTCGACCCAACCGTGTGTCAGGAAATCAAGGTAGACCATGGCTTAACCGTCCCCCTGACTCTGATGTACCCAAATCAAAGTTATTCCAAGGTAAAGGTTATCCCTGTTTGTATAAACTGTGAACGTCACCCGATGCCCAAGCTCTCACGTAGCTATGCATTTGGTCAGGCGATTGGACGTGCGGTTGAATCATTTGGTGGTGATCAGAAAGTAGTCGTGATGGGTACCGGTGGTCTTTCTCATCAGCTGGATGGCGAACGTGCCGGTTTGATCAATACTGAATTTGATGAAATGTGTCTGGATAAAATGGTATCTGATCCAGAAGCACTGACCAAATACAGCATCGAAGATATTGTAGAACTTGCCGGAGCTCAGGGCGTCGAGTTGAATATGTGGCTAGCGATGCGCGGTTGCCTGCTGGGTAATGTCACCGAAGGTTATCGTAACCTGATAGCACCTATCTCTAATACAGCAGCAGGCTTACAGTTACTGATTAACGAATAAGCTGATTCGTTTTTTAGATAGAGCCTGATAACAGACCCTCAGAAACATAAAGGCCTCGGCGGTGACGTCGAGGCCTTTTTGTTTTTTACAACAATTCCAGAACGGGATTATTCTTCGATCTTGCCACCCTTAGCTTCACACTCTTCCTTTGTAGCCTTAATCCATCCCTGCCCTTTACAGGAATTCATTCCACCGCAGGATGAAGTTGCTGTATGGCAAAAGCTTTGCCCTTTGCAGCTATTTCCACCTATACACTTGCTACCAGCTTTGTCGTGGCCGGCTGCTGATGCGTTTAATGGTGCTACGGATAATAAAGTTGCTGCTGTAGCAGCTAATGCTACGCCCGATAATTTCTTTGCTGTTTTCATATCACTTCTCACTTTTTTAAATTGCCCTAACCCTGATTGGGGTAAGAGCTTATCTATAAACATTTCATGTGAATTTAGAGGATATCCAGATCGATGCTCTCAATTAGCCATCTTTAAAATTCAAAATGACCTGTGATTCTACTATTGGGAAGAGATTTCAAGGGTGTGACAAAATGTCGCACCTTTAAATGATTAATGAGTGTCTTAGAGAATTTCATGGCTAAAGGCTCCGAGCCGCCGTGCGTGTTTTTGCTTCGGGTGACTGACCTGAAAAATGCCACCTCTAACATGGTGCGCATTAATCCTGGGCATAACCCATATCGTGTCCGTATTGATCGTTGATATCCTTAAAATGATCACCGACAAGAATCATACAGAAGCTTTCCTGCTCATTTGAGTTAGCCTGGGAGGCGAATTTTTTCCAGTTTCATTGCACCTCATCAGCTTTCATATCAATACCGACAAGATAACTACCCTTACCGGTATCCAAAGGGAGCGTGCGCAAGCAAACATACAGTAGAGCCTGGCTTATACGATTTTTGCACCATGAGCCCTTGCTCTCTCGACAATAAATCTCTTAGATTTTTCCGACAACCCATCAATCGGAATCGTCATAAATTCGTTTCCTGAAAACTGGAATAGCCATGCCTGCTCAAAGCACCAGATTTTCTTTATTAATGACCATTGCAATTCTGATGATCCGACATCTGACACAACCTTAAATCTTTCCTCAGCCAGCTCCAATGTCGCTTCTGGTATTTTCATTCTTTTAAAACGGCCAAGTGTACGCCTCAGATGAACAAAATATGAGGCCAGCATTGTGACAACTCCAATCACAACAATTGCTCCGATAACACCGACAAACCATGAACGGTCACCTTCCAGCACACGATAGATAACATAAGCAGCAAGTAGCAGCGATACTACTGGAAATATTGGACCTATATTCTTTCTCCAATATGCACGCACAGCCTGCTTTAAAAACTGCTCTGAATATTTTAGGGTTTCTACTTCCATTTTATTTGTGATACATGGTTGAAATAAATTGACAACATGAAAACTTAGTGTTGTGTAAGATTGAGTGGTTTGTTATGGGAGTTTTCACTGCAAGAGATAATTTGTGATCCCATAAGTTACGCAATTTGTATTTGACCCCATTAGTTCGCGGTTTAGTTATTGTAAACCATTGGCTGCTGTACCATTATTTTAGCTGACTGAAGGGAGGATGCCCCCAAGCATGTTTTCAACCACTGCCGCATTATAGAAGGCTTCAACCGTCTTGATTTTGTCGCCCTGGACACGGAACCAGACTGCAAGTCGCACATCCCCAATCATTTCAAAGTTGGTCCGGTAATCCAGGATTGCGAACACGTGACCCCCATCGGCACTGAGCTGGCGCAGGATCAGGTCTTTCTGGATGGCAAACATACCGAATTGGTAGGTCATCATGTCATCAGGAGTAAGGAAACGCATATTCGGTCCTACATATTCAAAGCCCTCAGAAACCAGCAAGGCCCTTGCCTCGTCAGTACGCTGGTTCTGAATATCGGCGATGAACTGCGCCACGATGTCTTTTGGATTCATGAATAAACTCCTCTTCGAAAAGAAATTAGAGTTAAAGGGGGAGGAGGGATTAAAAATTTATCCAATCCATCCTCAAGCCTCTTTGGCCAGCTTCGTCTAGCCTGACCTAACTTGATATTACATTTCATTTCAATCTCTTGTTGAAATCGATCATCCCCTACCGGTTAGCAGTAGTGTGTTGATATACGTATAAAGTGTATATCTCTCACGTCAATATAGCTCTTAAATAATTCACGATATCTCAGGCGCTGTTTGTCTCGTGTTCCTCAAGGTCTTTTGTACTCAGTATGCCGGGTTGTCCAACTGTTATCGCTTCAGGCATTGCTGTAATAGATCGACCATTGATACTCTTCTGGCAACTTAACCAAATCTTCTCTAACCGGGTTTATTTCAATATATCGACAACAGATAAGAAAATATTTATCTGTTTGCACTAAACTCATACGATGCCTGCCTTCCCATAGCGTATCTATTCGCCCATATTTTTTATTGACCTATTGGTCGTAGCGACTACCTGACACCTTATTTGGCATCAGCAAACGGGGCAACGCCTATCTCAGAACCTTGTATATCCACGGTGCTAGAGCTGTATTGCGTCACTCGAGTGGTAAGACGGATCGCTTTAGTCGATGGGCTCAGTCAGTATTAGAACGATGAGGGCATAACAAAGCCTGTGTTGCCGTTGCTAACAAAATGGCACGAATGGCCTGGGTGATTATGGCCAAAGGTGAAACCTACCAGATGCCGGTATAGAGATTAAAAAAACTGAAGAGAGCTAGCTTAGCGGACTTCAAAAAAGTAAGACCCTTAACGACAGTTGCAAAAGACAGAGATCGGATGGTGAGATAGGTCAGACCGGTTCATTCAAAACCTGGTTCATGCATTGGCTAGTAAAGGCCGGAAGGATGATGAGGAGAATGAACGCAGATAACCATCGGGGCCAGGAAGACGTAGACTTCCAATAATAGGCCGGATATATGAGAGCAATGATTTTCTCTCACATCAGGTATTTATGTCTTGCAAGCCGGAGTGGTTCCATATATGCAGAAGGTAGGGCGACGCAGGAGGCCAAAGCCAAGGGCTTAGCAGTCACGTGCCCGCTGGCCCCGAATACGTCACACCTCATATTGGGTTCTTGTTCATCGCCCCGCGATTTTGTCTTGGGCTTGATCACCATGGATGGTGGAAATGCAGGTTTTGCAGGAGCATAAACCTGTCCTTCAGACCCCACCTCACGATGACGCCCTTGCCCTTCGACTAACCTTTGGCTCTGCGTATACCTGGTAAGAGGACTTTTACCTCTCTAGTTAAGTGCCATGCCCGGCACACATGCCAACGCTCACTTGGCGCCAAAAGCAGAGCGACGATAGGAGCGGCGCTTTTGGCAGTCAAGTGTAGCGTTTTGTTAGGGCATTACTTATCTTCAATCTCCACTGAAACAATATCGCTCCAATAAGGACCTGAAACTTTTTTGTAATCTACAATCTCTATAAACCCAACCTTAAAGCTCATTTCGTTCACGTAAAGATCTTCTGGAAACCAAATCTTTAGCACTGATTCATAGGTTTCTCCAGGACCTAGCGATATTTGTTCATAAACATTTTTCCTGCAACTATCCACTAACACTTCAAATGGATTTCCAGTTATTTTCCATGATGCATATGTACAATCATCATCGACCATGATTGTAGTTTCTTTCGCAGTTCTATTGGTCACGGACGCTTGTATAGTTAACCAATAGCCGCGGTTACCCCCATGCGTGATCGTAGGAAGATCTGAAAGGGCGATTGATTTACTATAAAGATCAACACTAACGGAAAATCGCGTCTCTGCCATATCAGAACTGATATTGAATGTCATGATAACTAGGATAATCAATGCCGAGCACTTCATTCTGCTTCTCCTATTCCATGCAGTGATGGACTATTGCTTTTTCATGAGTAGATAATAAAGTGTGACTTGATCGGGAACTCCTGTTTTTTTGATTTTGGCAGATTCTTGGTAACTCTCTACTGCGCTTTTTGTTCGCTCACTATATAAGCCATCAATTTTTCCGTCGTAGAACCCACGTTCTTTCAATACGTTTTGAATGGCCTTGAGAATGTCCCGGTAGATTAATACCTTGTGCCCAGAACTCTCTACCGTAAGAAACTCGTTTGATTTGTGAAGACGGCTCGGTACTAACTCAGCTATCATTCTGTCTATAGCAACCGAATAAGGCGTATTAGGATTTTCCATGCAATGTATTTCAAGGAGGTTTGCTAGCAACTCGGTACTTTGCCATGGAGCAATATTAATAGTATCTGGAGTGAACCGGTTATAAGCTGATAGATAACCTTCAAGCCACCCGATAAACTGATAATAGTCGTTTGATCGCAGGTCACGTGCGCTGTTGAATTCTTTGCAGCTGTTATAACCTAATCCTTTTAATGAGAACTCACCGTTCTGCGAGGCTCCACAAACAATTGAAGATACAGCCATAGCCATTGAGGAGACAGCTATGGCTGCAAATTTACCAATATTTCTTAAGCGCATAATTTGAGATCTAGGTTTGCATCAATACGAAAAGAACATTTAGCCATGGCTAAAATAACAAGACCACAAAGCAACAGGGCTAAACTCGTAGGCTCAGGTACAGAGAACGGCTCAACATTTCGGGCGCCATCCCTTTCCATTAAATCTCTCATATTTTGTGGAATATCACCGGCGCTCAAATCTGTATCTAAAATAGTAACACCACCAGTACCACTTCCAAGATCAGGGGGTATTGGATTGCCCCGAATACTCACACCTCCTACAGTCCCGTTGAAGTCAGTTATCCAGTTCCAAGAAAACAGTGCGTCCCAACTGTTGTCAGGTAAGATGCCGGCAAGAGTAGTGGTGAATCCGATATACTCTCCAGGTTGTAACCTTGATTCGGCAGGATAATCGATAAAAGAAAGGGTCGTATTTGTCGTATGTGCCGGGAGTTCTGCCGCAGTTGGCCAATTTTCTCCCCAATAGAACGGTAACGAGTCATCTCCAGCTGCCTGATACCCATATCCCCCAATTGGCGGATCTACATAAGGCACCGTTAAAGGAACGCCAGGATTGCTCTTAGCATCTGGTGGATAAGGATCATTGGTGACTACTTGATACCAGTTAAAGTGGTCATATCCGCACAAACTAGCAGCATCGTTAATTGAAAGGTTAAAGTTAGGCGTGAAGGAGGCTTGCATTCCTGTGCCTCCGGCAACAGAAGTAGTCACCGCATTACGCACAATTGGTTCGCAAGGTGACGCAATCTGAGCAAAAAGGTCGGCTGACGCCGATGCTCCCTCAAAAACGAAGAACTGACTAACCTGAGTAAAACCGCCAGAAGTTGCATTTCCGAAACCGGATGGTTCTACCGTAATTGGCGCCCCCCCTGCTGTTGTTAATGTCACCGGTGGAAGAGAACCTGGCAAGAATACAGAATCTGCGCTAGCCACTGGATCACTAGTATTCGGTGAATTGATGAGATTTAGCTGAGCTGGAATAGCTGTAGGACCTGCCTGCACTGGTGCTGAAAGTTGGACAGTTGTGTCTAACCGGACACTATTAGCTCCTGTGCCGGTTTGTATAGTGCCATTGTGATAATCGAGTGTACCAAGAGAGAATACCGGTCGGTTACTCTGCGCAGAACTTCCAAGAATATAGCCTGTGGGTGTATTAACGCTGAAGTTCTTACCAGTGAACCTGAGGCTACTAACATCGGGAGACCCTACGCCCCAAGTAAAAAAATTAGTGCCCACTCCTGTGTTGACTCCGCCAGAGGGATTTGTAAAAACGCCGCTGGATGTCCCCTGAAATGTTGTCATTGGGACAGCCATTGCGCTATTGCCAGCTAAAAAGGTAGCTGCGATGACTGAAAGCAACAATTTCTTATGATATTTCATGATGTTATTCTCCTCTCGTTTTGTTTTTCCCTAACGCCTCAAACACCAGCATGGTGAAGATGGCGTATTTTTTGAAACAAAAAAGGTGACAGCCTTACTATGTCCGCGTGATTTGACTTGTTAACTGCCGAACTCCTTAATCCATTCTTGGTGCTGCTCAAGAAGTTTTGCCAATATTATTTTTCGTCAGTAATCTTCTGCAACTTTTTTCCAATGATAGCGAGTTCCTTAGAATCTGTGATTGTGTTTTCATCAGGGTCTATTCGTGAGAAATCCTATTTACTAATACTATTTAGATAGGCAAGCGCTTCTAGGAAGGACGATAAAGAGGTGGACACTAGCTCCGAGCTCTACTGCCCCATACCATGCATTGCCGTATAAACAGGTAGAGTCAGCTCACTTGTATCTACGAAGAAAGGATCTCCGACTTCAGTATCAGTTTCGACAACAACCCAACTCTTCTGCCAATCACTTTCGTTTTACCCACTTAAATCGCTGCCATCTAGATGCACGCTGTAACCTAGCCTTCCATCTTTATCTCCTTTTTTGCACTTGTAAGATGATACGAACAACTTTCTATTACCTAATTATTTTCCTCTTAGTATGTATTACAACAGCAAAGACAAACTGCAAGGGGTCATCTCTAAAGGCAGGTTTGAGGCTTATTAATCCAAAAAATACCCCTACAAAAGATATGCAATATTTGGGCAATATTTTTTGATTTTTATAAAAACCAATAACTTACACTGACCCGTTTATATGGACTTAGAAGGCATGTTAAATATATTGACACATTTTAAGATGAAGGATTCGAAAAAGTGTAAGGTTATCCGACACTACAAAACTTCATCCTAAGAACATCAAGTAAATCTTTTTAGGACATATATGAACGCCCCACAAATTTCTCTAAGTCCCCTTTATTAGGGCCAGTTATTCTAATTTTTCCGTACTTTTGGCGTCCACATGGATTTACATGACTAAGTATTTATCGCTGCTCTAAATATTTCATTAAGCTGATCTCTTATTTCCTTTCCCTGAATCAAGTCAGGCCGACCCTGGCCTGAAATGATTCTCCATGACGATCAAGCTCAGCCTGTATAAACTCAATTATTTCTGGGACCGGATTACAAAAGGCAACCTCAGGTGTTCTCATGCGCATAAATGAACCGAACATCATAATCTGAATCAGGAGACGCAAACCCCCTGACTAGGCTTCCTGACTCGCATGCATAAAGAATCATAATTGAATGCTCTTTCGTAATTAACTGAGGCTAGGAGTCTGTTCCGGTAAAAAATCGTTTGAGGAAAACGGCGATGGTATCGTGATCGGGATGGGTATCACCGGTGATAAAACGAAACGCCACTGAATCATAGTTTGCTTGCCCCAGTTAACGACTGGAGAAAACACCAGTGGCATAGCCGTAAAAATAATAACACTAATAACAGAGCTGGATGATAGGGCTATTTTCCGCCACCTCCATAACGCTTTACCAGATTGCTTAAATGAAACTGATCGACCAGATCCACAACAAACCGCGCCAGATGTTTCTCCGGTAGCCAGTCTTGCAATGAGGGTGGCAACAGATAGGATGTGTCTAGTGTACTGTCCTAAACTGTATGTAGATTATAGCGAGACGGGAAATAGTCATATGCAAGGCGTCATCCGCAGGGAATGGCATGCCCTTTTCAAGGATGACAACGCAGCAGATGGCTGTTTCCCGTCTCGCCCGAAGGG
>JBNKUM010000008.1:0-257302 GCA_050298595.1 Gammaproteobacteria bacterium | reverse complement strand
ATTTTTTTGTTGGCCTGGGGAGTCGGTTCACTGGCTACATTTTTATCAGCCAGTACCTGTCTTGTGCAGGTATTACTGCTATGGCATGGGGGTGGGAAGCTTTTCCAATTCCCTGACGATCGGCTACCCTCTCGCTACGGGCCTGGCAGAATTCGCTGCTATGACACCTTTTCCCTTGGCCCTGTTGAAAGTGCTAGCTGGTCTGTTTTCAACGGTATTCAAAAACCTCTGATCCAGGCAATTCTAACTGGAGTGGTGTTTTCGATATACAATATTGAGACTGCTGCGCTTGCTATTTCGCTCATAGACCTGCTCTCGAGAATAGTCGTTGGACTGGGTTTGTTTGTCATCGGTGAGCGTATGGATGGAATCTGCGCTGCGGATTCTGTACCGACTACGGTGATTTCATTTGCCAACATTATGGCTATTGCCAGGTTGATTAATCTGAGGTCTATTTTCCATAAAAATTAAATTCTTTAAGCATCAATGTTCATCTTTCGCGTGAATGTGTATGATTCGGGCCTACACTCACAATTATTAAGCGAATTAAAAAGTTAGCCTATGTCCGAAAGCAATTCTTATCAACCACGTTTAGCAATTATCGGTGCAGGTCTTGCAGGATTAACCTGCGCTACTGCTCTTAAAGGTCTGGCAAGCGTCCAGATTTTTGAAGAGTCGGTTTTTGTAGGCGGTCGAATCAGTCGGTTCCAGCTTGGTGAAAACCGATATGATCGTGGTGGACAATATTTCACCATATCAAATCCATTATTTTTGAATATTGTCGAAGCCTGGAAACAAGCAGGTCTGGTACGTGATTATGAAGGATGGATAGTTGAGCTGGAAAATGGACAAATTACCAATATGACTGACCATACGCAGCGCTATTCCGGTTATCCCACTATGCAGGCGATAGCGGAGAACCTGGCTCACAATAGCGATGTTAAATTATCCACTTCGATAACTGAGGTAGAAAAGCAGGATAATGGCCAGTGGCGGTTATTTGATGGGCGTGGCAGCTATCAGGGTTTATTCGATATCGTCATTATTGCATCTGCAGCACAACAGGTTTCAGCACTGGCCAAATCGGTTCCACTAATAAGAAATTTATCAAATCAGATCGATATGACCGTGTGCTGGAGTGCTATGTTTGACTTCAACAGGTCTTTAGGTTTACCTTTTGATGCAGCTTTTGTAAGGGATTCTCCGCTTTCATGGATTTCACGCTATCAGGGAGAAGATGATAATCAAACACAGACCGAAAGTTGGGTTATGCATTGTTCACCCGAGTGGTCTTTGCAATATGCGGCGAGCTTTCGGGGGCGGGTCATGCATGCTCTGCTAGATGCCTTTTTTGAAGCCGTTGATGTTCCCGCGCAAAAACCTCAATCCTCAAATGTACACTGCTGGAAACATGCATTACCGATCAATCCCATCGATCAGGATTGTCTGTTTGATGAGTCTGCTGCAATGGGTGCCTGTGGAGACTGGTGTACTGCACCGCGTATTGAAGGTGCTGTACTGAGCGGGTTTTCAATGGCTGATCGGGTTATGAAATATATTAATAAAATAAATTATGGTTGATCAACTTAAACATTTTGCGAGATGGAAAAAGCTCATCCCCTTAAACGAGCTGGACGAAAATGATCAGCGCTACCTTTACAGGGAATCGGAGCAGAAATCATTGGAACCAAGAACGCTCGTTACTCACGAAGATAACTTTATAACCTACCTGCTAGAGGGTGAGGTGTCTTTGTTATCTGGTGGGTTTTTGATCGAAACCTTCACACATCGGGAGCAAAGGGCGTTATCTCCTCTATTTAATGACTCACTGGATGAGGATTCCGCCGTATTGACCAGTTATGGTGTCATTATACAGGTTGATAGAGCGCTATTTGACGGCCTGTATTCACAGGCAAAGCCGGCTTCAGTACAGACTTCTGAAATTGATCTGACTGAGTCTGAAAATGAATTATTCCAGACCCTTTTACAGGCCTTTATGCATAAGAAGCTGGAATTGCCCGCCATACCTGAAGCAGCTTTAAAGATACGTCAGGCGATTAATACGCCTGGGGTTGGTAGCACTGAAATTATTCAGATTGTGCAGACTGATCCGGTGCTTAGTGCGCATCTGGTTAAGGTGGCAAATAGTCCTTTGTATGGCACCTGGCGTGAAATTAAAACCGTGCGTGATGCGGTTCGACGCCTGGGGCTGGAAACGACAAAGCATTTAAGTTTCAGCCTGTCAGTCAAAAAATTATTCAGTGCTAGAACCAGCATTATCAAGGACTATATCCATAATATTTATCTTGAAAGTACTGCAGTCGCTTCGATTGCCTTTGTGATTGCCCAGCAACTGGCCCCCCATCTGGACCCTGAACAGGCTCTTCTCAGTGGGCTGATCCAGAAACTTGGATTGATACCCATCTTGAAATATATCGACGGGCACCCATCTATGATGCAAACAACTGAACAGTTGGGTAAGAGTATTGAAAATCTATACATACCAGTCAGCACCCTGATTTTTAATGAGTGGAATTTTGATCCTGAGTTTTTAGAGATTGTAGAGCAGGTAAAAAACTGGACTCGTGATACAGGTGAAAAAGCGGACTACTGTGATGTAGTGATTGCAGCACGCTTGATTTATTTGCAAAAGCTTGGTGAATCTCCGGTAGAGAATTTAAGTGATCTGCCCATCATCAAGAAACTAAATCTGCTTGAATTCGATGAAGAGGGGAACTTCTTTATCGATAAGGTCGATAAGCAGGTTGAAGAGATGCGGAATCTTTTACATACGGTTTAATGCTCTTATTCCTGTTAATTTAGGAGAGCTTATTATGTCTGAAAAAAACCACTTAATCTGTGCCCATTGCGGTGCTATCAATAATGTGCCAGCCGAACGATTAGGCGATTATCCTGTTTGCGGAAAATGCAAAAAGCCGATTATGAGTGGTACGCCGCTGGAATTAAATGAAGCAGGTTTCAATCGTTATGTCACTAAAAGCAACCAACCTTTACTGGTCGATTTCTGGGCGCCATGGTGTGGCCCCTGCAAAATGATGGCACCCATTTTCATGCAGGCAGCGCAACAACTCGAACCTCAGTTCAGGTTGATAAAGGTGAATACCGAGCTAGAGCAAAATCTGGCTGGCCGTTTACGAATACAGTCTATCCCTACGCTTGCCATCTATAAAAATGGTAAGGAAATCATCCGCCAGGCTGGCGCTATGCCTTTAAACGATTTACTGGTCTGGGCCAGAAGTCATGCCTAGTGTCTTTATCTAATGGCAAAAAAGGACTCCAGCGATAACGAAAAGATCCGCGTCGATAAATGGTTGTGGGCTGCACGTTTTTTTAAAACACGCGCTCTGGCTAGCGATGCGGTTAATGGGGGCAAAGTTCATCTCGGTAGTCAACGCATTAAAGCATCACGTAGCGTGAAACTAAATGATGTGTTTGAAATCCATCGTGGATTTGAAAAAATGACGGTTGTGGTGCTAGAGCTTTCTCAACGCAGGGGGCCTGCTTCTGTAGCACAAACCCTGTATCGTGAAACTGAAGAAAGCATTGCTCTACGAGAGAAAGAAAGTGAACAACGCAAGCTGGCCTGTTTGCAGGTACCGATCAGTGACCACAAACCCAATAAGCGCGAGCGACGAAAATTACGTAGTTTTAGTGGCAAGGAATAATTATTAAAAAACTGGAATTACGCATTACCTTCATCTGATTTTTGACCATCATGTGAGTGCCGGCTATTGAGTAATTGAAGAATCGTGCTTCTTACTTCAACGCTGAGTAGTATGCGGATGTCGATATTCACCTTGTCGAATGACTGATTAAAAACCAGATGGCCATTTTTGTCTTTCTCGACATATTCAAGGTCAAATAGCGTATCGATGAAATGTCCAAATAACTGTCGGTCAAAAAAGTCAGGCGAGTTTATCCCGTATAACATGGAAATCTTTTGTGCTACCAGATGACAACGCTGCTCAAGTTCTTTTTCACTCAGTGGGTTTCCTCCGCTTTCCCACAATAGTACAAACGTCATGTAATAGCGTTCTAGTACAGGTTGAGCGATATGGGCCAGTCGGCTTAGCATCAGAAAATGGGCATCGTTTCTATCCGGTCTTGTGAGTCTGTTTTCAACGCGAGCCAGAACCTGTTTGTCCACCAGGAAGTCGACTATTTGCGGTATGAATTCTTCCAGCTGTTCTGTACTCCAGGGCAGGTGCAACTCCGCAGACAAAAATGGGTACACATAAAGCACAATATTTAATAGCTTCTTCTGATCGATGGTGCGCGCATTTAGAAAACAGCAGGCAATAATCGAAGGAATGATTAAGGTGTGCAGACTGTTATTGCGATAGTAACTCATCAACACCGCATGTTCGGGTTTGAGGTAAATAATATTGCCTAGTTTATGCGGGTGAATATGGATCAGCTCCTGCTTTTCTATACGTTTTAATTCATCTTCGGTGACAGAGTCCTGAATAATGATTGAGTCGAGATGTGGCTGAGATTGAATCAGTTGTTGATAAAACTCACAAAGCTGAAGCAGGTCGAACTGGTCGATACTTTGTCTTGGTGTAGCCAGTAGGGTCATTGCAATAAGGTTCACCGGGTTGATCACGCAAGCCCGATTTATCTGTACCATGATCTGGTGAGACAGGCTCGCTACGGCAGCGCGAAACCAGTCCTGCTGCTTAACATCCTGCTTTGAATATTCCTGCCAGTCAGGGTTATAAGAAGTTAGCAGCTTATCCAGTTCTATCGGTTGCCCAAAGCGTGTGGTTACCTTGCCGAACTGTCCTTTTAAACTGAGGATAGATCGAATCGAAGTGAACAGGGATTCCTTCTTTTTTTTCTTTCCGAATAATTCACCGATATAAGATTTACCTTCAATCAGTTTCTCGTATCCAATGTAAACAGGAATAAATGCCAGCGGCCGATTCTGAGTTTTTATCCAGGCATCTACTGTCATGGACAACATACCCAGTTTAGGTTTTAAAAGTCGCCCAGTTCGGCTTCGGCCACCTTCAATAAAATATTCTATCGGAGCACCTATAGCGACCAGTTGGCGTATGTATTCATTGAGTATGCCGCTGTACAGGGCATTATCCTTAAAGCTGCGACGGATAAAAAAAGCGCCACCACCTTTGAGGATTTTACCAATTACCGGCATGTTTAAATTATCGCCTGCCGCTATATAGGGAAGTGCCAGTCCCTGTCTGAATATGACGTAAGAGAGCAACAAATAATCAACGTGGCTGCGGTGACAGGGGACATAGATAAGCTGGTGAGTGAGTGCTGTTTTCTTCAGTCTTTCAATATCAAATATATTGGTGCCAGAGTAATAGCGATTCCAGAAAGCATGCAATAAACGCTTCATTAATTCCTGAGAGATCTGGGTGGAATTTGAGATGATTTCACGACAGTAGCTAGCTGCTTTTTTTTGTACGCGTTTGATAGAGCGGTTGTAGATTACGGCTTCATCTTTAATGAGTTCCTGTACGCAGTCTGATTCAACTATTTGATTGATGACTTTATAGCGTGGTGAGATTTCCGGTCCGAAGGTCGTTTCGCGTTGTCGGTGAAGGGATTCAGCCAGTTTTTCATTCAGGGCTGTAGCAGATCCATCTGTTGTTTGACACAGTCTACGCAGACTTTGAGGTTCGGAAAATATCAGTGTGGTATTCCTGCCATGTAGCAAAATGGTGAATAGTTTGCGAAATTTACTGGCTACCTCCCAGGTGTCAGAAAAAAGTATTGTTAGCCAGTGTCTTTGTTTGGCTATAGGTCGACCCCAGAATATGGATACGGGAACGATACAAATGTCCAGGTTTTCATCTGCCTGGGTAGCAGCGATTAACTCTTCCAGCATCAGGCTGTTTTTTTTCTGTCGCATTACCCAGTCCGTAACGGGGTTACGAGAGGCGATGCTATATATGGAGTGGTGTTTATATCCCTGTAAGTCAATGGCCTGAAGCGGGTCGGCCAGGCCTTCTGTGCGTGCCACACGTTCCAGCACCAGCATATCCGATAGTTCGCGTTTGTCGAGCACGTAGAGTACAGGTGATGTTGCAAAGGTTTCAGCGACTATGGGTTGTGGCAAGACTTCTACGCGTACCCAAAGGAATAGAATTTTTTGTAGCAGACGGTGTGATCTTTGGCGAAAATTCATGGTTTGATCTTTTTTTGCCAATGCTCTCGAGTTAGACGTGTTATCACAATGCTATAAATTATCTAAATTTGAAAGCTAAAATGATATCGATGACAATCTTAAAGCGAAGGTTATATCAGGTGCATGGCCCGGCAGAATGTCTTCAGAGAAAAAGACATCCAGCTGATGATGATCAAAAAGTTTGGGTAATCGTAATCCAAATTGTCCCTGTAATGAATGATCGAGGGCTTCAATATTGGTGTCTTTAACCATACTGGAATGAAAATCTGTCTGTAGCAGAAAGTGATACTGCTCGCTATAGGCATAGCTTAGGCCGAATTGAGCGAACAGGATCTGATTGTTTAACTGGTGTTCGAAAAGACCCGAGTCAGCGAGAATACTGAGTCCTAAAGTACCGTAGGTAGTGAATTTATCAGACATTATATGACTGCTGGAGTATGCCACAGCAGCATCGGTTTGCTGGTTGGAGATAAATTCTGAGCTTTCAGAAGAGGGTAGCTCTAATACCACCCAAAGCGACTGGCTGGGTGATAATGCATAGGAGGCGCTCAGCTGAATGTCAGCAATGCCAGAAGAAGGGTGATTGCTGTTGATGATATCGATACCATTTTTCTGGTATAGCAGGTTTATTTGATCATTGTCAGCCTGATCTCGCCCACCCTGTGGAAAGCCTAAGAAGTCGTGGAAGCCATAAATTACTTGATCCAGCTGGCCGCCTTGATTGCTGATGAGTGACAGGGTCAGGCCGAGGGTCCATTGATTGTATTGATAAGCAGTCTGAAAATCATAGCGCGTATTCTCTACATCGATAAGCAGATATTCATTATCAGTGTCGTCAATCTGATAGGTATTGGTAATGTACAGATTGTGTGCAAATGACCATCCGCCATGTGCATTTAAAGGAACGGTGGGAATTAGATAGCTTTGTAGTAATGGGTTTTGACTGCGTGTGGGTAAACCAGGGTAATCCTGCGCTTTCACAGGTAGCGGCGAGAAAGTTAGCGATATACCAAGCACACAACTAACTACTTCGAATAATGATGTATATCGATCTGTTATGGATTGGCTCGACATCTGAGGTCAGTCGTAAATGCCGTGTTCGCGGGTGGCGAGGAATTTAATTTCAGGCCAACGCTCCTGAGTCATTTGCAGGTTGACGCGAGAAGGGGCGATGTAGGCAAGATCGCCAGCATGATCAAGCGCAAGGTTAGTTTTCGCCTTACTTTTAAACTCATTCAGTTTCTTTTCATCACTGCATTCCACCCAGCGTGCGGTATTCACGTTGACCGCTTCAAACTGACATTCCACGTTGTACTCGTCTTTTAACCTCTGGGCGACGACTTCAAACTGCAATACACCCACGGCACCTAGAATCAGATCATTATTATTCAGAGGCTTGTAAAGCTGGGTAGCACCTTCTTCACAGAGTTGAGAAAGACCTTTTTGCAGTGCCTTCATTTTAAGCGGGTCTTTCAGGCGGGCGCGTCTGAATAGCTCGGGAGCGAAGTTAGGTATTCCAGTAAACGCCAGGTTTTCTCCCTGGGTGAAGGTATCCCCAATACGGATAGTGCCATGGTTATGAATGCCGATAATATCACCGGTATAAGCTTCGTCTACAAGGCCTCGATCCTCTGCCATGAAGGTCACGGCATCCGGGATTTTCATGTCGCGGTCAAGGCGAACATGCCGCACCTTCATACCTTTTTCATATTTTCCTGAGCACAGGCGCATGAAAGCAATACGGTCTCTGTGCTGCTTATCCATATTCGCCTGTATCTTGAAAACGAAACCGGTTAGCTTGTCTTCGTCAGGCTGTATCTCGCGGGTTTGAGTCGGTCTTGCCAGTGGGGCCGGTGCATATTCGACAAATGCATCGAGTAACTCGGCCATACCGAAGTTATTAATTGCTGAGCCAAAAAACACTGGGGTTAGTTCACCTTTTAGATAAGCTTGCATATCAAATTCATTTGATGCACCACGTACCAGTTCCAGTTCTTCACGAAAATCTTCTGCCATAGATCCTAATACTACATCCAGGCGTGGATTATCTATACCTTGAATAACCTCTCCAGAGCTGATTTTGTCCGCATCACTGGCTGAAAATAGATGTACCGAATCATTCTGCAGGTGGAATACCCCTTTTAAACTTTTACCCATACCTATCGGCCAGGTAATCGGTGCGCATTTAATCTTCAGGATATCTTCAACTTCATCTAACAGCTCGATGGGGTCGCGACCTTCACGATCGAGTTTATTGATAAAGGTGATGATAGGGGTATCGCGCAGACGGCAGACTTCCATCAGTTTAATGGTGCGTTCTTCAACACCCTTGGCACAATCGATAACCATCAATGCAGAATCGACCGCCGTCAGGGTGCGGTAGGTATCTTCTGAAAAGTCTTCATGTCCGGGTGTATCAAGCAAATTCACTATGCGTCCTTTATAAGGAAATTGCATTACGGAAGAGGAGATAGAAATGCCGCGTTCTTTTTCCATCTCCATCCAGTCAGAGGTTGCATGGCGTGCCGCTTTACGTCCTTTCACGGTACCGGCAAGCTGAATGGCTTTTCCGAACAATAGTAATTTTTCCGTCACCGTGGTCTTACCGGCATCCGGATGTGAGATGATCGCAAAGGTGCGACGACGTTGCATTTCCTGAGTATTGTTCATTGGTTTAGAGCTATCTGGCTTGCTTACAATTGTAGGGCAAAGATTAAAGCATCCTCTTTGCCACCTGGTGCGGGATAATAAGCTTTTCTGCATCCAATTTCATTAAATCCTGCCGATTCATATAAATGGATAGCAGCATGGTTACTTTGACGGGCTTCTAGCAATATGACCTGGGCAGCTTTAACCCGTGCAATATCGATCAGGTGGTAAAGAACCTGTTTACCAATGCCTTTTCCCTGCTGGCTCTTATCCACGGATAGATTCAGGATGTGACTTTCATCAGCGGCAACAGAGAGTACCGCATGCGCGATGATTTGTTCATTTTCTGTCGCTACTATGCAGTCATAGCCCACACGTAGACAGTCGGCAAAAATGCCTTTGGTCCAGGGGAACTCGTAGGCGCCTTTTTCTACCAGCATAACAGACTCAATATCCGTTGCCAGCATCGGGCGAAATTCAATCTGTCGCATAGAGTAACAATCGTTTCAGAGATTTAAGGTCTTGCCATACCTTGGCCTTTTCAGCCGGGTTACGTAACAGGTAGGCAGGATGGTAGGTGACCAGCATAGGGATATCAGTGCCGGGCAGAGTATATTGTTTGTTTCTCAGGCGACCAAGAGGGCTTTGATCCTGCAAAAGCGTCTGCGCTGAAATACGTCCCACTGCAAAAATAACCTTAGGCTGTAATTGTTGGATCTGTGCCTGTAAAAATTGATAACAGGATTTTGTTTCTTCAGCATTCGGGTCGCGGTTATTGGGTGGCCGGCATTTCAGGATATTGGTGATATATACCTGCTGGGGATCGATTTCGATCGCCTGTAACATGCGATCGAGTAGCTGCCCTGCGCGACCTACAAAAGGTTTTCCCTGTAAGTCCTCATCATGCCCCGGTGCTTCTCCAATAATCAGGATATCCGCCTGATGATTGCCCTTGCCGGGAACCTTTCTGGTACAGCTTTGAGCGAGCGCACAGTTTTGACAGGCTTGAATGGCATTTTCGATTGCACTCCAGTCGTCCAGACTAAATGCCTGTTTCGAAAGCTCCCTGACAGGAGAGGGGATAGAGTGAGCAGGCCTGTTCTCTTCAATTGTAGTCAGGGGGGGCGAAACTACGGGTGCTTCGTCAACAGGCAACTCGTCCGGAACAGGGTTAGCGGACGAGCGCTGAGTCCATCGGGTGATACCCAGGCCCTTTAAGCAGTGCTGCTGACGAGCGGTCAACATGGCTAAGCTACCTTAAACATCACCACGTTGTGGATGGGTTCGAGTTTCCCGCGCGATGACTTTATTAAGCGCATTCACATAAGCCTTGGCGGAAGCAATGACGATATCTGTATCAGCACCCTGGCCATTGACGATGCTGCCATTTCTTTGAACGCGTACGGTTACCTCACCCTGTGAATCCGTTCCGGTGGTAATGTTATTTACCGAATAGAGTTGCAGTTCGACGCCTGAATTAATGATTTTTTCTATGGCCTGAAAAGAAGCATCTACAGGACCACTGCCTATGCAGGTAGCCATTTTTTCCTCACCTTCGACATTCAGAGTAATGCGGGCATTAGGTGTTTCACCGGTTTCACTGCACACCGATAAGCTCACCAGTTTAATGGCTTCATTGGTGAGTTCGATATTCGTTTCAGTGACCAGTGCCTGTAAATCCTCGTCAAAGATTTCGTGCTTTTTATCGGCTAGTGTTTTGAAATTGGCGAATACCTCATTGAGCTCTTCTTCTGAGCTAAACTCGATATTCAATTCTGCCATGCGGGTTCTGAAAGCATTTCGACCGGAGTGTTTACCCAGCACGATTTTATTGGTTAACAGGCCGACATCCTGTGCTTTCATGATTTCGTAGGTTTCACGAGATTTTAGAACGCCATCCTGATGAATACCTGATTCATGGGCAAAAGCATTAGCGCCAACGATGGCTTTATTGGGTTGCACAGTAAACCCGGTAATACCTGAGACCAGGCGTGAACAATTCATGATCTGGGTGGTGTCGATATTGCTATCACAATCAAAAACATCCTGACGTGTACGAACCGCCATGACGACTTCTTCCAGCGAGGCGTTGCCTGCACGTTCACCCAGTCCATTGATAGTACATTCTATCTGCCTGGCACCGTTGAGCACTGAAGACAGTGAATTGGCAACAGCCAGCCCCAGATCGTTATGACAATGCACTGAAAAAATGGCTTTATCAGAGTTCGGAATGCGTTCGATGAGCTCCTTAATCAGAGCGCCAAACTGATGCGGAATATTGTAACCCACGGTATCGGGGATATTGATGGTAGTTGCACCCTCCTTGATCACCGCTTCAATAATTCGACACAGGAAATCTGGCTCTGAGCGACCCGCATCTTCCGGTGAAAACTCTACATTATCGGTGTATTGGCGTGCCATGCGTACGGCCGCAACGGCCTGTTCCACCACCTCGTCAGGAGAGAGCCGAAGTTTCTGCTGCATATGAATGGGAGAAGTGGCGATGAAGGTATGGATACGCCCTGAATTGGCAGGCTTGATCGCTTCACCGGCACGATCGATATCAATCTTTTTGGCGCGTGCAAGTCCACAGATAGTACTGTCCTTAACCGCCGTGGCTACGGCTTTAACCGCTTCAAAGTCGCCATTGCTGGCGATTGGAAACCCGGCTTCGATAATATCTACTCGCATCTTCTCCAGCGCTTTTGCAATTCGCACTTTTTCTTCAGCGGTCATGGAGGCGCCGGGACTTTGTTCACCATCGCGTAAGGTGGTGTCGAAAATAATTAATCTATCTTTGCTCATGATTTAATTCTGAGTTAGTTTTTTTATAAAGGCTTTCGTAGGTGCGTTTTAACCTCGCCAGGTTTCGATAATCTGCCCTAAGGCAGCAGGCGGAGGCTTGAAGACAGGAATAACGCAGCCAATGCACTCGTAAGATAAGAGCATCTGGTGAAATGAGCTTGTGCGTTATGGCTATTCATAGCCTCGAATATAAACAACAATATTTAAAATGCCAAGTAAAAAAAGTATCACTGCCCACGTTAGTTTATGATGACTGTTCAGCCTGACGTCGGCGTTTTCGCAACCAGCGAAAGAGTGATAAAACCGGCCCCGAGATCATGTAAAGAAAAAAGATGATAAACAGTACGGTAGGCGTTTCGATAGAAAGTAAAACGAATGCCAGCAGAATGATCAAAACGGTGACAAAAGGGACGCGTTTTTTCAGGTCGAAATCCTTAAAGCTGTAGTAGGTGAAACGTGACACCATTAATAAGCCTGCAACGGTAGTTAATATCAGAGCCGGGAACATGCTATCTTTGCCTTCAATCTCATAAGTTACACAGAACCAGACACCACCAACTACAACAGCAGCAGCAGCAGGACTGGGTAACCCCTGAAAAAAACGTTTATCCGCTATACCAACCTGAGTGTTGAAACGTGCCAGGCGTAAGGCGGCTGATGCGGTATAGATAAAAGCGGCCAGCCAGCCAATTTTGCCCCAGGTCGAGCCCATGTCAACCATATATTTCAGTGACCATTGATAGACTACGAGAGCGGGTGCCAGTCCAAAGGACCCCATGTCAGCCAGGCTGTCGTATTCGGCTCCAAATGCCGACTGGGTATTCGTCATGCGAGCGACTCGCCCATCCAGACTATCCAGTATCATTGCCAGAAAAATTGCGATACAGGCAATTTCAAAGTTATCTTTAGTGGCAGCGATGATGGCATAGAAGCCAGCAAACAGTGCAGCTGTGGTAAACAGGTTAGGTAATAGAAAAATCCCTTTACGCAGGTTTTTTCGCGGATTTTGTGGTTCTGTAGGTTGAGTATCTGGCATCTGCGGAAGTCTGGCACAGGCGGGGTGCCTGTGCCAGTAGAGATTGTAGTGAGATTAGTTTTTGTCTTTATTAACTAATGCGTTTTCTGTGATCCATGGCATCATGGAACGCAGCTTGGCACCAACCTGTTCAATCTGATGAGCCGCGTTGTTACGACGCATTGCAGTCATTTCAGGGTAGTTAGACGCACCTTCCAGGATGAATTGCTTGGCGTAGTTACCATTCTGGATGTTTTCTAACGCTTCACGCATGGCCCAACGGCTTTCATCATTGATGATCTGAGGACCGGTAACATACTCTCCGTATTCTGCATTGTTAGAAATCGAGTAGTTCATGTTTGCGATGCCGCCTTCGTACATCAGGTCTACAATCAACTTGAGTTCGTGCAGACATTCAAAATAAGCCATTTCAGGTGCATAACCCGCTTCAACCAGTGTTTCAAAACCAGCCTTAACCAGTTCAACGGTTCCGCCACATAGTACTGCCTGCTCACCAAATAGATCGGTTTCAGTTTCATCTTTAAAGGTCGTTTCGATGATGCCAGTACGACCGCCACCAATACCAGAAGCATAGGATAATGCCACGTCTTTGGCCGTACCGGTTGCATCCTGATATACAGCAATCAGGTCTGGAATACCGCCGCCACGAACAAATTCTGAACGCACAGTATGACCAGGTGCTTTAGGAGCAACCATGATGACATCAAGATCGGCACGAGGCACAACCTGGTTGTAATGGATACTGAAACCATGAGCAAATGCCAGGGTAGCGCCCTGCTTCAGGTTAGGTTCGATATCGCTTTTATATAACTGTGACTGGAATTCGTCAGGAGTTAACACCATTACCAGATCTGCCTGTTTTACAGCATCCACGGTGTCCATTACTTTTAGACCGGCATCCTGTGCTTTTTTAGCCGAAGTCGAACCCGAACGTAAACCAACAGTGACATCGACGCCAGAATCTTTCAGATTATTGGCATGAGCATGGCCTTGCGAACCGTAACCGATGATGGTTACTTTTTTGCCCTGGATGATTGAAAGATCGCAGTCTTTATCGTAATAGATTTTCATGTAAGCCCTCTTGAGGAATTGATTTGGTTTTAAATTGTTAGCGCTTTTTCGCCGCGCGTAATACCCATAGAACCCGAACGAACGACTTCTATGACATCTTTTTCATGTAGCGTTTTGATGTAGGCATCGAGTTTGTCTCCTGAGCCTGTCAATTCGATACAAAAAGTGGTATCAGTCACGTCGATAATGCGCGCACGAAAGATATCAGACAGACGCTGAATTTCTGATCGTTTGGCTTCACCTTCGGCCCTGATTTTGACAAACATCATCTCGCGTTCGATATAATTACCTTCGGTCATATCCTGCAATTTAACGACGTCGATGAGTTTGTTTAACTGTTTGGTGATCTGTTCGATGATCTTGTCCGAGCCTTTTGTGACTATGGTCATTCTGGACAGGGTAGGATCTTCGGTAGTTGCTACAGTGAGCGATTCAATGTTATAGCCACGAGCTGAGAACAGGCCTGCAATACGGGATAGCGCTCCTGATTCATTCTCTACCAGCAGGGAAATAATATGTCTCATGCCAGCTCTCCTTTAGGATTGATCGATTCCAGATGTTTCCTGTGTTCAGGAGATATTTCCATCGTATTGTGAGGGGCACCGGCCTGAATCATGGGGTATACATTCTCGGTTTGATCGGTAATCACATCGAGGAAAACCACACGATCTTTGAGTGAGAAGGCTTCTTCCATGGCTGCCTGCAGGTCGGCCGGATCTTCTACTCGGATACCGACGTGCCCGTAACTTTCTGCCAGTTTGACGAAATCGGGCAGGGCATCCATGTACGAGTGCGAGTAGCGTTTTTCATAGAAAAATTCCTGCCACTGTCTCACCATGCCCAGGTAACGGTTGTTCAGGTTGACGATCTTAATGGGTAAATCGTATTGCAGGCAGGTGGACAATTCCTGGATACACATTTGAATACTGCCTTCACCGGTAACACAGGCAACATCCGCATCAGGAAATGCCATTTTGACACCCATCGCGGCGGGCAGTCCGAAGCCCATAGTGCCGAGGCCGCCTGAATTAATCCAGCGACGAGGCTCGTCAAATGGATAGAACTGCGCTGCAAACATCTGGTGCTGTCCTACATCGGAGGTGACATAAGCATTGCCACCGGTAACCTTATACAGCGTTTCAATAACCGATTGTGGTTTAATATGTTTGCTCGTACGGTCATATGCCAGGCAATTCTGATCCTGCCAGCTACGGATCGACTTCCACCATTTTTCCAGTGCTTTCTGATCGGGCTGAGCTGTACTTTCCTCTAGCAGTTTAGCCATATCGCCGAGTACCTTTTTAACCTCGCCCACGATAGGAATATCAACATTGATATTCTTGGAGATAGATGCGGGATCGATATCGATATGAATGATTTTGGCGTGTGGGCAGAATTTGCTGGTATCGCCAGTGATACGGTCATCGAAACGCGCGCCCACAGCGAACAATACGTCGCATTCGTGCATGGCCATATTCGCCTCATAGGTGCCATGCATTCCAAGCATGCCTACATTCTGAGGGTCGGTTCCAGGGTAAGCGCCAAGCCCCATCAGGGTTTGCGTGATAGGAAAGCCCAGATGACGGGTCACCGTACGTAATTCATCGGAAGCATTTCCCAGAATGACACCGCCGCCGCTATAGATCATAGGTCTTTTGGCGGACAATAAAACATCAACCGCTTTTTTAACCTGTTTAGGGTGACCCTTAACTGTTGGATTGTAAGAACGCATTGTCAGGTTCTTAGGGTATTTATAGGGCACTTTAATCTGAGGAGCAGTTATATCTTTGGGGAGATCTACCAGCACAGGCCCTGGACGGCCAGTAGTTGCAACATAAAAAGCCTTCTTCAGGGTTTCGGCAAGCTTGTTGAGATCCTTGACCAGGAAGTTGTGTTTTACGCAGGGGCGAGTACAGCCAATAGCATCGACTTCCTGAAATGCATCGCTACCAATCATTGCACTAGGTACCTGACCCGAGATGACAACCATGGGGATTGAATCCATATAAGCGGTAGCAATACCAGTAATCGCATTAGTAACACCTGGACCTGAAGTCACCAGTACTACGCCGGGTTTGCCAGTTGCACGAGCATAGCCATCAGCAGCGTGAGTAGCCCCCTGTTCATGCCTGACAAGGATATGCTTTACTTCATCCTGATTATGGATTGCATCAAATATATGAAGTACTGAGCCACCTGGGTAGCCAAATATGTACTCAACCCCTTCGTCTTTCAGGAATTGGACAAGGATTTCAGAACCAGATAATTCCACCGCTTAGCCTCAAATTAGAAATATTATTAAATGTGAATGCGAAACCGGAAATTCTATTACGGTTGACTGTTGAATGCACCCCAAATTGATTAAAAGATTCTAAATATTCAATCAATTATGCAAAAAAACCTGAACCTCATGATTGCTAACAGCATTTCGAATAAAAATCGTAGATTACGTATTAATACAGGCAAAAAAAAGCCGCTAGCAGCGGCTTTTTTTTGAGCTGAATTAACTAAGTGTATTAGATGTACAGGCAGATATCTGACTCACCAGCAAATTCAAAGAAAGTAGCTGCGCCGCCATATTCAACGCCATCAATAAATTCTTTGGTATCCATCTCAAACAGATCAACAGTCATCTGACAGGCGATCAGTTTTACTTCTGCTTCTACGCATAGATCGCGCAGCTCTTCCAGGCTGGCAACACCTTTAGCCTTCATTTTCTGTTTCATCATCATGGTCATCATGCTTTGCATGCCGGGTAATGCCTGCAGTAAAACAGGAACAGGCATAGGCATGGGCATACCAGGGTTACCCAGAGAGCTAACCTGTAGATTCAGGTTTTTCTTGAGTAACTGAAGTCCATAGAAGGTAAAAAAGATTTCGGTTTCATAGCCTAATGCAGACGCAGTAGACGCCAGGATGAAAGGAGGGTAAGCCCAGTCCAGGGTACCCTTGGTAGCTATAATAGCCAGTTTTTTCTCAGTCATGATTAAACCTCATTCGGGGTGTAGATTTAACGTTGGATGACTTAGGATTTCTTCATCATAAAAGTAAATTTACCGCCTTCTTCACCAGAAGAAAGCAATTCATTGCCAGTTTGCTTGGCGAATGCTTCAAAGTCTTTTACAGAACCAGGGTCTGTAGCAATGATGTGTAGTACCTGACCAGATTCCATGTCGGCAAGAGTTTTCTTGGCACGTAGAATGGGTAGTGGGCAATTCAGTCCAGATGCATCTAATTCTCGGTCGAAATCTGCCATTTTATATCTCCTCAAAACAAGTTTATAAATAATTATGACAGGAAGCTTTTTCCTGTCTGGTATTAATTTGACGCGCTGTTATAAGCTAATAAATAAAAAAACGCAAGAATACTTAACTCAATTATTGCCCCATCATGCTATGTTACCAACGGGTGTTTGATCAATGTTTAAACCTTGCTGGGCCCAACTCATGATGCCTCCACGCAAGTTGGTCACATTGTTGATTCCCTGTTGATTTAAGAACATACATGCCTGGGCGGAGCGACTCCCTGTGCGGCAGTAAATAATAAATTCTTTATTGGATCCAGAAAAATAATCCAGTTTAAGAGGGATCAGATGCATGGGCAGCACTTTTGCCTGAGGAATAACTCCACGTGCAACTTCTGCGGGTGTTCTGATGTCGATAATCTCTATGTTGTTTTCACTTTGTTCAAACTTGCTGAATAAGTCTGTAACATTAATTTCTTTAACTGGGAACATATATAGGCTGGTTTTAAAAAACAATCGTATTAGAATACTCTAATATTACAGTTCTTTCAAGTTGCTATTTCTTTCAGTTATTCTGCTTTTTGGGATGAACTCCAAAATAAATTATCTCCAATTGAGCGTATGCGAATTTTTATATTTTTTATATTTTTCATCTTTTCGAGTGTGCTTACTGCAGATCAGGAGCTCCCCTTGCTGGGTGAAAATGCCAGCCTTAACCTTAAAAATGAGTATGACTTAGGGCTGGGACTTTATGAGCGCCTGAAACAGGGGGGGTATCTAATAGAGGATCCATTATTATCAAGATATTTGTCGGATATTGGTGAATCTTTACTGGCACAATTAGAACTACGCGTTCGTGATTATCATTTCTTTCTGGTTAAGAGTAATTCGGTTAATGCTTTTGCCGCTCCCGGTGGTTTCATAGGTGTTAATGCCGGGCTTATCGCCATGACACATAATGAAGATGAGCTGGCATCAGTTATTGCGCATGAGATAGCTCATGTGGAATTAAGGCATACCATGCAAATGATAGAAAAGTCGAAAACCTGGAATACGTTGAGTGCGCTTTCTATTCTGGCTGCAATTTTACTAAGTAGCCAGGATCCTGAAGCAGCCTCAGCCATGATCTATGGTGGTGCCGCAGGGAGTAGTCAGGCGATCGTCAACTTTACTCGTAGTAATGAATATGAAGCGGATAGAGTAGGAATCGAGTTGATCAATAAATCACAATATAATCCCGAAGCCATGGCGGATTTTATGCTGTTGTTACAGCAAAAGGAGCAGTCAGGTGCAGTGGCTAATATTGAATACATCAGGACTCATCCGATCAGTAGTAATCGGGTAGCTGAAATTCGAGCAAGAGTTAAAAACGCTGAAACAGGAAATATCAAAAAAACAAAGTATTTTTCCCGTTACTCGGAATTTAAAGATTATTTATCTTATATATACCCCAGCCCCAGGAGTGCACAGCAACAATCAGAATTTTATAAGGCGTTAACCTTAATGAAAAATGGACTGATTCTAGAGGCCGGTCAGCGCCTTAGTTTGTTGAGAGAGAAAGATCCAGATAGCATCTGGGTTAGCTACGCACAGGCTGAAAGTCTGGTTTTTCAGGCTAAATATGAAGAAGCATTGAATATATATCAGTCATTAATGCAGCTATATCCAGATGATTTAGCAATCACTATTAAGCTGGTAAACACGCTGATTCAGTTGCAGCAATATGATAAGGCTCTCGAATATGCTCAACGTGTTTTAATACAAAATGAGCAAAGGCCAGAAAGCTATCAAATGTTGGTGAAACTGTATAAATTTTTAGATCAGCCCAACTTACAGCAACTGGCAGAAGCTGATTACCATTGGTATAGCGGAAACCGTAAACAGGCGAAAAGGCTTTATAAGGTATTGATAAATAAGGGTTTACTAGATGTTATAAATGAACAGAAAGTAAACGATAAGCTGGCGGAAAATATTTTTAATAAAAAGACGGAATAACGAAATAGCTTTCATCGTCTTCTTAAATATAAGAATAGACCCTGAATTTTTATTGGGTTGATATTATGCTTTTAATGTGTATTCTTGTTTTGAATTGGCTAAACCGGTCAATATAATTATATTTTATTAACCGATAACCTTTCTGGTTATTCTCTTGAGGAGGTAATTGCGGATGAAAATTCGCCTGATATCGACTGCGGCATGTGTTGCAGCGCTTCTTGGGGCCTTTGCAGCTCCTGCTGTACAAGCAGCATCCCAGGCTGAAATGATTGCTAAAGGTAAGCAGATTGCATTTCACCGTCAGTTAGGTAACTGCCTAACCTGTCATGTGATGGCAGATGGAGAGGCAGCAGGTAACATTGGACCAGCACTTCTGGAAATGAAGGTAAGATTTCCTGATAAAAAAGCTTTAAGAGCGCAGATCTGGAATTCGAATGTTAAGAATCCTGCAAGTATGATGCCCCCCTTTGGTAAACACCATATCTTAACTGAAGAGCAGATCGACGCAGTTGTTGAATTTGTATATTCGTTATAAGGAGCAAATTTTAGATGAATCGTAGAACATTATTAAAAAGATCTCTGGCGGTGAGTGCAATAGGCGTAGCAGCATCCGCAGGACTGTTAGCTCCCGGTCAGGTACTTGCAGCCTATCCAAAAGCTGCTTTCCAGGCTAAAGACAGCTCCACAGCATTAAACGACATGCTGGGTTCCAGCAACTCTAGCGAATCGGGTGATATTAAAATTAAGGCCCCTGATATTGCAGAAAATGGCGCGGTTGTACCTGTCACCGTATCTAGCGGAATATCTGGCGTAGAATCTATTACATTACTGGCTGATACCAACGCTACTCCACTACTGGGTTCTTTTGATCTGAGTAATGCTGAGCCTTATATTTCAACCCGTATCAAAATGGGTAAAACCGGTAACGTAGTTGCTGTTGTTAAAGCTGGTGGCAAACTGTATTCGAGTAAAAAAGAAGTCAAGGTAACCATTGGCGGTTGCGGCGGTTAACGAGGAGATAGCACAATGGCAAAATCAATCAAATTAAGAGCAAAAGCGAAAAAAGGCATCGTCACTGTCAAGGCACTGATGAATCATCCGATGGAAACAGGCCTGCGTAAAAACAAAAAAACGGGTAAATTAATTCCTGCGCATCATATACAGGAAGTGATGGCAAAAGCTGGTGATAGTACGGTAATGAGTGCGGTATGGGGTGGAGCGATTTCCAAAAACCCTTACCTGTCTTTCAAGTATAAAGGCAGCAAAGGTGATTCCCTGACCCTGTCCTGGGTTGATAATAAGGGTGGATCGGATTCGGTCACAGCTAACGTTAAGTAATATTGCTTTGGCTGAATTATCTAAACCATATTAATAAAAGAAGGTTAAAACTATGCGAAAAAAATTACTCGCCGTATCAGCTGCCTTAACTGCCTGCCTGCTGATACCAATGGCTGCTACTGCATCCAATCCCGAGAAAGATTTAGAGGAATTTCGAGCCTATTATTATGATAGATTCCCAGAGGTTCCTAAGAATGATTTCATTAATGGCGTTTACTCAATTGATGCGGATTCACGTGTTCAGTGGGAAAACATGGAAGAGTTTCCAGTTTATGAAGATGATATCGCGAAAGGCGAAGAGTTATTCAATACTCCATTTGCCAATGGCAAAACCTATGCAGACTGTTTGAAAGGAGGGGGTGTGGGTACGCGTCAAATGTATCCTTATTTTGACTCTGACACTGGAAACATAGTGACTCTGGAAGAATCGATCAATAAATGTCGTACAGACAATGGTGAAAAGCCTCTGAAGTATAAAAAAGGCCCCATCGCTCAAATATCTGCCTATATCGCTTATACGTCTCGCGGTAATAAGTTTAATGTTGAGATACCAGATGATGCGCGTGCATTGGCTCAGTATGAGCGTGGTAAAAAGCATTATTATACCAAGCGTGGGCAGTTAAATCTGTCATGTGCGGATTGCCACTATTACAGCTCAGGCTTAAAAGCGCGATCAGAGATGCTGAGTCCTACTTTGGGTCATGTCACCGGATTTCCGGTATTTCGCCATAAGAAATGGGGAGAGCTCGGAACCCTTCATCGTCGACTGGGTGGATGTAACGAAAACATTCGAGCAAAGTCTTTCCCTGCGCAAAGTGATGAATATAAGGCATTAGAGTATTTTCTGAGCTATATGTCGAATGGCTTAGAAGTGAATGGTCCTTCATCTCGTAAGTAATAGATTACAATAATAAAAAAAGATCTTGAGCCCGGCCTATGGCCGGGTTTTTTTTGGGAGTGAATATTAACTTTTGCAGGTAGTGAGTCAGTTTTGCCTGTTCCGTGTTGAAGCCGCTTTTGCTAACATACCGCCCCTTATCTACAGGTGGCAACAAGCGAGTGAAAATTAACTTCCAGGCACTGGGTTGCCGTTTAAATGAGGCTGAGTTAGAAAGCTGGTCTCAGGGATTTATCCAGCAGGGACATCAGCTGACCAGGGATAGCGCTGATGCAGATCTGGTGGTCTTTAATTCCTGTTCGGTGACCGCTGAAGCTGACCGAAAGTCGCGTAAGTTAATCAATCAAATTCATCGAAAAAACCCACAAAGCAAACTGGTGGTTACCGGCTGCTATGCGAGTCTGCAGACAGAACAGGTTAGGCAGCAACTGGGTGTGGACCTGGTGATTGACAATCAGCATAAAGAGCATCTGGTCAGCCAGGTGCTGGCAGAGTTCAACATAGAATCAGCGGCTAAAGTTGCCGAGGAATCTCATTCCATTTTCTCCAGAGGGCGGCATAGAGCATTTATCAAGGTGCAGGATGGCTGTCGATACAAGTGTACATTCTGTATTGTCACGGTTGCACGTGGCGATGAACGTAGCCGTAGCCAGCAGGATATTATCCATGAAATCAATCAGCATCATCAGCAGGGTGTGCAGGAGATAGCCATAGCTGGCGTACATGTGGGGGGGTATGGCAGCGACACTGGAAGTAATTTGTATGAATTACTCAGTGAGATTCTGGATAAGACGGCCATACCCAGAATCCGTCTGGCCTCAGTTGAGCCCTGGGACTTACCTGATAATTTTTTCGAGCTATTCAAAGATAGCCGTTTGATGCCGCATATCCATCTGCCACTACAAAGTGGTTCTGACAGTGTATTGAGACGCATGGCTAGAAGGTGTAAAACCGCCGAATTTGAAAACATTGTTGATAAGGCGCGTTCGACGATTCCTCCATTTAATATAACCACCGATCTTATCGTCGGGTTTCCCGGTGAAACCGAAGCCGAATGGACTGAATCGTTAAAATTTGTGGAAAAGATTGGCTTTGGCGATATGCATATCTTTAGTTATTCAGCGCGCGAAGGGACAAAAGCGGCCAGGCTAGAGGGGCAGATACCGGCGTCGATAAAAAAACAACGCAGTAGCGAGATGCATTTACTGGCTGAAACCCTTAAAATCAGGGCGCTTAAGCCTATGGTGGGCAATACAGTCGATGTGCTTTGGGAGAAAAAAGGATCTCAGGATCTTGCGTACTGGAATGGATATACCCCTCAATACCATAAGATTAAGATGAAAAGTAGTGCTAATCTGGAATCTGAAATTGCTCAAACCCGGATTGATCATATTGACCTGCTGAGTAAAAGTCTGGTGGGTGTTGAGCCATCTACGCATAGCTGAAGCTGCTTTTAAATGCTAAAGCTTTTAGGTGTTAGAGTGCGACGCAAGTACTTTGACTTATAAATAATCCGACTAAAAAAATTCCATGCCTGATAGCATCTATAACAAGTTACTGCCACCTTTAAAGTATTCCGGACAAAACATCCTGGTCGTTGGTGATCTGATGCTGGATAGTTACTGGCAGGGTTTAATCGAAAGAATATCACCAGAAGCGCCGGTTCCCATCGTTCATGTCGAAGATAAAACCATGCGTATTGGTGGCGCTGGAAACGTAGCGGTTAATATTTCCTCTCTGGGTGCCAGGGTTAGTCTGATGTCAGTGATAGGCAGGGATGAGGCTGCGCAGCATCTGGCTGATCTTCTTGAAAAAACCGAGGTTACAAATCACTGCATTCAACAAGAGAATGTTGCAACCACTATCAAGCTTAGAGTGTTGTCACAACATCAACAATTGATACGTCTTGATTTCGAATCTACCCAACATGCGGTTCAATATGCAGAGGTTTCTGCAAGCTATACCAGTTTACTCAATGACGCTGATATCGTTGTGTTATCCGATTATGGTAAAGGAATGCTGGCTGATGCGAGCAGTTTTATTCAGTATGCCAATGCTAAAGATATCAAGGTGCTGGTCGATCCCAAACACAAAGATTTTTCCAGGTATCAAGGTGCTTATCTTATCACTCCCAATAAAAAGGAGTTTGAAGCAGCTATAGGACTGTTTCATTCTCAGGAAGATCTGGAACAAAAAGCAAGGGAAGCAATTGATCAATATGAGCTCGGAGGGATGCTGGTAACACAGGGTGAGAAAGGTATGACTCTGGTGCTTAAAAATGAACAGGCGGTTCATTTTCCAGCACGTGCACAGGAAGTTTTTGATGTGACGGGGGCGGGTGATACCGTTATTGCATCGCTGGCTGCAGGATTATCCGCTGGCCTCAGCGTACAGGATGCAGTGCACCTATCCAGCATAGCTGCAGCCATCGTTGTGGGTCGGGTAGGTACGGCCTCAGTAACACTGGATGAGGTTCTAGCAGCGGAACATGGCTCAGGCAGTATAAACCTGTACAGCAAGATTATTAGCCAGCAGGATCTCGAAAAAGTCGTTAAGCAGGCGCGTGTGCAACATAAAAAGATAGTCATGACCAATGGCTGTTTCGATTTGATGCATTCGGGCCATGTGCGCTATCTTGAGCAGGCTGCGAGGCTAGGCGATATCCTTATCGTAGCGGTGAATAGTGATGCCTCGGTACAGAAACTTAAGGGTATGGATAGACCGATTAATGCACTGGAAGACCGCATGACCGTATTGGCTGCTTTGGCATCGGTATCCATCGTGGTTTCATTTGAAGAAGAAACGCCAGAACAACTCATCTGTCGTATAAAGCCTGATATTCTGGTGAAGGGAAGTGACTATCAAAAGCATCAGATAGCCGGCGCTCAATGTGCTGGTGAGGTACATCTGGTTAATCTGGTTGATGGTAAATCAACCAGCAGCATGGTTGAAAAAATTCAACACATTAAATGATGCTGACCAGGCCCTAGAGCCTTGCAAACAGGTTGTTTTCAACAATCTCGCAGATAATATGACCGATCATGATATGGCTTTCCTGGATTCTTGGTGTGCAAGTCGAGGGAACAGAAAGACAGATATCTGCCTGCTGTTGTATCTTTCCAGCTTCACCGGCAAGTCCTACGCATAAGATGTCTTTTGCTTTGGCGGCCTGCATTGCTCTCAAAATATTTTCTGAATTACCCGATGTAGTAATACCAATAAAGATATCTCCAGCGTGTCCATTGGCTTCTACTTCACGCGCAAAGATATCATCAAAGCTATAATCGTTTCCTGCTGCAGTGATCATTGAGTAATTGGTGGCCAATGCCATGGCAGGCAGGCCAGGGCGTTCAAAATTAAAGCGGCACACGAACTCGGCGGCTATGTGTTGCGCATCGGCAGCGCTACCACCATTACCGGCAATCAGTAATCGGTTACCGGCCTTGAACATATCAATACAGCTGTTTGCAACGACGTTGATGTTATCGAGTAGAGTCTGCTGTTGCAGTATGGAGTTTTTCAGATCAATGGATTGCTGTACGGTTTGCTGGATGAAAGCACTGTGGTCGGTTTGGGGCACGGAGAAAATCTACCTGTGGTTGGGAAGTATAAATTAGCTGCTTACTTTACTCGACTGTGGAAGCAAATGGAATGCTCTCTGCTGCGGCGAGTATTTTCAAGAATGAATTAACGCTAGTCTGACATCAGTAGAATGCAGGCTCTCCAGCAGGGCGTGTTTTGAAGCGTTTATGCATCCACATGTACTGGTCTGGATGTTTGCGCACAAATTGTTCAATAGATAGATTGATAGCGCTTGCATCCGCCACATCATCCCCACTGGGAAAGTTTTCCAGTGGTGGATCAATCCTTAAGATGTAACCACTGCCATCAGCTTTACGTTCTGGATAATAAGGCAATACTGCCGCACCAGATGCTTTGGCCAGGCGTGCGCTGGCGGTAATGGTGGCGGTTGGGATGCCAAAAAAGGGTGCGAATACATTACGTTCAGCACCAAAATCCTGATCCGGTGCGTACCAGGTTGGAATGCCTTTTTTGATGCCTTTGATCAGCTTCAGGGTATTCTTTCTGGAAATGGTTGCCTCATACAGCTCGTTACGTTTGGTATATAAAAGGCTATCGAATAGCTTGTTGCGTTGGGTTCGGTACATCACCTGAAATGGGGTGTAATAGGATAGCAGCCTGCCGGCAATCTCCAGGCTGGTGAAATGGCCAGTGAGTAAGATGACGCCCTGGTTTTTCTTCAGGCAGTTTTCAATGTTTTCCAGGCCAATAACTTCGCCCAGCGGTTTTAGTTGCTCGTCTTTCCACCACCAGCTCATGGCCATTTCAAATAATGAGGTTCCCAGATTCTGGAAACACAGGTTTTTTATCTGTTCGCGTTCCGCATCCGATTTTTCAGGCAGGCATCTTTTCAGATTCGTATCGACTATATGCTGCTGCTTGCGTGACATTCGTTTAATCAAGCCGCCTAGAGCTTTACCGAATCTAAGCTGGTAGCTATAGGGGAATAACGACGCCAGCCTTAACAGGCCGATGAGTAACCACATCGGCCAGAATTTAGGGTGTAGATAATCTTTCGGGCGAAAAAGAGCAGACTTATGTTTACTCATAAGCGAGACGAATCAATCAGTGGGTTAACGAATTAACCACTGATTGATAGCTTTGAGATCGTCATCATTGAGCAGACCGGCAGCCTGTTTAAGCTTCAGTGTATTGATCAGGTAACTGTATCGAGCCGAAGCATAATCACGTTTCGAACGATAGGTTTCACGCAGGGAATTCAGTACTTCAACGGATGTTCTGGTGCCAACGTCAAAACCTGCCTGAGTGGCTTCTAACGCTGCAGTGCTGGAAGCAAGCGCCTGCTCTAGAGCATTTACCTGACTGATACCGGAAACAATTGCAAGGTAAGCGGTGCTGGTAAGCTGGGTGACGGTACGTTTTTGAAACATCAGGTTGTTTTGTGCCGTTCTGAAATCAGCTTCTGCCTGATCAATGTTTGAACTGGTATAGCCACCTGTATACAAAGGCATATTCAGTTGCACGCTTACGGTCAGGTCATCTGTACTGAAGTTGCCACTGTTATCGCTATCTATTTCGTTGTCTGAATAACTTGCTACCAGATTGACTGTTGGTTTATTGCCGGATTGGGCGACTTTACGATTTTCTGAAGCCGCCTGTAATCCAGCTTCAGCTGATAATAGAGTTAAATTATTTTTCTGTGCCTGTGCAATCCAGGCATTTCGATCTGCCGGTTGCGGAATTAACAACTGAACCGAGTCACCGATAGTGCTTAAAGGGGCGTCAAGTGGTTGCCCAATAATCAGTTGTAGCGCTTCGCGTGCGTTATCGAGAGAGTTCTTTGCCGATATTTCACTGGCTACAGATGCGTCGTATGAAGCTTGAGCTTCTTTCACATCGGTGATTGCAATCAACCCAACCTCAAAGCGCTTTTTTGCCTGTTCCAGTTGTCTGCCGATGGCATTTTTTTCTGCCTCGGCAAACGCGACGGTGTCCTGGGCAGATAAAATATTGAAGTAGGCTTCAGTGACTCTAACAATTAAATCCTGCTCTGCGGTTCTGTATTCAGCCTCAGATTTTCGAACGCTAGCTTCAACTGCATTCACCTTAGAAGTGGTTTCGCTGTTATACAGGCTTTGTGACAGGCTTAACGAGTATCCATAGCTGGTTTTAGTGTCATCACTACCCAGAGGGCTGGAGTTGCCTGTATCGTTATAAGTGGTATGTGCCGATAGATTAACCTGTGGACGATTAGCTGACTGCGCCTGTGGCAGTGAAAGTTGGGCGGACTCAAACTGGCTTTTTGCAATCATCAGCTGAACATCCTGAGATTTTGCCAGGTCAAAAATTTCAGCTAAATCCAGTGCCTTAGTGGCTGGACTGATCAGTAACAAAAGGCTGATAGCAGACAGTTGGCCTACAAGGTATTTCATGTTTAAGTCTCAGAATTGATTAGGATTTTCTAATATAGAGGCTAGAGGTTAATATTTCAATACAAAAACTGTAACAGCTTAATAGGTGGGCATATCCAGATCTACATAGCGGGCCCAGGCTTCGACACCACCTTCCAGATTGATCGTGTTGTGTATTCCCTGTTGAGCAAGAAAATGCGCAATGCGCAGGCTACGAATACCATGATGACAGATGATGACTGTCTCAGGAGCCTGCTGGAATATTTCCAGATTGGATGGCACCTGCCCCATAGGTAACAGGATACTGTTTTGCAGATGACAGATATTAAATTCCCAGAGTTCTCGAACATCAACAAGTTGTGGCTGGTGATGTTCGAGATATTCGACGAGTTGCTGCGCAGTGAAGCGCTGCATAATGCTTATGGCCCCTAAATAGCCGGAATATCGGTTTCAAACAGGCTGTTGCAGTGCCATTCGGTCTGACCAATACGCGTAATAAGCTGTGCATGTTTGGCTGGCGACTGTCCAGTAACTACAAACAGGCGGCCTCCTATAACCAGTGCATGCTTCAGATTTTCAGGTACCTGATCAATAGAGCCAGCGCAAACGGCGATAACATCGTAACGTTCGCTATGAGTGATATCCTGCAACGAGTTGATAGTGTTCAGTGCAACATTAGTGATGCCCAGTTGATCCAGGTTTTGTTGAGCAACCTGTTTAGATTCAGCCTGCATGTCAACACTGTCAACATGAGTAGCCAGTTGCGCCAGGCAGGCAGTGATATATCCACTACAGGTACCAATTTCAAGCACACAGTCAGATGACTTAATGTTCAGCGCCTGTAACATGCGTCCTTCAACAGTGGGAGGCAGCATGCATTGCTTACCCACAACAGGAAGCTGGCAATCTGCATACGCCAGGCCTTTGAGCGCTTCTGGTACAAATTGATCACGGTTTAATTCATCGAAAACACCCAGTACCTGTGGGTCGATAACTTCCCAGGGTCTAATTTGTTGTTCGATCATATTGTGCTTGGCTTTGGCGAAATCTGACATGTTATTTTGCTGGTAATTTACTAGAGCACAAAGCCTACGAATTCCTGCTGTGATGTCAACGTTATCGGGTAGAAAAAGGCTTGCAATCGGAACAGGCATTGTATAGTTTGCTGCGCTGATGCGGACAATCACTTTTCATAGTGAGTCTGCTACCTTGCCAGGGGTGTCTGGAAACATTACAGACTGAGAAAAACCCTTTGAACCTGATCAGATTAATCTGCGTAGGGAGGCATTTCGTCCGCTTATATGGGGGAGTTCGAAATGGCCCTGCTGTAACCCAATTGAGGAGCCATCATGAGTGCTATCCCTGAAGAGTTTATTGAAAGAACTCATAAGCTATCGAATGAAATCATTCAACCATTCCCAAATTCCAGAAAAATCTATATACAGGGGCCACGTCCCGATATTCGTGTCGGTATGCGTGAAATTAGCTGTGACGATACTCCGACCAATAACGGGGTTGAAAAAAACCCGCCCATCACTGTGTACGATACTTCGGGTCCATTTACCGATCCGAATGTAGAAATCAATTTGTTAAAAGGTATTCCTGATTTACGTTCTGGCTGGATTGAAGAACGTGCTGATACCGAATTACTGGATGGCCCCAGCTCTGAGTTTGGGCAACTTAGGCAGAATGACGAAGCTCTGTCGCATCTTAGATTTGAGCACATCCGCAAGCCACGTCGAGCCAAAGCCGGCAAGAATGTGACTCAGATGCATTATGCGCGCCGAGGCATAATTACCCCAGAAATGGAATACATTGCGATCCGTGAGAATATGCGCCTGGATGAATTCCGTGCCAGCGATGAGTATAAGAAGTTACTCAAGCAGCATCCGGGTCAGCCCTTCGGTGCAAAAATTCCAGATTCAATCAGCGCTGAATTTGTACGCAGTGAAGTCGCTGCCGGGCGAGCCATTATCCCCGCCAATATCAACCATCCAGAACTGGAGCCGATGATTATCGGGCGTAATTTCCGCGTTAAGGTAAATACCAATATTGGCAACTCAGCCGTTACTTCATCGATTGCTGAAGAAGTCGAAAAAATGGCCTGGTCGGCTCGTTGGGGTGGTGACACGCTGATGGATTTATCCACAGGCAAGAATATCCACGAAACTCGCGAATGGATCCTGCGAAATGCGCCTATGCCAATTGGCACGGTGCCTATCTATCAGGCTTTAGAAAAAGTCAATGGCGTAGCAGAAGACCTGACCTGGGAGCTATTCCGTGACACCTTGATCGAACAGGCGGAGCAGGGTGTGGACTATTTCACCATCCATGCGGGTATCCGTCTGGCCTATGTTCCGATAACCGCAGAGCGCCTGACTGGTATTGTATCGCGCGGCGGTTCCATCATGGCCAAGTGGTGCCTGGCTCATCATCAGGAAAGCTTTCTGTATACCCATTTCGAAGATATCTGTGAAATCATGAAAGCTTATGATGTGGCGTTCTCCTTAGGCGATGGTCTACGTCCTGGTTGTGTCGCCGATGCCAATGATCGCGCTCAGTTTGCTGAGCTGGAGACACTGGGAGAGTTGACCAAAATCGCCTGGGAGCACGATGTTCAGGTGATGATCGAGGGTCCCGGGCATGTGCCAATGCAAATGATTAAAGAGAATATGGATAAGGAGCTGAAGGATTGTTACGAAGCGCCTTTTTATACTCTAGGACCGCTGGTCACTGATATTGCACCCGCTTACGATCATATTACTTCCGCCATCGGAGCTGCACAGATTGGCTGGTATGGCACTGCCATGCTGTGTTATGTCACACCAAAGGAACATCTGGGGTTACCCAATAAACAGGATGTACGCGATGGCATTATTACTTATAAGCTGGCGGCGCATGCGGCTGATCTGGCGAAGGGGTTTCCGGGTGCGCAGATTCAGGATAATGCACTGTCCAAGGCGCGATTTGAGTTCCGCTGGGAGGATCAGTTTAATCTGTCACTGGATCCACAGCGCGCACGTGAATTCCATGATGAAACCATGCCCAGGCAAACGCATAAAGTGGCACATTTCTGTTCGATGTGTGGCCCCAAGTTCTGTTCTATGAAAATTACTCAGGAAGTGCGTGAGTATGCAGAAAAAAATGCGGTACAGATAGAAGCTGCTTTTCAGCAAGGGATGAAGGCTAAGTCTGAAGAATATAACGCGCAGGGACAGCGGTTGTATAAGGAAATCTAACCTCTGGATTTAAATCAGGCAAATATACTCAGGGCTGGAACCAAACTCCAGCCCGTCGCATTATTTAAGCCAGGTAGCTCCTGGCCTGAAAACTGGCATTACGACAATTAATCCCAATCGTAAATATCGTCATTCATCAGACGGTCTAGTGCCTGGTTTTCCTGAATTCTTTCGAGTTTTCTACGAGCATCGGTACGCTTTTTTGCGCTGTGACGTTTGTGATAGATTTTCTCAAAATAATCAAATGATTCGTCGCTTTCATCTGCGTCGAAGTATTCTTCTACATCAATTTTTTTAGTCATTAGACTGGATCTCTATAATTACCAAATACACTGAAAAACATTGGTGACACATAATATTTATCAGGGCCTGCTTTCTGTAAAGAGAATAATATTTGTTATTACGATCAAAATTTTTGATTAATAAACGCTGACTTTACTGATGTTTATAAGTCGGAAACCTTCAAATTTCCTCGCTTCTTATAATTTTAGGGTATTTAGTTAATACAAATTTTGACAAAATACTTTTCACTCCTCATCATACGCGTTGCTGATTTATGGGCAGATAATAAAAAATTCCATCAACTGGATAATCAAGAAGAGAACGGATATATGTCAGAAGAATTTCCTATCGTTGCTATTACCGGGTCTTCCGGTTCGGGTAGCTCAGCCATCACCAAGGCTTTTGAGCACATCTTCTTTCGCGAGCGTGTTAAAGCAGCCTATATTCAGGGTAATGCTTTCCATCGTTTTAACCGTAAGGAAATGGAGGAAGAAACTCGCAAAGCCAGGCAAGAAGGGCGGGTACTGAGTCATTTTAGTCCAGATGCCAATCATCTGGATAAACTGGAGTCTCTTTTTTTTCAGTATTCAGCAACTGGCACCGGTATGTATCGATACTATCTGCACTCAAAGGACAGTGCCGACAAATGGGGGCAGGAGCCAGGTACCCTGACACAGTGGCAGGAACTGGATAGCGATACCGATCTGCTGTTATACCGGGGCCTACATGGAGCTGCCATTGATGGAGATATCGATATTTCCAGCTATCCTGATTTGATTATTGGCATGGTACCGAATGTAAATCTGGAATGGATTCGCAAGTTAAACCGAGATACCGCTTTACGCGGTTATTCAGCAGAGGAAGTTAGAAAATCGATTTTAAATCGTCTGGATGATTATGTGCATCATATAACCCCACAGTTTTCACGTACCCATATTAATATTCAGATGATTGCAGCGGTTGATACCTCCGATCCGTTTTCAGCAAAACAGGAGCCAACCATTGAAGAGTGTTTTCTGGTGATTCACTTTCAGAAGGTTAAAAAACCTGATTTCCCCAGCCTGATATGTGCACTGCCCGGCTCTTTTATGAGCCGTAGAGATACCTTGGTTGTGCCAGGTGGATTAATTATCACGGCTATTGAAGTTATTTTAATGCCGTTGATTCATGAACTCGTTGTCAACAGCCGTAAAATAAAAAATATTACGGATGTGCCCAAGAATCGAGGTGCTGGGTTATTAGGTGTACCCGTCTGGTAAGGTGAAAATGCAGAATCGGATTTATAACTTCAAGGTTCTTGACATATTCGAGCGCTAATACCATTGTTCAGGTCTTTTTAGACGAACCTTGTATCAATTGAAAAAATCTGGTCTTATCCATCAGTTGATTTTCCCCAGGCATTATCGTTCGCTGCCACAGCGACGCCTGGTGCTGAATATTTTCCGTTCCATACATATCCTCTGTTTCAGTATTCTAGTCGGTGGTTTGTACTTTGATCAGGCTATGTCTGACCTGAATCCCTGGGCACTCAGTGTGATTATTTCGGGAGTGGGTTTATTTCTGGTCGATATGTATGGCAGTGGTGTTGTACTGTTTGAGGTTCGTGGTTTTACGGTACTTGTCAAAATCATACTACTGACTATCGGCCTGCTATTGCCGCCAGTGGATCAATTTAAGCTGCTGGTTGTTGTTATTATCTTTTCATCCTTTGTGAGTCATAGTCCTCGTTGGTTAAGGCATAAAAACCTGCTGCCTGTTGCCTGGCAGGAGAAACTGGCTCCAGAGGATGGAAAATCAGTAAGAAATAAATCAATATGAATTTTGCTCAGGAATATCTTCAGCTTGCACAAAGCATAATGACTCAGATCGAAATACCAGCGGTAGCAGGTATTCATTTACCTCGTCCGGTAGAAGAAGAACAGAAAGCAGATGAGTTTGGCTTTGTGTTCCTTGAAGATGGTACAGCCGCTCCCTTCTATACCAGCCTGGATGATGCTCTGCAACAGCTATGGCTGAAATATCCAGACGGACATAGTTGTCAGATAGAAACACGCGAGCTGATTGAATATCTTGACTCGGGTGAAGCATCGTTGAATGCGCTGGCGTTAGGCGCTTTTAATGCAATGAGCCAGCATGTGATGGCACGAGCCGGTTATTCCCCTGCAGAATTTCGCACAGGCTCTAATCCTCTGGCTAACAGGAGTTCACGTCGGGGCCGTACAACTTCCCAGATCGGCATGGTGGGTTATTTTCGACCCATGATTGAAAAATTGCTGGAGCAGGGTACTACGCTGTTAGTGCTGGAAATAAATCCAGCTCGAGTGGATTTGCAACCCGGTGTTGAACTAACGACTAATCCTGCCGATTTGCTTAAATGTGAACATATTTTATGCACCGCATCGACCTTAATAAATGGCACATTGGGTGAGATATTGCAGTATAAAAAGGATTCGGCACATTTTAGTTTGATTGGCCCGAGCGGTAGTGGATTGCCAGATATTCTATTTCGGCATGGTGTTGATGATGTAGGAGGGATTATGATTCAGGATTTACCGGCTTTGAAAGCATCACTGGAAAAACAGGAATCCTGGAGTCATGCAGGGCAGAAATATCAACTCACTCAAAAACAATACCCTGGCATCACTGAGTTGCTGGACAATATTCTTAAGCAATCAGCTTAATGGATTGATGCGGGTCGAGGTGAATTCATGGCCGGTATAGGTCCTATTTCAACTAACAGGCGCGATATTCTCAAACGCGCTGAGAATAATTCATCGTCAACGGTGCCAAACAATGAGCTGGAGATTTTCTGTAAGCTCTGCGTGGGGCGAGTGTATTATCTCGCACAAAATCAAAATCTGTATTTTGTCGACTCACCGGCTTTATCGATCAGTGAGATTATCAGGAATGTATTTAAGGGGATGGGCCAGACAGCCAGGATCAGACAGCTTTATATGGATGAGCATAACCTTCTTAAAGCGGCTTACAGCATTACTCTAAACGAGCAACAAAAAAAGCGCGTTATGGTTGCTTTAAGCCTGAATGGTATACATATAAAACTGGCCTGACACCTGTCTCTCTGTAAATTAGTTCAAGATTAAACCCTTTTGGTTAAGGCCGGCATCAGGCGTTCAGCTAGTGAACGTAATACCTGTTCGGTAGTTTCCCAGCTGATGCAGGCATCGGTAATCGATACGCCATACTGCATTTCATCGCGAGGCAGTGTTGACGGTTGATTGCCTTCGTGCAGATTACTTTCCAGCATAATGCCGATAATTGACTGATTACCCTCAACGATCTGGTTCGCCACATCATTGGAAACCATCGGTTGTCGATTGAAGTCTTTGTTGGAATTGCTATGGCTGCAATCGACCATGATGGCTGAATTCACCTTGCTCTTCTCAATACTCTCCTCAGCCAGTGTGATATTCACAGAGTCATAATTGGTCTTTTTGCCACCGCGAAGAATGATATGACCATCCGGATTGCCCTCAGTCTTGATCACAGCAACCTGTCCCTGAGCGTTAATCCCCATGAAGCGGTGTGGTGAAGAGGCGGCTTTCAGCGCATCAATTGCGGTATCCAGGCTGCCGTTGGTACTGTTCTTAAAACCTACAGGCATAGAAAGACCACTAGCCATTTCTCTATGGGTTTGAGATTCGGTGGTACGCGCGCCAATGGCTGCCCAGCTGAATAACTGTCCCAGATACTGCGGGCTGATCGGGTCAAGTGCTTCGGTGCCCATCGGGAGTTCCATCTCAGCAAAATCGATGAGTAATTTTCGTGCCTTGCGTAGGCCAGACTCGATGTCAAAGCTACCATCCAGATGAGGGTCATTGATTAGACCTTTCCAGCCAACAGTGGTACGAGGTTTTTCAAAATAAACCCGCATGACGATATAAAGTGAATCGCTCAGTTCATCGTGCAGTTTTTTCAGACGTCTGGCATATTCATGAGCAGCGTCGACATCGTGTATTGAGCAGGGGCCGCATATAACCAACAGGCGATGATCATTGTGGTGAATAATGTCTGATATAATCTTCCGAGATTTTTGAATACCTGCTAAGGCGTGTTGGGAAATCGGTAGCTCCTTATTTAATTCATCTGGAGTGACCAGAACTTTTTCAGAACTGACGTGGATATTGTTTAGGTTGTCTTTAAGCACTGTATCTAATCTGTGGCCGCAAAAACGGTCATGCTATCGTTTTAGTCGACATTAAGAAAGCCGGAAAGTGGATTAACTTATTAGAAAATTGCGATGTATTAATTAGCCTGCTCTACAGACTAAGATCCTGCAATAGTTTGATATAGTTTTCGTAACGACCGAGGTTGATATCACCTTGATCTAGTGCTTGAAGAACAGCGCATTTGGGTTCGTTTAAATGTCTGCAGTTATGAAACTGGCAGTTTGCTGCGAGGTCATGAATTTCACGAAACCCTGCCGATATTGATTTCTGTTTATCGATCACGGGATTAAAACCACGAACGCCTGGAGTATCTATAAGGTCGCCTCCGAGAGGAAGATGATATAGACGGCTGGTTCGGGTGGTATGTTTGCCTTCCTTGCTTACATCAGATATTTCACCGATCTTTATTTCTATCTGGGGCAGTATGGCTTTGGTGAGTGATGATTTGCCCACGCCCGATACCCCACTGATGACGTTGACCTGGTCTTTACAGAGTCGTTGTAGCTGGACGAGGGTTTCGTCATTATGGATACTGCTATGTAGTACCGGGTAGCCCATTGGTTGATAAATGGCCTTTAAATCAAATGGGTCAGTGTTGCTCTGGTCGGTTAAATCCATTTTATTTAACAGGATGATGGAATTGATTGATTGTTGCTCAGCAGATAGTAGATATTGATCCAGCAGAAAGAAATTGGGTTCAGGCTCGATAGCAAGGCAGATGATCAACTGAGTGACATTCGCAGCCACCGATTTTTCATGCCCAAAGCCATCCTGTCGTCGCAGCAGGTTGTCCCTCGGACGAATAGCAATAATTGTTGGATTACCATTATCAATTTGATACACCACTCGATCGCCGCACACAATATCACCCAGATTGCTGCGCAGTTTACACATGATGTTTTGCTGATCTGATTCTGCTTCGACTTCGATCTGACCACCTCGGTGTGAGATTACCAGGCCAACAAGATTATTTTTATCATCCAGGTCAATGGTTTGCTGAGCATTTTTTATGCGACGTGATTGCTGGTGACTTAAACGACGTTTTGCCATCGCTTAATACTCGAGCAGCTGATCAATGGCTTTAGCACAGTTAAAGTCCAGCTCCGTCAAGCCGCCAGACGAGTGGCTACTATATTCGATCAGGCAAGTTTTGTACGATAGGTGCATTTCAGGATGATGGTCATTTTGATGAGCGATCCAGGCAACGCTATTAGCGAATGCCATGGTCTGATAATAATCTTTAAAAGTGAAGTTGCGACTTATCTGTTTGAAAGACTCACTCATCACCCAATCCGGGTGAAGTGTGCTTACCCATTTAGGGAGTTCGCTGTGGTTGATTAATTGCGCCATTAAAAATGGTAGTATTTCTGGTTGAGATAAATAATGACATCATCTACCTCGTCATCAAACCAGGTGATACCCAGATTATCCTTACAGGCACGAACCTGAACCCCCAATTGTGGCAGATCATTCACCCGTCTTGGACTGCGGGTGTAGGCGCTTGAATCATGACATTTGACGCATTTCTCTGCATGCAGAGCCTGACCATTCTCAATATCGGCACTCCATCCCGGGCTGGAAAAAAGCAGGGTCAACAGTATCAGGCTTGTATTTTTCATAAATATCTCCGTTTAGTTTGATTCCAGATGGGCAATTCGAATAGATGCTGGAGGGTGTGAATCATAAAACATAGAATGTACTGGATCAGGTGTGAGCGTGTTTGCATTTTCCCGGTATAGATTAACCAGTGCAGATATCAGGGCCCGGTAATCACTTTGTTGCTTGGCAAAATCATCAGCTTCAAATTCATGCTTACGTGATAAGGCTGAGAAAATTGGGCTGATGAAATAGGTGAATACCGGCAGTGTAAACATAAAAAGAATCAAAGCATTATAAGTGCTTACCTGCTGTACCCCCAGGGCGCTGTAAAACCAGGGTGAGTTCATCAGCCAGGCGAGTAAAGCAAACCCAACTAGAGTCATGACAGTAGATAAGCCCAGTGTTTTTTTGATGTGATTACGTTTGAAATGCCCCAGTTCATGCGCAAGAACTGCTTCAACTTCATCTTCCGACAATGATTCGAGTAAGGTGTCGTAAAACACGATACGTTTATTATTGCCAAAACCGGTAAAGTAGGCGTTGCCATGCGCAGAACGCTTTGATCCATCCACCACAAATACACCCTGGCTTTTAAAACCACAGCGCGCAAGCAGGTTATCTATACGATCTTTCAGGGCTTCGTCTTCCAGCGGAGAAAATTTGTTGAACAGAGGTGCGATAAAGGCTGGGTAGGCCCAGATCATGAATAAACTGAACCCAGTCCACACTGCCCAGGCATATAGCCACCAGTATTGTCCGGCCTGATTCATCAGCCACAGAATGACAGCCAGTAATGGCACACCCAGTACCAGCATTAATGCTCCAGACTTAATCAGGTCGGTGATCCAGGTTTTGAATGTGGTTTTGTTAAAACCGAAACGCTGTTCTATAACGAAGGTGCTATAAAGTGAGAATGGAGTATCCAGTAAGCTCATGCTTAAGCCCAGACTGAGGATGACGGCGATACCTGTCCATAATGGGGATAACTGATATTGTGACCACCAGCCATCCAGCAGACTCAAACCGCCACCCAATGTCCAGAGTAATAGCCAGAGGGTTTCCCAGGCCAGTGTTAATCTTGCGAAACGAAGTTTGGTGGTGGAGTAATCTGCGGCTTTTTGATGTTCACCCAGAGTGATCTTTTCTACAAAGGCTTCTGGGACCTTGCTGCGATGTTGTGCTATATGATTGATCTGTCTCTGTGATAACCACAGTCGCGCAATAATGCTGGCAGCGAGGAAAAGCAGAAAAATCAGGGTAAATGTATGCATATCATTTCTATGTTTGAGTGGGATTGATATAGTCTACTTTAAAAAGGCAAGAAAATAACTATAGACGGTTCACGTCTATTCCAAACGTAAGGCTTAAAACAGGATAAAAAATGAGCATTAGTGACACCAATCTGATCTGGATCGATCTGGAAATGACCGGGCTTGATCCACAGGAAGATCAAATAATCGAAATTGCCACCATAGTCACCGATAAGGATTTGAACACACTGGAAGAAGGGCCGGTGATAGCCATCCATCAATCTCTACAAACCATGCAGGCGATGGATGAATGGAATACTACACATCATGGGGATTCAGGCCTGACCCAGCGTGTTCTGGATAGCGAGTATACCGCGCAGCAGGCGGAGCAGCTAACGTTAGATTTTTTGAAAAAGTACGTTCCAGCCGGCAAATCACCCATGTGCGGCAACAGTATCTGTCAGGATCGCCGTTTCATGGCGCGCCTGATGCCTGAGCTGGAAGCTTTCTTCCATTATCGCAATCTGGATGTGAGTAGCCTGAAAGAGCTGGCACGTCTATGGAAACCTGAGATTGCCAAAGGCTTTTTCAAAAAAGGTGCGCATCTGGCGCTAGATGATATCCGCGAATCGATAGCAGAACTTGAATACTATCGGGATAACCTTATAAAGCTGTAGTTATTTTATGTGCTCGATATATTTTTCGTGTTCTGACAGGTCGAAACTCATACGCTCACCAATGAATTTTACCGGCTGAGGGAAGTTTTCAAATTTCAACGTGATGCCTACATTGCCATGATATTTTATCGGGATGACGACCTCATCTCGATAGGTCATCTGGTTGTCCTTGATATCCGCGTTTTCTACCAGAGCCGGAAATGAGGGTAATGCATCGCTTTCGATGGTAATATCTTCAATCTGCAGTATGCCTTTGCCGTACCAGCGGGTTTTATGATCGGCATCATCCATGTGTTTGATGATGATGGCGTAATCAATTTCTATACGCGCAGTATCTCCGTTGCTTTCAATGTTATTGATCTTCATACCATGGAATTGCATGTTGCGGAAACTCACAGAAGGGCGCTCTCAAAACAAAAAAATAATATTACCATTTTCTAATAGATAGGGAAGCGTTATAATCCTGAGTTACCTTCCGCGTTTAAAGGTTTTATCTGTGGGTAAGCAAGAAATAGATCAGGCTGTTGATTCGATTTGTAAGCAGGGCTGTCAATACGTGAAATCCGTGCTGGAAGATGATGTAATTCGAGTAGGTTGTAACGAATTAGCGCATTTATGCGATGAAGAGCAGGCTGTCGTACTGGCTGAATTGAAGTCGGTTATGTCGGTGTATGCCCAGACAGGTAGCTGTGAAGTCTGACCTCCTCTTTTTATTGTCTTCGCGTACTTTTTCCAGTTTTTTTGCGACCCAGTTTCTAGGGGCTTTCAATGATAACCTTTTTAAAACCGCGCTATCTTTGCTGATAGCGTTCCATGTGACTCAACAGGCTGAATCAGAATCTTCTATTCTGGTTAATCTGGCTGCAATCCTGTTTATCCTGCCATTCTTTGTTTTATCGCCTCGTGCGGGTTCGGTGGCTGATCAGTTTGATAAAGTAACCCTGATACGTAGAATTAAGTTGCTGGAAATTGTGATCATGTGCCTGGGCGGAGTGGGGTTTTACTTAGGGAATACCTGGTTTCTGTTAGCGGTTCTATTTTTAATGGGTGCTCAGTCGACATTTTTTGGTCCATTGAAATACAGTTACCTGCCTGCCGTGCTGGATCGGGAGCAGTTAGTGAGTGCTAATGCCCTGATTCAGGCATCGACATTTATCGCGATCATTCTGGGAATGATTTTAGCAGGTATGCTTTTTTCCTATGCGGATGAGCATTTATTGATCGTTTCTGGAAGTACGGTTTTTTTCGCATTATTAGGGTATATCAGCAGCCGTCTAATGAAAGATGGGAAGTTCGTCGAAATTCCAGCGGCTGAAAAAGAAGGTTTTATCTCGCTGTTAAGACTCTCTCGCAGCAATACCCTGGTGTGGCAGGCGATACTCGGCATTTCATGGTTCTGGATGGTGGGTGCTACCTATATTACTCAGCTACCCAACTTTGTACGTTATTATGTGTATGCAAATGAGCAGGTTTTTCTACTGTGTCTTGGACTATTTGCCGTCGGCATTGGGATTGGGGCGATTATCTGTAGTTTAATTAAATCAACCCCGATGGGGCGTTATAGTGTTGCCATTGGATTGATCGGTTTGATTGTATCGGGACTGCTGGTTTCTCAATATTCAAGCCAGTCAGTAGAGCTACTGCGTGGTTTGGGTGAGCTAGGGCAGGGTGCTGATGCAGTGTTAATCATTAGCCTTTTGCTGCTAGGCGTGAGTGGCGGGCTGTATATTGTACCGCTTTACACCGTGTTACAGATTCAGTCACAGGATAGTCAACGCTCAAGAATGGTGGCGATGAATAACATTATGAATGCGTTGTATATGGTGGTTTCAGCGGCTGTGGCATTAGGGCTGTTTGCTGCTGGACTGTCTATTTCTGAGCTATTTGTTCTGCTTGCCTGTTTGAATCTGTTGATGCTTATCTATTTCGTTAAGTCAAATCCGTTGTTCCTGAGTAACGTAAAACAGCTATTTCAGGGCTGATTAGTAGAGCTTAAAAGACAGGCTAATTTACTGGTAAACGACTGCGGATTTTATCGCGGTCATACCACCAGTGATTATCCACTATGGTTTCCAGGATGACTGCCATTTTTGATAACAGTTGATCGATTTCATCTAACTGGTACATTTTTATCCAGGTTTGCATGGTCTTTTCATCTTCAATATTGCGATGCCGCCTGGCGACCTGAGTAACAATCTGATTGGTCAGGAAAGTCAGATTTCTATGGTCTTTTTCATTACTACGAGTTTCTGCCAGATAGTGCGCCAGCATGGCTGCAACGGCTGCTCCGTCCGAATTGTCGGGTGTTTCATCCACAATGTGGTGTAGCATCTGGATGCTGATATTGGGATCGACAGGAAAGGTAACGGCTAGCCAGATTCCATTTCCCAAAGCTATTAACGCGTCATCCTTATTGCAGTTGTAGATGATATCGCAGGCATCAACCACAAGTGGCCATTGTTCATTTTTGATCAGGGGAGCTATGCCCTGCTGAGCCCATTGATGGGCTTCGTCCGTTTGATCAAGACCAAGATGACATTCGGCGATATCGAGCATTAATCTTGCTTTTTCTACCGGGTCGCATTGCTCTGGCAATGCATTGAAATGTTGCATATGCAGCTCCAGATCTTGCTGCAGGGTTTTTTCCTGTGCAGTGACCTCCAGTACCGGGTTTTCCTCAACCTCCAGGCCATGAAAAGGCGAGTCGCTGTTAGTCATTATCTATGCCCTGATATCCCTCGTTATGTGTGTCGAGGATGAGTTTAAGAACAGTCCAGAAAGGAATAGCGCGTTGGTCGGTATTTTTAAGTACGTTCAGAAAGTCCATATAGTCTCCTTCACCAGGTCGGTATTCGCCCGCTTTAACGGTGTCCAGTAGGCGGTTTAGTCCTTTCTCCAGAGGGTCGACAACGAAAATGGCATTGCTCATAAATTCTTCGTCATACTCGATCGCTGCGCGTAGGTCGAAAATCTCATCTAACGCCTGATTTATCAGGTAAATAAATTCTTCTTCGGTTCTTGCTCTGTTTCTAACTGCCATTAATAATTCCGGAATTATTTCTGAAGTGGGTATTATCCCATTGATACTCTGTTGGATAAAGTCAGATATTGAAAAGTTATTTTATTCGATTTGATCAATAACTGAATGATGTTAACTTATCCAGACTATATTAAAGTATGTGTGAAGAAAGCCGATAAGTCTTAACATAAGAACTTTAAGTTACTTGATGGCCAGTCACTGGCCGGGTTCCTGATTTTTAGAATGAATAAACTAAACAAATTTCTCATGGCAGGCGTTTATATATGGATTTAGCCTCCTTAATTGGCATTATTTCGGGTATTGGTCTGATTGTTTCAGCCATTATTCTGGGTGGTGACGTACATAACTTCTTTAATGTGCCCGGTATTATGATTGTGGTGGGAGGTACTGTTGCTGCTACCTTGCTGACATTTCAGTTCAAGGATGTGCTGAATGCTTTCAAAAGTGCTTATTTTGTATTTACTTCACCCAAGCAAGATTCTCAGGAATTGATCAACACTATGATCAAATTGGGTACAATCAGTCGTCGCAAGGGCTTGCTAAGTTTAATGGATGTGAAAACTAATTCGCCCTTTTTGAAACGAGTCTGTACTCTGATTGCCGATGCAGCAGATGAAGAAACACTGCGTTCTGCCATGCGTACCGAGATCGAATCGATGCAAATGCGGCATTTTATTGTTCAGGATGTGTTTCGCAAAATGGCGCTGTATGCTCCATCATTTGGCATGCTGGGCACCCTGATTGGTCTTATTCAAATGTTATCTTTACTGGCTAATCCTGAAACTCTCGGTCCTGCAATGGCTGTTGCATTGCTGACAACTTTTTATGGTTCGTTATTAGCTACGGTAATTTTCCTACCCATTGCCGGAAAGCTGCGCTCAAGAACCATGGTCGAAGTGATGAATTTTGAGATTATTTTCCAGGGTGCAGTGAGCATCCTGCAGGATAATAATCCACTATCTGTTTACGAAAAGCTTTCCTCATTTGTTCCTGCCAAGCAACGTAAACCAATGCCGCCTTTGAAGGAACGGATATGAGTGAGGATAGTAGATCAATTGCGGAACAGTTTGAGCAGGAAGAAACCGGCAATGCCTGGATAGTAACCTTTGCCGATATGATGACGCTGATTCTAGTGTTTTTTATTCTACTGTACACTCTGGCAGATTATGAAGATAAGGCTTATAGAGCACAGATAGCGCAGGTAAATGTACTGGATGGCGATGGAAATATGGTGAGTGTGTTGGATTATGCCACTCAAAGGGGGCGCGATCCGGAACCTTTGCGTGTGGTTGAAGATATGTTAGGTCTCAAGCCGACCTCGGATGTTATTAAGACATTAAGGCCAAAGATTTTCAATGAAATGGAAAGCATGATTGAAAATACCGATCTATCAGACAGCGTCACACTTGAATCAGTGGGAGACCAGATTAACCTGCAAATAGATGGGCGCTATCTGTTTGATTCAGGCAAGGCAAAACTGAAGGATTCTGCAACTATCATTTTTAATAATCTGGCGCAGCTATTTCGTGAAAACCCGGATTATCGCATCGCAATCCGTGGTCATACGGATGACTTAGCGATCGAAACAGTTGAATTTCCCTCTAATTGGGAGCTTTCTGCAGTTAGGGCGACAACAGTGCTTAGATATTTCATACAACAAGGCATAGACCCACAGAGAATGAGCGCTACTGGCTATGCGGATTTTCTTCCGCTGGTGTCTAATGATACCCCCGAAAATAGAGCAAAAAATCGGAGAGTTGAGTTTGTTTTGGAAAAAGAAAAAGAAAAAGAAAATTGATATAGAAATTCCTGCTGAAGATCATGATTTGCGCAATGCGTTCAGGATTAGGCCGGACTCTGCTCGTCCAATAATTCTGAATATTGCCGGGGATTCCTACATGCTGGTCAATATCAGCGGTAGCGGTTGTAGTTTTCGCAGCTATAATTATCCTGAAGGCTATCAGGCGTCAGGTACCTTAAAGATTCCGAGCGATGATATAATTTTTCCGGTTACCGTCCAGATTGTATCGAAGCAAAAAGACCTTTGTCACTGTGAGTTTATACGAATCGCTCCAAAATCCGAGGATGCAATTCATGCTTATGTGCTGGATGCTCAGAAGAGCATCATTCGAAATAGATGACTAATGTCATAAAACTACCTGTTTTAATGAAGTTATGTTTAAAAATTCTATTGCTTAATTGAAAAACCGGCATATATGCATCATACTTCTTCATTAATAGACCTTGTTTATTCTTGGGTTTTTTTTCTATTATTTTCAGGATTTAGTTTTGATCAGACAACGCACACTTAAAAATGTGATCCGCGCTATGGGCGTTGGCTTGCATACCGGAAAAAAGGTTTACCTTACCTTACGTCCGGCTCCAGTTAATTCTGGTATTCGTTTTCGTCGTGTCGATCTGCAAGAGGCTGTAGAAATTCTAGCTCGACCAGAAAATGTTGGAGATACCAAGTTATCTACAACACTTTGTCAGGACGGCGTTCGCATCTCTACAGTTGAGCATCTTCTTTCCGCTATGGCTGGTTTAGGCATCGATAATGCCTTTATCGATCTAAGCGCTGATGAAGTGCCAATTATGGATGGAAGCTCAGGACCTTTTGTCTTTCTAATTCAGTCTGCAGGTATTGTAGAGCAGGCTGCGGCTAAAAGATTTATCCGTATAAAGAAAACTATCAAAGTGGAAGATGGCGATAAATGGGTTAAGTTCGAACCTTTTGATGGATTTAAGGTTGGTTTTGAGATCGATTTTGATCACCCTTTATTTACTGCTGAGAAACAGATTTGTGAAGTGAATTTCTCAACTACCTCTTTTGTAAAGGAAGTCAGTCGAGCAAGAACCTTCGGTTTTCAGAAAGATATTGAGTATTTACGCCAGAATAACCTAGCTCTAGGCGGAAGTCAGGAAAATGCAATCGTTCTGGATGATTACCGTGTTTTAAACGAAGATGGTTTGCGTTACGACAATGAGTTTGTAAAACATAAAATTCTTGACTCAATCGGAGATTTATACCTGCTAGGGCATAGTTTAATTGGAGCTTTCTCCGGATATAAATCTGGCCATGAGCTTAATAATCGTTTGCTACTTGCATTACTCGAAGACCAGGCCGCCTGGGAAGAAGTGACTTTTGAAGATGATAGCAAAGCACCAATTTCCTATGCTCAACCAGTTGAAGCGGTTTAACGGGAGTTGAAGAGTCGATGAATATAATCTTCCTCTCTTCTAATAAGGGCACCTTGTTTAATTTAGGCTTAAGTAAGCCTTTTCATTATCTGTTTCTAATTTTTATTCTGCTAACTATAACTGCTGGTGTGGGGTATTTTGGCTACTGGTTGGGGCAGGTTCCTGAGAATGCAGTGAACCTGGCTGAATGGAAAACTTCAATTCATAAACAAAAAACTGACCTCGAAGCCCTTAAGCAAGAGTCTGATGCCAGTATCGAAGTGCTTTCATCCCGTCTTGGTCTAATGCAGGCACATGTGAATCGTCTGGATGCACTGGGTCAAAAATTAATCCATATGGCAAAGATCGATAAGGGTGAGTTTGATTTTGATCAAACTCCAGCTATTGGTGGTCCTGAGTCAGCGTTTCAAACAACGGTTGATAGCTCTGAATTACATCGGGCCATAGATCAACTTTCAGCAAGCCTGGATAATCGCGAAAATCAGCTTATGGTGCTCGAAGATTTGCTTATGAACCGTAACTTGATGAGTGAGGTTCAACCTAGCGGACGCCCAATCACTAATGGGTGGCTTTCCTCTTATTTTGGTATGCGTACACATCCAATTTCTGGAAAAAAAGAAAGGCATAAAGGGATTGATTTTGCTGGCCAGATGGGTGGCTCTGTAATCGCTGTAGCAAAAGGGGTGGTTACATTTGCGGGTACTCGCTACGGTTATGGCAATGTTATCGATATCAATCATGGAAATGGTTACACTACTCGCTATGGTCATAACTCAAAGTTGCTGGTATCAGTAGGTGATACAGTTGAAAAGGGTTTTCAAATCGCAGAAATTGGTACATCAGGTCGTTCAACAGGCCCACATGTACATTTTGAAGTATTAAAAGATGGGGTTCAGGTTAACCCTATGAAATTCATTAATGCTGGAAAATAACAGGCAGTTTGATAAAAACTCTGTACTAAGGAGAGGTTTTTTAAATCCATTGTATTTTGCAATATCTGTCTTATCCCCCTTGAATTATAATCTGTCGCTTATATTTATAAGTCAGCGCTAATTCAGCATCAAATTCATAACTCATTCAAATCGCGATCTAAATCTCATGTTGTCAAAAGTATTCAGAAAAATATTCGGTAGTCGAAATGACCGAATCATCAAGTCATTCAGACAAACCGTTTCTGCAATTAATGCACTGGAGCCTGAGATTCAGTCGCTTTCAGATGAGCAGTTAGCCCGCAAAACAGATGAGTTCAAACAACGCTATCAGGAAGGCGAAACTATTGATCAACTTCTGGTTGAAGCCTTTGCTGTCTGTCGGGAAGCTTCTTCGCGTGTACTGGGAATGCGTCATTATGATGTCCAGTTAATCGGTGGCATGATTCTGAATAATAATCAAATTACAGAGATGCGTACTGGTGAAGGTAAAACTCTGGTAGCGACACTTGCCGCTTATTTAAATGCTTTGAGTGGCGACGGTGTGCATGTTGTAACTGTTAATGATTATCTGGCAGAACGTGATAGTAAGTGGATGGGCAAGTTGTATAACTTCCTCGGCTTAAGCGTAGGTGTCGTATTAAGCACCATGGATTACGATGCGAAACGCTCCGCATATGCAGCTGATATCACTTATGGTACCAATAACCAGTTTGGTTTTGACTATATGCATGACAACCTGAGCTTCTCACTGGAAGAGCGGGTGCAACGTAAACTCAATTTCGCCATCGTGGATGAAGTCGATTCAATTCTTATTGATGAGGCTCGTACCCCTTTAATTATCTCTGGCCAGGCTAGTGACAGTTCTGAGTTGTACACCAAAATCAACGTGCTTATTCCTAAGTTAACGAAAGTTGAAGAGGAAGATGGGCCGGGTGACTATACCGTAGACGAAAAAAGCAAACAGGTATTTCTAACCGAGGATGGCCATGAAAGTGCTGAGAACCTGCTGGTACAGGCTGGCTTATTAAATGAAGGTGAAAGCCTTTACGATGCAAGCAATATTCCTCTGGTACACCACATGAACGCAGCGATGCGCGCACATGCTATTTATCAGAAGGATGTGGACTATATCATACAGGATGATCAGGTAGTCATCGTTGATGAGTTCACAGGACGTACTATGCCAGGACGACGCTGGTCGGAGGGCTTACATCAGGCGATAGAAGCTAAAGAAGGTGTCAGGATTCAGCATGAAAATCAGACAATAGCTTCTATAACCTTCCAGAATTATTTTAGACTATATAAAAAGCTGTCAGGTATGACCGGTACGGCTGATACAGAAGCCTTTGAATTCCAGCAGATTTATGGTCTTGAGGTAGTTGTAGTACCTACCAATAAACCCATGGTTCGGGATGATCGCGGTGATTTAATATATCTGACCGCAGAAGAAAAATATCAGGCCATTATCGAAGATATTCAAGATTGTGTTAAACGACGCCAGCCTGTACTGGTTGGTACAACCTCCGTCGAAATCTCAGAATATCTATCAGGCCTGTTAAGCAAGGAAAAGATCAAGCATCAGACACTAAACGCCAAACAACATGAGAGAGAAGCTGGAGTCATCGCTGACGCGGGCTTGCCGGGTGCGGTAACTATTGCGACTAATATGGCTGGCCGAGGCACTGATATCGTGTTGGGTGGTAACTATGAAGTCCATTTGCAGGCTATTCCTGAAGATCAAACAGAGAAGCGCGAAGCTTTTCATGCAGAGTGGGAAAGTCGTCATCAACAGGTTCTGGATGCGGGTGGTTTACATATCATCGGTACCGAGAGGCACGAGTCTCGCCGAATTGATAATCAGCTAAGAGGTCGTGCAGGACGACAGGGCGATGCGGGTTCTTCTCGGTTTTATTTATCTATGGAAGATACTCTAATGCGTATCTTCGCTTCTGAAAAAGTAGCCGGATTGATGCAGAAACTGGGCATGGAGAAAGGTGAAGCTATTGAGCACCCCTGGGTTACAAAGGCGATAGAAAATGCTCAACGTAAGGTAGAAGCACATAACTTCGATATTCGTAAGCATTTGCTGGAATATGACGATGTTGCCAATGAACAGCGTAAGGTTATCTACCAACAGCGTGACGATTTACTGAAAGCTGATAGCATCGAGCAGGCAATCCTGGAAATGCGTCAGGATGTTCTGGGGAATCATTTTAGAATGTTTGTTCCGCTAAATAGTGTTGATGAACAGTGGGATATTGAAGGATTGACTGCATCACTTGCCAATGAGTTTGGAGAAGACTTACCCATTCAGCAATGGATCGATGAAGATGATCATCTGCATGATGAACTTATTCTGGATAAGATCATTGAACACTTTGAGCAGGCATATCAAGCCAAGGTTGAAATGGTTGGCGCGGATATCGCACGCCGTTATGAGAAAGAAATTATGTTGATGGTACTCGACCGTCATTGGAAAGAGCATCTTGCTGCAATGGATTATTTACGCCAGGGTATTGGCTTGCGTGGATATGCCCAAAAGAATCCTATCCAGGAATTCAAACGTGAATCTTTCGAAATGTTTTCTAATATGCTGGACGGTATCAAGGCTGAAGCTATTACTATCCTGACTCGTATCCAGGTTCAGAGTGAAGAGCAGGTAGAGGCACTTGAACAGAGCCGAAAAGAAGATGACTCAATACGTATGCAACACGACGAAGCAGAGAATGTCCTGTCCAGTTCTCCAGTTCAGGAAGAGCATCACCAGCCCTATGTCCGTCAGGAGCGTAAGATGGGGCGAAATGAACCCTGCTGGTGTGGCTCAGGTAAGAAATTTAAACAATGCCATGGCAAACTAAACTAATAGCAGGTATAAAAAATGGCAGTAGGACTCTCTGTTCCTGAATCTATTTTACCCGTCGAGGGTGTTCGGCTGGCAAGTTGTTATAGTGGTATCAAAGCAAAATCAGATCGGGATGATCTGGTTCTTATTGAAATTGATCAAGCAGCCAATATTGCAGCTGTTTTCACCACAAATAAATTCTGTGCTGCACCCGTTACAGTGGCCAGGCAGCATATGCAATCCAGCTCAAAAATCCGCTATTTAGTGATTAATTCAGGCAATGCAAATGCAGGCACTGGTGATCAGGGTATAGCGAGCGCCGAACAGAGTTGTGCAGCTGTAGCACAACAGACTGGTTCACAAACTGATCAGGTTTTACCTTTTTCAACTGGCGTTATTGGTCAGCAATTAGCCGTGAACAAGATCCAGGCTGCTATACCCGAATTACTGGCTAATCTGGACCGGGATAACTGGATACAGGCTGCTAAAGGGATAATGACTACCGACACCTTGCCTAAAGCGGTGAGCCGTCAGGTGACTCTTGATGGTAAGACGGTGACGATCAGCGGTATCTGTAAAGGATCAGGCATGATAAAGCCCGATATGGCTACTATGCTGGCTTATGTTGCTACTGATGCTGAAATTGATTCTGGAACCTTACCCGATTTACTCAAAAAGGCCGTTGATCAATCGTTTAATGCGATCACAGTGGACGGGGATACATCAACTAATGATGCCTGTGTGTTGATTGCCAGTGGTGCTAGCGGTATTAAAATTGATGCTGGTCAGCAGGCTTTTGTTGAAGCATTGAACAATGTTTTTAAAATACTGGCTCAATCGATTATTCGCGATGGAGAAGGGGCAACCAAATTCATCGAAATCGCAGTTAACTCTGCGGCTTCAACCAAAGATGCTTGTGAACTCGCTTATACCATTGCGCATTCACCTCTGGTTAAAACAGCGCTATTTGCATCTGATGCTAATTGGGGACGTATTCTGGCAGCCATAGGGCGAGCTCCGGTCGAAAATTTAATCATCGATAAGGTCGATCTGTATATTGGCCAGACCTGTCTGATTAAAGGAGGATTGCCCGATCCAGAATATACTGAGGCTAAAGGGCAAAAGGAAATGTCTCAACAGGATATAGTGATTCGGGTAGATTTAAATGTGGGTACTGAGGCCGTTAAAATCTGGACCACCGATTTAAGCTTCGAATACGTCAAGATCAATGCCGAATACCGGTCCTGAAGAAAATTATCTAATCCATGTGGTTGCTGCGCTCATCAGGCACCCTGATGAAGTCGATAAAATATTTATAACTCAGCGTAAAAGCGGCCAGCATCTGGAGAACCTTTGGGAGTTTCCCGGCGGTAAGGTTGAAAAAGGTGAGTCGCCTTTCCATGCATTAAAGCGGGAATTATTTGAAGAGGTTGGGATAGAGGTCTATTCCGCTCAACCGTTTCAATCTGTTCATCATCGTTACCCAGATAAATCGATTTTACTGGATGTCTGGCAGGTTAAATCTTATTCGGGTCAGGCACATGGACGAGAGAATCAGAATTGCCAGTGGGTCTCCATTTCTGAGCTAAAAAATTATGAGTTTCCAGAAGCCGATATTCCTGTTTTAAAAGCACTGGATTTACCTCCGCAGCTTTTGATTACTCCAGATGTTTCTCTGCAGCATGAGGATTCTTTTTTACAGCAATTTGAGCGGGTGATGGATAGCCACCCTTATGATCTGGTGTTATTTAGATCCCCTCAACTGGAAGATAAACAATACGCCGAAATTGCCCAGCAGATGGCGCAAATATCTAAACCTCATAAAAGCAATATTATTATTCACCGTAGCAATTTAAAAAGCTTGAAGCACAAACTCTTTGACTCCTTCAGGTATCGTCATCTTAACTCCAACCTGTTGAGCTCATTAATAGCCAGACCCTATGATGACAGTATCGTATTATCAGCATCCTGCCACGATCTGACGGAACTAAAACTGGCTGAACGCTTCGAGTGTAAATTTGCCATGCTTTCGATGGTGAGAGAAACGACTAGTCATCCTGGTCGTAGAGCTAAAGGCTGGTATGGCTTCAACCGATTAGCCACCAGGTCAAGTTTGCCAATCTATGCCCTGGGTGGAGTCAAGCGCCAGGATTATTGTGTAGCTAGTTTTCAGGGAGCAGTTGGCGTGGCCGGTATCAGTGATTTCTGGAGTGCATAAACCTGGATTCCGCAGTTGACCGCTCACTTCAGAGGGTACCCCGCTGTTTCATAGACCATTACAGTTGATTTATATGTTTACCCAGCAGGTGAGTCCCGCTACGAGCTGAATTGCAGGTTTGAGGAGGCGTATCTCCGCGTTGCCTATAGGGACATAGGTAAGGGGCGTGAGCAGGACGCGGAAGCCTTGTAACGTCCTGGAATATCCCTCTATTACGCGTCGTCACGCCTTGATCTACACTACCTCAAGCGCACACTTCAATGCGGATTCCAGGTTGAACCTATAGCGTACAGCGGAATAAGGTGAATTCAATATCTTCTTTAAACTGAGTAGGCAGTTGGTCAACTGTTTTTTGAGCCTGTAAAAACCTGATGCTATAGCGATGTTTACCTGCACTGATTTCGGGAAAGATATCACTGCCCATCGGCATCTCGATACGCAGCATTTGATTGGGTTGTGATGTATCTAATGGCTCCTGAAAAAAACCATTGTTAGCACAGATTGGTTCTGCATGTGCACTATCACGAATGATATTCAGGATTAATATCAATACTTCGTGGATTTTATAATAAGGAGAGGCCCAGCGATCGATATCATTCAGGCGTATCTTGTGTTCCAGATTTAACCAGTAGCGTAATTGTGGCAGATCAAAATCACAGCTACCGCCAGGTATTGAAGCACGCTGTTTGACTGTTAGTAGAAAGTCGATTTTTTTCAGGTGTTCACCCAATTTCCCATCCATACTATGAATGCCGTTCAATGCATGCTTGAGCTTACTTAAGGTAAGTTCCAGTCGAGATTTATCCACGCCATCGTGGCTAGCAAGTAGCTTGAGCGCTCTATGCTGTCGCTCAAGCTCCTTCAAAATTTCCTGTTTTATGTCGCCACGTTCAACCAGGGCGGTGATTTCAAGGATAGATAACAGAGCCTGGTGACTCGCTGCATCAGTATCCTGATCCTTAAAAAAATCCAGCTTATGTATCAAAGCCTCTATACGAAGGAATATTCGTATTCTTTCGTTCAAAGGTTGTTCGAAAATATAGGTTTTCTGAGGCATGTGGATAAAAGTTAAATTTTTTTCAGATTATAACTGATTACAGTCAAATCATCAGTTTCAGGTTATAAAATTATTACTTAGCTGAGTTAGCTCATGGTGGAGTTCTGTTACCCGTTCTGTGGGGTCACTATCATCCTTATTTAAAATGACACTATCTGCTCGGCTTAGTCTTTGTTCATTGTCCATTTGTGCATCGAGTATTTTATTCGCAAGGGTTGTATTAATTCGATCACGATTAATGAGTCTGGAAATCTGTACCTCCCTTGGACAGTCGATTGCTATAACGTGATCTACCAAAGAATCAAATCCAGACTCAAACATAAGTGGTACTACAATAAGCGTGTAGGGACTACTCACCACCATCTGCATTGACCTTAACGCTTCTTCCCGAATTAAAGGGTGAAGCATGTTCTCAAGCCAGAGTTTCTGCTTGGCATCGTTGAAAACTATTTCTCGTAATAATTTTCGATTTATCGATGCATCAGTTAGTAAAATCTGATGCCCATAATTGTCCAGAGTTTTCTGGTAAGCAAGCTGACCAGGCTGCATCAAATGATGACTGATGGTGTCAGTATCGATAACTGCTACACCGAGCGACTCAAATAGTCGGCTAATAGTTGATTTACCAGACGCTATTCCACCGCATAATCCAACCTTAAGCATATTAGAGGAAAGAGAAATAAAAGCGGTTTAGCTGTTCTCCATGCAGCAGGCTAATCCAGCCTGCAGCGGCTAAATAAGGTCCAAATGGGATTTGAGTCGCACGAGATGTTTTCTTAAGAGCGATCATCGTAAGACCAACTGTTGCTCCTACGAGAGAAGAGGTCAGGATGATAACGAATAACATCTTCCAGCCCATCCAGGCTCCAAGCATAGCAAGTAACTTAAAGTCACCATGACCCATGCCTTCTTTGCCAGTGATGACTTTAAACACGATATAAACCGACCATAGACTCATATAGCCCGCCATCGCTCCGATAATACTGGTTTCCAGGTCGACAAATATGTTAAAGAAACTAAGCAGAATACCGAGCCACATTAGTGGCAAGGTGATCGAATCAGGTAACAGCTTATGCCCTATATCAATACCACTGGCTGCAATCAGGCTCCAACTGAGGATCAGAGCCAAAGCTGTCTGCAGGGTGACGCCAAAATGCCATGCAACGAGGAAACTAATGATTCCAGTGAATAATTCAATGAGAGGGTATTGAATAGAGATATGGGTTTTACAGGAAGAGCACTTACCGCCCAGAAACAGGTAACTAAAAATAGGGATGTTTTCCCATGCTGTAATCTGATGTCCACAGTTACCACAGCGAGAACGGGGAAGAATCAGGTTGAAGGTTTCGGGTGTCTCTTCAGCGGGTTGCTCCAGGAATTCGAGGCAATCGCTACGCCATTCGCGTTGCATTATTTTGGGTAGACGGTAGATAACAACGTTTAGGAAGCTGCCGACTAATAGTCCTATTATAAAAACGAAAATACAAAAAACTATTGGTATTTGTTCGAATAAAGCTATTGTCTGGTTAAACACAACCATTGGTCTGACTAAACAACTTGTCCGAGTTGAAAAATAGGCAGGTACATCGCTATGATCAAGCCACCTATCAGGATACCAAGTACTGACATAATCAGAGGTTCCATAAGTGAAGTTAAATTGTCAACTAAATTATCGACCTCTGCTTCATAAAACTCAGCAACTTTACCCAACATATTATCTAGTGATCCAGCTTCTTCACCAATAGATACCATTTGAATAACCATATTTGGAAATAATCCAGATGATTTCATGGAAGTTTGAAGCTGGGTGCCTGCAGATATCTCATCCTTGATTTTTAAACAGGCCTCAAAGTAGACAATATTTCCAGTGGCCCCAGCAACGGAATCCATCGCTTCGACTAAAGGGACACCTGCTGCAGACATGGTCTCTAAGGTTCTTGCAAAGCGAGCTATTGCAGATTTGTTAACAATTTGTCCAAGAATGGGGATTTTAAGAGTGATTTTATCAACACTTTTGCGGAAATTAGCTGAGCGTGCATGCATCTGTTTATATGCCCAAAATGCAATGCCTATCATACCTAAAAATACCCACCAATAGGACTGCATAAATTCAGATAAAGCTATTACAAATAGTGTCATGGCAGGTAATTCAGCGCCAAAATTTGAAAAAACATTCTGAAATTGGGGTACAACGAAAATTAGTAATATTGCAGTAACAACTGCTGCTACAACTAAAACTGAGATGGGATAAGTCATCGCTTTCTTAACTTTTGCCTTGAGCGCTTCTGTTTTTTCCTTATAGATGGCTAGCTTGTCAAGCATAGTTTCCAAAGCCCCAGATTGTTCTCCAGCATTCACCAGATTGATAAAAAGCGGATCGAAATATAGTGGGAATTTTTTTAGTGAATTGGCAAAGCTTGAACCACCTTCAATATTGGATTTAATATCCATGATCATTTTTTGCATGGCCTGATTTTCGTGGCCATGGCCAATAATTTCAAAAGATTGAACCAGGGGTACGCCTGACGACATCATCGTGGCCATTTGTCGGCTGAATACTGCAATATCGGCAGGCTGTATTTTATGAGTGCCACCAAAGAGAGGCTTCGGTTTTTTTCTGAGGCGTAAAGGATTGATTCCCTGTTTACGTAACTCGCCTTTTGCAAGAGCTTCATTTAAAGCAAATATATCGCCCTTTAGCTTTTTTCCGTTTCTATCTGTACCTTCATACAGGAATTCAATCTTTTCTACTGGTTTTTTAGCCATATGATATTAATCCTTCGTGACCCGGTTAGCTTCTTCTAGACTTATGATGCCTTGTTTGATTTTTTTCAAGGCTGATCTTCTGAGGTCGTCTACACCTTCTTTTTTTGCCTGATCGGCTATATCTATCGAGTTGCCACCAGACATGATTATTCTTCCCATTTCTTCAGAAACAGGCATGACCTGATAAATCCCTACTCGACCTTTATATCCGCCGATGCATTGATCGCAACCTACTGATTTGTAGATAGTGAAGTTTTCATTAAGATCATCTTCTGTAAACCCTTCTTCTAGAAGAACTTCTCGAGGAAGGTCATCAGGCTTTTTACAATGTACACAAAGTTTTCTTCCCAGTCTTTGGGCTATGATCAGGGAAATTGAGGTCGCAATATTGAATGGAGGAACCCCCATATTCATTAAACGTGTCAAGGTCTGCGGCGCATCATTGGTATGCAGGGTTGATAAAACCAGGTGTCCTGTTTGAGCGGCCTTGATGGCTATTTCAGCTGTTTCCAGGTCACGTATCTCGCCCACCATGACCACATCTGGATCCTGGCGCAGAAATGCCCTTAAGGCCTCAGCGAAGGTAAGTCCAACCTTGGTATTTACGTTGACTTGATTGATCCCTTCCATGTTGATCTCAGCTGGGTCTTCGGCAGTAGAGATATTGGTTTCAGGGGTGTTCAAAATATTCAAACCAGTATAAAGTGATACTGTTTTACCACTACCGGTTGGGCCAGTGACCAGTATCATGCCATAAGGATTGGCCAGTGCATTCATGTACAGTTCTTTTTGTTCTGGTTCATAACCTAAAACATCAATGCCTAATTTGGCACTGGATGAGTCAAGAATACGCAATACAATCTTTTCGCCGAACAGTGTAGGCAGGGTGTTTACGCGAAAGTCTATGGCCCTTTTTTTTGACAGTTTTAATTTTATCCTGCCGTCCTGGGGTATCCTGCGTTCTGATATATCCATACGAGACATAACTTTGACGCGAGCGGTAAGCTTAGCCGCAATATTAATCGGAGGAGAAGCAACTTCAGAAAGTAGTCCGTCTATACGATATCGTACGCGATATCTCTTTTCGTAAGGTTCAAAATGAATGTCAGACGCACCTTTGTTAATAGCATCAACCAGGATCTTATTTACATATTTGACGACTGGAGCATCTTCAGCGTCACTTCGAGTCGGGGCAGCTTGTTCTTCTTCTACTTCGCCTTCTATATCGAGATTGCCGAGATCATCATCTAGCATGTCCTCCATGCCGGTATCCATGGCGGAGATTACTTTTTCGAGAAATTTATCCAGCTGATCTTCAAGTACTAAAACAGCTTCGGTGGATAATCCTGTATTAAACTTGAATTCATCCAGGGCTTGCATGTTGGTGGGATCAGAAATAGCAACAAATAAACGATTTCCACGCTTATATATCGGTACGGCGTGGTGCTTTGTTATAAGCTTTTCATCAACAGAAGTTAAGGGAGCCTGCTCTGTATCCATAGATGAAAGGTCAAAAACAGGTAGACCAAATTCCATAGAACAGGTCATAGCAATAACATTCGGAGATACGATATTGTGATTGATTAAATAGCGGTTAAAACTGATCTTTTCTTCGTGAGCAAGGCGGATCGCATCATAAGCAACTTCCTGTGTAATGATCTGGTCTTGCACAAGTTTTCGTGCCAGTCCGGTTAATGGAGGTAAATTAGAAGCTGTCATGACCTGGTTAAGCTGAATTTTTTTATAAGAACCTACTATAGACTACTGAGTATATTACAGTTTTTATGTTTTGTGGAATTTAGTTGAATTCGCCTTACTATTTCAAAAACATATTTTCATAAAGGTGCTATTATTTCTGAATAATTAAATAGATACAGGGTAAAGAAGTACAGCTCAATTTAAATTTGAATTAAGTAACTATTTATCATTTTGTCACATTACTTTATTAATCCATAAAACCATGTTCTGACGACGTGGAGCTGGTTCGATCATGCATCCAATTGTAGTTTGTCGCCACAACAGACTAGATAGGAGCAAAAGCATGAGTAGATTCAGTAAATTATCGCATGCGATATGGCATTGTCAGTATTATATTGTTTGGGTGCCAAAAATACCGTTATCCGGTGTTAAAAGATTGGATTGGTTTCGAAGTAATGAAAACCATCTCAGAGTGTATACAAAAAGGGAGAGGTGTGAGGTTATCGAATTAAATGTACAGGAGGACCATATCCACTTACTTGGTCAAGGTCCCACCAAAAATGTTCATATCGGAACTGATGGGTGTGGTAAAAGGAAGGACAGCAATTCAGGTATTCAAGCAATTTCCCTATTTTAAGGAAAAGCCCAGTTGGGGCAATCATTTCTGGGCCAAGGGTATTGTGTCAATACTGTAGGGGTAGATGCCGAAATGATCCCTAAATATGTGAAATACCAGGAAAAGTTTAAGAGAAATCCTGAGTTAGATTTCGACTGAAATTGACTTACGGCGATGACGGAGCGAGTCTTCTAAGAGGTTTCGGTATATACGCCCTTCCAGGGCGAAACAAAATCCACGTTCTTAGAACGTGGATTCTGTATTCTTTACAGCTGGATATATATAGTCAGTAGTAGGTCAAATTATATTATTCTGATTATTCGGTAAGCTTGTACTTAATGACCCTATTAATATCGATAGGCATAAGATTTGAGTAAATACTGGTTGAGGGTAATACCAGGTGCCATCCACAATTCCATGTATAGCAAGTGCAAAAATTGTACTAGCTGCAGCTAGTACTGGTGCTGGGATATTAGCAAGGTCATTTGATCTATACGTGATTACGCTTTTAATAAACGTTGTATATATCATGACCAAAAATATAATGCCGAACAAACCCCATTCCAGAAGAAATTGTATAATCATGCTGTGAGGTTGGGTCAGCCATGAGTTTTGTTTGGGTATATAAGCATAGGCATCACTTCCAAGGCCCAAAATGGGGGATTGCCACCAGGCTTGCAGTGCTTCTTTCCAGACAAATAATCGATTACTTGATATGGCATTAAGGTTGTCAGCAGTAGATGTTCTTCCTATCATGGACATTATTCCATTCCAGGGGAAAACAATAAGCTGCTCACTAATTAGGATAGCCAGCAGGAATGATCCTAAAAAACCGATAGTAATTGATTTTATCTGTGTTTTAGAGCCGGTGAAAAATGCCAGGATTAGTAGAGTGATCATAGTCAATATGATCGAGCCTGTGGCAGCTCTTCCACCAGACCATATCAAAGCAGCCAGAGTAATCGTTAGCAATATCCATAGTGGTGTAGCCTGTCTTGAGAAAGTTGCTTTCAGTGAACAGATAAATCCGAGGAGTACTGCAGCTGCTGCTGTACCAAGGTATCCAAAATGTCGAGTGTGATAAAAACAACAAGGCGGGTATCTCCACCATTGCGTACCTGAGGGTGTTGTGGTTGCTGTTACATAATAGAAAGTGTACTCAATGAAAATAAATAAGAGGGATATTATAAGTGTTGAGAGAAGTATATTTGGGTCCAAGGCTTTTCTTTGAAACTCCTTGACTAGCACCAAAAAAACTATTGCGTGTAGTATCGTCTGTTCAAATCTAAATTGAGAATAGTACCGACCAGATGACTCAAGTGGTGAAAAGAAAAATGATATTGATATGGATAATATAAAAAAAACAAAGAAGGCTGAGCGAAGTGATTTAATTCTGGGTTGAAAGTTTACAAAAAACAGTCCGTAGACCAATAATAAAGTATATAAAAGAATTTCAGTCTTAAGGTACAGAACGATCTTTATATAAAAGATAAAAAATGCAAGAAGAAGGAAAAATACTATCTTATGATTTTGTATCATTGATAGTACTGTCTGATTAATAGGAAGAGAGGATATATAGGCAGTTACTATAATAAGCTCAATATAGAAAGTAGTTATCTGGTAGGTTTCGGTCCATCTTCCTGATATCCATATTATCACAATAAGAAAAGGGAGTAACGCCCTGTATATGCTCCTTATTTTGCACAGCTCCATAGGTTATTATTCTACCCGTTTATTACACGATTTTGAGATGTAAAAAGCAATATCTGAAGAGTTTTTATACGCACTGAATACATGTGTTCTTCATAGTTGATATTGCTGGATTTTTACTTAGATGAATATATTGTGAGGCTTTCACTAGCATTGTTACTTCGAGGATATTGTTACTTCGAGGATGTTGCTTAAAAGTATACTGAGATTTTTAATTAACTCGCCAATATCTTTTTTACATTGTGAGCTTCGAATAGTTACTTGACATCCTGCGCTTCCGGTTAGTGCAAAATTAAATGGATAATCAGGCTGCTCGAGATATGGTCAGAGAAGCCTGGGAATAAATATCCAGAGTTAATAGACTTCAGCCTTGACAAAGGCTTTCACTCTCCCAAAAATCAGCTTGGGCTGTGCGTTCTACTCGAATAAATTGTGCTGACCAGGAAGGGGGGCTGCAAGAAAACAGTCTGAAATTCAGGAACAGAAAAAAGTAACATTCGACAGCCAGAGTCTGGCACTAACGCCTGAATGTAATGGACTGGATAAATGCATGGATTATATGAACTGAAAGTTCGAACGATACATTCACCTTAAGTTTTTCAGTTGAAATATTTAGAATTTCAAACTAACTGTGTTCTCGTTCAGGCACTATTTAGCCATGCGGTTTAGTAGCAACTCTAATTGCATGATGCGGAGCTAAAACTAAATTTGGGGGGGTATTTTGAAGTCATTAATACACCATTATTATAATAACTTATCTGCCCAGCTACCCAGGTGTTAAGTGCTGAAATCAATATCTCTTGTTTTTTATCGTCTAATTTTTTTTCATCAGAAATCAGGTTGCTTGGGCTGTCACTATCATTTAAAGTTTTCGTCAATACCTCTTTAGTCTCAACATCAAAGACAAGCTGCAAGCCTTCATCAGAAATAATAGAATATTGAGATGCCAGCGGCGTTTGAGCGACTGCAAATGAGTATGGATTACAGTTTTTGTCGTCAGAAAAATCTTTACCCTGAAATCCAGGGTGTTCATTCATACCCATGTATCCCAGAACAGTTGGTGTAATATCCAGATGCTGCATAAGCCGGGTATCATTTTTTCCCTGTTCACCCGGCACTTTAATAATTAATGGTACATGTAGCACATCTTCAAACAGTCCTGCCCCATTACCAACAATGGATTCACTAAAGTGTGTAGATGTGTCAGCGGTAATAACTAATAAAGTGTTATTCCAGCGACCAAGGTTTTTCAAATGCTCTACAAGTACTTGAATCTGTTCGTCAATACCGCTTAATGATTCGTTGTATAAATTTTTAAAATCACCAAAATTTTGTGTGCCATGAGTTAATCTTTGACGTGTTTTTTCCTCCTCTTCCTTTGACTTAAAAAAACGCGGCTCTCTATCTGCCGGTGAGTAGAATGGATTATGTGAATTTTGTAAATTAGTATACAGGAAATAATGCTGCTCTTTTTTAAGAGAGCTTACCCAGCTATTAATGATAGAAATGGTAGAACTGTCTGCTAGTTTGCCAGCAAAGGATACAAGAGCGTCTGGCTCCATTTCATGTGTATTGATATTATCAATGACCAACTTGTTCTTGCTGAGCATCTCCTGATAGTTTCCGGCATGGATAAAAACATCCAGGTTTGGTGATCTAAGATAATTATTCATTCCTTGCCACTCTTCATTTTGAGAAGAAATAATGGCTGTTTTATAACCAAACTCACTTAACACATCATAAATCATGATCTTTGGATAGGTAATATTTGCTGGATAGATATAAGTACTCATTGAACGCAATGGATATTGAGAGGACAGAGGAACAAGGTCGGCATAACTAGAGTGGCTTGATTGAGCGTATACCTTGGTAAATAATTGGGAGTTGGCCGCAATAGAGTCAACTGTAGGCATAATACTCTCTTGAAGATTTGGGTTTATCGCGGAAAATACCTGTGGATTAAGTGATTCAATCTCCATAATAATTACATCCCAATTCTTCAAGTTTGATTCACGCAACAAGCCTTTTGTATTTCCAGGTGGAAGAATGTCTGTGAATTTGACATTTTCTCCCGCTTGCCAGGTAGGATTTGAGGTAAGTAGATTGATCGTTGATTCTTTGATTGTAATAAAAGGACTCGCTGCACTTATCCTTAGCTTACGCATGAGATCTGCAGTTGATATAAGCAAATTATCTCCCTTAATGTAGGTCCGTGTATAAGGTGTACTATCTAGATGTACGACATTAATTAAGGCACAGATAATGTTGAGTAACAGAAAATAAGAATATAGGGCTTTATTTGGTAAAATAACAAGCACATATTTTTTTGATAGATACAAAGCAATCATGACTAAAACTGGTATTGTGGCAATACGATAAATCGATATTGCTACGATATCATTTGCATGTTCCAATATTTGAAATGGCGAAGATACAAACATCTCAATAGAGGAGAGGTTGATGAACCGGCCATAGGTCAGAAACTGCATCCAACTGAACACATAAATGGTGACGATGAGCGCATATGCCAGTATACAGAAAAAGAAACTTAGTTTTGCATTGAAAAAGAAAACAAAAGAAAAAAAGATTCTCAGTATAAGGAAGGTTAAAAAGCTAAACAGAGCAATAAATAATAATTCTTGCGCAAGCAATTTAGTATAAAAAAGATAAGGTAAAAATGAAGCAAATATCTTCGGGTTCCATAAATACATGGATATTCCTGCAGATAATTGCCATAGAAGAGTAAATAAGCTGGCTTCTACGACAAATTTTTTTAGTTCTAATTGCTTGATCATTGGCGTCAATTAAATATGATAGAAAATAATGAGTATGCTATGACACAACATGTGCATATATTCTATAGTTTAAGCATTTGCTGAATTCTTCACCATTAGAAAATATATAATGTTGTTTATAGCTCTGTATAGCAGTTAAAATATTACTGACGGTAGCATAATAAACTTTAGTTCTAATCTTTTCATTGTTTTTAAACATTCGTTGAGTTCGGCCTGGTAATTAAGAGGGCTTTACATGCAGAGATCTTTGTCATCAGCTTTTGGAATACATTGCTTTGAAGCAGACAATAAAATTGAAAAACATATGACTTGAGCAAATACTGGTTGTGGGTAAAACAATGTCCCATCTACAAGCCCATGTATACCTAAAGCTATAATTGTGCTAACTGCGGCCAAGACGGATGATTGCATGTTTGTAAAGCCATAAGATAACCGCAAGAAAACCTGTTTTACAAATATCGCATATATCAGAATTAAAAAAACAATGCCAAATACGCCATACTCAAGTAAAAATTGAACAATCATACTATGAGGCTGACTAGCAAACTGGCTACTTCTGGGTATATAAGCAAAGGCATTGCTTCCCAGACCAAGTAAAGGTGATTGTTTCCAGGCTTGTAGAGCTTCTTTCCATATCTGTAATCTTCCAGTGGAGAGGCTTTCCAGATTTTCAGCAGAAGCGGTTCTTCCCAGCATAGTCATAATACCGTTCCAGGGGAATACACTTATCACCTCGCTTATCCCAATACTCACAAGTAATGAACCAACAAGACCAATAATAAAAGGTTTTTTCTGAGTTTTCTGGCCGTATAGAATTACTAAAGTTAAAAGGGCGAGCATTGTTAAAATGATTGATCCAGTTGAGGCTCTTCCTCCCAACCATATTAACGTAGTGAGGCTTAAGGTTAATAAAAACCAAAGGAGAATAGCTGGTCCTTTAAAAGGCTGTTTTAAAGAAGCTATAAAGCCTAGCAGAACAGCCGTTGCAGCAGTGGCCGTATATCCGTAGTGACGGGGATGATAAAAACAACAGGGAGGTTGTCTCCACCATTGATAATCAGTAGGGGGAGTAGAGGCTGTGACATAATAGAAGATATATGCAAGGGTAATAAAGAACATCGATATGATTATTGTTGAAAGAATTATACTTGGGTTTAGTGCATTATTTTGAAATTCTTCAATTAATATTAAAAAAACTATGGCGTGTAATATGGTTTGTTCATACCTGTGCTGTGCTAAGAATTGGCCAGATAATTCAAGTGGAGAAAAGAAAAATGAAATCGATATTAGGATTAAGAAACAAGAGATAAAAAGGACATGTGGTTGTTTAAAGTAGTTTGAATAATTTATAAAAAAAAGACTGTAAATTAGTAATAAAATGTATAGCAAGGTATCTGTTCTGAGATTTAAAATCATCTTTATATAGAAAATAATAAAAACGAGAAGTAGTAGCAGAAACGGTTTGTGCTGGCGAGCTATGGATAGTATTGAATGATTAATCGGTAGCCTTGAAATATAAACAGTTACTATAATCAGTTCAATATAGAAGGTAGTTATTTGATGTATCTCTGTCCACCTGCCTGTGATCCACATAATAACAATCAGTGTAGCTAGAAGAGCGGTATAGATATTTCTAAATTTATATAATTCCATTTTTCCTCTCGAATTTATGTGTTGGGAGATTTTAGACGGCTATTGATTACAGGCATTTCCATAAAAGTCTATATCTCTCGAAAAATGATTACATAAGGACTTTTTAAGATCTGTGCTATCGGCATATTTGTGGTTGGTTAAGAAAAAATAATCAATAGTTTTACCGTTATCATTTGATTTATATTTCTGGATGAGGTAGTCAGTTCCATATAACACTGCGCGCTCTTTGTGTCTTATGAGTCCGGGAAGTATGCTTTCCTTTAGTATAAGTTTGCTATCGTTTGGACTGATATCGTAAGAATGAAGATTTGAATTAAGGATTTTAACTTTATCAATTTTTCCTGATGAGGGTATAGGTATTCTGATCCCTGTTTCAAAGTATAGAGGTCTTTTGAGACGTTCCTTTTTGTTCAATTTGATCAATGATACCCCGTCAATTTCATCTTCGGTTTTAATACTCAAGAGGTCAAGAATTGTAGGTCGAATATCGATTAACGATGCTGGTTGAGTCAAAAGAGAGGGTATTGTTTTATTTTCCCCATATCTTCTTAGCATTAAAAGTATTCTGGAGTCATCAGGATTATCCAGGCTTCCCCCATGCCCTATTTGGTTACCAGAAATGAACTCATCGCCTTCACTAGAATAATTAATAATTCTTTCACCTTTGGCAAAGCCTTCACCGTGATCAGAGAATATAAAGACGATCGCATTTTTCAGAAAATCGTTTTCTGCCAGTTGATTCAAAAAGACCTTAAATTGATCATCGGCCCGATTAACGGCTTTTAAATAGTTTTGTGGCATTCCCTTTTGATGTGTAGATGGTTCAATCATCTTATAATCTCTACTACCGGACCAATTATACGGCCAGTGAGGAAGACAAAAATGTACAGAAATGAATGCGGGAGTATCTGGTAATTCTTTAAGTTGATTGTTGAGTGTCTTATCAAAATTTTCTGGATTGTAAATAGTATCAATAGCGCGGTTGTCGTAGCTGTGAGGTAAAAGATAATGACCAAGAGGGGTTTCTCTTATAAAATTAATTAGAGGAATATCTGAAACACTACTAATTATGAAATCGTTTAACCCTGATTCCGGCCCTCCTAAATAATCAAATCCAAAAGAATGATCAATATTTGAAAAGCGTTTTTCATCACTCGCGTAAAAAGTCGTATAACCATTTTTTTTTAAATCATATGCCAGAGAGTTTAATAAAATATCATTATTGATGTGAGTAAGATTAAATCTTGCGCTGTGATGAACTGGGTATTTGCCTGTAAGAATGCTCATCCAGGCAGGGAACGTTCGGCCTAGAGTTGTATAGGCATTGGCAAAATATAAAGCATTAGAAGAAAAATTATTAAGGGTTGGAGTTAAATTTTGGTCAATAATATCTGGGCGTAGCGAATCTATACCTATGAGAATAATATTAGGTTTGTCATGCAGTAATCGACTATTTGAATGACTGTTATTTATAAAATATATAGAGCTTAGTATGATAAATATCGATGAGCTGGTTACGATTGCAATATTTCTAGACTGCCTTTTTTTCAGTTGAGTAATGATTAAATCTAAAATGGAAAATATTGAGATGATTAATAGTGCTGCAGTGAGTAGTGAAAAAGTTACGTAACTTGTTGGGTTAGCATATATAGGCTCGAAAACCCAGGAAATAATAGAGTCTGGAAAAATATAGTAATTGATGAAATTGATTACTAAAAATACCCATAGGTGGAATAGGATAATGCCAGGGGCTTTTAAAAATCCGGGATAAAAAAGAGTGAATCTTCGATATATAAAAAAAGCAAGAAGATAGAAGGTGGTATATATACTCACAAATGTAATTGCGTATATATAGATATGTGAACGTAGTGCTGGAGAAGGACTTAGCCATTCAAATAATTGTTGAATTACCTGAATGGAAAAAAGGTTCTCTCCCTGATTTGAAAATTTTAGCGCAATCTGTAATAGGCTAAATAATAGAGACCAGAAAGCAAAATGAATTTTACCAGAGGAGTCAGGTTTTGTTGATTCGGTCAAAACTATTATACCCAATCATAAAAAAACCTGATGATCTATGAAGATCATCAGGTTAGTAATACTCAATAATTTATTTAGGCGAAATTATGAGCGACATTCAGCAGGTACATATTTAGCGTCGCTGGGGTTAGTACAATTCCATGTAGTGCCGTTTGAACTGCTTGTGCCTACTAGATCAAATGTTACAGTCGTGGAGTTGATACCAGTAGATACGCTGACGCCGATTGTTCCAGTGTTAGCGGTGGAAGTGCATGAAAGAGTAGTCATTCCAATAGTGCCAGTGTTGACGCCAGCACAAGGCGCTTGAGCATTAGCCATATTTTCTGCAATAGTAGATTTAGCTCCACTAGCCTGAACGACACCTTCAGAAACCTTGGCGCGGATGGTGTAGTCAGTATATGCGGGGAGTGCTATAGCTGCCAAAATACCAATTATCGCTACAACGATCATTAATTCGATCAATGTAAAACCAGATTGTTGTTTTCTCATGATTGTTTCCTCTATTAAATTAAAAGGTTAAGCCTTAGCTTGCCAGAAGCGGGACAGCCGATTCATGTCTTAGGTATAGCAGATGCTGTGCCAAAGTCGATTTTATTTTGAATAACGCTGTTAAAACAATGAGTTATTTGATTTTGGTTTGTTTGTATGAAGACTGTTCGGTATTACAAAAAAAGCGAATATTTGACATTTTTGTCAAATATTGACATTCATGTCATTTATTTACCCAGTATTCCCATTTTTTCGCAGCGGTATCTGAGTTGTCTCAGGGTGATACCGAGCTGTCTGGCGGCAGCCGATTGATTCCATTTATTCTCTATCAGGGCTTTTTCCAGAGCATTGGCTTCAAGTTCAGTGGTCTGGTCTAACAGGCTGATCTGGTTTGATGGTGGGACAGGTATTTGGGGTAATTGAAGATCCTGCTCGTTGATCTGATTGGTTTCGGCCAATGCACAGGCACGTTCCAGTATGTTTTCCAGTTCACGTACATTGCCGGGAAAGCCGTAATGTTGAAATGCGTTAATTGCGCTTTGCCCCAAAGTGTATTGCATCCCATTTTCCTGACTTAGGCGTTTCAGTATATGCTCGGCTAATAGCTGAATATCTTCGCTACGTTGCTTTAAAGCGGGCACCTGTATGCCGATTACATTGATTCGATAGTAGAGATCCTGGCGAAATTCTCCTGAAGCCACCAATTGTTGCAGGTTTTTATGCGAAGCACTGATGATTCTGACGTCGATGCTGATTTCTTTTTGCCCACCCACTGGACGTATGCTTTTTTCCTGAATTACACGCAATAGCTTGACCTGCATGGCTAAGGGTAAATCGGCAATTTCATCCAGAAATAATGTGCCGCCTTCTGCGGCACGAAATAACCCAGGGTTATCCTGTATCGCGCCGGTGAAGCTACCTTTCAGATGGCCAAACAGTTCGCTTTCCATGAGTTCACCTGGTATGGCGCCGCAGTTGACAGCAATAAAAGGGTAATGATTACGTGCACTGTGTTGGTGTATCTGACGTGCGACCAGCTCTTTACCTGTACCGGAATCGCCTTCAATGAAAACCGGTGCCTGGCTGCGAGCAAATTTCTTGATGGTTTCACGCAGGGTCTGGATCTGTTTTGACTGGCCGATAATCTGGAAACGGGCCTGTGGATCAGTAGTGATCTCTTCGGTTTGAGAGGTCTGGATGCCTTTTTCAATCAGGTTTCTGAGTTTATCCAGCGATACCGGTTTGGATACAAAGTCATAAGCGCCTGCTTTCATGGCCTTGATCGCGAGCTCCATATTACCATGTGCTGTAATGACGGCGACCGGCATGTTCGGGCGATGCTGCTGAATGTATTGCACCAGCGATATCCCATCACCATCCGGTAGTTTCATATCGGTAAGGCAAAAGTCAAAGCGGTTTTCATGAATCAGGCGTGTGGCTGAGCTGTAATCTTCGGCGCATTTCACCTGCAGATTCATACGCATCAGGGTGATTTCCAGCAGTTCAAGGATGTCTGGTTCATCATCTACTACCAATACTGTTTGTTTATTCATCGCTGATATTTATTTTGAAATGATAAAACTGGTACCACCGAACTCATTTCGGCTTACCTTAATCTGAGCGTCGTTCAACTCGCATAGCTGGCTGACTATATATAGACCCAAACCTGATCCCTTGTGGCTAGTGGTGTAGAAAGGCTCGAAAATTTTGTCCATTTCCTTATCACTTATGCCTTTACCCCTGTCTGCTACCTCGATATGCGTTGTCTGGTGTTCGTCCTGAGAGATTTTAATGGTTATCGGAAAATCGGCCTTGCCATGTGTTTTGGCATTATTACAAAGATTGGTCAGAATACGATTAAGATGACCGCTGTCAAATATCACTTCTAACTGTTCACTTTCTACCTGTAAATCAAAACATTCCTGTTTGTTTTCCCCAGTCTGGTAAAAGGCATCTACAAAGTGTTGAAGCCAGTCTTTTAGTACGATTTTATCCTGACTGGCGATCCTGCCACGTGATATTTGCATGATATCTTCAATGATGGCGTTAATTCGCTCCGAGTGCTGGCTGATAATTTGTGTGAGTCGTTTTTCCAAATCGGGCAGGCCTTCATTTTCCGCGATCAACTGGGCTGCGTGCGAAATGGCAGCCAGTGGGTTGCGGATTTCATGCGCGATATTTGCGGTGAGTTGTCCGAGTGATGCCAGTTTGGATTGCTGCATCTGGTGTCTGATTTTGGAGATATCATCCAGGAATATCAGTGTGCCGTTGTGCGATGTGGAGTGCATGTCCTGAAAATAGACCTGAATATTATTGTCACCACTCTGAGTGGGTAGCAGAATCTTGGACTCTGTAATATCGCCATGCCAGAGTTTAAGTGACTGATAAATATCGGGTAAATGTTTTCGTAAACTAAAAGGAATTTTAATATCATCCTTTATATGTAACATGTTACGAGCGATATCATTGATGTGCCTCACCTGGTCAAGACTGTCCAGAGCAATGACACCGGATTGCATGTTTTGCAGTATTTCTGAATTTAATGCGGCCAGGTTTGCGACATCTAATTTCTGCTGTTTGATGACCTCTTCAGATGAGCTTATGCGTTTGGTTAAGGTTTGAGTGACCAGCGCGGTAGCGAAAAGTGCTGCACCCAGTAACCCAACCTGTGTAGAAGACCCGCTCGAAATTGAATGAAATGAAGAGTAGCTGTACTCGGATAACAGTAAAACCGATGCAAGGGAAGCAAATATGGTTGCCAGGGAGTTCTTTCCAAGCAAGCCGCTAATCGCTATTGAAATGATTAATAACGTGCCCAAACCACTGCTAATCCCCCCGCATGCATGCATCAATAAAATGATGGCGATGATATCGGTGTAAGTTTGTAGACTGATCTGAAGTTGAAAGTTGCGCCGGTCTATCCAGGCTGCCAGTGTCATCACCAGTGATAGTAAAAGGTAGGCAAAACTGGTCCATGCATACAGTGACAAATTCTGGATATATATCAGTGGTGAATTGCTTAGGAAGCTTTGTGCGAAAAAAATCGCCGCGACAGCAACCCTGAAAATATTCAGTAATCTGAGTGAGGTCCAGTTGGAGGAACGCTGTTTATAGCCAAAATGAACGTGTGACTTATCGTTCATCTAGTTCAGCATGTTCTTTACAACAGTAAAATTTTCCATTCTCTGTAAGCCCCAGTGATCTGGGTACGTGCGTACCACAGTGGTGGCAAGCCAGCATGTCTTCAGCCTCCTGTTGATTGGAAGACGAGTTATCTGATGGTTTCTGGGAGAATTGTTTTTTAAACATCCAGATCAGAAACCAGACAATAAGGAACAGTAGCAGTAGTCTAAAAATCATATACACATAAGAAAAAATTATTGGTTGTTGCGTTTCAGGTCATTAGTCTATGATTAATTCGAACTCATAACAATAATCCTTCAACAATCCTAAAAGGGATCAATCGCCATATGAATTTACACGAACATCAATCTAAAGACCTATTTAGAACATTTAATATCCCTGTGCCAGACGGCAAGGCTGCATTCAATGTGGATGAAGCTCAAGCTATTGCAAAACAACTCGGCGGTGAAAGCTGGATTGTTAAGGCTCAGGTTCACGCTGGAGGCCGTGGCAAAGCGGGGGGGGTAAAAATCGTCAAGAGTGAGGCTGAGCTCGCTGAAATCGTAAAAGGTTATCTGGGCACCACTCTGGTAACTCATCAAACTGACAGTGATGGCCTTCCTATTAGCCGAGTGTTGATTGAATCGTTATCTGATATCGAGCGTGAAATCTATCTGGGGGCTCTGATCGATCGTTCCAGTCGTCGTATTGTTTTTATGGCATCAGCCGAAGGCGGTATGGATATAGAAGAGGTGGCAGCAACTCAACCAGAAAAAATCCTTAAGGTTAAGGTTGATCCTATTGCTGGCCTGCAACCCTACCAAACCCGTCAGATTGCTTTTGGCCTGGGGCTGCAAGGTGATCAGATCAAACAGCTGGCTGCAATTATGCATGGCCTGTACAAGATTTTTACTCAGCACGATGTCAGCCTGATCGAAATCAACCCGTTAATCGTGACCAAACAGGGTGACCTTATGGCGCTGGATGCCAAGGTGGGTATAGATGACAATGCGCTGTATCGCCAACCTGAACTCGTCAAATTACGTGATACTACTCAGGAAAATGCACGCGAGCTGGAAGCCGATGCACATGGTCTTAACTATGTATCTCTGGATGGCAATATCGGCTGTATGGTAAATGGTGCTGGGCTGGCTATGGCAACCATGGATGAAATTAAGCTACAGGGCGGTGATCCGGCCAACTTCCTTGATGTAGGGGGTGGTACCACGGCTGAGAAAGTGGCGGAAGCCTTTAAACTGATTCTCTCAGATACCAATGTAAAAGCGATTCTGGTGAATATCTTTGGTGGCATCGTTCGCTGTGACCTGATTGCTGACGGCATTATCCGTGCAGTGAAGGAGGTAGGGGTCAGTATCCCGGTAATAGTCAGACTGGAAGGTACTAATGTTGAACAGGGTAAGGCTTTGCTGGCAGAAAGCGATGTTGAAATTATTTCTGCGGATAATCTGGAGGATGGCGCTAAAAAGGCTGTTGCTTCAATCGGAGGTGTGGCATGAGTATCTTAATCAATAAAGACACTAAAGTGATCTGCCAGGGTTTTACCGGTAAGCAGGGTACATTTCATTCTGAGCAAGCCGTTGCTTATGGTACCAGGATGGTCGGTGGTGTGACTCCTGGTAAAGGTGGTCAGACCCATTTGAGTATGCCGGTATTTGATACGGTAGCCGATGCGGTCAGGCAAACCGGTGCAGAAGCTACCATGATTTATGTGCCCGCCGCATTTTGTGCGGATGCCATACTGGAAGCTGCTGATGCAGGCATCAAGGTCATTGTTTGTATTACTGAGCATATTCCTGTGCAGGATATGCTGAAGGTTAAGGCGGTGCTGGATGGCTCTGACAGTTATCTGATCGGTCCTAACTGCCCTGGTATTATCACCTCAGGTGAGTGCAAAATCGGTATCATGCCGGGTGCAATCCATCAAAAAGGTCGAGTCGGGATCATTTCTCGGTCTGGCACCCTGACTTATGAAGCGGTACATCAAACTACACAGAATGGACTTGGCCAAACTACCTGTATCGGTATAGGTGGTGACCCTATCCAGGGCATGAACTTTATCGATTGTCTTGAATTGTTTGAGCAAGATCCAGAAACGGAAGGTGTTGTTATGGTTGGTGAAATCGGTGGTAATGCTGAAGAGCAGGCTGCTGAATACATCAGTAAGCATTTCTCCAAACCTGTGGTTTCCTATATTGCTGGAGTTACGGCTCCTAAAGGCAAGCGTATGGGGCACGCAGGCGCTATCATTGCCGGGGGCAAGGGTACAGCAGACGAAAAGTTTGCTGCATTACAGGCGGCTGGTGTGACTACTGTAAACTCACCGTCGCGTATTGGTGAAGCTATGGCAAAGTTACTGGGCTGATTAATAACAGCTGGTAAATTCGATATTTTTCCGCAAACCCTGGTGATGAATTGATTTAAATTCATCATCAGCTTGCCGTGAAGTCGAAACCTGCCTATACTTCCTGCCGTTTTTCCCCACCTTGGGTTCACAGGAGGACTCTGGATGACTATTGAACTGCCGGAAGGCTATAAGCCTTCTGCTGATGAAGAATACATGTCTCCGCAGCAACTAGAATATTTTCGTCGTAAGCTGCTTAAGTGGCGAGCAGAATTGTTACAGGAATCTGAAAACACCATTTCTCATCTGAAAGAAGAGAACTGGCAGGAGCCTGATATCAATGATCGTGCAAGCCTTGAAACCGATGCGGCTTTAGAGTTACGTACTCGTGATCGCTATCGTAAGCTGGTGAATAAGATAGACTCAGCCATGTCGCGTATCTCAGATGGCTCTTATGGCTATTGTGATGATACAGGAGATGAAATTGGTTTATCTCGGCTAGAAGCTCGTCCTATTGCTACGTTAACTATCGAAGCACAGGAAAAGCATGAAAGACTGGAGAAACAGCATCGCGACGATTGATTGTTACGATTCTGCTGTTTTAGCGCCGTTTTTGGGGTAGGGTACCCGCGCTGTGGGTACCACCCTGGAAGCATCGTCGCAATGACGATGTTGATCATCAAAAAAGATATGCGGCAAAAAAGAGGCTAGTACTCGATCCTTAGGAACCCCTCCAAGGAAGAATGTTTCATCTATTCTGACATTCCATGCACGTAATGTGCGAATTACGCGTTCGTGCGCCGGACTGTTACGCGCGGTTACCAGTGCTGTACGTATGGGTGGTGGGCCCTCAAAAGTGCCATCCAGTTCGAATTGAAGAAACGATAGTGTCTTCAGTAGTTTGGCAAACGGTCCCTCGGGTAAGGGAAGTGTTGCGTTAAGTTTTTCGTGTGCGATAAAGGCTTCCAGTCCTTGTTCCTGATAGATTATCTCTGATTCTTCTGAAAACAATACCGCATCACCGTCGAAAGCAATGCGGATCTGTTCCAGTGGCTTGGCGGCATTTTTTGACGGCGCGTCGTAAATCAGTCCGGAAGCAACATTTGACTCAACAGCTGCCTGAACATCCTCTTCGGTGGCCGACAGGAATAGATCGACATCAAAGGCATTCAGATATTTCGCCACCGGCTCACCACCGGTGAAAGCTGCCCGGGTGATGTCCAGCTTATAGTGGTCGATAGAATTGGAGATGCGCAAACTGGTATCGGCTGAGTTACGTGAGACGATGACCACTTCAGTGCGTCGTTTAGCAGCATCTATATGGTTGATTTTGAGCATGGCTTCGATCAACGCGAAGCCGGTGCCTGGATGCAGAATGTCGTTTTCGTGTTCGAGCTGGTACTTACAGTAGGCTTCCAGACCCTGCTTTTCGTAGATTTCATTCTCAACGGTCAAATCAAAAAGGGCGCGAGATGAAATACCAATGACCAGATAATTACTTAAGTCATATGCCATAGTCTAATTAACCTAACGCCTTGGTCATGATGCGGGATTTCCTTTGCTGGTTATAGTTTCTGGCCTTGTAGTCGGGTAAAAATTGCAGGGTATTTTCTACAAACCCCTTTTCCAGAAACCAGTGCATGGTTCGGGTAGTGAGGATATATAAATGATTTAATTTGAGTTTACGAGCGGTAAGTTCAACCGCAGTCAATAGCTGATCGCCATAGCCGCATTTACGATAATCAGGGTGTACAGCAACGCAGGCGACTTCGGCAATTTTATTCTCAAGGTCAGCGATACAGGCGATACAGGCTATTATCATCCCATCCCTTTCAATAACCAGAAATGCATCTATTTCTAGCTCTAGTTGTTCTCGTGAGCGTTTGATCAGGGCGCCAGCCTGCTCTAGAGGCTGTATCAATTCAAGTATGCCGCCGATATCTTCAATGCTGGCTTTACGTAAGCCTTCGTAGAACAGGTTGGTTACCATCATGCCGGCACCATCTCGCGTAAATAGCTCCTGCAACAGGCCTCCATCCAATGTTTCATCGATGATATGTACCCGGTTTACAGAATGTGTTACCGCAGAAACTGCATGTTGCAGTAATGCTTTCAAAGCGTCTGATGTGCTTTCTTCATTGATAAAGCTGATGCAATCATCGGTGGAGAACTGATCGGATACCGGGTTGCTTATGTAGTCCTGGTTAAAATAAATCAGTTTCTCTGCTGCCAGCGCTGTAGCCACTTTTTCACCAAGCTCTTCAGCCTGGAGGTTAAAGATCTCTCCGCTTTTTGAGTAGCCAACATTGGATAATAAGACGATGTGTTGATCCAGAAGCTGGGTTATTGACTGCGTATCAACAGAGCGCACCTTGCCACTGTGTTGCATATCAACTCCATCAATAATACCTAGCGGCATACCGATTATAAAATTACCGCTTATGATGGATATATCCGAACCCGACATTGGTGTATTGGGCAGTCCCATAGACAGGCGAGCCAGGATGGTGTTTTTAACCTGGTCGATAGCCTGCAAAATCAATGGCATGTGTTTTACTTCGCTAATACGAATATTATTGTGTAGCTTTTGCTCTACTTGATGCTGATTGAGTAACTGATCTATTTGAAATCGGCTACCATGCACCAGTACCAGTTTAATGCCCAGGTGGTGGCACAAAGCAATATCATGAATCAGGTTATCAAACAGGTCAGATTTAACCATTTCACCCGATAACACAATGACGAAAGTTTTCTTTCTAAATGCATTGATATAGGGTGCAGCACTTCTGAACCATTGAATGTAGTCGGTAGTTGTCATAGTTGAAACTTTTTAAGTAGAAAAATTATGATATCCAGAATAATTGCTGAATGTACCAGACAATTTTTTAAAAGTATTCAGTTTCCTGTGGTTTTACAATTATCGATTGGACTACAATGGTCTGATCTTCATATCAAAATATTGTATGGAATGATGAATAATAATCAGGAACAAAAATTTAGCATCAGTACTTACCATCTGCTGCAGCACGAGTTGGTTAAATTCCTATACGACCGTTTTAATGTGGGGATGGTATTTACCCTGGTGGTTGCGGTTGTCGCCATGCTGCTGGCTTCTTATGAGTTACAGCTACAGGACCGGGAAAACTGGGTATATGCCTGGGTTGCTGGCCTGTTAATCTTTCAGGCATTGAGGTACAGGTTAAAGGTATCTTTTGACCGAGCTAAAAACAAAGACTATCTGAACCATCGCTTTTGGAAAAAACGATTTGTCTTAGGGGTTTATCTGGTTGGATTCTGGCAGGGCATGGGCGCGCTTCTGGCGATGCCCTATATCAGCGATGATTTACAGTTTATTTTTCACGTCTTTCTGCTGGGCCTTGGTGCTGGGGCGATCGCCTATTTATCAACCTCTATGCTTGTCTATGGCAGTTATCTACTGTTGATGATCCTGCCCGTCACGCTGTATTTATTCTGGGTAGGAACCCCGGATGGTATCGTACTTGGTTGCATGTACCTGTTTATGATTGGTGCTTATTATCTGGGTGTGCGTAGTATGCAGTCCATGATAGCTGAAACCATGCATCTGAGATTTGATAATGAAATTCTGGTGAATGATCTGCAGCGTCTTTTGAATGCAGTTGCATCCTCGAATAAGGAACTGGACAACCTGTCGACGACCGATGAATTAACCGGGGCATCAAATTTTCGTGCTTTTCGCGTCGGGATTGAAATCCAGCGTCGCAAACATATTGATAATAAATTACCGCTTTCTATCGCGATGCTGAATGTCGATTATTACAGCGAATATAACCTGCACTATGGTCACGATATGGGTAACCGAACGATTACCAGTATCGCTCATTTATTAATGGGTGAAGTGATTAAATCGAATGAAGTTGTTGCTCGTTTAAATGGGGCCGAGTTTGGCATTTTAATGCCGGGATTATCTTGCGAAGGCGCAAAAATGCTGATGGAAAATGTACGCAGCAAATTGAATGAGCAAAAGATTCAACACGAAAAATCTTTAATTAGCCCATGGGTAACCATTTCGATAGGGCTTTGCTGCGCGCCTATGAATGAAAATATTTCTGCTAGAGATCTGATATCTCGTGCTGAAACAGCACTGCATCAGGCCAAGAAAAAGGGGCGCGATCGAATTGAAATTATCGCAAGTTGATATCTGCTGTAGCTAATATAAATGGGAATATGCTTGCTGGGCTAGAAATGGCCTAGCATCAATAATTCCAGCAATGCTTTCTGCGCATGCAGACGATTTTCAGCTTCCTGCCATACCACACTTTGTTCTCCATCAATCACTTCTGCAGTCACTTCTTCGCCACGATGTGCGGGCAGGCAATGCATAAACAGGGCCTCTTTATGTGCCTTTTGCATGATGTCGGAATTAACCTGAAAGTTAGCGAATTCATTCACACGGTCTTCCTGTTCTTCTTCCTGTCCCATACTGGCCCATACATCGGTCACAATAAGGTCAGCATCTTTAGCGGCTTCTTCAGTACTGTGGAAAATTTTAACTCTGTCTCCGGCAGCTTCAAGAACATCAGAGTCGGGCTGATAGTTCTCTGGACAGCCTATCTGTAATTGAAAGTCAAACTGACGTGCCGCATTGATATATGAATGGCACATATTATTGCCATCGCCAATCCAGGTTACGGTGGCGCCTTTAATATCGCCACGACATTCAAACCAGGTTTGCATGTCTGCCAGAAGCTGGCAGGGGTGTAGCTTATCGGTAAGGCCGTTAATTACAGGAGACCTGGAGGCGCTTGCAAAGGCCTCCAGTCGATCATGTCCAAATGTCCGGATCATAATGCAGTCCACCATGCTGGAAATAACTCTGGCGCTATCTTCGATGGGTTCACCGCGCCCCAACTGGATGTCTCTGGGAGCGAGGAACATAGCATGTCCACCCAGTTGACTCATCCCGCTTTCAAATGAAACTCGCGTACGGGTTGAAGATTTTTCAAAGATCATCGCCATAACCTTGCCTGCTAGTGGCGTATGAGCAATGCCTTGTTTGAGCCTGTTTTTTACATCTATCGCATGTGCGATCAGCGATCTGAGCTCATCACCAGACAAATCTAACAGGCTAAGAAAGTGACGTGTATGCATAACTTACTGATTGATAAATTGATTGATGGACAGGATCAGACGGTCCGCAAGCTCAGTAATCTGGGCTTCATTAATGATCAGGGGCGGTAACAGTCGGATGACACTGCCATCGGTGATATTGATCAATAACTGATTATCCAGAGCGATTTTGGCAAGTTCGGTACAGTCTCGATCCAATGTAATGCCTACAAGAAGACCGAGATTTCTGATCTCTTTAATGGCTACCTGATTGGCGAGTTCTTGTTTCAGGTAACTGGCTAGTTGATCACCCCGCAACCTTGCATTTTCGGCAATGTTTTGCTGTAGCATGGTTTGCAGGACGGTGTATCCAACCTCACAGGCAAAAGGATTACCGCCAAAGGTTGAACCATGATTGCCGGGCTGGAAAACATTGCTGGCCTTACCCTGTGCCAGGCAGGCACCGATAGGTATTCCATTCCCCAGAGCCTTGGCAAGGGTCATTACATCGGGAGTAATGCCTTCGTGTTGAAAGGCAAACATTCTCCCACTTCTGGCCATGCCTGTCTGAATCTCATCCAGCATCATGAGCCAGTTATGTTCATCGCAGATGGCGCGGATTGCTTTTAGATAACCGCTGTCAGGAATAATGATACCGCCTTCTCCCTGCACCGCCTCAACCAGTACAGCAACCACATTGCGGTTATTTTGTGCAATAATCTTAAGTGCTTCGATGTCATTGTATGGAGCCCGAACGAAACCTGATACCAGAGGTTCGAAACCGGCCTGAACCTTGCGGTTGCCGGTGGCTGATAGTGTTGCCATGGTACGCCCGTGGAAGCTACCTTCCATGACTACGATTTCGGGTTTTTGAATGTCGTTTTTGTGGCCGTATAAGCGTGCTAATTTAATCGCAGCTTCATTGGCTTCTGCGCCAGAGTTGCCAAAAAACACCTGCTCCATTCCAGAAGCTTCACATAACAGGTCGGCGAGCTTTTTCTGGTTTCTGATGTGATAAAGATTGGAAGTATGTAAAAGTTTTGCAGCCTGTCGTGTGATGGCCTCAGTTACTGCCGGGTGATTATGACCCAGGCTGGTTACAGAGATGCCACAGAGCGCATCCAGGTACTGCTGGTCCTGGTCATCGTAGAGGAATATACCGTCGCCTCTTTCAAAGGTGACTGGCAGTGGCTTATAAGTAGACATCAAGTGATTGTCCATCATCTTTTCCGCAAAAAAGCGATCAACAATACTTATTTTTTAAATGAATACAAGAATTTTGTAAGGAATACCTTAAAACAGCTGGTTTTAGCGGGTTAAGGCCATTTTCCTGTTGTTTTACGGGTCTAATCGCATGACGAATAGACCCGTAAAAACTAATAGCTAAAACTGCGAGATTACAGGTTGCTGGCGACGAAATCCCAGTTAACCAGATTCCAGAAAGCCGCTACGTAGTCAGGGCGAGCGTTGCGGTAATCGATATAGTATGCATGTTCCCATACATCACAGGTTAGCAAAGGTGTAACACCGTTAGTTAAGGGGCAGCCTGCATTAGAAGTCTTTACGATTTCCAGTTCGCCTGCATTGTTTTTGACCAGCCAGGTCCAGCCAGAGCCGAAATTTCCAACACAATCAGCACTGAAGGTTTTCTTGAAGTCTTCAAATGACCCAAATTTGGCATTAATAGCGTCAGCCAGAGCACCTGAAGGCTCGCCACCACCATTAGGGCTCAGGCAATTCCAGTAAAAAGTGTGGTTCCAAACCTGGGCAGCGTTGTTGAAAATCGGACCGCTGGATTTCAGGATAATGTCTTCAAGTGACATATCAGCAAATTCAGTGCCGTCTATCATGCCATTCAGGTTCACAACATAGGCGTTGTGATGTTTACCGTAATGGTATTCCAGGGTTTCAGCGGAAATATGAGGAGCCAAAGCGTCCTTGGCGAAGGGTAGTTCTGGTAGTGTAAAAGCCATATGAGCCTCTCTTTCTTGGTTAAGATGAATGTAGGGTTTAAATTTTTAATACTTATTTTGCCAATATGACTGACATCTGGTTACTGAGCTTCAGATGTCTGAGGTCGGCAATAATTGAGAATCGATATGTTTATATCACAAAACAATTTGACGATTAACGCAAACTATATAGTGTTATTGTTCTCTATATCAAGGCGTGCTTTGTAAACTTTGTGGATTTCTTTGGGTAGAGTTTTAGCGTAAAAAGCCGCGCTTTTTTTCTCCGATTAAGGATAATAGATTTTTTATGAGTCATAAATTGAGGCGATATGTGCGGGATTTTTGGTGGATTAAGCTTTACTGATCAGAGCGTCGAAAGGGATATTGTTGAAAAAATGTCGAAACAGGTCGCACGGCGCGGACCAGATGATAGAGGTGAATTTTATGACGGGCCTGTTGTCCTGGGACACAGGCGACTGTCAATAATCGATTTATCAGCCAATGGGCATCAACCTATGGCCAGTGTACAGGGTGACCTGACCATTGTATTTAATGGCACGATTTATAACTACCCTGAGTTGCGTGATGAGTTGATCGTTAAAGGTTATCGGTTTAATTCGCATAGCGATACCGAAGTCATCGTAAATGCCTATGCGCATTGGGGAGAGGCCTGTGTCGAAAAATTACATGGCATGTTCGCTTTTGCGATATGGAATCGGGTGACTCAGCATTTGTTCCTGGCTCGCGACAGGATGGGAATCAAGCCACTGTATTACCTGAAAACCGATACGCATTTCTTTTTTGCCTCGAATATTCAGGCGTTACTGGAAACCGGCATGTGTGATACGGAGATTGATGCTGTCGCCCTGCATCATCTGTATACCTTGCATGCTGTTGTTCCAGCGCCGCGTACCTTATTTAATGGCGCAAGAAAATGTCCACCAGCACACTTCATGAATCTGAATGCCAGGGGGCAGTTATCCCTTAAACGCTATTGGGAATTATCGGCGGTGCGTCCTGAGCATGCCCTGAGTGACCGGGAATGGCGCGAGCAGGTACATCTTGCATTGCTAAAGTCGGTGAGAAAACGTCTGACTATTGCGGATGTTCCAGTGGGCGTATTGCTCTCGGGCGGGCTGGATTCCAGTTTACTGGTTGCGCTACTGGATCAGGCGGGTGTTCAGGATATCAAAACCTTCAGTATTGGCTTTGAAGATCAGCCGGAAGAAAAGGGTAGTGAGTTTGAATACTCTGACCCTGTTGCTGCGATGTATCAAACCGATCATCATAAATTTCTCATTCCAAATGAACAGGTACTTAAACGATTACCGGAAGCGGTTGCTAACATGTCGGAGCCCATGTTCGGGCAGGATGCGGTAGCGTTTTATCTGTTGTCGGAGCAGGTTGCCAAATCGGTGAAGGTGGTACAGAGCGGGCAGGGTGCGGATGAAGTATTCGCGGGCTATTTCTGGTATTCGCGCATGCTGGCGCAGGCTGGCACGCCTTTGCAGCGTTTTGCGCCCTGGTATTTCGACCGGGATCATCAGGAATACCTGGAAACGGTTAATCCTGCCTATCATATCCAGGACGTTACCTCTGAACTGGTCAGTGCAGAGCTCAATAGCGAACATGCGGATACCTTTATGGATGCCGTGCTACGCTTTGATGTGACCACGTTGATCGTAGATGACCCGGTTAAACGCGTGGACAATATGACGATGGCCTGGGGGCTGGAAGCCAGGGTTCCGTTTCTGGATCATCATTTGGTTGAGCTGGCAGCGCAATGTCCTCCTGAGCTGAAACTATTACATCAGGGCAAAGGTATCCTGAAAGAGATTGCGCGAGGTATCCTACCTGATAGCGTGATTGATCGCCCCAAAGGCTACTTCCCCATGCCTGCGCTAAAATATGTGCGAGGTGACTTTTATGAATTTATGGCGGATATCCTGAATTCTCAGCAAAGCCGGGAGCGAGGGATCTTCTCAAGGCAGTATATTGATAAGCTTCTGGCAGAGCCTGAATCGCATTTCACTCGCCTAAATGGGAGTAAGTTATGGCATTGCGCACTTCTTGAATTTTGGTTGCAGACACACCTTTCGAATTAATCGGAATAACTTTAACGATTAGGGCTTTATTTTTATTTTAAATAGCGTCTATAATACCCGACTAATTTAGTAAGTTATTGTTGAGGTAACACGATGGACGTTTTAGAACGCATTAAAGAACAGGTTGAATCAAATCCGGTAGTGATTTATATGAAAGGCACTCCGCAGTTACCACAGTGTGGATTTTCCAGTCGTACTGCCGAAGCACTGGTTTCACTGGGCGTTGAATTCGCTTATGTGAATGTCCTGACTGACCCTGAAATTTTCCAGAATTTACCGCGTTATGCAGACTGGCCTACCTTTCCGCAGGTGTATGTTGATGGTGAGTTGATCGGTGGATGCGATATCACACTTGAAATGAAAGAGTCAGGCGAATTAGAGAAAATAATCAAGGAAGCTGTGGCCAAAAAGGTTGACTAGGCTTAATTCCTTACCAATTCTAAAAAGCCCCGCATGCGGGCAATGCTGTTCACTTAAGCGGAGCAGCATAACGATCCACCGGATATCGGGTCTTTGATATCTTTACCGTCCGAGGCTTTGCTGGCCTCGGACGTCTTTCCAAAAACAAACTTCCAATACCAGACCTCAGCTCCGACAGTCGTCGACCCATTCCAGATATCGGGTTAGAAGCGGCCATCACTTTCAACCCGTTCCATTCATCTTCAGGATAACGTTCGTTCCCCCAGTGCGTACCTGTTTGTCGAAATAACCCTTCTACGGGGTCTGAGCCGAGTCGTTTACGAGCATTAGTGACACCGCTTTGAGCTAAAAGACTGTCTGAGGCCAGGTCTTGCGCGCATATATTTAAACGCCTGGCAACTTCATGTACCGGCTCATTTCGAAACATCGCCATCCCCAACATAAGCCAAAGTACTTGTTCCGATGGCAACCGACGCCTCCTAATCGTTGTACTGGCGCTCAAGCGCAGCGCAGACTCAACCCACTTGATGGGGATGTTTTGAGTCAATGAACTGATATCTGAGAAGTTAAAGAGGTCACTAAGGTTGAGAAGGTCTTGTTGAACGGCCATAAAAAATCCGATGATGTTTCCATCACCGGATTTTCTATTAAGCCTTATGTAAACTCAAATGCTTAAGTGAACAGCATTGCCACATGCGGGGCTTTTTTAACTTTCGTTTTCCAGTTTCAGTGGGGCAAACAGGGCTTCTGCTTGTTCAAGCACATAGGGTACGCTGGGTAATGGATCAAACTCGTCTGTATTCCAGCAGGCTATAGATAGCTTTAGTTTTTTGCCCTGATCGGTAAGCATATGTGTGTTTTTGAGTATGCTTGAGGTACTGCGCTTAAACATATCAGTGTTGAACATATTCTGGTCAGCGTATATCAGAGCAATTGCAAATGTATTGCTGTCAATACGCGCTATTTCATCCATTGGCCTGAGTACCAGCTGTAGCGCATTTGAAATAGTTCTCAAGGTTCCTGGTCTAAGCCTGGTTTCAGCCTCATCATCTTCATTAACATCCACCCGAATCAATCCAATAGCGATTCCGCCACCTCGAGTTTCGCAATGAATAATCATTGACTCCAGGGTTCTTTCAAACTGCTTATAGTTTGATAGCCCTGTGTCCATATCAATCAGCCTCAGGTGGTTGTGGTTTAGATATTGTGTGGTCAGGTCGCTGTTTAATTTATAGATATTATTATGCGTGATGGAAATCCTGCCGGCACCGTAGACACGAGCGGCTAGCTCGTACTGATTGGCTGATTTTGAAATGAAGTCATCTACACCGTGATCGAAAGCAACCACTATGCTGGAGGTTGTATCCTCCGCTGTTAGCAAAATAATACCGGTATAACGATTATTTTTTCCATCCCAGCGCCTTATCAGATCGGTTAATTCAAGTCCGTTCATTTCAGGCATCCAGAAATCAGCCAGTATGACATCGGCACGCCTTTCGTTTAATAAAAGCATCGCTTTATTAGCAGAGTTGGCGGTACGTATGTCTTTGTAACCCGATTTTTTGAGGCCTGATTTGACGACTTCACAACTAAACTGAAGGTCGTCGACGACTATGATGGAAATATCTTCTTTTTGTAACATGAGATGGCTTTTTTGAGTTTTTTTGAGTATAGACTACTAAGGTGAAAATACTCTAGAGTTAAAATGCACTTTTATGCGGCTCAGGTTATCTAAATCACGCACTGTCTTCAGTTTTTAGCAGCTAAAAATGGCATCGAATTAACTATGGTGCAAAACAGTTCAGCTGTTTTTTCTGCATCATAGATTGCTGAATGCGCTTCACTATTATCCCAGCCTAATCCTGCAGCCTGAACCGAACGAGAAAGAACGGTCTGCCCGTAAGCCAGTCCCGCTAAAGAGACGGTATCAAAGGTGCTGAATGGGTGAAAAGGGTTACGCTTTATGCCAGTTCTTTCTGCCGCAATATTGAAGAATTTCAAATCAAAATTGGCGTTATGCCCCACCAGGATAGCCCTTTTGCAATTTTGATGCTTGAGCGCAGCTCGAATGGGTTTAAAGATATGCGGCAGGGCGATTTTCTCGTCCATAGCCATACGTAGTGGGTGGTCGGGGTCTATGCCATTGATTTCCATCGATTTGGGGTCGAGGTTTGCTCCAGGAAAAGGGGTTACATGACAGGTATGGGTTTCCTGACAGTACAGTGTGCCATCCTCACGCATATCCAGTATTACTGCAGCAATCTGCAGTAAGGCATCCGTTTGTTCATTGAACCCGCCGGTTTCTACATCGACTACTACAGGCAAAAAGCCTCGAAAACGTTTTTCCATAAGGGTGTGTTCAGTCATCTATTAAGCTTCCAGTTTCCAGCTGAGGGTTTGTCCGGCGCGAAAGGGGATTAAGGTTTGATGCGCAAAAGGGATTGAATTGGCTATGGTCCAGTCCTGTTTATTAAGGGTTATTTGTCGAGTATTTACAGGCAAGTGATAAAAAGCAGGTCCTGAAAGGCTCATGAATTTTTCAAACTGTGAGAAATCGTTGGTTTGTTCGAATGCTTCGGCATATAACTCTATGGCCGCATGTGCGGTATAAATGCCGGCACAACCACAGGCTGATTCTTTTGCTCCCTGTGCATGGGGCGCGCTGTCGGTACCGCAAAAAAATCGATCAGCATGTTGGGTGGCTGCTTTTAGTAGTGCAAGTCGGTGAGTTTCGCGCTTAACAACTGGGAGACAATAATGGTGAGGATTCATACCACCTTTAAAAAGGGCATTACGATTGATCAAAAGATGGTGAGCGGTGATCGTTCCTGCAGTGTAAGCAGATTTATGCTCTAGCACAAAACTCACAGCATCAGATGTTGTGATGTGTTCAAACACGATACGAAGCTGTGGGAAATCCTGACGCAGTTGACTCAGGGTTTGATCAATAAAGACTTTTTCCCGGTCAAAGATGTCAATATCGTTAGCTGTTGCTTCACCATGCACGAGTAAGGGCAGGTCATATTGTTGCATGGCTTCCAGTACCGAGTAAATTCGCTTGATGCCCGTAACCCCTGCATCCGAGTTTGTGGTGGCTCCAGCAGGATACAGCTTGGCAGCATGAATAAAGGGTGACTCGCTGGCCAGGCGGATTTCTTCAGTACTCGTATTATCGGTTAGATAAAGTGTCATCAGAGGTTCAAAACTGAGGTCTTTATCTACTGCAGCCATTATGCGTTCGCGATAGGCACAGGCCTGCTCACAGGTGGTTACAGGTGGGACCAGATTGGGCATGATAATCGCTCTGGCAAACTGTCTGGCAGAGTCATTAACTACTGATTGCAATGATAAATTGTCCCGCAGATGTAAATGCCAGTCGTCGGGTTGAATGATTTTTAATGAGGTCATAAATATAGGTGATAGTCCTAAGGTTATATATTTTTATTATCTCATGAATAGCTGATTAACTCTAAATATAACGTATAATGCCCGCCATCCTGAGTGAGTTACTGTTTGATTTCACGACATAACTTAACTTCAAAAGACCCCGTCGGACATAGAGATATCTAATGCCTGGGCATGTATACCCTGGATGTATATGGCACCAGCACCCTGAAGGTATTTAAGGGGCTTTACAAAATATTAAAATAAATAAGAGAGAATAGAATGACAGAAAATCATGATTCTGATCCACAGGAAACGCAGGAGTGGATTGAAGCTCTTGATTCGGTACTTCAATTTGAAGGCACTGAAAGGGCGCATTTTTTACTGGAAAAGTTAATCGATAAAGCGCGCCGATCTGGTGCTCATCTACCCTATAGCGCGAATACTGCTTACCTGAACACCATTCCTGTAGTACATCAAAAACCAAGCCCCGGTAATATGGCGATTGAACGCCGTATTCGTTCGGTCATCCGTTGGAACGCGGCGGCTATGGTAGTGCAGGCCAATCGAAAGACCAGCGAACTTGGTGGGCATATAGCGAGCTTTTCATCTGCTGCCACGCTGTATGATGTTGGCTTCAACCATTTTTTTAAAGCACCTAACGAAAAAAGTCAGGGTGACCTGATTTTTTTCCAGGGACATTCTGCCCCCGGTATTTATTCCAGAGCCTTTCTGGAAGGCCGTCTTAGCGAAGAACAATTACTCAACTTTCGACAGGAGGCCTTAAATGAGAATGGACTTTCATCTTACCCTCACCCCTGGTTGATGCGCGATTTCTGGCAGTTTCCTACGGTATCCATGGGGCTTGGTCCGCTGATGGCGATCTATCAGGCAAGATTTATGAAGTACCTGGAAAATCGCGGATTACTTGAACCGTCTGATCGAAAAATCTGGGCCTTCATGGGTGATGGCGAAATGGATGAGCCAGAATCTCTGGGGGCTATTTCGTTAGCTTCACGCGAAAAACTGGATAATTTAATTTTTGTGGTGAACTGTAATCTGCAACGCCTCGATGGACCTGTACGTGGTAATGGCAAGATTATTCAGGAGCTGGAAGCAAACTTTCGTGGTGCTGGTTGGAAGGTGTTGAAGGTGATCTGGGGCGGTTACTGGGATGCGTTACTGGATCGTGACAAAGATGGTCTATTGCAAAAGCGTATGGAAGAGGCTGTTGATGGTGAATACCAGGCATACAAAGCACATGGTGGTGCCTACACGCGCGAACATTTCTTTGGTAAATATCCAGAATTAAAAGCCATGGTTGCTAATATGTCGGATACCGATATCTGGCGCCTGAATCGTGGCGGTCATGATCCCCACAAGGTTTATGCAGCGTATGCGGCAGCAATGGAGCATAAAGATCAGCCTACGGTTATTCTTGCTAAAACGGTTAAGGGATACGGCATGGGGGAAGCGGGTGAAGGTCAAAACGTAACTCACTCGCAAAAGAAGATGGGTGAGGAAGCACTTAAGGCCTTCCGTGATCGATTCAATATACCTGTTACCGATAGCCAGATATCACAAGTGCCTTTTTACCGCTTCCCTGAAGACAGTGAAGAAATGAAATATATGCGCGAAAGAAGGGAGTCTTTAGGTGGATATATGCCAGTAAGAAAAGATACGGCAGAACCACTGAAAATCCCTGATCTTGATATTTTTGATGCCTTACTTAAAGACAGTGGCGAGCGCGATTTTTCAACTACGATGGCTTTTGTTCGTATGTTATCAGCGCTGACACGAAGTAAAGATATTGGTAAGAATGTGGTACCGATCGTACCTGATGAAGCACGTACCTTTGGTATGGAAGGTATGTTTCGTCAACTGGGGATCTATTCTCATAGTGGTCAGTTATACAAGCCTATGGATGCGGATCAGGTCATGTATTACCGTGAGGATAAAAAGGGGCAGATACTTCAGGAAGGGATTAATGAAGCCGGTGCTATGTCCTCATGGATAGCTGCGGGTTCATCGTATTTTACCCACGGTGTAAATATGATTCCTTTTTATATCTATTACTCCATGTTTGGCTTTCAGCGTATTGGCGATCTTGCCTGGGCTGCTGGAGATATGCAGGTACGTGGCTTTCTCATTGGTGGTACTGCAGGTCGTACAACACTGGCTGGTGAAGGTCTACAGCATCAGGACGGTCACAGTCTAATCGTTGCGGGCACTATACCCAACTGTATCTCTTACGATCCTACCTATGCTTATGAAATGGCGGTCATTATTCATGAGGGTATGAAACGCATGTATCAAAATCAGGATAATGTGTTTTATTACATCACGGCAATGAATGAAAACTACCACCACCCTGCCATGCCTGAAGGAGCCCTGGAGGGCATCATAAAGGGGATGTATTGTTTGCAGGAGAGTCAGTTTAAAGGCCAGAAGGTTCAATTGATGGGCTCTGGCACTATTCTACGTGAAGTTATAGCTGCGGCAGAACTGCTTAAGCAGGATTTTGATATCGATTCTGATATCTGGAGTATGACCAGTATTAATGAACTGGCTCGGGAAGCAACTGATGTGGTTCGCTGGAACCAGTTGCACCCCACTAAAAAAGCCAGAAAGTCTTACATCGAACAAATGCTGGAAGGACGCAAGGGGCCAGCGGTAATTGCTACTGACTATACCCGAACCTACGCCAATCAAATTCGTGAACATGTGCCGATGAAACTCGTTACCCTGGGTACTGATGGTTTTGGTCGAAGTGATACACGTGCAAATTTGAGAACATTTTTTGAGGTAAATAAATATTACATAACAGTTGCCGCACTAAAAGCTTTAGCAGATGAAGGTGAACTGGAAACAAAAGTCGTCCAACAGGCGATTAAAAAATATAACATTGATGCAGAAAAACCAAACCCTGTAACGGTTTGATTTTTTTAGCAGCGGATATGAGCGGAGCACAACGTGGCTAACACAGAAAAAATAATATTACCGGATATTGGAGACTTTGATGAGATTGAAATCATCGAAGTACTGATTTCGGCGGGTGATAAGGTAGAAGCTGAAGATTCCATAATCACCCTGGAATCGGATAAGGCAACGATGGAAATTCCTACACCCTTTGCAGGTGTAATCAATTCGGTAGCAGTAAAAGTAGGGGATAGAATTTCAAAAGGAAAAGAGATAGCGGTGATTGAAGTTGATTCCTCGTCATCTGAAAGTACAGCAGGAATCGAGACTTTTGAAAAAGCATCTGCTGAAGAAGATACAGCTGTAATTATTGAAAAGGCGACAGAGTCAGAGGTTTCATTAGCTTCGTCTATAAAACCACCACCGGTACCGGATTCAAACGAAACTATGCATCCGGGGAATATGGCGCATGCAAGCCCGTCAATTCGACGCTTTGCGCGTGAGCTTGGGGTAGATATTTCTAAGGTTAATGGTTCGGGAGAAAAGGGGCGCGTCCTTAAGGAAGACGTTCAACAGTATGTCAAGTCTACCCTGCAGGCCGGGGTGCCAGCAGCAACAGGAAGTGGATTGAACGTACCTGCCGCACCCGTGATAGATTTTAGTAAATTTGGTGAAATCGAAAACCAGCCACTAAGTCGGATCAAAAAAATCTCTGGTGCACATTTGCATAGAAGCTGGGTGACTGTTCCGCATGTCACGCAGTTTGATGAAGCTGATATTACCGATCTGGAAGCTTTTAGAAAATCTCTTGCGAAAGAAGCCGAAAAAAAAGGGGTTAGATTGACTCCACTGGTATTCATCATGAAAGCAGTTGTATCTGCTTTGCAGGAATTCCCCGAGTTTAATGCTTCACTGGATGCTACTGGTGAAAACCTGATTCTTAAAAAGTATTTTCATATTGGAGTTGCAGTCGATACGCCGAATGGATTAATGGTGCCAGTGATTCGTGATGTCGACAAAAAAGGCATCTATGAACTTTCAGCTGAGTTGGCCCAGGTAGCAGCCCGAACCCGTGATGGTAAAATTTCACCTGCAGATATGCAGGGTGGATGCTTCTCGATTTCCAGTCTTGGGGGTATCGGCGGTACACAGTTTACGCCGATTGTAAATGCACCTGAAGTTGCAATCCTTGGAGTGGCACGATCAAAAATGCAACCAGTTTATCAATCGGATGGGACCTTTAAACCAGGGCTCATTCTTCCATTAGCGCTGTCCTATGATCATCGAGTTATCGATGGTGCTCAGGGCGCGCGCTTTACTAACTATCTCAGTCGACTAATGACGGATATCAGAAGGGTACTATTGTAATGAGTAAACAAGATCTTATCGATTCTAATATGCACTGCGAAGTGCTGGTTCTGGGTTCAGGTCCTGGTGGATACACTGCAGCATTTCGTGCCTCAGATTTAGGCAAACAGGTCATTTTGGTAGAACGATACGATACACTCGGCGGCGTATGCCTGAATGTGGGCTGTATTCCGTCCAAGGCATTGTTGCATACGGCGCAAATCATTAATGAAGCCGCTCACATGGAAAAAAATGGTGTGAGTTTTGGCAAACCCAAAATTGATCTCGATGGCATCAATGGCTTTAAGTCTCGTGTTGTGACCAAATTGACGGGGGGATTAAAACAGTTAGCCAAACAACGCAAGGTTGAGGTGGTTAATGGCTACGGTGAGTTTATCAATGACCATCAATTAAAGGTCACTAAAGATGGCGTTGATACTATCGTCTCATTTGAAAACTGTATTATCGCAGCGGGCTCTCAGGCTACTCAAATTCCAGTATTTCCAAATGATGACGATCGTTTGATGGACTCAACCGATGCTCTGGAATTAAAAGAAGTACCTAAAAAGCTGCTGATTATTGGCGGTGGAATCATTGGTCTGGAAATGGCAACAGTATATGATGCGCTTGGTTCTGAAATCACAGTGGTTGAGTTCATGGATTCACTGATACCTGGCTGTGATAAGGATCTGGTACGCCCTCTAATGAAAATACTAAAAGGCAGGTATAAAGACATTCTTCTAAGTACCAAAGTATCTGACATCAAAGCCCAGAAAAGTGGATTAAAAGTGACTTTTGAAGGTAAGAATGATCCCGGTCCGCAGGTTTACGATAAGGTTCTGGTTGCTGTTGGACGACGTCCAAATGGCCATAAAATTGGCGCTGATAAAGCGGGTGTTAACGTAGATGAAGGTGGATTTATCAACGTTGACTCGCAAATGCGCACCAATGTCCCTCATATCTTTGCCATTGGAGATATCGTCGGGCAACCTATGCTGGCGCACAAAGCTACCCACGAAGCTAAGGTAGCGGCTGAAGTTATCGCGGGAATGAAATCATACTTTGAGCCTATGACTATACCTTCGGTAGCTTATACAGATCCGGAAATCGCCTGGATGGGCGTATCTGAAACTGCCGCCAAAGAGCAGGGGATAGCTTATGAAAAAGGCGCTTTCCCCTGGGCTGCTAGCGGACGTTCGCTAGGTCTTGATCGCGATGAAGGGATGACCAAGGTATTGTTTGATAAGGAAACCAGACGAATTATCGGTGCCGGTATTGTAGGTCCAAATGCAGGTGAGTTGATTGCTGAAGCGGTACTAGCTCTGGAAATGGGTGCCGACGCTGAGGATATTGGGTTGACCATCCATGCACATCCAACATTATCTGAAACCTTCAATTTCGCAGCGGAAATGGCTGAGGGAACGATTACTGATCTATATATCCCAAGGAAAAATTAATTCACTGGTTGAAAGCTTTCTGCTCAAAAAGAAGAATGGAAATTCAGCCAGATACTGGGTTGAATTTCCGTCTTTTCAATCTAATTTCTTGAAGCGTACTTCCATACGCTAAAGTTATTGTTTGTTGAATACTGGTCCCAAGGTTGATGACTTTAGAATAGGCTTGTAAGTCAAAAATTTATTCTATATTCTTAAGGTAAGCTATAGGTCTCGGCTATAATCAACCCAATTCAAATATGAGTTGCACAGAGGTACTCATGAAAAATAAAACTCTACCTAACTTACTATCTGCAGCCAGGTTTTTAACACTTACACTGGCTTTAATAATACTCAGTTTTTCAGCACAGGCTGAGATTGAACTTACGGGGTCTTATTACGGAATTCAGTTTTCCAACAGTAATTATAAATTAGAATATAATTCAGGATCGACAGAAACTGGTTATGGCCATCTTAAAGGCAAGTATGGCTGGGTTATGAATGATACTGTATCGTTGGAGGGGCAGTTAGGATTTACAAACAGCCCAGAGGGTGCAGAAAGTCTTATGGTTTACGGGGCATATCTACGTGCTGGCAAGAATTTTGGAGATTACAAACTATATGGTTTACTCGGTTTGGGTGGAATCTATAGCTATGATGCTGAAAATAATGAATCGGAGGCTGGTGGATCCTACGGACTGGGTTTAGAGATTTTAGGCAGTAAAGAGGTCGCAATTACACTGGAATATTTAACCGTGTTGAATAAATCTGTCGATGCTGGAGATTTAACTTTTGATTCGCTTGGAATCGGTTATACCTACTATTTCGTAGAAGATAAGTCTTATTTCAATAAAAACAGAAATAAAATTAAGTCCATCAGATATTAAGTTGTAAACGATCTTCTGAAAAATAGAAATAAAGTTTGTGATAAAGCTCTTTCCTCTTTGTTACATAATTACGAGAAAAGCAACTTCTTTTTGAAAATTTTTCTGGTCAATGATCGTAATTAACAAAAGCTTGGTGTATGACCAAAGTGCAGCAGAAAATATCTGGCTGTTTTCGTAGTGAATAGGACGCTAAAATATTCTGCCGGGTTCATGGTTATGTTTCTATCTGCCGCAAGAAAAAGAGAAATGCTTCGCAACTTTTAAGTTTGTTTTTGAAGGTGAGTTGTCTGCGTTTATTCATTGAGCTATCCGCTATCATTTGTTTTTACGCTGAGTCGTTACTTATATTTTTCATAAAGGATAGAGCTAGCAGCTCACAATTGTGAAAAATTGTGTATAAAGTTTTCACACTCAAAAGACTCATGATGCCAGCCTTTTTTACGGTTTATGACGTATTTATTGCTGATAACTTATTAAGTCATTGTATTAATAAAGTTCATTAAAAAATGGATTGATTGATGCGTTGTTATATTCACCTTTTCGATTTCACGAGGTGAAAAAAATGAAACTGAAATCCAAATTGGCTACTCTTACATGCGCTTTATCGCTGGTAGCTGCATCCACTGTTAGTGTAGCAATTATAAACCTTGATGCAAAAATACGTGATATAAGTTCTGCTCACTCCGACTTTTAAACATTTTGTTGCGGAGTGGTAAAGGGAATGGTTGGATCAACCCTTGCTGCGGATGGAACACCTACCTATGTCGGCGCTTCTCAAAAGTCAAATTTTGATTTTTTTATTCAGGTTTTGTAAATCTAACTTTTTTCTGTTTTGATAAGACTGTGATCGCCAACAATTATGTATCCTTAATAGATGGTCCATTTTGTAGTCCATTACGACATTACCGTATTATTGTAATATAGATTAAAAAATGAATAGCTATGGTTTTCTTTGGGATATGGTAGAGATGACTATGTGTAGCACATTAAGAGCTTATGGAGTCGTACGCTAAACAGCTTATATGGTTTTCTTGCCTACGCTATTTTACTTATTGTAAGAATGCTGACTATTATTTATATTAAATCAGTTAATATTGCTTCGTAGGATGTTTTGATATCGAAACCGTCTTGATGGGGTGGTTTATTTGATAAATACATGGATATCCGAGCTTAGTTTTACGTTCAATTTTCAATTCACTTCAAAGGCCTGATATGTTTTTTTGACAAGATACTTTCTTTTCCAGGTGTGGTTAATAGTTGTCATGTGGTGGACGTTTTTGGGAAATGAGTTTTGGAAAATTTTTTGTCACATTTGTTTATCCTGATAATGTGTATTTGTAATATTAGGCACAGATTGGAATCAATCTCGATAAACTTGAAGTTGCATAGGACGCTCATGAAAAGCATCAATAAAATTCTTTTAAATCAATTCCCGGTGAAATTGATTTTTATTTTTGGTATTACTTTCCAGAACCTGGTTTTTGCGGAGATGAATCTATCTGGTGAGTTTTACGGATGCCAATTTTCAAGCAGTATATATGATCTAAAAGTCGATGCTGGCAATGATGAGTCCCATGGTTGGGGATATATGCTAAGGGGAAGTATGGGATAGTCTTAAATGAAATTGTTTCGATTGAAGGACAACTTGGTTTGATATCTAGAATCAAGTCAGACCACGGAGTAGTTACTTATGGTGGTTAATTAAAAGCTGGTAAAGATTTAGATAAATACAATCCCTATACTCTTCTGGGATTTGGCGGATTGTATTTGTATGATGAAGTCACCAATGATCAATCTGGGAGCGGGTTTTCAAATGGTGTTGGCATTAAATTTTTTGGCGGTAAGTATTTCACCTTTATTCTTGAATACCTTCACAGATTCGATAAGTCTGTGGATAATAGGAACCTCATTTTTGATACTCTTGGGTTAAGCTTTACATAGTATTTTACTGAAGGCTCATACTTCGATAGGAACAAAAATAAAATTCGATCAATAAGATACTAACAGTAATATGGAATACGTTATGAAGATGTCAAAACTAATTTTATCCACTTTTTTTTCTATAGCTTTTATGGGTGTGGTTGGTTGTAGTGATTCTAATAGAACCAACCCCGATGAAAATCCAACTACAGCTGAAGGGGGGACAACTACACCTACAAGCCTTACAGTAACAATGGCTTTGAAGGATGGTCCCAATTCTACAGATAATGATATAACTTCAATTTCTGCGGATCAGCCAGGATATATTTTAATTCATGTGGCTGATCAGGATGACGCAGCAGCGGCTGGTAGTGTGGTTACAATTACTACCTCATTAGCAAAAGCCACTCCGTCCTCAGTATTGACTGATGCATCGGGTAATGCTTTTGTTACATTAGAGTTTTTATCTAGCACAGGTGCGGATACTGTCACCGTTTCAACATCCCTCGATCAATCCGATTATACTGATACCATTAACTATGCTGTTGTTTCACCTGATGTCGACTTAGGTGATAACTCAGGGGCTTCATTTGTTTCTGGGCAGTTAGAGGTTGCAACTTCAACTTTATCTGCAAATGGTACTACTTCTGTAAGTGCATATTTTGTTGACAGCAATGGAGCCGCTTTTGATACTCCAATTGCGGTTAGTTTTTCATCGATATGCGCTACATCACCTACTCCGTCAGCCTCTTTGGATACGTCAGTTGTTACTGCTTCTGGTGTAGCTACTTCTACATATCAGGCAAGAGGCTGTGTTGGTCCTGATACAGTGACTGCCTCAGCCACATTTGGAGGAACTGAATTTACTGCAACAGGTACTGTGACCGTTTCACCCATTCAGGCTGGTACTATTAAATTTATTTCGGCTACTCCTGATTCAATTACCTTACTTGGAGGTGGTGGTGCAGGATTACAGGAAACCTCAGAATTACTTTTTCAGGTACTGGATACTACGGGTCAGCCTCTGGGTGGGCAAACTGTTACTTTCAGCAACAATGGTACAGCTGGAGGGATAACATTTAGCCCTACTACAGAAGTTTCCGATAGTACTGGACAGGTTAGGACTGTCGTTCAATCTGGGAGTGTTCCGGCAGTAGTTAAAATCACAGCTACAGCTACTGTTAATTCAAAACAAATATCTACACAGTCTACTGGGCTGGTTATTCATGCAGGGTTACCTGATGATGATAGTTTTACATTAAGCCCTGATATACATAATGTAGAAGGTTGGCTCTACGATGGGGAAAAGGTGAATGTATATGTACGGTTAGCAGACGTTTATAATAATCCCCCTCCAGCTGGTACACCTGTGTTTTTTACGGCCGAGGGCGGTTCAATTGGTGCAAAATGTTTTACGGATTCAACAGGTTATTGCTCAGTTATCTGGGTCTCAGCTAATCCTCGCCCCGCTGATGGCCGGTCAACAATTTTGGCTTATACTCAAGGAGTTGAATCGTTTTCTGATAAAAATGGTGATGGTTATTTGAGCGATGGTGAGGCTATTAAAGCTCAATTACCCGAGGCATTCAGGGACGATAACGAAAACAATTTATTTGATGATGAGTATTTTGCTGATTTTAATGAAAATCATACCTATGATGATGCAGATACTGAATATAATGGGAATTTATGTAACGATACTTCTCGTTGCTCATCTCAAACCACATTAAATATCTCTAGATCTTTTGTAATAGTTTTTTCTGACTCGTTTGCCAACATAAGTGCAACAAGTGGTGATATCACATATGCTAATCAAGATACCGATGCACTTGATACATTAAACATTGTTGATACTACTGATAAGGATGTTGTAGTTTCCTTTTCAGATAGACATGGGCAGCCTTTACCTGTCGGAACGACTATCAGTATTGCTTCGACTGTCGGTAAGTTAGTTGGTACAACTTCATATACTGTGGAAAATACTCAGCGCTCAGGCTTTACTGATATACTTTTTTCTATTTCTGACTCTAATCCAAATCCAGACCCTAGTAATCCGGATCCCGCATATAGTAAATCAGGTAGATTAACAATAACTGTTTCAACGCCTAAAAATAATCAAACTATAATTTATTTTCCGGTTGTCGAGTAATATAAAAAAAGCCCTTGATATAAAATTAAGGGCTTTTTTATATCTGCAATTCAACCGCAGCATGAGATTTCTCATCCATACTAGAGGAGCTCAGACAATTCAAAATCCGATTTGATTTCAAATCGCCTTTCTCCAGAAAATAATTCTTAACCCTGGCGGATCGCTTATCCGCCAGGTCTTTCATGTGTTGCCGGATCACTTCTTCAGCAATGATGATTTCTTCCTTTGGTTTGTTTGGGTCTGCTTCTTTATTTTCTGTTTTCTGTTGTTGCTTTATGCGTTCGATTTCGGCAGTCATTAACTCCTGTTTTATCGAGTTATAGTCTTCGAGTGCGCTAATACCGCAAGCTTTGATTTTGAGTGCGGGTCGTTGTTTCAGTACCTTAAGCACTTTTTCCAGAAGGTCTTGCTGGTTTTCTGCGAATTCCACGCTGTTGGGTTTGAACAGAACTGGTGGCAAGGATATATGTTCGGCAGCTGCTTTTGCCAGATTGAATAATGAAACCAGTGAACCAAAAGGCTGCAGGGCATATTTAAGGTAGGATAAAGATGCTGACTGCATTGCTTTACCTAGTGCCTTGTTAACTACGAGGCTGAGATCGAAATCGGGTTCGTCAAGGTTACCTTTCACGGGTAGTTTTAAATCGATTATGTTTTTATCGTCTTTCAAGGTTGAAACGGCAAGATCAATTGACATGCCGGATGCACTGGTCACCTGTTCGGCGGTTTTTGCCTGGGTTTCGACGACCTCAATCGAATCAATCTTTAAATCTACCAGGGAGTCAATATTTCGATTATCGATTTTGACACTAATATCCGAATCAATGACTCCACTTTTCATCCCATAGCCTATGGCCTCGCTGGTGTAGGCAGTTACTGGTGGCAGGTCGAGTTGTTTGATTTTTGCTTTGAAAGCTATCTGGCGGGTTATGTCTAACAGTAAACCAGAGCCCTTGATATCCAGAGTTGTGTAGTCACCTTGCTTCAATGCCAACTGGAAATCTGCTGCTTCAGTTGATGAGATATTATCCATTTCAATCTGGTTAAAGTGGATCGTGGTCGCATAATTGGGTGAAACACTGAGGTCAGAAAAGTCCAGCTTGCCCGGTTCTTTTAATATTAGTTTTGCTATTTTTATGCCGAGTGGCTTTTTGTCCTGCTCTGTTGAGATGGCTGTGCTGGTTTCGGTTTCTGCCTGTTCATTACTTTTTGAGAAAGCCTGGATAGTCGCCAGAAGGGGTGTTATTTGTCGGAGTTGTTTTTTCTCATCCAGCGTGACCTGTAGTATGGGTTTGTTTAGCGTAATCAGTTCAATGGCTACAGACTGGGCTGACTGACGAAAATCTACCTTATTAATATTCAACTGTCCCAGCTCCAGAAGTTGATGATCCTTGCTCTGAGTGGCCAGCTTCATATCCTGTAAATTGATTTTATCCAGCGTGATGTTGCCTGCTTTAAATGCAAGCTCTTGCAGGGCTAACGAGCTAAAAGATGCAACTTCATATTTTTGTTCGCTATCTGTTGTTGTACTATTTTTTATCTGCAAGGTGCCATGAATAACGGGCAGACTATTGGCCATAAGTTCAGTTTTCCCCTTCCACTGGATGACTTCGTTTTGCTGTTGGATATGTTGATACTGTAAATCAAGTCCAGCAATCTCTACGTCATTCTCAACATGCCCACTAATCTGGCCATCCATTGCAATATCAAATCGGCTGGAAACCGTCAGTTTTCCCTGCAGGTCTGTTAAATAGTCGCGGTAATATTTTGCAAAAGGGGTAAATGCCAGTGACTTGATAGAAGCCTGACCTTTGAGTTTTCTGATTTTGTCGAATAGATTCAACTGTGCAGTCAGTATCATTGGGGATTTATTCAATGTCATATCAATTTCAACAGCTGCAATTGATTCGGGTTGCCAGGATTTTATATTGTTTAATGTCAGTTCGTTTACTACTAGCTGTTGTTGGAAGTCCTCTTCCTGATAGGATACTGAAACCTGTTTGATTAACAGTTTATTGATCGCAAACGCCAGAGGCTTTTCTGAGATGGTTTGAGTTTCTTCGTTGTGAGTTGCGGTTGCTTTGTTGTTTACTAGCTGCAACCCATTTAGGCTGATGCTACCATCATCACCGCGATATACCTGGGCTTTGACATCCTGCAGGGTGACTTCATCAAGCACCACACGACTGCTGATTAAATCCAGCATATTGATATTGGCATATATATGCCCAATCTGCGCACTATCGTTTTCGGCAACTTGCATGCTTAAGCCGGTGAGTTCGAAGCTACCTGAGAAAAGGTTAAGGTTAATATCTTCAACATGTGCTTCACTCGCACCCTGATCTTTCAGCACATAGGCTATGCCCAGTTGAATGCCGACAGGGATGAGCAGCAAAATGATAAAAAGGCTGACAGCACTAATAACTAATCTTCTTAACCAGCGGGTATTCCAGTACACTTGTGCGCTCTTCTTGAGGTTCTGCATGATTTATTCTTTGTAGGAATCGAGAGTCAAAAATTATAACGTATTCATCTATGAGCATCGCAATTTTAAATTATACATTGATGGGCGAAGGGCCTCCTTTGCTAATTATTCATGGTTTGTTCGGTTCATCGCGTAACTGGCGAACTCTAAGTCAGCAATTTGCCAGTAACTTTACTGTGATCAGTGTTGATTTAAGAAATCACGGCGACTCTCCTCATCTGGATGAGATGAATTATCAGGTTATGGGGCAGGATGTGATCCAGTTGCTGGATCAGTTACAGATATCTCATACGTCGGTAATCGGGCATAGCATGGGGGGTAAGGTTGCGATGAAGCTTGGCCAGCTCGAACCAGCCAGGATTAACCAGCTCGTGGTAGCTGATATTGGCCCCGTGACTTATCGACATGATTATAATGACTTAATTGACGCAGTATTGAGTCTGGATCTGGCATCGCTTAGAAATCGAAAGCAGGCTGATACTGAATTAACTGATAGTATTCCTGATTCCAGAATTCGCATGTTCCTGCTGCAGAATCTGGTGGTTGCTGAAAATGGATTGAAATGGAAACTCAACTGGAAGGCGCTAAAAGACAATATCTCCCAAATTATCGGTTTTGATGATATCAGCGACTGGTATATCGAAACGCCCACACTGTTTATCTACGGCGGCCAGTCTAATTACCTGAATACTGAAGTCAGAGAACTGATTCCAAACCATTTTAGTCGGGCCTCATTTAGATGTATTGAAAATGCGGGTCACTGGCTACATGCTGAGCAGCCACAAATGTTTTATGATGAGGCCAATGATTTTCTAACCGAAAACAAATAATTGCTCAAGCTTTTGCTGTTTTGAACGATACAGGAGGTATGTCTTCAATTTTGCCCGTTATGCGCTATTTGATTCTTATTTGCCTGATAGTTATGTGGGGTCCCGCTGTACAGGCGGCTCCCGACCGTATCTATATGTCTCCTATGGAAAAGTCACGATGGACGCTATCGGTAAATACCCCTACGCGTTGTGAGATAGAGCATATCATCCCACGCTTTGGTAAAGCGCTGTTCTATCAGGAGAGTGGGCGCCCGCTGAAATTGAAGTTTGTATCGAAGCATAACTATAAAAAAGATATGGCTGTCGCTTTTCAATCAGTAACCGCTAACTGGAAAGGCATACAGACTCAGTCAACCCTGGCTGACCTTAAAACATCTGGATTAAGCGATCCAGTAGTTGATATTAACTCCAGTACGGCGCGATATGCCTATTTTGAGCTGCAGCAAGGAAAGCAGCCCAGTCTGTTTTTTATTGATGATGAAGATGGTTTCAACTCGGTTTCGGTTATTCTCTCTACCGTGAGGTTTCGTGATGTTGAGGCTGATTTTGGAGAATGTATAAGTCAGCTACACCCCTATAATTTCGAAGATATAAAGCGCGCTCTAGTACATTTTGAGTTTGACGATGAATTTCCGCTGGAGGAAGAAGAGGAAAGGGCGCTTTCGAAAATACTGGCTTATCTAAAAGTGGATCCTACAGTTAAAACAGTGAAGATAACTGGGCATGCAGATTTTAAAGGAAGCCAATGCTACAACGATTCGCTCTCAGCGCGGCGTGCCTGGTACGTTTATGATTATCTGGTGCAGAGTGATATTGATCCACGAATGCTACATGTAGAATTTTATGGCGAAAACCAGCCCCTGGTAAAAGGGAAGGATGATCAATCCAGGGCACTTAACCGGCGGGTCAGTGTGACTTTATATCGTTGATAAAATTGTTTCATCTGATCGCTGACAACTGTATATTTCTTGTCTATAACTATCTTAAGTTAAAGGATGGATCAGGGGGAACCTAATGGCTGGCGAAAATGAAACAGAGATACGTCGTTTGATGCAACAATTTGAGCATCAAATCTCGTTAATGAATTCAAGTACAATTACTAAAATTGCTGGTAACATCAAGAAGTCAGATTTTCTGCATTTGGCGCAATCCATAGCTGTTTTACGTGCAAGATATCTGAAGTATGTGCTGCAGATGGCGCATGCTGATGAATCGAATCTTGATATTCAACTCTGCGAAGAAGCAAAAAAATGGCGCAATGCCTATCTGGAGGCAATCGAAGGCTTCGATCAGCTCAAACACGCATTACAACGCGGATATTTTAATCTGGAAGATGATTAACCTTATCTTTAAGCTGGGTATTCGCAGCTAAGCTGAATCTATACTAAGCCATCAATTATTACTTCCCCGGGGGTGGCATGAGATTAACCGGCAGCAAAGATCAGCGTGTCTTATTAAGCAATCACATCATGCAGCTGCTCGATAGCTGGGGTACCAATGGTGAGCAGAAAATCATCCTGCTTGGTTTGCCCGAAGACATGCGTACCCGCAAGCTGGAACGCTATCGTCAGGATGAGCCTTTACCGGATACCGAGCTGATTAATCAACACCTGGAACATCTTCTGGGTATAGCTGATGCCCTGAGAACCTCTTATCCTCGCAATGTAGAAATGTGTGCAAGATGGATGAAGCAGCCGCATAAAAGATTCAATAACGAACCTCCTATCAGTGTCATGATCAATAAGGGGCTGGCCGGACTTATACAGGTACGTTCACAACTAGATTGCTCTTTTGCCTGGCATACCTCTGGCTCATCGGTCTAACCGTATATCCCATTAGTGATATATTTCTATTGTAATGCCTGTCCGAATTAGGTATAAGTTTTCTTGTAAACAACCAAGAGGACATCATGCAACACCATTTAAACATTTCGACCGCAGCCAAAATGGCCGGCATCAGCAGAAGGCAGATCCAGCAGGAAATCAAAGCGGGTAATCTTGAAGTTTTTGAAGGTGATGTGAGTGTAAATTCACTGCTCAAGTTCTATCCACAGGTCAGGCTTGAAAATGAAAAGGAACTGGATCGTGTAGAGCGCATTCAGCACAATGCTATTTTCAAGATTCAGGCTGATTCTATTCCTTCTGAAAGAGTGATGGCCGATCAGGTGAATAGACTTCAGATGAAATTACAGGAGTCTCAGCAAAAGGTTCGTGAATACGAAAGCTTATTAATGGAAACCCGAAGCCGGCTTGAAGCGATGCAAAAAGACTGTGACCGTAAGCAGAAGCAAACCCTGACAGCGTTTCTTGGCTGGATGATGGGGCAGTATCAACGAAGCCACGGTTAAGCTATATTCTGCAAAGCTGGTTATTGCTGCAATCAACTCTGTCTGGAAAATTTGGACTGCCAGTAGATTTCTTCCTGCCCATCCTGAAGCGCGCAATATCTCGCCAGGATAAACAATAAATCGGAAAGCCTGTTCATATAATGCAGGCTTTGCGGATTAACAGCCTGCTGTTGATCTAGAGTGACCAGGCTACGTTCAGCACGGCGACATAGTGTTCTGGCGAGGTGTAGGTAGGCAATAGCGCTGCTGCCTCCTGGCAAAATGAACTCTTTAAGAGCTGGTAGTTTTTCATTATAAGACTGTGCTTTATGATCCAGGAACTCAACGTATTCCTGAGTAATCAACGACTTTGCTGGCTGGCTAAGCTCGGCACCGATATCAAATAAATCATGTTGAATCTGGAATAGTATCTGAGAAATGTCGACGTCATCGATCAGGCTTCTCAATAAGCCCAATAATGAATTCAATTCATCAGTTTCACCCAGACATTGAATGCGAATATCGTTTTTTAACAATCGGCTGCCATCCCCCAGCATTGTGCTGCCGTCATCACCCGTTCGTGTAATTATAGAGCTAAGTCGATTTCCCATGGCTTTTCTTCGGATAAAAAATATTAGTGGTCAAGTTTAGCAGACAGTGATTGGGAGTTAACGCTTCATTGTGTAGAATGTGCGTCCATTTTAAACTGGTAATTTAAGTGAGTTCCTCTGACCCGCAAGTTTTTCTAGATGCCCTGAAGCAGCGAATCTTATTTCTCGATGGTGCTATGGGCACCATGATTCAATCTTATGAGCTGGAAGAGTCAGATTATCGAGGACAACGTTTTGCTGACTGGGAAAGCCCGCTCAAGGGCAATAATGACCTTTTGTCGTTGACTCAGCCACAGATTATCAGTGATATCCATAAAGCCTATCTGCAAGCTGGTGCGGATATCATCGAAACCAATACCTTCAATGCCAACCGAATTTCCATGTCGGATTATTCGATGCAGGATCTGGCATACGAAATCAATAAAACATCCAGTGAGATTGCGCGAGCAATCTGCGATGACTTTACCCGGCAGAACCCAGCTAAGCCCCGTTTTGTAGCCGGTGTACTGGGGCCAACCAGTCGTACAGCTTCTTTATCACCTGATGTGAATGATCCCGGTTATCGCAATACCAGCTTTAATGAGTTGGTAGAGATATACAGCGAAGCAACTGAAGGTTTGATCGATGGTGGGTCCGATATCATCCTGATCGAAACCATCTTCGACACCTTGAATGCCAAGGCCGCAATTTTTGCTGTTAAACAGGTATTTGATCAGCGCGAGAAAGAACTGCCTATCATGATCTCGGGCACGATTACTGATGCATCCGGTCGCACCCTGTCCGGGCAAACCACCGAAGCCTTTTACAATAGCCTGCGCCATGCAGAGCCTGTATCTATCGGGCTTAACTGCGCGCTAGGGCCGAAGGAATTACGCCAATATGTAGAAACCTTGTCGAATATTGCGGATACGCATGTGTCAGCTCACCCCAATGCCGGGTTGCCCAATGAATTCGGTGAATACGATGAAACTCCTGAAGATGTTGCGGGTGAAATCGTCGAATGGGCGGAGAATGGATTTCTGAATATTGTGGGTGGATGCTGTGGTACCAGCCCCGATCATATCAGGGCTATAGTGCAAAAGGTCTCAGGCCTCGCGCCACGTAAAATTCCTGAGTTACCTGTCAGTTGTCAGTTGGCTGGATTAGAGCCCTGTACCATTTCCGCCGACAGTCTGTTTGTGAATGTTGGCGAACGAACTAACGTTACTGGCTCTGCCATGTTTAAACGCCTGATCATGGAAGGCGATTACGAAACTGCACTGGATGTAGCCAGGCAACAGGTAGAAAACGGCGCGCAGATTATCGATATCAATATGGATGAAGGTCTGCTGGAGTCGAAAGAGGCGATGGTGCGCTTTCTGAATCTGATCGCCAGTGAACCTGATATTTCTCGTGTTCCGATCATGCTGGATTCATCCAAATGGGACATCATCGAAGCCGGGTTGCAATGCATCCAGGGCAAGGGTGTAGTGAATTCGATCAGTCTTAAGGAGGGTGAAGAGAAGTTTATCCAGCAGGCGCGTCTGGTTCGACGTTATGGTGCAGCGGCTATCGTTATGGCTTTCGACGAACATGGGCAGGCTGATACGGCGGCACGTAAGATTGAAATCTGCCAACGCGCCTATCAGATATTAACCGAACAGTTAGGTTTTCCTCCTGAAGATATTATTTTCGACCCCAATATCTTTGCGATTGCAACGGGCATAGATGAGCACAATAACTACGCCGTCGATTTTTTTGAGGCCACAAAATTCATTAAGCAGAACCTGCCCCATGCCCTGGTCAGTGGGGGGTTATCAAATGTCTCATTCTCCTTCAGAGGCAATAACCCGGTTCGCGAAGCGATCCATGCGGTGTTTTTATATCATGCGATTCAGCAGGGTATGGATATGGGTATAGTCAATGCCGGTCAGCTGGCCATCTATTCCGATATACCCGAAGAATTAAAGCAACGGGTAGAGGATGTCGTGCTTAACCGCAATCCCGAAGCGACTGAGGCATTGCTGGATATTGCCGAAAAATACCGGGGTGATGGCAAGGCGCTGGAAAACAAGGAAGATCAGGCGTGGCGTAGTCTGGATATCAACAAACGTCTGGAGCATGCACTGGTTAAGGGTATAACCGAATTTATCGAGGTTGATACGGAAGAGGCACGTCAGCATTATCCTGCTTCATTGAATGTGATTGAAGGTCCTTTGATGGATGGTATGAATGTAGTGGGTGATCTATTTGGCGATGGTAAGATGTTCCTGCCTCAGGTGGTTAAATCTGCGCGTGTCATGAAGCAGGCAGTGGCGTATTTGATGCCTTATCTGGAAGCTGAGAAAAGCAGTGATGATCTGTCTACCAATGGCAAGATACTGATGGCGACGGTTAAAGGCGATGTGCACGATATCGGTAAGAATATCGTCGGCGTTGTACTGCAGTGTAACAATTATGAAATTATCGATCTTGGTGTCATGGTGCCTGCAGAAACCATCTTAAAAACTGCGCGCGAACAAAACGTCGATATCATAGGGCTTTCAGGCCTGATCACTCCGTCGCTGGATGAGATGGTGCATGTTGCTAAAGAGATGAAACGTCAAGGTTTTAGTATTCCTCTGATGATAGGGGGGGCGACTACCTCCCGAGTTCATACGGCGGTGAAGATTGAACCGCATTATGATGCCGATAGCGTGGTGTATGTAAAAGATGCATCGCGTGCGGTCGGTGTGGCATCAGCGCTGCTGAGTGATAATCAGGGTGATGATTTTAGAAAAGGTATTCGTGATGAATATGTACAGGTGCGCGAACTGCATGCCGGCAGGCAATCTAATAAGAAATTCCTCACCCTGGCACAGGCACGTGAAAATCGTACGCCTATAGACTGGAGTGGTTACCAGCCACCAAAGCCTGCTTCAACAGGGGTGTCAGTGATTGATGAAATAGATCTGCATGAACTGGTTGAGTATATTGACTGGACGCCTTTTTTCCATGCCTGGGAGCTGGCGGGTAGCTATCCGAAAATTTTGCAGGATGAGATTGTTGGCAAAGAAGCTCAGCAATTATTTGAAGATGCGCAGGTTCAATTATCGAGTATTGTCGATCAGGGACAGCTGGGCGCCAAAGCTGTGTATGGATTTTTCCCTGCGAATAGCAGAGATGATGATATTGTGCTTTATCAGTCCGAGCAGCGTAGTGAAGAGTTAATGGTGCTGCATCATCTGCGTCAGCAAAACCAGAAGCCTCCTGGTAAAGCAAACCAGTGTTTGTCAGATTTTATTGCCCCCGAGTCTACTGGATTACCGGATTACCTGGGGGCTTTTGCAGTTACTGCAGGCATCGGTCTGGAAAAAATCGTAGAGCAATTTGAAGCTCAGCACGATGATTACAATGCTATCATGGCAAAAGCGCTGGCTGATCGTCTTGCCGAAGCGGCTGCCGAATGGCTGCATGAAAAGATACGCAAGCAGGCCTGGGGTTATGCCAACGATGAAAATCTGCAAAACAGTGAGCTGATCAGGGAATCGTATCAGGGCATACGTCCAGCACCGGGTTATCCAGCCTGTCCAGATCACACTGAGAAGGCCTTGCTATGGGAGTTAATTCAGCCAGATCAAAATATTGGTATCACCATCACCGAGTCTTATGCCATGCTGCCGATGGCATCGGTATCAGGGTTTTACTTTGCTCACCCGCAGGCAAATTACTTTGCTGTGGGTAAAATCGAAAAAGATCAGTTACTGGATTATGCCGAGCGTAAAGGTATGGGGCAGTCAGTCACGGAGCGTTGGTTAGCGCCAGTTCTTAACTATGATGCTTAGAAATATTAAATGACACAAACCGATTGAATGGGCATGTGGATTGATGTTCAAACACGCAAATGGATGCTCATTTATACAGGATGTATGTTGTTACTCAGTATTTTACTGAGTTTTCATGCTGCTATTATCGGTCTGGAAAGCGCTTTTTATCAACAGTTAATAGATTTAACACCCAGGTTCAATCTGGAAGTGTCAGTCACTGAGCAGGGGTATCCCTGGTTTTTACAGCGGCTAGTGATATGCCTCATGTTCGGCGCAGTATTCCTGTGCTTGTTGCTGCGCAGTTGTAAACATCTGACCCTGATCTTTGTAATTCCGATCATTTCTGCTATGTTGATGCTCGAAGTATTGCTGGCGGTGTTACAGCAGATCTGGTTGCCTATGGTTTGGTCGGTAATCATGTTCAGCTTGACCGTGGTGGTGCTTTTTGTGTGGGTTCGTTTTCCACAGATTAAAAATTTCGTATTACCCGAACAGGTATGTCAGGTGAAAGTGATTAATCAGTATATACAGCAAAAGGATTTCAAGACGGCGTTGTTAATCTTAAAAAACTGCCCGTTTTCAGATGAAATGTTCGAGCTGGCTTACGATCTGGGTATGCAGCTAGAGGAGCAGCAGGACTGGGTGACAGCGCGCAGTCTCTATGCCTGGCTGGTCAAGTTTGATCCGGGGATGCAGGACTTTGTAGAAAGAATTGATTCAATGGAACAGGAGAAAAGTGTAAGCCAGACTGACAGCTCCGATACAACCAAAACGAAACAGTTCGGCCAGTATCAATTACTGGGTAAAAAGGCTCGAGGAGCGACCGCAACTGTGTATGACGCTCACGATTTACATACCCATAAACGAATAGCACTCAAAATTCTTAACGATAAGTTAAATGATGATACTGGTGCGCGTGATGTGATGACTTTTTTGCATGAGGCGCTGACTGCGTCTCAACTTGATCATCCGAATATAGTCAAGATTCACGATGCCGATATCATCGATGACCGAGCTTTTATTGCAATGGACTATGTCGAAGGTTATCCCATGTCGGAAAGGTTGCGGCGTAAAAAATTTATTACCTCGGGGGAGAGTTTGCGCATAATGGAATCAGTGCTCGATGCGCTCACTGCAGCGCATGAAAAAAACATTGTGCATGGTGATATAAAACCAGCCAATATCATGTATGACAATAAACTCAAACATTACATACTTACTGATTTTGGTGCTGCTTATAGCGATTTTCGACATAAAGATGAAGAGAGAAAGATCATAGGAACCCCCGCCTATATGTCCCCCGAGCAGTTGAATGGATTAAGAATTGATGGTCGGTCAGATCTTTTTTCGCTGGCGGTAACTATTTATCACCTATTAACCGGCAATCAACCCTTTTATGGTGAAAAGTTGTCTGAGATGAAAAAAAATGTACTCACCCAGAAGGTAGATCTCAGTATTCTTACCGTGCCTGATTCCATCAAGCAAATACTGCAAAAAGCATTATCCAAAAAGCCTTATCAACGCTATGCCGATGCAAACCAGATGTTGCAGGCAGTCAGAAGATGCAAAAAGGCTTTGACTAAAAAAGCCGGATAGCTCTAATTTTTTCGCTTACTATTCAGGGGAGTTACTTTTAACCTAGATTCCGCAGTTAACCGCTCGCATTAAAGTGTAACCCTCTGTTTCGTAAACCATTAAACTCGATTTATCTGTTTCACCCAACAGGCGAATCCCGCTACGAGCTGAATTGCACGTTTGCGGCGGTGTATCTCTGCGTTGTAACTCCCTGGAATAGCCCGCTATTCCGCGTCGTCACGCCTTGATCTACACCACCGCAAACGCACACTTCCGATCGTCCAACTGCGGATTCTAGGTTTAAGAGTGACAAGATTTGCATAAAATCCATTCATTCATAGACACTCCTGGGGGTTATACCCTAGAATACGCACTCAGGAAAATGCTGTTTCCTCAGTATTATCTCAATAAAATTTTTCAGTAAGTGGGGTGAACCAGTGGCTCATCCCATTTTTGTGCGCGCCCATTTCAGTCTGGGTCATTAATTTAACAGCGGAGAAATTGTGACGGTACCTGCCATACTCGCCCTGCAAGATGGAACCATCTTTAAGGGTATAGCGATTGGATCAAATGGTCTGACCCAGGGGGAGGTGGTTTTCAATACCTCGATGACTGGATATCAGGAAATTTTGACCGATCCATCCTATGCTCGCCAGATAATTACTTTAACCTATCCACATATCGGTAATACCGGGGTAACTCGTGAAGATGAAGAGGCCGATCAAATCCACGCCAGTGGCCTGGTGATTCGAGATTTACCGCTTTTGGCGAGTAACTGGCGCAGCGAAATGTCTTTGGGAGATTATCTCAAACAAAACAATGTTGTAGCCATTGCAGATATCGATACCAGACAGTTAACCCGACTGTTAAGAGAAAAGGGTGCGCAAAATGGTGCCATTATGGCGGGCGAAGATATAGATGAAGCTCAGGCTATTGCAGCAGCACAAGATTTTCCAGGTCTGGCGGGAATGGATCTGGCAAAAGAAGTCACAACCCAGCAACAATATCCATGGACAGAAACTGTCTGGTCTTTGACTGAGGGACATCAGCAGGCTGAATCTACCCCTTATCATGTGGTCGCTTACGATTATGGTGTAAAGAAGAATATCTTACGCATGCTCTGCGAACGTGGTGCTCGTGTCACCGTGGTACCCGCACAAACCCCAGCAACAGATGTTCTGGCAATGCAGCCAGATGGCATTTTTCTATCCAATGGCCCAGGTGATCCAGAGCCCTGCGATTATGCGATAGAAGCTATCCAGCAGTTTTTACAGACAGAAATACCTATTTTCGGTATCTGTCTGGGGCATCAATTATTGTCATTAGCCAGTGGAGCCAAAACGGTGAAAATGAAGTTCGGTCATCATGGTGCTAACCATCCTGTGCAGGATCTGGCGTCTGGCGTGGTGATGATTACCAGTCAGAACCATGGGTTTGCTGTAGATGAAGAAAGCTTACCTGCAAATTTAAAAGCAACCCATCGCTCCTTATTCGATGGCTCACTACAGGCTGTCCATCGCACCGATAAGCCAGCTTTTAGTTTTCAGGGGCATCCTGAAGCCAGTCCTGGCCCGCATGATGTGTCTCCCTTATTCGATCATTTCTTTGAGCTAATAGAGCTTAAAGCACAGGGAGGGCAAGCCTGATGCCACGTAGACAAGATATTCAAAGCATTCTGATCATAGGGGCAGGTCCTATTGTTATCGGGCAGGCCTGCGAATTTGATTATTCTGGTGCTCAGGCCTGTAAGGCTTTAAAGGAAGAAGGCTTTAGAGTTATTCTGATCAATTCCAACCCCGCCACCATCATGACCGATCCGGATACAGCGGATGCGGTTTATATCGAACCGATTCACTGGACGGCAGTGGAAAAGATCATCGAAAAAGAAAAGCCTGATGCTCTGCTGCCAACGATGGGTGGACAGACAGCACTCAACTGCGCACTGGATCTGGTGCGCGAAGGCGTTCTGGAAAAGCATGGCGTAGAAATGATTGGCGCCAGCCGGGAAGCCATTGATATGGCAGAAGATCGTGACCAGTTTAGAAAGGCGATGGCTGAAATTGGGCTTAATACACCAAAATCATTTATTGCGCATAGTCTGGAAGAAGCCTGGCAGGGTCACCCCCAGATTGGTTTCCCCGTCATTATTCGTCCCTCTTTTACTATGGGCGGCAGTGGTGGCGGAATTGCCTATAATCGTGATGAGTTTGAAGATATTATCAAGCGCGGTCTGGATCTTTCCCCTACCAGCGAGGTTCTGATAGAAAAATCGGTACTTGGCTGGAAAGAATACGAAATGGAAGTGGTGCGTGATAAAAATGATAATTGCATCATTATCTGTTCGATAGAAAATCTAGACCCGATGGGAGTACATACCGGCGATTCGATAACCGTTGCGCCTGCTCAAACCCTGACCGATAAAGAATATCAAATCATGCGTGATGCCTCGCTGGCGGTGCTGCGTAAGATTGGTGTGGAAACCGGTGGTTCAAACGTGCAGTTTGCGATCAATCCGGAAAATGGTGAAATGATCATCATTGAAATGAATCCACGGGTGTCACGCTCATCAGCGCTGGCTTCCAAAGCGACGGGTTTCCCAATCGCTAAAGTGGCCGCCAAGCTGGCTGCAGGTTATACACTGGATGAGCTTCAGAATGATATTACCGGTGGTGCCACTCCTGCATCTTTTGAACCCTCTATCGATTATGTCGTAACCAAAATCCCTCGTTTTACCTTCGAGAAATTCTCGCAGGCGGATGATCGTCTGGGTACCCAGATGAAATCGGTGGGCGAAGTGATGGCAATTGGGCGCAGTTTTCAGGAGTCTTTCCAGAAGGCACTACGCGGTCTGGAGATTGGCATTTTCGGCCTGGAAGAAATCGTCAAGCAGGACGAATTGTCCGCCGAGCAGCAAGAAGAGTTATATCGCACTGAGCTCAGGTTACCAGGCGCAAATCGCATCTGGTATGTAGCAGATGCATTTAGATCGGGTTATAGCGTCCAGCAGATTTTTGATATGTCTGCAATCGATCCCTGGTTTCTGGTACAAATAGAACAACTGGTCAGTATCGAGCAATCCCTGAAAGGCCGTGCTCTCGAATCCATTACTGCGGATGAATTCTTCCAGCTTAAGCGTAAAGGGTTTGCTGACAGAAGACTGGCCGAGTTGCTGAATGCCGATGAGCTGGCCGTTTCAACAGCTCGTCGCGATTTAAATATTCGCCCGGTGTATAAGCGCGTAGATACCTGTGCCGCTGAGTTTGCATCCTCTACCGCTTATTTATACTCAAGCTATGAAATGGAATGCGAAGCCGAAGCTACAAGTCGCGATAAAATTGTGGTTCTGGGTGGTGGGCCAAACCGTATTGGCCAGGGCATAGAATTTGATTATTGTTGTGTGCATGCGGCCATGGCAATGCGTGAAGATGGCTATGAAACCATCATGGTCAACTGTAATCCAGAAACCGTATCTACCGATTATGACACTTCCGATCGGCTCTATTTTGAACCGTTGACGCTTGAAGATGTTATGGAAATCATCCATCTGGAACAGCCTAAAGGCGTGATTGTACAGTTTGGAGGACAAACCCCGCTGAATCTGGCGCGCTCATTGGAAGCTGCAGGTGTGCCGATTATAGGTACCACTCCAGACTCTATTGATCTGGCAGAGGATCGTGAAAGGTTCCAGCAGATGATTCACGGTTTGAAATTACGTCAGCCACCCAATCGCATCGCTTTTGATGTCGCATCTTCAGCAGCATTGGCAGAAGAGGTGGGTTTCCCACTGGTAGTGCGTCCTTCCTATGTACTGGGTGGTCGCGCAATGGAAATCGTATACGATCAGGAAGATCTGGCTCGCTATATGACCGAAGCCGTTAAGGTCACCAAGGACTCACCGGTGTTACTGGATCGATTTCTGGATGATGCGGTAGAGGTTGATGTAGATGCCGTATGCGATGGACAGGATGTGTTTATCGGTGGTTTGATGGAACATATCGAGCAGGCTGGTGTGCATTCAGGCGACTCAGCGTGTTCATTGCCACCCTATACCTTATCCGCTGAGATTCAGCAGGAACTTTGTGTTCAGGTCGAGGCGATGGCGAAGGCGTTGAATGTTGTTGGTCTTATGAATACCCAGTTTGCTATCAAGGGCAGCGATATTTATATTCTGGAAGTCAATCCTCGCGCTTCGCGTACTGTGCCCTTTGTTTCGAAAGCAACCGGAGTGCCTCTTGCCAAGGTAGCTGCCCGTTGCATGGCAGGGCAAACGTTGAAGTCACAGGGCTACTCTAAACAGGTAATACCGAATTTTGTTGCAGTAAAAGAATCCGTTTTCCCATTTGCAAAATTTCAGGGTGTTGATCCGATTCTGGGGCCTGAAATGAAGTCTACTGGCGAGGTTATGGGTATAGGTAAGACGTTTGCCGAAGCCTTTGCCAAAGGCCTGCTGGCAGCAGGAACTATGTTGCCTGAAAGAGGGAAAGTTTTTCTCAGTGTGCGCGATCATGATAAACCGGCCGTACATAAGCTGGCGGCGGATCTTGTCAGCAAAGGGTTTGAGCTGGTTGCAACCGGTGGCACTGCAAGAACGATTCAGCAGGCTGGAATCCCCTGTCAGCAGGTCAATAAGGTGAAAGAAGGTCGTCCACATATTGTTGATATGATTAAGAATTTTGAAATTGATATGATTGTGAATACCACTGAAGGTCGTGCAGCTATCGCAGATTCCTACGCCATCCGGCGTGAAGCCCTGATGCAGGGTGTGACCTATACCACCACATTGGCGGGTGGCTTAGCCACCTGTATGGCGATGGATCATCGCAAGGTTAAAGAAGTGTACAGTTTGCAAGGTTTGCATTCCTGAACTGTATCAGCATACTTTTTGAAGAAATTAATAAATGGGTAAACTATGAGTCAGACTCCTTTGACTGTTTCCGGCGCTGAACGCCTGAGACTGGAATTAAAAGAACTTAAATCGGTAAAACGTCCAGAGGTTATCGAAGCTATTGCAGTAGCTCGTGAACATGGTGATCTGAAAGAAAATGCAGAATACCATGCGGCGCGTGAGCAACAGGGTTTTATCGAAGGTCGAATCAAGGAGCTTGAGTCGGTGCTGTCCAATGGGCGGGTCATTGATGTTACCAAGCTTCCACAAACTGGCCGAGTAGTATTTGGCTGTACCGTCGATTTAATTAATGTTGAAACTGAAGAAGAGGTTTCCTACCAGATTGTTGGTGATGTTGAAGCAGATATCAATCACAATCGAATCGCAATCAGCTCTCCTATTGCAAGAGCTCTAATTGGCAAGGAAGAGGGGGAAGATATTACGGTACAGGCACCAGGTGGTGATAAGGAGTACGAAATTACTGCGGTGCATTACCGCTAGTCTGTAGCTGACTGCTTTTTGCTGGCAAGTAATTTCTTGAATCGACCAATCTTGGGGTTGAGTTTGTAAATTACGACCACATGGCCGATACTTTGAATCAGGTCCGCCTGTTGTTGCTGGCAAATAGCTTCAATCATCGCTGATTTTTCGTTTTTTTCCGCGGCGGGAATGCGAACCTTGATTAATTCGTGGTGTTCGAGTGCCTGTTGCAATTCAATAACTACGTTTTCGCTTAACCCATTTTGTCCAATCATAACAACCGGTTTCAGCATTAAGCGATGGGCTTCAGAACGCAGGGTTCGAATCTGAGCATTGGAAAGTGGCATGGGTGGCTCGCAGTTCATGTGCTAAAAGGGCGCGGATTGTAACATAGGTTTTTTCAAACGAGTATCTAGATGAGTCGATCTAAAAGTAGTCAACGCTGGTTGCAGGAACATCATGCTGATCCTTACGTGCAAAAGGCGCGTCGTGAGGGCTACCGTTCGCGCGCAGTGTATAAGTTAATGGAGCTGCAGGAAAAAGATCGTTTACTCAAGCCAGGCCAGTTTGTGATTGATCTGGGGGCGGCTCCTGGAGGCTGGACTGAATATGCCAGTCAGTTCTGTGGGGATAAAGGGCGTTTGATTGCGGTAGATATACTTCCTATGGACCCGGTTGCCGATGCAGTCATCATAGAAGGTGATTTTACTGAACAATCGGTACTTGAAGAGATACTGGGTCAGGTAGATAACGCAAAAGTTGATCTTGTATTATCGGACATGGCCCCCAATATTAGTGGTATTGAGACAGTTGATCAGCCAAAATCGATGTATCTTGTTGAACTGGCCTTTGATCTCACTCTGCAGGTTATGGATAAAAAAGGATCTTTTGCTGTCAAAATATTTCAGGGTGAGGGCTTCGATGAAATGGTCAGAGAGTTCCGTAAAGCTTTTAAAGTAGTTAAGTTTCGCAAGCCAAAAGCTTCCAGACCTCGCTCTCCAGAAGTATACGCTGTGTGCCAGGGATTGAAATAGGCTATAGTTTAGATAGCTTATAATAACTGTATTCAATTGGTCTTGTGTGCCAGAATACAGTTGATTGTTTAAATAAAGTATCGATTACGATAGGAAAACAACGTGAATGACGTAGCAAAGAATTTAATCCTATGGGTTGTGATCGCGGTAGTTCTGTTATCAGTGTTTCAGAATTTTGGTGACCGCAGTACATCCGGTAGAAATATGATCTATTCCGAATTTCTGTCTCAGGTTCGTGCCGGGCAGATTAGTGAGGTGTTGATCGAAGGGCAGCAGATCAACGGAAAATTGATCAGTGGGGCTACTTTTTCGACCTATAGTCCAGAAACTAATAACTCTCCACTCATAGGTGATCTTGAGAAGGCTGGCGTACAGATTATGTCCAAGCCACCCGAACAGCCTTCCTTGCTGGCTCATATGTTTATTAGCTGGTTCCCATTTATTATTCTGATCGGTTTATGGATTTTCTTCATGCGCCAGATGCAGGGCGGTGGTGGCGGTCGTGGTGCTATGTCTTTTGGCAAATCCAAAGCCCGTTTATTGGGTGAAGATCAGGTTAATGTAACCTTTAATGATGTGGCCGGTGTTGATGAAGCCAAAGAAGATGTGGCTGAACTGGTTGAATTCCTAAGCGACCCAGCCAAATTCCAGAAGCTGGGTGGCAAGATTCCTCGCGGCGTATTAATGGTGGGCTCACCCGGTACTGGTAAAACTCTGTTAGCAAAAGCGATTGCAGGTGAGGCCAAGGTACCTTTCTTTACTATCTCCGGTTCCGATTTTGTGGAAATGTTTGTTGGTGTCGGTGCATCACGTGTTCGTGATATGTTTGAACAGGCCAAGAAGCATAGTCCCTGCATTATCTTCATCGATGAAATTGATGCGGTTGGTCGTCATCGTGGCGCTGGCCTGGGTGGTGGTCACGATGAGCGCGAGCAAACCCTGAACCAGTTACTGGTTGAGATGGATGGTTTTGAAGGCAACGAAGGTGTTATTGTAATTGCCGCAACTAACCGTCCTGATGTGCTAGATCCTGCGCTACTTCGTCCAGGTCGATTTGATCGTCAGGTCGTGGTGCCATTACCGGATGTTCGTGGTCGTGCTCATATCCTGAAGGTTCATATGCGTAAAGTTCCTGCTGCAGACAATGTTGATGCGATGGTGATTGCGCGTGGTACCCCTGGATTTTCTGGTGCTGATCTAGCCAATCTGGTGAATGAAGCCGCACTGTTTGCTGCACGTGGCAATAAAAAACTTGTTAGCATGGCCGAATTTGAACGTGCTAAGGATAAGATCATGATGGGTGCTGAGCGCAAGTCTATGATCATGAAAGAAGATGAGAAAAAGCTGACCGCTTATCATGAAGCTGGGCATGCTATTGTCGGACGTCTGGTGCCGGATCACGATCCTGTATACAAGGTGTCAATCATTCCGCGTGGACGTGCTCTGGGTGTGACTATGTTCCTGCCAGAGGATGACCGTTATAGTGCTAGTCGACAACATCTGGAAAGTAATATTTCCAGTCTGTTCGGTGGGCGTATTGCCGAGCAAATAATCTTTGGTGCAGATGCTGTCACCACAGGTGCTTCCAATGATATTGAACGTGCTACCAGCCTGGCGCGGAATATGGTGACCAAATGGGGGCTTTCAGATCGTATGGGTCCATTGACCTATATTGAGGAAGAGGGAGAGGTCTTTCTGGGTAAGTCTGTCACCAAAAATAAAATGGTTTCGGATGAAACTGCTCAGGCGATAGATTCTGAGATTCGCGGCATTATTGATCGAAACTACGAGCGTTCATTGAAAATCCTGACAGAAAATGAAGATAAGCTTCATTTGATGGCGGATGCTTTGATGAAGTATGAAACTATTGATGTCAGTCAGATCGATGCCATTATGCAAGGCCATGTGCCAGGTCCTCCAGAGGACTGGACCAGCAATGGCTCGGATGATCCTTCCGATAGTGGTGGTGCGGGTGCTACCAAGGCTGAATCAAAGGATAAGAAAAAAGCGGATTTATCTGATCCAGCAAGTTTGCATTAAGACTTAAATGAAGGCCGGGTGACCGGCCTTCTTCAATTGCACTGCAAATAACTACTTACGCCATCTTTTTTAGTGGTTTAAAATTAGGCGTAATCAATTCAATCTCAGCCTTAATTCAATGTTCAGCAAATCATCTATCCTCGATTTAAAAGCCCTGTCAGTCATGGGTATTATCAATACAACACCGGATTCGTTTTCCGATGGCGGGCATTTCCTTAGCCATGATAAAGCGCTAGAGCAGGCGCGCAGGCTGATTGACGAGGGGGCGGATATTCTCGATATAGGCGGTGAGTCAACGCGTCCTGGCGCAGCAGATGTTTCGGTGGATGAGGAAATCAGTCGCACTATCCCGCTTATTGAAAGTATTCGTGCATTTTCAGACATACCTATTTCAATTGATACCAGCAAAGCCGAGGTAATGCGTGTAGCTAGTGCTGCTGGGGTAAATATGATCAATGATGTGTGGGCCTTACGTCGCGAGGGTGCTATGCAGGCTGCGGCCGACTCTGGATTACCTGTTTGTTTGATGCATATGCAGGGCAGTCCCGATAATATGCAGCAAAACCCTGAGTATGAGTCGGTGCTCAAAGAGGTTAAGCGTTTTCTGCACGATCGATTATTTGCCGCTCAGGCAGCAGGTATAAAAAAACAAAACTTAATCATTGATCCCGGGTTTGGATTTGGTAAAACTCTGGATCAAAATTATCAATTACTGAAAGCGTTGCCAGAGTTTGTCGAGATGGGTTACCCCTTGCTGGTGGGCTTGTCGCGTAAAAGCATGGTCGGACTGGTGCTAGATAAACCTGTTGATGAAAGGGTGTATGGCAGTGTCTCTGCGGCAGTGATCAGTGCCATGCTTGGCGCGCATATTATCCGTGTGCACGATGTCACAGAAACCCGACAGGCATTGGCTATAGTGCAGACACTTAAGCAGACAGCTATAGAATACTGAGGATTAAGATGGCGCGTAAATTTTTTGGAACGGATGGCATTCGTGGTCGTGTAGGTCAGGAACCTATGACGGCTGATTTTATTATGAAGCTGGGTTGGGCTGCTGGTAAGGTGCTTGGCAAGCAGGGTGAAGGCCATGTGGTAATCGGCAAGGATACCCGGATATCAGGCTATATTTTTGAGGCTTCGCTGGAAGCAGGTCTGGCGGCAGCCGGACTGGATGTAACCTTGATGGGGCCTATGCCGACACCGGCAGTTGCTTATATGACTCAGGCGCAGCGTGCCACTGCAGGTATCGTGATTAGTGCATCGCATAACCCTTACTACGATGATGGAATTAAATTCTTTAGCGGAGATGGCTATAAGTTACCCGATTCGGTGGAGCATGAAATAGAAGATATGATGGATCAGCCCATGCTGATGGTGGAATCCAAGGATTTGGGTAAGGTTTATCGGATGGAGGATTCCAGAAGTCGCTATATTGAATTTTGCAAAAACTCGATTCCATTTCGAACCACCCTGAGGGGAATGAAGGTTGTATTAGATTGTGCTAATGGTGCAACCTATCATGTCGCGCCGCACATATTCCGCGAACTAGGCGCAGAAGTTATTGAGATGGGCGTGTCTCCTGATGGTTTGAATATCAACAAGGATTGTGGCGCACTATATCCGCAGAATATGCGTTCACTGCTGCTGGAAAATCAGGCCGATCTGGGTATTGCCTTCGATGGTGATGGAGACCGGGTGATGATGATGGATGCCTGCGGCGAAGTCATGGATGGTGACGAAATACTGTTTGTTATCGCGCGTAAACAACAATTGAGTGGTCAACTTGAAGGGGGGGTCGTTGGTACCCTGATGACGAATCTGGGTCTGGAACATGCGTTGGCAGAACTCAAAGTTCCATTTGAACGCGCTAATGTTGGTGATCGATATGTGATGGAAAAACTCAAGGCAAATGACTGGTATCTGGGCGGAGAGTCTTCCGGGCATATTATATCTCTAAATCAAACCACTACCGGCGATGGCATTATTGCGGCGTTACAGGTTCTCGAGTCAATGGTGAATAATAAACAGACATTGGCCGAATTACGGCAAGGTATGAGCAAATACCCTCAATGTATGGTTAATGTGCCTATTGCCTCGAAAATAAATCCTGGAGACTTCCCTCTGATTTCAAAAGCTGTAGAAAAGGCTGAGCAGGAATTAGCTGGTAAGGGCCGAGTACTATTAAGACCTTCTGGTACCGAGCCCCTGATCAGGGTTATGGTTGAGGGGCAGGATGCTGATCAGGTAGAGTCACTTGCGCATCGAATCGCTGATGCGGTGGTGGAATCTGCTGGAGCAGACTGAAATAGGTGATATTTTATTAAAAGCCAGTATATAACCATTGATTTATAGGCCGGACACAAGTACCCTTTGCGCCCATTTTTAATACACATAATAATAGTTAAACAGAGGAACTGGATATGCGTCGGACACTGATAGCTGGGAACTGGAAAATGAATGGCTCACTAGAGAGTATTGGTGAGTTAATGGATGGCATTAAGGCAGGTTTAGCAGAAGTGACGAATGCAGATATGGTGGTATGCCCACCAGCGATCTATCTGATGAAAGTGAAATCGCATATTGGTGATGCTGCTATCGGTCTGGGTTCGCAGAATATCTGTGATCAGGAAAGTGGTGCCTTTACCGGTGAGCTTGCTCCTGCAATGTTAAAAGAAGCGGGCTGTAAGTATGCAATAATTGGTCACTCTGAGCGACGCTCACTGTATGGTGAGAGCGATGATCTGGTAGCTCGACGTTTTGCGATGGCGGTAACCTCTGGAGTGACCCCGATTTTATGTATTGGTGAAACTCTGGAAGAACGTGAGTCGGGTGTAACCGAGCAGGTTGTTTCACGTCAGCTGGATGCAGTTATTGATACACAGGGTATTGATGCTATTAGCCAATGTGTTATAGCTTATGAGCCTGTATGGGCAATAGGTACCGGTAAAACAGCTTCACCAGAACAGGCACAGGCAGTACATGCTTTTATACGAAGCAAACTGGCTGCTTTGAGTGCTGATGTTGCGAACAAGGTACAGATTTTATACGGAGGTAGTATGAATGCAGCGAATGCGGCAGATTTATTATCTCAGCCCGATATTGATGGTGGTTTAATCGGTGGGGCATCTTTAAAGGCGGCTGATTTTCTTGCTATTGGCAAGTCGGCCTGATTGTTTAATTTGAGAGTTTTATGCAAAACTTAAATGCTTTATTACTAATCGCGCAGGTATTGTTATCTGTTTCATTAATTGCCCTTATTCTGTTACAGCATGGTAAGGGTGCTGATGCCGGTGCTGCGTTTGGTAGTGGTGCATCAGCGACTGTTTTCGGTGCAAAAGGCTCAGGAAATTTTCTGACCAAAAGCACGGCGATTCTGGCGACATTATTTTTTCTGACCTGCCTTGCTCTGGCTTATATGTCTAGCCATCGAGAAGGTCCGACTAGTCTGGTTGACTCCATCGTAGAAACTCAGGCTGTTGAACAGGTTGCTCCCATGATGGAACAGACTGAGGCAACCACAGATTTACCTCCTACGGTTGAAGATCCGGCTGCTGACACTGCGCCAGCTCAAACAGATCTGCCTCCTTCAGAGTAATAATATACAAGCCGATGTGGTGGAATTGGTAGACACGCTATCTTGAGGGGGTAGTGGCCTAAGGCTGTGCCGGTTCGACTCCGGCCATCGGCACCATATTAAATGACTGAAATGCATTGGCTGCGTTATTGATCGCACCAACTTCAGCTAGTCGAACCGGCTCCGGTTTGAATACAGACTCCATCCTTGGGGTCAGCCCTGCGGGTTGCTTGCAGGCTCGCAATTCAAAACCGTTCCAGACGGTTTTGTCCGGCCATCGGCACCATAAAACAAAGGTCGACTTTATGTCGGCCTTTTTTAGTATTGAATAAATTCACATTTATCAGATTGGAAGTTAATTCACCATTAACTTAGGTTATTTGATTTCAATTATTCTTATATAACGAATCAATATTCTCCTCGCTCTTGACTCTGAATCCAGAGCGCAATAGACTCGCTGCCTGCTACAGACAATATAATAAATCCAAATCAAACGCAGAGGGTAAACACCACATGTTAGGTAATTATTTACCGATTCTTATTTTCCTGACGATTACCTCTGTGATGGGTACGGCATTCATCGTGCTGGGTAAATTGCTCGGTCCTTCACGCCCAGATGCTGAAAAAAATTCCCCCTACGAATGCGGCTTTGAAGCCTTCGAAGATTCACGTATGAAGTTTGATGTGCGTTATTATCTTGTCGCTATTCTTTTTATTATTTTCGATCTTGAAATTGCTTTCCTGTTTCCATGGGCCATAGTGCTCGACCAGATTGGTAACTTTGGGCTTTTTGCCATGGGTATTTTCCTGGGTGTACTGGTTATAGGTTTTATATATGAATGGAAAAAGGGAGCTCTGGAATGGGAATAGAAGGTGTATTCGAGCAGGGTTTTGTTACCACTACTGCTGATAAATTAATCAACTGGGCTCGTACTGGCTCGATGTGGCCAATGACCTTTGGTCTTGCCTGTTGTGCCGTAGAGATGATGCAGGCGGGTGCCTCGCGTTATGATCTTGATCGTTTTGGAATTCTCTTTCGCCCAAGTCCTCGCCAGTCCGATGTGATGATTGTTGCTGGTACTCTGGTTAATAAAATGGCACCAGCACTACGCAAGGTGTACGACCAGATGGCAGAACCTCGCTGGGTGATCTCTATGGGCTCCTGTGCCAATGGTGGTGGTTACTATCATTATTCCTATTCGGTAGTACGCGGTTGTGACCGGGTAGTACCCGTCGATATTTATGTGCCGGGTTGTCCTCCGACAGCTGAGGCATTGTTATACGGCATCCTGCAATTGCAGAACAAGATTAAACGTACCAATACCATAGCGCGTTAATATGTCAGGTTCCTTACAGCAACATGCCGATGATTTGCAGAAACATTTCGGCGATAAAGTCCAGCAGCTAACCCTTGCTTTCAATGAGATCTGTCTCGAAGTTACGGCAGAAAACTTGATCGCTGTCTGTATGGATTTACGTGATAATCCTGAATTTGCCTACCAGCAACTGATTGACCTGTGTGGTGTAGATTATTCACAGTACGGTAAAGGTGAATGGGAAACCGATGCGTCCAGTTCAACCGGTTTTAGTCGGGGTGTTGAGTCGGCCAGTATGGGGCGTCTGGTATTTGGTGATGAGCTGGCAGTAGATGAACCCGATAAGCCGCGTTATGCATCAGTTATGCAATTGATGTCCTATGTCAACAACCGCCGCTTAAGGGTTAAGGTCTTCGCCGAGAATAATAATTTACCGGTTATCCCATCTGTTATTGAGGTATGGAAATCAGCCGACTGGTATGAGCGTGAAGCGTTTGATCTGTTTGGTATTTTATACTCCGATCATCCTGATTTAAGGCGTATTCTCACTGACTACGGATTTGTCGGTCACCCATTTAGAAAAGACTTTCCTCTGGTGGGGCATGTTGAGATGCGCTACGACCCACAACAGAAACGTGTTATTTACGAACCGGTTTCTATCGATCCTCGAGTTCTGGTACCGCGTGTCAAACGTGAAGATCATCGTTACCTGGATGGTGCAGAAGAGGTGGCGGAATAATGCCTGAAATTAAGAATTACACCCTGAACTTTGGACCGCAGCATCCTGCAGCACATGGCGTATTGCGCCTGGTGCTTGAAATGGATGGTGAAGTGATTGAACGCGCTGATCCGCATATTGGACTATTACATCGCGCAACAGAAAAACTGGCGGAATCCAAGCCTTACAACCAGTCTATCGGTTATATGGATCGCCTGGATTATGTATCCATGATGTGTAATGAACATGGCTATGTGATGGCGATAGAGAAGCTGTTGCAACTCGAAGTGCCAATTCGTGCGCAATATATTCGTGTGATGTTTGATGAAATCACCAGAATTCTGAATCACCTGATGTGGATTGGAACCCATGCACTGGACGTGGGTGCAATGACCATGTTCCTGTACGCTTTCCGTGAACGCGAAGACTTGATGGATTTATACGAAGCCGTATCTGGTGCCCGTATGCACGCAGGTTATTATCGTCCTGGTGGTGTTTCTCGTGATCTACCCGACTATATGCCTCAGTATCAGGTGACACAGTGGCGTAGCCAGAAGGATGCTGATCGTCTGAATGAAAACCGTCAGTCGACTATGCTGGATTTTATCGACGATTTCTGTAGTCGTTTTCCAGGCTATGTAGATGAGTACGAAACCCTGTTGACCGATAACCGTATCTGGAAGCAGCGTACAGTCGGTATAGGTGTAGTTTCTGAAGAACGTGCTTATCAATTAGGCTTTACCGGCCCAATGCTACGTGGTTCCGGCGTGGCCTGGGACTTGCGTAAAAAGCAGCCCTATGAAGTCTACGACAGAATGGATTTTGATATCCCGGTTGGCACCAATGGTGATTGTTATGACCGCTATCTTGTACGTATGGAAGAGTTACGACAGTCCAACCGCATCATCAAGCAATGTGTGGACTGGCTGAAAGCAAATCCTGGTATCGTAATGTCTGAAAATCATAAGGTTGCCCCTCCACGTCGTGAAGAATTAAAGGCCGATATGGAAGGATTGATTCATCACTTCAAATTATTTACCGAGGGTTACACCCTGCCTGCTGGTGAGGTATATACAGCAGTTGAACACCCCAAAGGCGAGTTTGGCTGTTTTCTGGTTTCGGATGGCAGCAATAAACCTTACCGTTTAAAAGTCCGTGCGCCAGGTTTTGCGCACCTGTCCAGCATGAATGAAATGGCAACAGGTCATATGCTGGCAGATGTGGTTGCCATCATCGGTACCCAGGATATAGTTTTTGGCGAGATAGACCGATAATGACTGAAGCAAACACTACACAACTGCTATCTGATCACACTCGTCATGAGATCGATAGCTGGTTGAAGAAATACCCAGAAGATAAAAAACGTTCCGCAGTGCTGGCTGCCTTGCGTGCAGTTCAGCATCAAAACGAAGGCTTCCTGACTACAGAGTTAATGGATGCAGTTGCTGACTATCTGGATCTACCAAAAATTCAGGTGTATGAGGTTGCTACCTTTTACTCCATGTTCGAAACCAAACCGGTTGCGCGTCATAACGTGGCTATCTGTACCAATATATCCTGCATGCTGATGGGGTCTGATAGCGTGGTGAGTTATGTTGAGAGAAAGCTGGGTATCAAGGTTGGAGAGAGCACTGAAGATGGTCGCATCTTTCTAAAACCGGAAGAAGAATGTCTGGCTGCCTGTGCAGCGGGACCGATGATGCAGGTTGATCATGTTTATCACGAGAAATTGACGCCTGAGAAAATTGACGAAATTCTGGATGGTCTGGAATGAGGGAGATTAAATAATCATGGCGAACGAAGTCTGTTTTGCAACCCTGCAATTTGACCAACCCTGGACTCTGGAAAATTATCTGAAGGTTGGCGGTTATGAATCACTGAAAAAGATTTTAAAAGAAAAAATCTCTCCTGATGATTTGATTGCTGAAGTAAAAGCCTCCGGCTTACGTGGTCGTGGTGGTGCAGGATTCCCCACAGGACTGAAGTGGAGCTTTATGCCGCGTACTGCCCCAGGGCAGAAATATGTAGTGTGTAATTCTGATGAATCGGAGCCCGGTACCTGTAAGGATAGAGATATCCTGCGTTTTAATCCGCATGCGCTGGTAGAAGGGATGATGATTGCTGGCTACTGTATAGGTGCCACAGTAGGGTATAACTATATGCGCGGCGAGTTTATGGATGAACCTTATATGCGTTTTGATCAGGCAGTAAAAGAAGCTTACGAGCAGGGCTTTTTAGGTAAAAATATTCTAGGTAGTGGTGTGGATTTTGATCTTTACCCAACACTGGGTGCTGGCGCCTATATCTGCGGTGAAGAAACTGCACTATTAGAATCTCTGGAAGGCAAAAAAGGTCAGCCAAGATTCAAGCCTCCGTTTCCTGCAAATTTTGGTTTATACGGTAAACCGACCACTATTAATAATACCGAGTCACTGGCATCGGTACCTTCAATCATCAGAAATGGTGGACAATGGTTTGCTGATCTGGGTATCCCAAATAATGGTGGGGTTAAATTATTTTCCATGTCGGGACACCTGAATAATCCAGGTAATTTCGAAATCAATATGGGTACGCCTTTTAAAGACCTGCTGGCTATGGCTGGTGGTGTGAAAGATGGGCGCCAGCTTAAAGCGGTTATTCCCGGTGGATCTTCGGTACCCGTGTTGCCGGGTGAGATCATGCTGGAATGCACCATGGATTATGATTCTATTTCCAGGGCTGGTTCAATGCTGGGCTCTGGCGCCGTTATCGTAATGGATGAAACTACCGATATGGTGAAGGCATTACGTCGTATTTCGCGCTTTTACTTTTCTGAATCCTGTGGCCAATGTACCCCTTGTCGTGAAGGCACCGGCTGGCTGTATAGAGTATTAACCCGAATCGTTGAAGGGAAGGGACGTCCTGAAGATATCGTGATGCTGGAAGAGGTTTCTCACAAGATAGAAGGGCGCACAATCTGTGCCCTGGGTGACGCAGCAGCGATGCCAGTATGGAGTTTTATCAAACATTTTCGGCACGAATTTGAATACTACATTGAACATAAGCGTTCAATGGTTGAGCCGTCCGAACCATCACCTGTATGGGCGGCGTAAAGGTTATCCCAGATATGAGCGAAACAATCACTATCACCATTAATGATCAGCAACTGGAAGTTAAACCGGGACAAATGCTGATTGATGTGGCCGACGCAAACAATATCAGCATACCGCGTTTTTGTTACCACAAAAAACTCTCGGTAGCGGCAAATTGTCGGATGTGTCTGGTCGAAGTTGAAAAGGCGCCAAAGCCGATGCCTGCCTGTGCGACACCGGTGCAGGATGGTATGGTTGTCAGAACGAAATCAAGCAAGTCTATCGCTGCACAGAAATCGACAATGGAGTTTTTACTCATCAATCATCCACTGGATTGCCCAATTTGCGATCAGGGTGGTGAGTGTGAACTGCAGGATGTCGCGATGGGCTTCGGTGGTGATGTTTCACAATACACAGAGCAAAAGCGTGTGGTGTGTGACAAGAATATTGGCCCGCTGATCGCTACCGATTTCACCCGTTGCATCCTTTGTACACGTTGCGTACGTTTTGGAGAAGAGATTGCTGGTCTACCCGAACTGGGTGCTACCGGACGTGGTGAATCTACTGAAATCGGTACCTATATTGAAAAGTCGGTTTCCTCTGAACTCTCTGGCAATGTGATAGATCTCTGTCCGGTGGGCGCGTTAACTGCCAGGCCATCGCGTTATACAGCACGCCCCTGGGAATTGATGCAACATGCTTCTATAGCCGCTCATGATTGCGTGGGGTCTAATATTTATGTGCATACACGTAACCAGAAGGTTATGCGTGTAGTACCAAAGGATAATGAAGCTATCAATGAATCATGGATCTCTGATCGTGATCGTTTTAGCTATAGCTCAGTCAATGCCGGTACTCGCCTGCTGACACCAAAGATACGTCAAAACGGTAAACTGGTCGACACTGACTGGGAAACTGCGCTTAATCTGGCAATTGAAAAATTACAGTCTGCTGCCAATCAAAAAGGCAACCTGGCAGCGCTGGTGAGCCCACAATGCACACTGGAAGAGCAGTATCTGCTGCAAAAACTGGTAAGAGGCCTGGGGTCAAATAATATCGATCACCGACTAAATCAGGTTGATTTCTCAGTGCAATTTCAGGCACCTGTTATGCCCTGGCTAGGGCGTTCGCTGGTATCATTAGAACAGCTTAACAGTGCTTTAGTAATCGGGGCCAACCTGCGGCGTGAACAGCCTATATTGAATCATCGTCTGCGCAAGGCTGTGGTTAAGAATGCAGCGAATGTTTCTTCCATCAGTTCTCTAACTGGGCAATATAACTTTAATCTGAGTAATGATCTTGCAGGTAGTGCTGAACAGCAATTAAGTGATCTTGCCTCGGTTTTACTTGCTGTATGCGAAACCTCTAAAGCTGACTTGCCGGATGGTCTTTCTGCACTCGCTGAAAAAGCCAAGGTGAGTGATAAACATCAGGCTATCGCTAAGGCTTTGATTGATGGTGAACAATCTGCTGTGATCGTTGGACTTCAGGCAGTTGCTCATCCACGTTTTAGCCTGTTGATGCAACTGGCCGAACAGATTGCAAGCCTGACAAAATCAACGCTCTCTTATTTATCCGAATCAGCAAACTCTGCGGGTGCCTGTCTGGCCGGAGCTTTACCTCATCGTACGGCTGCAGGGGTAGCTGCTGATACTGTCGGGCAAAATACTTTAGAAATTGTTCATCAGGCACATAAAGTATTGTTGTTGATGGGGATTGATCCTGCACTGGATATCAGTAATCGCCCGTCGCTTAAAAGCATTGCCGAACTACAGGATTTTATTATTAGCATCGATAGCTTTAACAATGAGTTTATCGACCAGCATGCTGATCTGGTATTGCCGCTAGCTACATTCCTGGAAACCTCTGGCACTTTTGTCAACGTGGAAGGTTTATGGCAGCCATTTAGTGGTTGCGTAAAAGCCGCTGGTGAGTCGCGTCAGGGCTGGAAAATTTTGACTGCTCTGGCGCAGGTTTTATTACCTGCTGATAACTATCAGTATGCAGATTCAACGGCTGTACGCAATGAACTGAAAGAACAGTGCCGTGAATTAAATCTGGATAATTTTGTATCCGTCAAAGCAGGTAATACCAAGTTGCCAACTCGTCCACGCGGTTTGCAGAGGGTGTCTGAAAAAGCCATCTATGCCGTTGATGCCATGGTACGAGCTTCAACATCTTTACAGGCTACTGTTAATACTCAGGATGCAAACTGCTTACGTATGAATAGTGCACAGGCTGAAAAGTCTGGTCTGATGGGTGCTGAGCAGGTGCATATAAAACAGGGAGAGGGTACTGCGGTACTATCTCTGGTTATCGATGAACATGTCCCGGTTGGCTGTGCCTGGTTACCGATGGGTGTGAAAGCGGTTGAGAACCTGAGCGGATTCTATGGCAGCATCGAAGTGGAGAAAGTGTCATGATCGAATACATTTCTACTTTTGTATCCTGGTTGCCAGAGTGGATGCAGTACTTCTGGCCTGACTGGTTTCAATATTTGATTTCTAATGTGATTCTGGCGTTAATGTTATTGATACCGTTGTTTATTGTGGTGGCTTATTACACCCTGGCCGAACGTAAAATTATCGGTTATATGCAGATTCGTATTGGACCTAACCGCGTTGGTCCTAAAGGATTGTTTCAGCCGTTTGCTGACATGTTCAAGCTGATGTTTAAGGAAATCATCCTGCCTACGAACTCAAATACCTTCCTGTTTGTAATTGCACCGATCCTGGCTTTCGCGCCTGCGATGGGTGCCTGGGCTGTGGTACCTTTTAATGACACGCTGGTGTTCAGTAATATCAATGCCGGCCTGCTGTATATACTGGCGATGACCTCTCTCGGTGTTTATGGGGTAATCATTGCAGGTTGGGGGTCAAACTCCAGATATGCACTACTCGGTGCCATGCGTTCAGCGGCACAGATTGTTGCCTACGAAATTGCCATGGGCTTTGCTCTGGTTGGTGTGCTCATGGCTGGTGGCAGTCTGAATCTGGGTGAAATCGTGCATGCTCAGGCAGGGAGTATGTATAACTGGTTTATCATCCCTTTATTTCCTCTGTTTCTGGTTTATTTTATTGCCGGTCTTGCGGAAACCAATCGAGCACCATTTGATGTGGCGGAAGGTGAGTCGGAAATCGTTGCCGGTTTCCACGTGGAATATTCGGGTATGACCTTTGCTGTATTCTTTCTGGCTGAATACGCCAACATGATTTTAATCTCAATGCTGACTGCACTGATGTTTATGGGCGGATGGTTATCACCATTCCCCGATCTGATGGGCGATAGTGTACTGTGGTTATTCCTCAAAACAGGTTTCTTCATGATTCTGTTCCTGTGGTTCCGCGCTACCTTTCCACGTTATCGCTATGACCAGATTATGCGACTGGGCTGGAAGGTTCTTATTCCTGTAACCATAGTTTGGCTGCTGGTGGAAGGCGTGTTTGTGTATTACAAAGTCGGCCCCTGGTTTGCGTGAGGTTAAGCACAGATGATTAAGCAAATTAAATACTATCTCAAAAGCTTTACCTTCTGGGAATTGCTAAAGGGCTTAAGTGTTACCGGTGGGTATTTCTTTAAAAAGAAGTTTACCATTCAGTATCCTGAGCAGAAAACGCCACTCAGCCCACGTTTCCGTGGATTGCATGCATTAAGGCGTTATGCAAATGGTGAAGAACGTTGTATCGCCTGTAAGTTGTGCGAAGCGGTATGTCCTGCGCTGGCTATTACCATTGAGTCAGAGCAACGCGAAGATGGAACACGTCGTACGACTCGTTACGATATCGATCTCTTCAAATGTATTTACTGCGGATTCTGCGAAGAAGCTTGTCCAGTTGATTCTATTGTAGAAACCAATGTATTCGAATATCACTTTGAAAACCGTGGCGAAAACATTATGACCAAGCAAAAGCTTCTGGAAATTGGTGATCGTTATGAAGCTCAACTGGCTGTTGATAAAGCAGCTGACGCACCATACCGATAGACCTGGAAAATGAGCGAATCACTAATATGATTGAAACATTTGTTTTTTATTTTTTCGCTGCAGTCACTGTGATAGCAGCAACTTCAATGATCACGGTGCGTAACCCTGTTCATGCGGCATTGTTACTGGTGCTTACCTTTTTCAGTAGTGCCTTTATCTGGATGTTGCTGGAGGCTGAGTTTCTTGCCATCACTCTGGTACTGGTTTACGTGGGTGCGGTAATGGTGTTGTTCCTGTTTGTGGTGATGATGCTGGATATCAATATTGCACGCCTGCGTGAAGGCTTTATCAAGTTTGTACCTGTCGGAATCGCTTTGGCCCTGGTCATGTTTGGACTGATTTACAGTGTTATCTCCGGCGATGAATTCTCATTGGAGGCCATGGCTGCACCTGCTGCCAAAGCTGCTGATTATTCAAATACCAAAGCATTGGGCGCAGTGCTGTATACCGATTATGTTTTCGCCTTTGAAATAGCAGCGGTAATTCTGCTGGTGGCTATCATTGCCGCGATTGCACTCACCATGCGTAAGCGACCAGATACCAAATATCAAAATCCATCTGAGCAGATCAGGGTTCGTAAAGAAGATCGTCTGCGCGTGATCAAGATGGAGGCGGAAAAATAATGACCTTATCACTTAGCCATTATCTGGTACTTGCTGCCATCCTGTTTAGCATCAGCATTGCCGGTATTATCATTAATCGGAAAAACATTATTATCCTGCTGATGTCGATTGAATTGATGCTGCTCTCGGTTAATTTTAATTTTATTGCCTTCTCGCATTATCTGAATGATTTAGCCGGACAGGTTTTTGTGTTTTTTATCCTGACCGTTGCAGCTGCAGAAGCAGCAATAGGTCTGGCGATACTGGTGGTGCTGTTTAGAAACAGGCAATCCATCAATGTTGCTGATATTACCGAGATGAAGGGGTAGAGCTATGCAAAATCTTTATTTAGCAATTCCTCTGGCTTCTCTATTCGGTGCCATAGTTGCAGGGCTTTTCGGTAAGCAGATTGGTCGAGCAGGCGCACATTGGGTTACCATAGTTGGCGTGGCCACTTCATTCGTGTTATCGGTAGTCGTGCTTAAGGACCTGGTTTTAGATGGCGGCGAAATTTACAACCATGCGGTTTATACCTGGATGGTAAGCGATGGCATCCGTTTTGAAGTCGGCTTTCTGATCGATAATCTGACCGCACTGATGATGACCGTGGTTACCGCTGTCTCGCTGATGGTACATATCTACACCATCGGCTATATGCATGATGACCCAGGTTATCAGCGCTTTTTCAGTTACATTTCACTGTTTACCTTCTCCATGCTGATGCTGGTTATGTCGAATAACTTCATGCAGTTGTTCTTTGGCTGGGAAGCTGTTGGTCTGGTGTCTTACCTGCTAATTGGTTTCTGGTATAAAAAGGAAACTGCTATCTATGCAAATATGAAGGCATTTCTGGTCAATCGTGTAGGTGACTTTGGCTTCCTGCTTGGAATCGCCTGTGTTTTGATGTTCACCGGATCACTGGATTATTACGAAGTATTCGGTCAGGCAGGACAGCTATCGAGTCAAACTATAGAAATCTTTGAAGGCCATCCATGGTCAGTAATCACAGTAGCCTGCGTCCTGCTATTTATCGGTGCAATGGGTAAATCAGCTCAGGTACCTTTACACGTGTGGCTGCCTGATTCGATGGAAGGCCCAACACCTATCTCAGCTTTGATCCATGCCGCTACCATGGTTACAGCCGGTATCTTTATGGTATCGCGTATGTCGCCATTATTTGAACTGTCTGAAGTCGCACTTTCATTCATATTGATCATCGGTTCGATTACTGCCTTCTTTATGGGATTGATTGGTATCGTGCAAAACGATATTAAACGCGTGGTGGCTTATTCCACTCTGTCTCAGTTGGGCTATATGACCGTTGCACTGGGAGCATCGGCTTACTCAGTCGCTATCTTCCACCTGATGACGCATGCATTCTTTAAAGCCCTGTTATTCCTGTCTGCGGGTGCAGTCATTATTGCTATGCATCACGAGCAGGATATTCGTAATATGGGTGGTCTGAAAAAATATCTCCCGATCACTTACTGGGTATCATTAATCGGTTCGCTGGCTTTGATCGGCTTTCCAGGAACATCCGGTTTTTTTTCCAAGGATGCAATTATCGAAGCGGTTCATGAGTCCACGATTCCTGGAGCTGGTTTCGCATACTGGATGGTTCTGCTGGGTGTTTTCATCACAGCATTTTACTCTTTCCGTATGTTCTTTCTGGTATTCCATGGAGAAGAGCGTATGGATCAGCACACCAAAGATCATTTGCACGAGCCATCAGCAGTCGTCTGGTTGCCACTAGTGTTGCTGGCAATTCCATCCGCCATAATTGGCTGGTTAACGGTTGATTCAATCGTATTCGGTGATTTCTTTGAGAAGGCACTATTAACACTGCGTGAGCATGACATGGTTGAGTTGATGAAGGAAAACTATCATGGACAGTTCTCATTCGTTCTACATGCCTTTCATGGGTGGGCAATTTATCTTGCCGGTGCTGGTGTATTTTCGGCCTGGTATATCTACATGAAGCAGCCTTCGATTGCTGAAAATATTAAAACCAGAGCGTCAGCCTTGCATCAGTTACTGGATCAAAAATATTACTTCGATCGCTTTAATGAAATCGTATTTGCCGGTGGCAGTAAAGTTCTGGGAACTGTGTTGTGGCGAGTAGGCGATGGGATGTTGATTGATGGTCTAGTGGTTAACGGTAGTGCTCGACTGGTGGGCTGGTTCTCTGGCTTTATCCGTGTCGTACAAACCGGATATTTGAACCACTATGCCTTTGCTATGGTTACAGGTCTGATTCTTTTACTGGGTTGGGCGATACTGGGATGAATATGTTTGCTGATTTACCTCTTTTAAGTCTGGTCATCTGGTTGCCTATTGTTGGTGGCATTCTGGTATTGTTTTCTGGAGATAAGGAACCTGCAGGTGCACGCAAGATTGCACTGGTAGTTTCAATTGCTACTTTCCTGTTTAGTATTCCTCTATATGGTTTATTTGATGCGACAACTGCCAATATGCAGTTTGTTGAATTGCACCCCTGGATTAAGGAATTCAGTATTAATTACCATCTGGGTGTCGATGGTATTTCAATGCCTTTAATCTTATTGACCAGCTTTACCACGGTTATAGTTGTGATATCAGCCTGGGAAGTGATTCAATATCGAGTGTCTCAATACATGGCTGCCTTCCTGATTATGGAAGGTTTCATGATCGGCACCTTCTCAGCACTGGATTCGATTCTGTTTTATATCTTCTTCGAAGCCATGCTAATCCCCATGTTTCTGGTTATCGGTATCTGGGGTGGCGTTAACCGAATCTATGCGACACTGAAGTTCTTTCTATATACCTTTATTGGCTCGGTTCTGATGCTGGTGGCGTTGATTTATATGTATACCCAGTCGGGTAGTTTCGCGATTCTGGATCTACATGACCTGAAGCTGGGTATGACCGAACAGGTTCTGATCTTCCTGGCATTTCTGGTAGCGTTTGCGGTTAAGGTTCCTATGTGGCCAGTGCATACGTGGTTACCCGATGCGCACGTAGAAGCGCCTACTGGTGGTTCGGTTATCCTGGCTGCGATCATGCTGAAGATAGGTGGCTATGGGTTCCTGCGTTTCAGTTTACCGATTACGCCTGATGCCAGCAGTCAGCTCGACTGGCTGATAATCACCATGTCTCTAACTGCCGTGGTTTATATTGGCTTTGTTGCTCTGGTACAGCAGGATATGAAAAAGCTGATCGCTTATTCCTCAATCGCGCATATGGGTTTTGTGACCCTTGGTTTCTTTATTGTGTTTCGTATCAGTGCGCTGGGTGATGGAGCAGGTGCCGGACTGGCGCTTGAGGGCGGCATGGTTCAGATGGTGTCGCATGGTTTTATTTCTGGTGCGATGTTCCTTTGCGTCGGTGTTATGTATGATCGTATGCATTCGCGTCAGATCGCCGATTACGGCGGTGTGGTGAATACCATGCCAGTTTTTGCTGCGTTCATGGTGTTCTTTGCCATGTCTAATGCAGGCTTACCAGGTACGTCAGGCTTCGTTGGTGAATTTATGGTGATACTGGCGAGCTTCAAGGCAAATTTCTGGATAGCATTTCTAGCAGCAACTACCCTGATACTGGGTGCTGCTTATACCCTGTGGATGGTAAAACGCGTCATTTTTGGCGATATTGCAAATGACCAGGTGCGTGCGCTTACAGATATCAATAAACGCGAATTTCTGTTTCTTGCACTACTCGCAATCGCCGTGCTAACTCTGGGCCTGTGGCCAGACCCATTAGTGAATGTAATGCATCCCACAATCGATAATCTGTTGCAACACATCAGTGTTTCAAAAATTTAGGTAAAGTTAGATATGATGCCTTTTATCCAGCCTGATCTGTTACCAGCACTCCCAGAGATGGTGATGCTAGCCATGGCCTGTGTGGTTCTGGTTGTTGATCTGTTTCTGCCTCAGGAAAAACGAGGTTTTACCTTATTGCTATCTTTATTGACTCTGGTATTGGTAGCTTTTAGTACTCTGTATGTCGCACCCGCTACTGCGGTTTCCACCTTCCAGGGTACTTTTATTCTGGATCAGCTTGCGGTTACTTTGAAGCTTTCTGTATATGCAGTGACCTTTCTGGTGTTTGTCTACTCGCGTGATTACCTGAAGGATCTGGGGATCTATAAAGGCGAATACTATGTATTGGGCCTGTTTGCAGTGCTGGGTATGATGATTATGATCTCAGCTCATAGTTTTCTGCTGATCTATCTGGGACTGGAGCTTCTATCTCTGTCTCTGTATGCGATGATCGCTTTCAATCGTAAATCGATGGCTGCCTCCGAAGCTGCAATGAAATACTTTGTGCTGGGTGCACTGGCCTCCGGTATTTTGCTATACGGGATTTCAATCTTTTATGGCATCACTGGTACTCTGGATATCACCACGCTGGCAGCATCAATCAAAGCGCAGGCAGCAAGTAATCCTGTATTACTGGCATTTGCCCTGACTTTCATAGTCGTTGGGCTGTCATTCAAATTGGGTGCGGTGCCATTTCATATGTGGTTGCCCGATGTGTATCAGGGTTCACCAACCTCGGTTACTCTTTTCATTGGAACTGCGCCCAAGATAGCAGGTTTTGCAATGGCCATTCGCTTACTTATCGATGGTTTATCCGATCTACAGGTTGACTGGTCGCAGATGCTGATAGTGTTATCAGTAGCATCCATGGCAGTTGGTAATATTATCGCTATCGCACAAACCAATTTTAAACGTATGCTGGCATATTCCACCATTTCACATGTTGGTTTCATTCTGCTAGGTCTGTTGTCTGCCAGTGAGACAGGCTTATCCGCAGCCATGTTTTATACCCTTACCTATGCTATTACTTCATCCGTTGCTTTTGCAATCATCATGCTGCTCAACCGTGCAGGATTTGAAGCAGGTGAAATCGCTGACCTTAAAGGCTTGAATGATCAAAATCCCTGGTATGCAGCATTGTTGGCAATCGCATTGTTTTCCATGGCCGGTGTACCTCCAACCGTAGGTTTCTATGCCAAGCTGACCGTGATTAATGCCGTGGTGCAAATAGATCTGCTCTGGCTGGCAATTGCAGCTGTACTGTTCTCGGTGATAGGGCTGTTTTATTACCTACGAGTTATCAAGGTAATGTATTTTGATAAGCCAGATGAAGATCAGCAAATTACTATCAAACAATCTCTTGATGTGAAGATCCTGTTGAGTGCCAACAGCTTGAGCCTGATTGTTCTTGGTCTGTTTCCTTCATTATTAATGGCATGGTGTACCGCTGCCTTTGCCTGACTAAATATCTAAGTTCGAACATTTTTTAAAAAAACCTGAGCAGCTGTTCAGGTTTTTTTGTTTATCCCATTAAAAACATGAACAGTATATCAACCTGGCTTTTAATTTTTGATATGCTTCGGCATTTTTTACAGGCTACTTGGCAGTAGGAGTTTTTATGCAGGATCTACTCACACAAAGCTATTACGGTAACACCCTTCAGACCTGGCTCATCACAATGGTGATCGTGGTGATGTCGATAATGTTTGGTAAGGTGCTGTACTGGGTTTTTTCAAGGTTTGTACGTGTGTTTACTGCTCGCAGTAAATCTCAGGTGGACGATGTAATCATCGACCTGGTTGAAGAGCCAGTGGTTTTTATGGTTGTCGTAATGGGTATCTGGATGGCCTTACGTATGCTGACCTTACCGGATGTTATAAATAAAGTGATTGCGAATGCTTACCAGGTCATTTTCGCATTACTGGTAGGCTGGTTGTTAAGCCGTCTGTTTGATGCCTTTTATAAACAATACCTGAAGCCTTTAGCAGACAAGTCCGAAAATGACCTTGACGATCAGCTGATGCCCATTATCAGTAAAGGCGTCAAGATGATTATCTGGGCAATGGCCATCATCATCGGTCTGAATAATGCAGGCTATGATGTTGCGGCTCTTATCGCAGGGTTGGGTATTGGTGGTTTGGCACTAGCCATGGCAGCAAAAGATACGGTATCCAATGTGTTTGGCGGCGTGACCATATTCACCGACCAACCCTTTAAGATAGGAGATCGAATCAAGGTGGCGGGTTACGATGGAACCGTCATTGAAATTGGTGTTCGCAGCACGCGTCTAAAAACACTGGAAGGGCGCATCGTCACAATGCCGAATGCAAAATTTGCTGATGCACCGGTAGAAAACATCAGCTGGGAGCCGTCGCGTAAAGTCGTAGTCTCTCTGGGGCTGACCTATGATACCCAACCAGATCAAATGCAAAATGCCATGGATACGCTGACACAGATTAATCAGAGTAATGCCTCAACTGAGGAAGACGCTACGGTTTTCTTTAGTGGGTTTGGTGATTTTTCGATGAATATCACTTTTATTTATTATATTAAAAAGAGTGAAAGCATCGCAGGTACGCAATCTGAAATTAATCTTCAGATTCTGCGGTTGTTTAATGAAAAGGGACTGGAGTTTGCCTTTCCGACCCAGACTCTCTATAACATTAGCCAGTAAAAACAATATCGACCAGCCTTTCTAGTACAGGATAGTGGCTTTAATTAGTAAGTATCCTGATGATAAGTAAGATAGTCTTGAAAAGCGCTTGTATTATGCGGACAACATCGCTAAAATCTCGCTCCTCTGATGCGGGGTGGAGCAGCTTGGTAGCTCGTCGGGCTCATAACCCGAAGGTCGTTGGTTCAAATCCAGCCCCCGCTACCAAACATTTTATGGCCTGAATTTTTGTAGTTTTAGCGCAAAAAAACAGATGCTTGTTTTTACGGAAGGCCCTTTATGGGCCTTTTTTATTGCTTTAAATTTTAGTCGGTATGACCGGGGATTCATTTGCAGGATTTAACAGACTTATTTTTACCAGTTGTTGAATCGATGGGCTTCGAGCTGGTCGGTGTTGAGTTTCATGGTAGTGAACATCATGGGCTTTTACGCATTTATATCGATCACGAAAATGGCATAGTGGTTGATGACTGCGCAGCGGTAAGTCGACAGATCTCTGCTTTGCTAGATGTTGAAGATCCGATAAGCCAGGGCTACGACCTGGAGGTGTCCTCACCAGGTATTAACCGACCCTTATTTAAACAAGACGATTATCAGAGATTTTCCGGTTTGCAGGCAAAAATCAAACTTGGTGTCGCACTGGATGGACGTAAAAATTTTAGTGGTACTTTGCAAGGTATTGAAAAAGATCAAGTTTTTATCGAAGTTGATAATGAAACCTTCGAATTACCATTTCATGATATCGCCAAAGCCAATCTGATTGGACAGGTTTAACCCTTAGAGACTTACGATGGAAAATAAAGAAATCCTGTTAGTTGCTGATACCGTATCGAACGAAAAAGGCGTCGATCGCGAAATCATTTTTCAGGCAATCGAAGCAGCACTGGCATCCGCTACACGTAAAAAACATCAGAAAGAAATTGGTGTGCGTGTTGATATCAATCGCAAAACCGGGCATTACGATACCTATCGATACTGGGAAGTGGTTGAATCTGGTGAGAATGGCATGGAAGAGCCGCTTAAGCAGATTACTCTGGAAGCAGCACAGATCGATGATCCCAATATTCAGGTTGGTGATATGATCGAAGAGCAGATTGAGTCGGTAGAATTTGGTCGTATTGCAGCTCAGACAGCTAAACAGGTTATTGTACAGAAGGTGCGTGAAGCAGAACGCCAGAAGGTGGTCGATGCCTATATGGATCGTATCGGCACTTTAGTGATGGGGCAGGTAAAGCGTGTAGAACGCGGCAATGTCTATGTCGATCTGGGTGAAAATGCTGAAGGCTTTATTCCACGTGAAGAGTTAATACCTCGTGAGTCGGTTAGATCTGGTGATCGTATCCGTGGGTTACTTTATAAAGTAGCTGCCGAACTCAGAGGCCCTCAGCTTTTCATCAGTCGAACTGCACCAGAATTTCTTGTTGAGTTATTTAAACTTGAAGTCCCTGAAGTGGGTCAGGATCTCATTGAAATCCGTGCAGCTGCACGTGATCCAGGCTTACGAGCCAAGATTGCTGTGAAAAGTAATGATAATCGTATGGATCCTGTTGGTGCCTGCGTAGGTATGCGTGGATCTCGTGTACAATCAGTATCCAATGAGTTAGCTGGCGAAAGAGTTGATATCATTCTATGGGATGAGAATCCTGCTCAATTTGTAGTCAATGCCATGTCACCAGCTGAAGTAACCTCAATCGTAATCGATGAAGAATCTGGTGTGATGGATATCGCAGTCCCAACCGATAAATTATCACAGGCAATTGGGCGTGGTGGTCAGAATATTAAACTGGCTAGCCAGCTGACAGGCTGGACGTTGAATATTATGGATGAGGCAGAGGCCGCTGAAAAATCAGAAACCGAAACACGCAAGCTGGCACAGGTCTTTATGGATCAGCTGGATGTAGATGAAGAGGTTGCGGTTATTCTGGTACAGGAAGGGCTGTCTTCGGTGGATGAGGTTGCCTATGTTCCGGTATCTGAATTACTGGAAATTGAAGAGTTTGATGAAGAGATTGTCGAAGAGTTACGCCGACGTGCACGCGATGCGCTGTTAACGCAGGCGATAGCCAGTGAGGAAGGCGATGAACCGGGTGAAGCACAGGAAGATTTGCTGAGTATGGAATTTATGACGCCTGAACTGGCTTCAGTGCTGGCAAAAAATGGAATTTGTACGATGGAAGATTTGGCAGAGCAGGCAGTAGACGATCTTGAAGAACTGGAAGGGATCGATAAGGATTTTGCCGCGCAACTCATTATGAAAGCGCGTGAACCCTGGTTTGCTGAGGAAGCTGAGTAGCGTCAGGCTCGACCAAGTAGGCAAGAAAAGTAAGTAAACACAAGAATCAGGATCATATATAGATGTCAAAAGTCACAGCAAAACAACTTTCAGAAGTCGTAGGGGTTTCTGTTGACCGCTTATTGGAGCAATTACGTGAAGCAGGCGTAAAGGTGTCTGGAGCCGATGATCCTATTTCTGATGAAGATAAAATGACCTTGCTTGAATCTTTACGCTCACATCATGGTAAGGATAAAGTCGAAGGTCCCAAGAAAATTACCTTGCAACGAAAAAGCAAGTCTGAAATTCGTGTAACTGGTACTACTGGTAGAAATACTACATCGCGCTCTATCAATGTTGAAGTGCGCAAAAAGCGCACCTATATCCGTCGTGCTGAAGTCGAACCTGAAGAGGTTCCACAAGAAATTGATGAAGAAACCAGGAAACAGCAGCAGGAAGCCCTGATTGCCAAACAACAGGCAGATGAAGCAGCTCGACTGGCTGAGCAGGAAAGGCTTGCACGCGAAGCAGAAGAAGCCCGTATAAAGGCAGAAGAAGAGCAACGCATTAAAGAAGAACTGGAAGCACGAGAAGCCATAGAGCGTGAGCGGCTGGAACGTGAAATGATGGCCATTGCAAAACAGGTTGTAGCGTCTGAAGCTGAGGCAACTGCCGCCGCTGCCGCCGCTGCTGCAGCTGAAGCTGAACCAGTAATCAAAACAGAAACGACTGATGACAAATCCCGAACTACCAAAACCAAACGTAAATCGGCAGCTGATAATAAAACACGTTACGGTCGAAAAGAATTACATGTAAAGAGTGGTGCCGATCAAGGTTCGCGTAAAGGTAAGGGTAAAAAGAATCTAAGGCCGTCTTCATCTATACCTGAGAACGTGCATGGGTTTGAAAAGCCAACAGCACCGGTGGTGCGTACTGTTGAAATCCCTGATGCTATCTCGGTAGCTGAGTTGGCACAGAAAATGGCCATCAAAGCGGGTGATGTCATCAAGGCATTGATGCAAATGGGCACAATGGCAACCATTAACCAGATGCTTGATCAGGATACGGCAATCTTGCTGGTTGAAGAGATGGGTCACAATGCGGTTACAGCGAAAGGTGACAACTTTGAAGAAGAACTGCTGCAGAAAAGCACCGAAGCTAGCGATGAACACCTGGTTTCACGTCCACCCGTGGTTACTATCATGGGTCATGTTGACCATGGTAAAACCTCCTTACTCGATCACATTCGAAAAACTCGTGTCGCCTCAGGTGAGGCGGGTGGTATTACCCAGCATATTGGTGCCTATCATGTAGAAACACCTCAAGGTGTGATTACCTTTCTGGATACACCTGGACACGCCGCGTTCTCTGCTATGCGAGCACGTGGTGCTCAGGCTACGGACGTGGTCATACTGGTGGTGGCCGCTGATGATGGTGTTATGCCGCAAACCAAGGAAGCTATTCAGCATGCTAAGGCAGCAGGTGTACCACTGATTGTTGCAGTCAATAAAATTGATAAGGAAAATGCTGATCCCGATCGTGTACGTAACGAATTATCAGCCGTTGAGGTTATCCCGGAAGAATGGGGTGGCGAGCATATGTTCGTCAATGTCTCTGCGCATACCGGTGAAGGTATTGACGATCTGCTGGAAGCTATACTGCTACAGTCAGAGGTTCTCGAGCTACAGGCATCAGATACAGGTCTTGCTAAGGGTATAGTGATTGAAGCTTCACTAGATAAAGGACGCGGTCCTGTGGCTACGGTTCTGGTTCAGTCAGGTATGCTTGAAAAAGGTCAGATCCTGCTGGCAGGCACCGAATTTGGTCGAGTTCGCGCGATGTACGATGAAGGCGCCAAAATGATTAAGAGTGCCGGTCCATCCATACCCGTTGTGGTTCTTGGATTATCAGGTACCCCTAAAGCAGGTGATGAAGTATTCGTAGTCGAGAATGAGCGCCGCGCACGTGAGATTGCGCAGACACGTGAAACTCGTATCCGTGAATCACGCCTGGCTGAACAGCAAAAGGCCAAGATTCAGGGCATGTTTGATGCCATGACTGAAGGTGATGTTGCTGATCTCAACCTGCTGGTTAAGTGTGATGTGCAGGGTTCTTCAGAGGCCCTCAATGATGCTTTGACCAAATTATCTACCAGTGAGGTTAAAGTAGTTCTGGTTGGAACCGGTGTCGGTGGTATTAATGAATCGGATATCAACCTGGCTGCGGCTTCTGGTGCACTGGTTATTGGTTTTAACGTTCGTGCTGATGCTTCAGCCAAACGTATTGCGGGTGACTATGGTATCGATATTCGTTATTACAGTGTCATCTACGAAGTCATCGATGATGTTAAGGCGGCCATGAGTGGTCTGTTATCTCCTGAAACCCAGGAAAGCATTATCGGTCTGGCTGAGGTTAAGGATGTATTCAAATCACCCAAGTTTGGCGCGGTTGCAGGATCCATGGTTATCGAAGGTACGGTCAAGCGTGGTAAGCCAATTCGTGTACTACGTGATAACGTTGTTATCTACGAAGGTGAACTTGAATCCTTACGACGCTTTAAGGATGATGTGGAAGAAGTACGTAACGGCACCGAGTGTGGTATCGCGGTTAAGAATTATAACGACGTGAAGCCTGGTGATCAGATCGAAGTATTCGACCGGGTGCAGGTAGCCCGGACCATCGAGTAAGCAACAGCTAATCATGGCAAAAGATTTTTCACGTAGCGATCGACTGGCTTCGCAGATTCATCGCGAGCTGTCATCGTTGATCAGCAAATCGCTTAAGGATCCTCGAATTGCGCACCCCAGTATTCTGGATGTTACGGTGACTCGAGACCTGTCTCTGGCCAGGGTGTATTTCAGTGTGCTTGATCCACAGGATGCAGAAACCACGCAACAGGCGTTAACTCATGCGGCGGGTTTTTTACAGCACGAGATTGGGCGCACAATCAAGGCGCGCATCACACCAAAACTTACATTTATCTTCGACGATACCGATATTCGTGGACGCAGCATGGATGAGCTTATCGACTCTGTTATTGCAAAAGATAAGGCAAATTCCACACAGGAATAATTATGGGTCGTCGAGCAAGAAAACCTCATGGCTACCGTGATGTCGACGGTATCCTGTTACTGAATAAACCCACCGGATTATCCTCAAACAAAGCATTACAGGTTGCACGCAATCTGTTTAAGGCCAATAAGGCCGGTCATACGGGAAGTCTGGATCCGCTGGCAACTGGACTACTACCCGTGTGTTTTGGAGAGGCGACAAAATTTTCCGGTTATCTGCTGGATGCCTCCAAATCCTACCGCGCGCTTTGCCAGTTAGGACAGACCAGTTCAACGGGGGATGGTGAGGGTGAAATCAGTCCATTGTTACCGGTTGAGGTAACAGAGTCTCAGCTGCAGCAGGTTATCCAGCAGTTCATCGGCAAGATTCAGCAGACTCCACCCATGTATTCGGCGGTGAAACATCAGGGTGAGCGTCTTTATACCCTGGCGCGTCAGGGTATAGAGGTGGAACGTAAGAGCAGAGAAATTGAAATCTATAGCCTGGATATCGTAAGCTTCGAAGGTGACCAACTGGAACTTGATGTGCATTGTTCCAAGGGCACTTATATCCGCACGCTGGCAGAAGATATTGGACAACAACTGGGCTGTGGCGCCTATTTGGCAGCACTTGAGCGCACCGGGGTTCAGCCATTCTGGGATATGAAAAGTTACACCCTTGATGAGTTGCGTGATATTGCAGATGATGCAAATCAGCAATTAGATGATTGCCTGTTACCGATGGAAGCAGCCATCTCTGACTGGCCTGCCATCGAGTTGAGTAATGACCTTAGTTTCTATTTGCGACAGGGTCAGCCAGTGCAGGTTCCGAGGTCGCCGACTTCCGGATATGTACGATTACTGGATGAAGCAAAAGGCTTCATTGGTGCCGGGATTATCCTTGCGGATGGTCGGGTTGCCCCAAAACGTATGCTGCGCACTTAAGATTTAATTAAACGCCCGTCTAATAAGGACTTATAGTGCTTGTTACGGGAGCTCCACATAGGTAGAATACCCCCCTTTTTCGGGTCCACTTAGAGGTTTTTGACAATGTCAATGTCAGCTGAACAGAAGAGTTCAATTATTGCCGAGCATGCGCAAGGCGAAGGTGACACAGGTTCACCAGAAGTACAGGTAGCATTATTATCACATCAGATCAGTCATCTGACTGAGCATTTTAAGTATCATATTCATGATCATCATTCGCGTCGTGGTCTATTACGTATGGTTAACCAGCGTCGTAAACTACTGGATTATCTGAAATCCAAGAATCAGGATCGTTATAAAGACCTGATCACTAAATTAGGCCTACGCCGCTAAAACGCACCAAAAATTGAGGGATGATTGTGAATCCAATAAAAAAGACATTTCAGTACGGCGGGCATACGGTTACATTAGAGACTGGAGAAATTGCGCGTCAGGCGAGTGGTGCAGTATTCGTTAATATGGGCGATACCGTAGTCTTCGTTACCGTTGTAGGTATGAAAGATGCAGTTCCAGGTCGTGACTTTTTCCCACTGACTGTGGACTATCAGGAAAAAACTTATGCTGCAGGCAAAATCCCCGGTGGTTTTTTCAAGCGCGAAGGTCGTCCAAGTGAGAAAGAAACCTTAACCTGTCGTTTAATCGACAGACCACTACGTCCTCTGTTTCCTAAAGGATTCCAGAATGAAGTTCAGATCGTTGCTACCGTGGTTTCCATGAATAGCGAAATCGATCCTGATATCCCTGCACTGATTGGCGCATCTGCCGCAGTAGCTATCTCTGGCATGCCATTCAACGGCCCGATAGGCGCAGCCAGGGTGGGTTACAAAGATGGGCAGTACATACTAAATCCAACCAACAGTCAGCTAAAAGATTCCGATCTGGATCTGGTAGTTGCTGGTACTGATAAAGCGGTACTGATGGTTGAGTCAGAAGCAAATATGTTGTCGGAAGAAGTCATGCTGGGTTCTGTGGTTTATGGCCATGAACAACTGCAGACTGTCATTACAGCGATTAACGAGTTTGCTGCAGAAGTAAATAATCCAGCGTGGGAATGGAATGCTCCTGAATCTGATGAATCTCTGGCTGAAAAAGTGGCAGCTCAGTGTTCTGAAGCGGTAGCAAGTGCTTATACCATCGCTAATAAACTGGATCGTCAGGATCGTCTAGCTGAAATTCGCAATGAAACCGTTGCGGCTTTAGTAACTGGCGAGGAAGGTTCACCTGCTGAAGCTGATGTTCGAGCAGCCATCTCTAAAATCGAAAAGAAACTGGTTCGTGGTCGTATCATCGCTGGTGAAAATCGTATCGATGGTCGAGATACCAGAACTGTTCGCCCTATTACGGTTCGTACTGGTGTGTTACCACGTACTCATGGCTCAGTTGTCTTCACTCGTGGTGAAACCCAGGCTCTGGTTGTAACTACCTTAGGTACTGGCCGTGATGCTCAAATTATCGATGCAATCGAAGGCGAGCGTAAAGAGCCTTTCATGCTGCATTACAACTTCCCACCATCCTGTGTAGGTGAAGTGGGTCGTGTTGGTACGCCCAAGCGTCGCGAAATTGGTCATGGTCGTTTAGCCAAGCGTGGTGTTGCAGCAGTTATGCCTAACCAGGACGAGTTTCCATATGTTATTCGTGTAGTTTCAGAAATCACTGAATCAAATGGTTCTTCTTCCATGGCTTCAGTTTGTGGAAGCAGCCTGTCGTTGATGGATGCCGGTGTGCCTATTAAGGCGCCAGTCGCTGGTATTGCTATGGGTCTGATTAAAGAAGGTGATGATTTCGCAGTATTAACCGATATCCTGGGTGATGAAGATCATCTGGGTGATATGGATTTTAAGGTTGCTGGTACTACTGAAGGCGTTACTGCTTTACAGATGGATATCAAGATCGATGGAATCACTACTGAAATTATGTCTCAGGCACTGGACCAGGCTAAAGAAGGACGCCTGTTTATTCTTGGTGAAATGGCCAAGGTTATCGATAAGCCACGTGAAGTGATGTCTGAGTTTGCACCACGTTTGATTACTTTCAAAATCAACCCTGAAAAAATTCGTGATGTTATCGGTAAGGGTGGTGCAACTATTCGTAGCATTACTGAAGAAACCGGTGCAACCATCGAAGTTGATGATGACGGTACGGTTAAGATTTCATCGGTCGACAAGTCTGCCAGTGATGAAGCCCGTCGCCGCGTTGAACTGGTCACTGCCGAAGTTGAAGTGGGTGCTATCTATGAAGGTAAGGTAGCCAAGATAATGGACTTTGGTGCTTTTGTTAACATCCTGCCTGGTAAGGATGGTCTGGTTCATATCTCTCAGATCTCTGACGAGCGCGTAGAAAACGTGAGCGATAAGTTATCCGAAGGTGACAAGGTAAAGGTTAAGGTTCTTGAGGTTGACCGTCAGGGCCGTATCCGTCTGAGTATGAAAGCGGTTACAGAAGAAATAGCAGAGGTTGCTGAATAATCCTTCCGTCGATACCTTCTTAAGGTACAGAAAGGGAGCCATTGGCTCCCTTTTTTTGTGCGTGAATGGAAACACGGCCTTTTAGCCTGGATCCCACAGTTGGCCGCTCGCGTTAGAGGGCAACCTAAACCATTACTATAGCCTTGTAACTCCCTGGAATGGCCCGCTATTCCGCGTCGTCACGCCTTGATATACACCTCCGCAAATGCACTACAACTCGTCCAACTGCGGATTCCAGGTTTAAATTTACAGGTGGCGACGTACCTGTACGATTTCTGGTTCTTCGTGATTGTGTACTACGCGAAAATCCAGTCTCTCCATCAGGTTAACCATCTTGAAGTTATTGGTTAATACTTCACCTTCCATAACATCAAGACCTCGGTCTCTTGCCACAGTCATTAAGCGCTTCATCAGATAACGGCCGATCCCTTTGCGTTGGTAATCATCTCCGACAGCAAGAGCAAATTCACAGGAATGGCGATCAGGATTAATGGCATAACGTACTACGCCAATAATACAGGCGTTCTCGGTACCTTCGGCGATCACCGCAATCAGTGCCATCTCTCGGTCATAATCGATCTGAGTTAAACGTGCCAGCATCAATGGAGTGAGCTCTTCCACGCTGTGCATGAAGCGAAAGTATTTACTCTCTGCAGACATATGCTTAACGAATACCTGTTCGATAGATGCATCTTCGGGACGAATAGGACGGATCACAACATTGGTACCATCTGGCAGTTGCCAGGTGGTTTCCAGCTCGGTTGGATAGGGGTGGATAGCCATGTGATCATAACGCTTTGTGTTAGTAGTCGAAGGTCTAACAACAATTCGCGCATCTACCGCTATTACGCCGTGCTCATCGACCAGTAATGGGTTGATATCCAGTTCCTGAACTTCAGGTAGTTCACAGGTGATTTCAGAAATTCTCTGTAAAACCTGAGTCAGTTTAGGTAAATCAGCTTCTGGTAGATTACGGAATTTTCGCAGGTATGCAGAGGCACGAGTGCCCTTGATGAGCTGTTGGCTAAGATATTCATTTAATGGGGGCAAAGCAACAGAGTTGTCGGCAAATATTTCAACAGCAGTGCCGCCGGTACCAAAACTGATGACGGGTCCGAACACTGGATCCTGCGCAATTCCAATCATGATTTCACGTGCATGTGGCAGGTCGAGCATAGGTTCGATGGTGACGCCGTCTATAACAGCATCAGGATTTGTTTTAGTGATGGAGTCGATCATTTCACGAAATGCTGTGCGTACCGTTTTTGGCTCGCGGATATTCAGGCGCACACCACCAACATCAGACTTATGAGCCAGGCCGGGCGAATTAATTTTCATTGCAATCGGTAATCCCACATTCTCAGCTGCAACCAGAGCATCAGCCGCACTATTGACGTTGATACTGGGCGATGTTGGAATCTGGAAGGCCCTTAGTACAGCCTTGGATTCAGTATTGCTGAGTATGGTTCTACGTTCGTTTAATGCATTTTCTATGATTAGACGTGCGCCTTCGACATCAGGCTCTTTGGCGCGTGATAAGGGGTAGGGTGCCTGCAACAGGGCTTTCTGATTACGTCGATAACAGGCCAGATAACCAAAAGCATCAACCCCTGCTTCAGGACTACGAAATTGTGGAATACCAGCCTTGGAAAATAGTTGACGACCTGTAGCGACCAGGGTTTCACCCATCCAGCAGGCCAGTATGGGCTTTTTGGACTTTTTGGCTGCGTTGATAACACCCTTGGCACATGCCGTAGGGTCAGTCATGCCCTGTGGAGTCAGTAATATCAATAAACCGTCGACATTTTTATCTGCAAGAACAATACGAGTTGCTTCTTCATAACGCCTGGAGTCTGCATCTCCGAGAATATCTACTGGATTACTGTGCGACCAGTGTTCGGGTAAAATCTTGCTGAGCTGGGCTATGCTTTCATCGCTCAGTTCGGCCAAAGGTAATGGAAGATCTGCAGCATGGTCGGCAGCCATGACACCAGGGCCTCCTCCATTGGTCACAATACCGAGTCTGGGGCCTTCGACTCTGACGCCAGATGCCAGGGTTTGAGTGGCTGCAAATAATTGTGACACAGTGGTAACACGTACTGCCCCTGCGCGTTGTATTGCAGCATCGAAGACATTGTCATTACCAATCAGGGCAGCGGTATGAGAAACAGCAGCTCGTGATCCGGTTTCATTACGCCCGGATTTAACTACGATCACTGGCTTCAAACGAGCTGCAACGCGAAGACCACTGATAAATGAACGAGCATCAGAAATACCTTCAACATACAGGAGTATACTATGTGTTTCAGGGTCACCAGAGAGATAATCTAGCACATCACCAAAACCAACATCTGCAGTAGCGCCTAATGAAGCAACGGCTGAAAAGCCAAAGCCTTCGCTATCAGCCCAATCCAGCAGTGCGGTACAGAAAGCGCCTGATTGAGCGACAAGGGCTACATGTCCCTTACGCGCGGAACTCTTTGCGGAGGTAGCATTCAGGCCAACTCTGGGTCGGATTATGCCAAGGCAGTTGGGTCCCAGTAAGGGGATACTGTAGGTACGCGCAATATCCACTATCTCGCTTTGCAGACTCTCACCTTTTTTACCAATCTCTGCAAAGCCTGCCGAAAGCACAATAACCGCACGAACCTGATGCTGACTACACTCATGCATGACAGAGGGAATATGTCTGGCGGGGATACAGATGACAACAAGGTCAATAGGGTGATCAATATCACTTAGTGACGGGTAACACTGTAGATTACGAACCTCTTCGTGTTTTGGGTTGACCGGATAAATTTTGCCCTTGAAACCTCCCTCTATGACATTCAGTAGTACCTGATTGCCAACTGAGTTTTCTCTTTCTGTTGCGCCGACAACGGCAATAGACTCTGGTTCAAATATCGATTTTAGGTAATGGTCTTTCATGAGGTTTGGCTTTAGAATCCCTGAAGTAAAAAGATATCGTGTATTGTAGGTAATTTATTTTGCTGCAATGCAACAAATATACAACAAATTCAGAAAAACACAGAATTATTTATGTCTATAGGAATTATTACTGAAGCCGCCTGTAAATTGCACGCCATGGGTGATTATCATCCTGAACAGCCTGCACGGCTGGATGCAATTAATAACCGATTAATTGCCTCTGGTCTTAGCATGGTGTTGTATTATTTTGATGCGAAGGAAGTTACCCGTGAACAGTTATTAGCGGTGCATGATCCGATCTATGTGGATCATGTTTTTGAAGCTTCTCCTATTACGGGTTTATCCTGGCTGGATGGAGACACTGCTATGAACCCGCATACACTAAAAGCAGCTTTATTCGCTGCGGGTGCTGCAGTGCAGGGAGTAGATCTGGTGATGGAAAATAAAGTGAATCAGGTGTTCTGTCTGGTACGACCACCTGGACATCATGCTGAGCCTGGTCATGCGATGGGCTTCTGTATCTTTGGTAATGTGGCAATTGCAGCCTACCACGCGATTAATCACTGGGGTCTGGAGCGCGTTGCGATCATTGATTTTGATGTGCACCACGGAAATGGAACCGAATCCATGGTGTCTGGTGACGATCGAATATTATTCTGTTCCAGTTTTCAGCACCCATATTATCCAGGGTCGGGGGCTCACACCAATGTACCTAATATTATTAATCTACCTTTACCCTCATTAACTGATGGTGAAGCATTTAAGGAAGCTGTCAGCGAAAAATGGATACCCAGACTTGAGGAGTTTGCACCTCAGTTGATTATCATTTCAGCAGGGTTTGATGGGCATCGCGATGACGATATGGCGCACTTTAATTTGCTAGAAGCAGATTATGCCTGGATTACCCGTCAGTTGTATCAGCTTGCGACTATTAGTGCCAATGGTCGAGTAGTTTCCTGTCTTGAAGGTGGTTATGAATTGAATTCTCTAGCGCGCAGTGTAGAGGCACACCTAAGAGCCTTCATGGATTAAGCATCATTGATGTCCATATTAGAGAAGGGCAATTGGTTTTTTAGATCAGGATCTTTTGAATATCTCTGATTGCAGACTTGAGAGATGATTACGATCAGACCATTTAGAGTCGCATGGATACCTTCTGCCATCCTTCTGTTGTCAATTTCACTGCTATGCAGTCTGGTTTTTTATGTATGGTTACTGCATAGCTGGAATATCGAACAGCAGACTGCGACACGTTTTTTTCAACAATCTTTTAGTTCTTCTATCGATCAATACGAATACCTGCCGGCTCTGATTGCTGGTAATGATCGGGTTCATGCTGCTTTGCTCGATACAGATCAGAGCCAGCCAGATTTAAATCAACGTTTGAAGTTTATCGCCCAGCGCGCGGGTGCTGATACGGTTTATGTGATGAATAATTCTGGCAAAGTGATTGCTACCAGCAATTTTGATTTACCCAATAACTTCCTGCATAAAAATTATTCATTTAGACCCTATTTTGCCAGGGCGGTATACGAAAAATCTCGTCAGTTTTATTATGCAATCGGTGTTACTACCGGGATTCCGGGCTTTTTCATTTCTGAGCCTGTTATTGATGATGAAGGCAAAGTCATTGGTGTGGTGGTGGTAAAGCTGGATTTAACACGTTGGGAGAAAAACTGGCAGGATGCAGGGCAGAATGTACTCGTCACCGATGAAAATAATGTGGTGATCTTAAGTGGTCAGGATCAGTGGCGATATCGCAGCGTCGGTGAATTATCTGATCAAACGCTACAAAAAATTAGACAGCAACAACAGTTCATAGGCTTTAAGTTATCCAATCTATATCAGAATATCTATGAATTTGCCCGCCTGGACGGTTTTACATTATCTTTCTGGATAATCCAGAAAGATGCTTATCTGGTCAATGCCTTTCCTATCAAGGGAACTGAGTGGACATTATATTATCTGGAAAAAAACCAACGTTTTATTCAATCAGCACTGATCTTTTTTCTCATACTAATGGGCGTACTGAGTTTAAGTCTTCTGTATTATCGTGAACGTCAATCTAAACTGCGCTCAAGGCAACACGCACGTGAAATAGAACAAAACCATCGGCGAGAACTGGAAACTATCATAGAAAAGATACACATAGGGGTGATCTCTCTTGGGCTGGATGGGAAAATTCTTTTTTTAAATGATGCAGCACGAAGCCTGTTGATGATCGATAGCGTTTCTCCACAAACCAACCCTGTGAAAATCCAGCAGGTTATGGATGTTTCCCAAATCGGCGCTTTTGAAGATCGATTGAAAATGGGGGGCGATATTGTAAAACCATTTTTTGAGACACAGTTGATTATTGATGGTCAACCATCTACCCCGGTTATGTTTGCCATCAGTCAGGTAACTATTGGAAGTTATCAACGACTGTTAATGACGCTGGTGAATATAGAAAAAAGAAAATCGGCAGAACAGGAGGTCATCAAGATAAATGAATCGCTGGAAGAACTGGTAGACAGTCGAACGCGAGCATTACGTGAGACGCAGTCTGAGCTACTTCAGCAGGGAAAAATTGCAGCCCTGGGTCAAATGGCAGCGACTATCGTGCATGAACTCAGCCAGCCTTTGTCGGCGATGAACAGCTCGATTGCAGCGGTGCAGTTAAAAGCAGAAAAACAGGACTGGGATGGAGTCTTGAGCTCTATTAGCAGACTTGCTCCTTTAAGTCTTAAAATGCAAAATGTCATTAAGCTGCTTAAGTCTTTTAGCTATAAGGATGAACAGACCTTACAAAGACAGCAACTGGCACCACTTATTGTTCAATCTCTAACGCTTTATAAAGACAGTCTGAACGAAAAAAATATTCAGATAAACCTACTCGATATGCTGCAATCGGTGTATGTCAGAATCAACCCTCTGAAACTTGACCTGGTGATTATCAATATCATTCAGAATGCAATCGATGCCATGGAGAGCTGTGAGCATCCAACCATCTCAGTTGGTTTGACGGTAGCTGATGATCAGGCATTGATTACCATTGAGGATATCGGTGGTGGAATAGATTCGCGTGTTATGGGACAACTCTTCAATCCCTATTTTACAACCAAGGAAATCGGCAAGGGGCTGGGGTTAGGATTATCCGTTTGTCACGAAATTATTCAGGAATACGGTGGTTCTATAGATGCAGTTAATACCGAGCAGGGTGCGCGCTTTAATGTCAGATTACCGTTAGACAGAGACAATGGTAATCAATCAGTCATCCGCTAGTTGGCATCAGGTATTTTACTGCTAACAACCCATCAATTAACCATACCAGAGTTTTGTAGCGTTTTGTCGGATCTGTGTATTAGCCGTGTAAGCAAACAAACAAATATCCTTCAAATCATCATAGGCATGAGTGCAGCTATGCACTATCTCATTGTTTATTCAGTAGTTATTTATGAAGGCAATCAATTTGCTATGTGATATAAGCGTTATGCAGATTGATTGCATAACGGATCATTTAGACTGAGAAACTGACAGATGAGTAATAAAACTACAATTTTCAATAGCAATCCTGGCCTGGCCAGTTTTTACAGCAACGATGTTAATTCTAAATCCATTGCGTTACTAGAGGCTATCGGCAGTCTGGGTTCGATTTCGGCGGCAGCGAAGCAATTGAAAATGAGTTATCGCTCTGCATGGGATGCAGTGAATGAAATGAATAACCTTTGGGATTCGCCTCTGGTGGTTAAATCACCCGGAGGTTCTCAGGGTGGAGGCACTCAGGTTACGTCACAGGGATATGATTTGATTGCGGGTTTAAAACTGATTCATCAGGAGTATCAGCGTATTTCAGAAGGGCTGAATTGCAGTCTGGAAGATTTTAATCAATTTCAACTTAAAATCAGGAGACTTAGCATGCGTACAAGTGCTAGAAACCAGTTTCAGGGCAAGGTAGAGCACATTAACCTTGGCCCTGTTAACGCCGAAATTAAACTCGCGATTACTGAAAAAGAAAGCCTGATCGCGATGGTTACCCGAGAGAGTGTGGAACATCTTGGTCTCACAGTAGGCAGTGATGCATACGCTTTAATCAAGGCGTCATTTATTATTCTTGCTGACGCAGACTCTAATCTTAAGACCAGTGCACGTAATCAACTGTACGGGACTATTAGCGATATGCGCCATGGGCCAGTGAATACAGAGGTCGTTATTGAGCTAGATGGTGGCAAGAGCCTCACTGCAATCATCACAGAACACAGTGCAGATGGACTGGAGCTTGCCGTAGGCAGTCCAGTGTATGCATTGATCAAATCATCACATGTCATTCTTGGCGTGAACTGAATTTAAAATTAAGCGAGTAAATATCATGAAATCATTTTTAACGAGTATTGTTTTATCCTGTGCCGTGCTCGCGGCAAACCTGACTACTACTGCACAAGCCGATGAAGTGAATATCGCCGTGGCTGCAAATTTTACCGGTGTGACCAACAAGCTGGTGCCATTGTTCGAAAAGGCGACCGGACATAAAGCCAGGGTGATTTTTGGATCTACCGGTAAACTGTTTGCTCAGATTGAGAATGGCGCGCCCTTTGATGTTTTTCTGGCAGCTGATACCAAGCGCCCACTGAAAGCTGAAAAAGAAGGGCTTGCTGTAACAGGTAGCAACTTTGTGTATGCCAAAGGACAGTTAGCACTGTGGAGTGCTAAGGCCGGCCTGTTTGACTCAGGCGAAGTTTTTTTACGCGCTGGCAAGTTTGCTCATGTTGCACTGGCAAACCCAAAAACGGCACCCTATGGATTAGCCGCTACACAGGTTATGCAAAAACTGAGTCTTGAGTCTGAGCTTAAAGCCAAACTGGTGCAGGGTGACTCCATTTCACAAACCTTCCAGTTTGTAGCAACTGGTAATGCGGAGATTGGTTTTGTCGCTTACTCGCAGTTAATAGGCTGGAAGGGTGAGCCCGGATCAAGCTGGTTGATCCCTGCAAAATACTACGATTCGATCGATCAATCTGCGGTATTGCTGAATAAAGGTAAAGACAATGTCGCAGCCAAAGCATTCCTGGCGTTTGTAAAATCTGATCCTGCGGCAATTGCAGTCATTAAGGAATTTGGTTATCAGGTGCTGTAAGCGATTTAGAGTAATATAGATAAATCTCAACATTAGGCAGTAAGTATGGAATTCGATTGGCAACCGGTATGGCTAACGCTCAAGTTAGCCAGTATTACCACTCTTAGTTTACTGATTATAGGTACACCTATCGCCTGGTGGCTGGCGCGTACTACCGCCTGGTATAAGCAATCCGTCACAGCGATGGTGGCTCTGCCACTGGTACTACCACCGACTGTGCTTGGGTTTTATCTGCTGTTGTTGATGGGGCCAAACGGTCCTATAGGAGCGATCACTCAGTCGCTTGGACTGGGTAACTTGCCATTTACTTTTAAAGGTCTGGTGATTGCCTCGGTGATATATTCATTGCCGTTTGTAGTGCAACCTTTGCAGAACACCTTTGAAGCTCTGGGTAGTCGTCCGTTGGAGGTAGCTGCAACCTTGCGCGCATCACCGTTGGATCGGTTTCTGACGGTGATATTACCACTGGCACGACCAGGTTTCCTGACGGCTTCGGTGCTTTGTTTCGCACACACAATCGGCGAGTTCGGTGTGGTCCTAATGATAGGTGGCAATATTCCGGGTGAAACCAAGGTTTTATCGGTAGCAATCTATGACCATGTTGAAACGCTGAATTATGATCAGGCGCATATTCTCGCTGCAGGCATGCTGGTGTTTTCATTTCTGGTATTGCTGATTCTTTATCTGGTTAATGGCCGTTTACAACGGAGTCAGTCATTATGACAGGAATCAATGTCAGCCTTTCAGGTCAGCAGGGTGATTTTAATCTGGACGTGAAATTTTCTGCCCCGGCAAAGGGGGTTACCGCTCTGTTTGGTCATTCTGGTTCAGGTAAAACCAGCGTGTTACGAGCGATGGCTGGTTTGAATAAATTTCTTCAGGGTCAGGTTAGAGTGAATGACGAAGTGTGGCAGGATAGAACTCATTTTGTGCCCAGCCATAAACGCTCACTCGGCTATGTGTTTCAGGAAGCGAGCCTGTTTCCTCATCTATCGGTGAGACGTAATCTGGAATATGGATGGCGTCGAATAAATCCTGCTGCTCGATTGCTAAAGTTTGATGATGTGGTCGAACTGCTGGGGATTGTGCCTATATTGCATCGCGATACCAGTCAACTTTCCGGTGGGGAGCGTCAGCGCGTAGCGATAGCGCGTGCGCTATTAACCAGTCCAAAATTATTGCTCATGGATGAACCGCTTTCGGCACTTGATCATGCGGCAAAACATACCATATTGCCGTATCTGGAAAATTTGCAGGACGAGTTCGGTATACCCACTTTTTATGTATCGCATGACCCGCACGAAGTTGCTCGACTGGCCGACCACCTGGTGTTAATGGAGCAAGGCCAGGTCATTGCAGAGGGGCCAGCTGCTAATCTCCTCACTCAACTTGATCTGCCGATCGCCAGTTATGATGATGCTTCTTCTTTATTGGAAGGTGTCGTATCGGCCCATGACTATGAGTATCACCTGACCTGGATTTCAATGGATAGCGGCAGAATAGCGGTATCGCGCGAGGAATTGTCGGTAGGGCATCATGCGCGTGTAGAAATCAGGGCACGTGATGTCAGTTTGTCACTGAGTGCGCATTCGGATACCAGTATCCTCAACCTGTTACCAGCAGAAGTAATAGATGCTAAAGATGTCAACCAGACTCAGGTAATCGTGCGGCTAAAATTACTCGATGGGCAAACTCTGCTGTCTCGTATTACACGACGATCAGCGGTAGGACTGGGTGTCCGTGAGGGTTTGCTTTTGTATGCGCAAGTTAAGAGTGTCTCTCTTCTTAGTTAATCGGCTGACCTGTTTTTGAGTGAGTATCAGCAATTTGATGTTCCCGACTCAAGCGAGTAGGCTGCGCCCCCTGTATTCAATTTTCCATGGCTGGTTGAGGTTTAAGGCAGCACAGTTCGAAGACAGGAAAAACAGTGTAAGTAAAAAGTTGATGCTATTCTTCGTGCTTTCATATGCCCTTCACGGCAGTTCTCTTTATAATAATTCATAATTCCTGAAAACTGCTTGTCCGATCTGGACGCTATAGATCTTCAAAGTAATTAGTGACTGTTTTGGTATATCTTTGGTTCAATTTAAGTTGTTCATCGACATGTTGAATCTGCAAGTGTTTATCGATTTTCTTTAAACTGTGAATTAATGTGATTAACCATCTGACGTTAGAACTTTGAGGGTATAACCCCATCAAACTTGATCAATAATTATTTAAACTCAGGTAGATCAACATGTCAGAAGTCGATATTCAAAACTCAGTTTACAGTACTAATCATCAGACATCCTATACCGATAGTATCAAATATCTGATGGCCAAAATCTTCTATTTTCTATTCCTGTTATTGTCAATATCTCTAGGTGGGTTGGCGATATTTGAATTTATCCATTCATTTAACTCTGGTGAGTCAATAACCAATGGCCTGATTAAAACAATCAACATTGCGGTGGTTTCACTGGCAATTTTTGAACTAGGTGTTGGCATTGGTAAGGAATACTCTGACGAAGAGCACGAGCAGGGCGATATTTATAGTTCAGTGCGTAGATCGATTACCCGATTTGTCGCAGTGGTATGTACCGCACTGGTGTTGGAAGGATTGATCATGGTGATTAAATATAGTCAGTTAGAACTGGCAGGGAATCTCTCATATCCGGTGGCAATCATAGTCTCAGCTTCTTTGCTATTGCTGAGTCTGGGTGGTTTTCTTAAGTTGACGGCTCAGCCACAGGTGGCGTAATAGAGTGATCCTGAGAGACATACGCCTTTATAAAATCAGGTAAAGGCGTTAACTCAGCATCTTCGTCGATGACATGTTGCTGCAGGTATTTGAGACGATCTTCGGTATTTGGATGAGTACTCAGGTATTCGGTTAGTTTCGAATGTTTGTATTCTTTGTGCTGCATCATCTGCGAGAAAAAATATCGGCTGCCTGCGGAGTGACCATAATAGTCGACGAGTAACTGTAATCCGGTTTTATCTGCTTCGCGTTCCTGGTCTCGACTGTAGGCAAGTAGTCCCAGATTAAAAGTACTCGCAAGCATCTGGCTTGCCCATTCGCTGCCATCAATGCCGGTAATAATCATCGCAACCATACCGATAACCATGCCACGGCCCAGGCTACGGATGGGATGCCGATGAATCTGATGCGCCATTTCATGAGCGATAACCATGGCCAGTGCATTTTCACTATTAACCAGACTGAGTAATCCGCTGGTGACAAAGATATGTCCACCGGGTGTAATGAATGCATTGGGTGATTCTTCGTCGATCAGTTGAATGCTATAGTGACTGGGGTCAGAAGGAGTTGGGTCTAATTGATTAACCAGCTTCAGGAGATATTCGTTGACTGATTTCTCCTCAGACGTAGTAGTCTGCTTAATGAAAGATGACATGGTGGATGAGCTAAACCACTGCTGCTCCTTTTCCAGAGGGATATATTGCACCAGATAGTCTGACAATAACATCAGAATAAAAAATGCAATGGCAACAAGAGTAGCAACACCAGCCAGCAGGATGATGAATTCCTTCAGCGGATGTTCCTGAGAGGTATTGATACCTTCCGGTATCTGTTTAGCTTCAAATTCCATATGATGATTAAACCTTATACTGAAATAGCCGTTCCATAAGCAACTACTTCTACCGATCCAACCGACTGTTTGCTATTACTGTTTTTATTGATCGAAGCAGTTTCGATACGAACATTGACGATCATTTTTGCACCCAGTTGTAATGCCTCTTCTTTCATACGCAGGATGGCTTCGCGCCGTGCCCGATCGAGTAGAGACTCGTAAGACCTCATGCGACCACCAATCAGTCCGCGTAATCCGGCGACAAATTTTTTGAAAAAATCGATAGAGATCACCACGTTACCGCTCACCAGTTGCGTATTACAATGGGTGATTTGAGGAGGGATGGTTTTCAGGTTCATGAGCGGCATCCATAATGTTTCTTTTTCACGTGCAATAATAGATTTGAAGTGATGCCTTTCAGCCAGTTGACCAAAGATATAACCGAGTATTAAAAGTACCAGAAATATTAGTATTTCCATGCTTTATTCCACCGTGACTGCGGTACCGTATGCGTAGAGTTCTGCGGCACCCTGTGTGATAGAGGAGGTGCTATAGCGTACGTTTAGTACAGCATTCGCGCCTAATGCCTCTGCCTGCTGGATCATTCTATCGGTGGCTTCCTGGCGCGACTCTGCGAGTAATTCGGTATAGCCTTTAAGTTCTCCGCCAAAGATATTTTTAAGTCCAGCCATGATGTCACGCCCCACGTGTTTGGCGCGTATGGTATTGCCCTGTACCAGACCATAATGCCTGATGATGGTTTTTCCAGGAATAATTTCTAAGTTGCTTACTATCATGTTGTGGTTCCTTTTGTGCGATAAAAGTATAGAATCTAGTGATTAACTTGATCCACTCTAATCCATTCGATCAGATGGTTAATATTAAATTACTATAATTGAAAACATGGAGATTATTAGATGGTAAATAGTATAAGCATGACACAAAAAATAGTCAGCATTGTTTTAATCGCTATAGGGGCTGGTTTGTCAATATGGGGGTATAAGAAATCGGAGGGTCTAGGTTCACAACTGTCCAATGCTTTGACCGGATCACATTCAGATAATGTCATGATGCTTTATATCGCCGGTGTAGCCTGCATTGCTGTAGGTGTTTTTATCTATTTTAAAAAGTAACTACTACAAACCCTGACTGATGTTTGATCTAAATTCGATAACGATCATAGTGGTCGATGATGATAAGGATGTCAGAGTCAATACCGTCGATTTACTCTCAACCCAATATCAGAAAATTATTGAATTTTCTTCGCCCCAACCGGCATTGGCGGAAATTTATCCACATATGCCAGCCATCATTCTTACCGATTTACGTATGCCGGGCGGCGATGGCCTGGAGTTTTCTAAAGCCGTTAAAAGTATAGATCCCGATCTTCCCGTGATTTTAATGACAGGCTATGGAGATATCACGATTGCAGTAGATGCGATGAAACATGGGGTATACGATTTTATTGAAAAACCGGTGGATACCAATCGCCTGCTGAAAAGTATCCAACGTGCGGTAGATAAAAGGTTACTGAGCCTTTCATTGCTGGAAACCCGCCTGCAACTTGAGCAGCATAGCAGCATCGAATCGCGACTGATCGGCAACAGCCCGATGATGAAGCAGCTTAAGCAGAATGTGTTGAAGCTGGCACTGATGGATATCCCGGTGATGATCTACGGTGAGACTGGCGTAGGTAAGGAGCTGGTAGCGCGATGCCTGCATGATTTCAGCTCTCGACGGGATAAATCTTTTGTCGCGCTGAATTGTGCAGCGATACCTGATGAACTGGCAGAAGCTGAGTTATTCGGCTATGAGAAAGGTGCATTCACCGGTGCTAAAGGTGCACGAGTTGGTAAGCTAGAGTATGCCAGTGGCGGGACGCTTTTTCTGGATGAAGTAGAAAGTCTGTCACCATCCATCCAGGCCAAGTTACTACGCGTATTACAGGATGGAATTATTACCCCATTAGGCAGCAATGAAGAGCGTTTTACCGATTGTCGGGTGATTTCTGCAACCAAGGAAGATTTGTTAAATCACGACAGTTTTCGTCAGGACCTGTTTTATCGGCTTCAGGTAGGTGAGAGCCATATACCTCCATTGCGAGATCGGCAGGAGGATATTATTACGCTATTTGAATATTTCGTGATGCAAAGTTGTGAAAATTTTAAGATTGATTACCAGCCCATCAGTGATCAAAACTGTAGCGTTCTGCTGTCCAGCGACTGGCCGGGTAATGTCCGTGAGTTGATCAATGTAGCAACGCGTTACGTCATTAATGGGTTTGGTGATATTGGACAGTTTATACCAGGAGCAGCAGTAAGTTGGGGTAATAACAGTAGGCATAGTTCTCTCAAGCAGCAGGTGAACTCGTTTGAAGAAAACCTGATTCGCTCCAAGCTGGCCCAGCATCAGGGCAAGGTTTCTGAGGTGTTAAATGATCTGGATCTGGAGCGGCGAACCTTTAACCAGAAGTTAACGCGCTTTGGGATTACGGTTTCCGATTACAGAAAATGAGAAAATTATTTCTCATTTGGTTGAATTTCCGAGTCATTTATTTCCTAAAGGGGCGTGCAATCAAGGTTGATGGTTAGAAAGTTTGTTGAAACCTCTTTAACAATCAATGATTTTCATGTTTTGGCACAGTTTATGTTAATCAGTAAATGCAAAACCGGGGCAATTAAGACCCCGGTAATAAAGTTTTACTGAACATAAATATTCAAACAAGAGGAAGTTTCATGCTGAACAAAAAAATAATCATCGCTACCACTATCTGTGCCGGTCTATTTGCAGCCGAGCTACAGGCAGCTACCGAGTGGAATGTATCTTTATGGGGTAAGCGCCGCGCTTTCACCGAGAATGTTGAAAAACTCGCTGAGTTGGTAGAGAAGAAAACCAATGGGGATTTCAAACTCAAGATATCCTACGGAGGCTTGTCCAAAGCCAAGGAAAACCTGGATGGTATTTCTTTCGGTGCTTTTGAAATGGCGCAATTCTGTTCCTTTTATCACAATGATAAAAATCCAACCATAACAGTCACAGAGTTACCCTTTAGTAAAGATGTAACACTAGCCCGTGTGGCAGAAATCTATAAAAAAGTACATGAACACCCTATCGTTAAAAAAGATCTTGCACGCTGGAATGCAACCCTGTTGATGCCAACACCGCTACCTCAGTACAACCTGGTGAGTAAGACAGATGTATTGAAATCTCTGTCAGATTTAAAAGGTATGCGAGTGCGTGGGCCGGGTGGCATTATGGGGGTTCTTGGAAAACTGGGGGCAGTAAAGACCGGTGTGCCTTTCTCTGAAGTACGGCAGTCTATGGATTCCGGTGTGATCGATGCAGCAACTTTTGCCCCGCATGCACATCTGGCGACCAAAACCTTCAAGGTAGGCAAGTGGGCTTCAACCAATCTTAATCTGGGTTCGGCTAATTGTCCGGTTGTAGTGAATACTGATGCGCTGAATGCATTGAGTGCTAAAAATCGTGATGCTTTACTGGGCTCGGTTGATGAAGCGATCGCTTTCTATGTGGACAACTATAATAACAATACTACCGGCAAATACGAGCAGGCTGTGACTGAAGCAGGTTTAACGCGTGTGACCTTTAATGCCGCTCAAACAGCTGAGCTTAACAAGCTTGCAGCTTCTGTTAGAGAAGACTGGGTCAAAAAGTATGCCTCGCAATTTGATTCCAAAGCGCTTTTCGAATTTACTCAAGCGTTATTTGTTCAATAAGCAATAAAGCATTATCCGCACTCGAATCGAGTGCGGATAGTTTCTATGCGTTTTTTTCGCAGCATAAAACTCTGAGGTAGTTGTCATGGCGGGCTCGCATACCGTTCTCGAAGATCAATCCTTTTTAAGTCGGCTGGACCGACTTTTCTTCAGGCTTGAATCAGCGCTGACGCTGATCGGTGGCATAGTTATTTTTTTACTGGTATTTCTGGCTACCGCTAATGTACTGGGCCGCTGGTTTTTTTCCCTGCCTATCTCGGGTTATATCGACTGGGTGGAGCAGGCAATGGCATTTTTTGCTTTTCTTGGAATAGCCTATACCCAACGAGAAGGCGGGCATATACGTATGGATATGCTGGTCGGAAACATTCATGGTCGTCCCTTATGGTTTACTGAATTACTATCTACTCTACTCATGCTTGCAGTGACTCTGATCCTGATTTACGGATCCTTTCTGCATTTTTTACGTGCCTATCAAATTGGTGACTCTTCACTCGATATCAATTTACCTACCTGGCCTGCCAAATTGGTGGTACCGCTAGCCTTAACTGTGCTTGCGTTGCGCCTGGTTTTACAGATATGGGGTTATCTTCGAGCACTCAGGCAGGGAGGTGACAACCCGGTAGCCGTACCCCTGATTGAAGATGCAGCAGCCGTGGCCGCAGCCGAAGCCGAAGCCTTACTTGGCGATGAAATTGCTAAGGTCGATGGAGATAAATCATGAGCTGGCTGGAGAGTTTAGGACAACTGGATTCGATCACCATTGGTCTTTGGGTTACCGGATTCATGTTGTTGTTTGTGGTGATGGGGGTCAGGGTAGCCTTTGCAGCTGCGCTTGCAGGCTTTATTGGTTTACTGTGGATCTTTTCTGCAAAAATGGGCTTTGAGAGGGGGTTTCTGGTAGCCATGAAAATGGCAGGTACTATTCCTCATTCGAAGGTGTCTACGCTCGCTCTATCGCTGATACCCACGTTTATCCTGATAGGTTTTCTGGCCTATCATGCCGGATTGACGCGTGCACTGTTTGAAGCAGCCAAACGTTGGGTCGGTTGGTTACCCGGTGGAATGGGTGTGGCAACGGTTTTTTCTGCGGCAGGATTTGCAGCGGTTTCGGGTGCGTCGGTTGCCACCTCGGCGGTGTTTGCTCGTATCGCTGTCCCCGAGATGCTACAGTTAGGCTATGACAAGCGATTCGCTGCCGGCGTGGTAGCCGCAAGTGGCACTCTGGCATCATTGATACCGCCTTCAGCAATACTGGTGATCTATGCCATTATTGTGGAACAGGATGTAGGTGCATTATTGATGGCAGGCTTCTTGCCTGGCGCTTTTTCGGCATTAGTTTATGCAGGCCTGGTTGTATTTCTGGCCAAGACTCGTAAGAACTTTGGTCCCCCGGTAAGGGGCTATAGCTGGAAGCAACGCCTGGAGTCACTCCCAGGAGCATTGCCGATATTTTTTGTAGTCAGCATTATTGTCATCTGTATCTATGGTGGGATAGGGACCCCGACCGAAGCGGGCTCGCTGGGTGCTTTCATTATCTTGATAATGGCGCTGTATAAGGGTATGCGCTGGCAAGAGTTAAAAGGTACACTACTGGAAACCGCCAAGCTGACGGTAATGATATTTACCATTATCTGGGGTGTGTTGCTGTATGTACGTTTCCTTGGTTTCGCTGATCTGCCCTCAGCCTTTGCCGGCTGGATAACGGCGCTTGATCAAAGCCCAATGATGACACTGGTACTTATTTTACTGGCCTACGCGGTGCTGGGTATGTTTATGGATGCTATCGGTATGCTGCTGTTAACCCTACCGGTTGTTTATCCGGCAGTGATCGCATTGAATGGAGGGGATGGGGTGAGTGCTGCAGATTCTGCGTTTGGTGTTTCCAGCGTTGGCTGTTCCATCTGGTTCGGTATTATCGTGGTGAAGATGGCAGAGTTTTGTTTAATAACACCACCCATTGGACTTAATTGTTTTGTGGTGGCGGGTGTACGTCCGGAGTGTAGTGTGCAGGATGTATTTCGAGGGGTGATTCCATTTTTTATCGCTGATGCCTTAACCATTGCTGCGCTGGTCGCCTTACCAGGTATTGTGCTCTGGTTACCGGCCCAAATGGGTTTTACCTGATTAGCCGTTTTTGCTAGCTAATGGAAGCTGTTGCTGAAGTATTCAGCAGCAGCTTTTTTTGTGAGATCAGCGATTACTCATTTTTGCGATATCGGCGGCAAGTTCATCCTGCGCTTTTTTGGCCTTGAATTGTTGCCATAGTGCCTGTTCGTTACGCATGCTGGTTTGAATGCTTTCTTTAGCAGCCTGCTGGACGTTGGCTGAATCCAGGCCGATCAAAACAAAAAGACCACCAGCCGGACTCACTCTGGATTTTAACAATCGTGAACCGACCAGGGTTTCATTGGTGATCAATTTGGATACCGATGTGTTCACCTGGTCGACGGTTTCATCATCAGCTGCACCGGTAGATTCTGCATAAAGCTTGATCATATTCTGCACATGAGTTTTGAATGTCTGTGCAAGTTGAACTCGCCCATCAGCGGTAGCAATTTTTTTCATGAACGAATTACCAGCTTTAGATTTTTGAGCATAGCCAACTGCACTAAGGGCAACACCCTCAACTGGGGCATCACAGATCCATGCAGGAGCTGCAGCATTGGGAGCATCTGGGAAAACACAGTCGGGTTCATCGATTTGCTTGGAAGAGCCGCCACATCCTGAGATGGCTAGAGCAATTACAACTGGGAGTAAAGTTTGTTTTAAGGACGTTTTCATCAAATTCTCCATTTCAGATTAAAAAGTTTTGTTTTGAGATTAATCGAAGTTACAAGCTCAAAAATAAATAATTACTCCATATTAGAATGCATTTATTTCCATATTTGTGCTGTAGATCAATAAAAAAAATTTAACTGATATTGACAAAAAGTACAGACAAATACAATCTATTATCCAGCAGATTGATGGAATAATCTTTAACTCAAGATGAATTTCGCATTGCTTTTCATCACCCTGTTAGACATTCTGTGTCACAATTTTAAAATTATAATTATTTAGGGTAATAGGTCTACAGGGAACAGGTAGTAAAAGTTTTCCCTCAATATCATGAGAAAAATTCAACTTTCAGTAGTTACAGTCAATGTTAGCCTGGGGCTAATTGCTGTACTTGCTATATTGTTTCCGCTCACAATACTTGCTCAGTCTCAAGCGGAGCTTGAAGAGTTTGAACAGTGGAAAAAACAGTACATGGGCGAATTCAAGGATTATAAGGATCAAATCGACCGAGAATTTTCCGAGTTTCTTAATCAAAAATGGGAACCGTTTGATACAGAGGAAGGTATCGTAAGGGATGTGGCACCTAAACCAGGCAAGATTCCTGTTGCAAAGGTTAAGCCTGTAACCCGACCTGTAGTACAACCTGATGAAGCTCCATCAAAGCCCGTCATAAAAGTACCTCCAGTTATTATTATCAAGCCTCAGCCTGTATTTATACCCACTCCTCCGCCAGTTGATTTTGATGAACGCATCGTTAAAGTCGATTATCTGGGGCATCAACTTTCTATAGTTGATGGACTATACGAAACCTATACAGCTTTTGATAATCGTGTTTCTCAAAACTCGATTCAGCACAATTTTTCTGAACTGGCTAAATCGGAGTATCTGAAGACGCTTGACAATTTGCTTAGCTATAAGCGTCAGCTGGATATGAATGACTGGGCCTATCTGCAATTGGTACTCAAGTTCACTGAAAAACTTTCGATAAATCGCAATAATCAGAGATTAGTAAGCTGGTTCCTGTTATTAAAATCCGGTTTAAAAGCCAGGCTTGCTTACGATTCAAAAAATATTTACCTGCTAGTGGCTGCTCGTCAGAATCTATACGATATTGCCTATTTTAAATTCGATGGTGAAAAGTTTTATAGCATTCCTCAAACCAAAAAGCTACCTGCAGAATTATTTTCTTATAATGGCAAATATCCCAAAGCGTTGTCTAATCCCGACTTTTCCATCCCTAAAAGTCTAAAATCAAAAAATGATGCTCAGAACAGGAAATTATCTTTTACCTTTCAGGGCAGGAAATATCAGTTCAGTATTCCGGTGAACAAAAACACCATTAATTTTTTTGCATCCTATCCGCAGATGGATTTAGGAGAATACTTTCAAACGCAGCTTGATGATCAGACTGCTAATGCCTTGTTGACTCAGTTAACACCTGCAGTAGATGGCATGACAGAAATAGATGCGGTGAATTTTTTGCTAGCTTTTGTACAACATGCGTTTCGATATCAAACAGATAATCAGCAGTTTGGTGAAGAGAATTATATGTTTATAGAAGAGACGCTTTATTATCCTTCTTCAGACTGTGAAGACCGAGCGATCATCTTCTCCTGGTTAGTTCGTCATCTCTTGGGTCTGGAAGTCATCGGCCTGGAATTTCCGGGACATGTAGCAGCCGCAGTTAATTTGAAACAGCCACTAGGCGATGTGGTGAATTATAAGAATCAAAAATTTACCGTTGCCGACCCTACCTATATCAATGCGAGTGCTGGTATGAAAATGCCTCAATATAGAAATACACAGCCGAAGGTAATAATTCAATAATATGAATATAAATTCTCTTAAAATTGATTTTTCCTACTTACTCTTGCGAGTGGTTATAGTGGGTGTTCTGGCATCAATACCTTTTGTACAACCAAATGCCGAAACATTGGGAGTTGTAGTCCGTTCTCAGAATATGCCTGATTTTCCTGGTGGTTTTGAGATCACTGAAAATAGTGAAATTCGAACGGGTGAAAATCAGAAAATAGCAATTAAAACTAGCCAGGGTGATGTTCTGGTTGCTGATCAGAATTCTTCTATAAAGCTGGTTAAGCCCGGGTTTTTTCAGCAACTGTTAGGAAAAATTTATTATTTTATTAGTGAACGCTCTCGCGTAGAACGAGTTCGTGTGCAGACCTCTACTGCAACTATTGGTATAAGAGGGACAACTTTTGTGGTTGATTCTGCAGGCGATGAACAGAAGCAGGATACTGTATCACTACAGGAGGGCGCATTAATTTTTGAATCCAACGATGACGAATATTTTAAGTTGTACCAGCTTCGAGAGTTGGATGAGTTTGAACAGTTTAAACGCCAGATGCAATCTGAATATGATGCTTATAAAGCTGAGCTTGAAGAAGAATTCGTGGAGTATAAAAAATCGATACAGCTTGATAAGGGATTTACGCTTAAATTCGATGGAAAGAAAGTAGTCAAACTTCCTTTTGATAAAAATTCAAACAAGCAATTTGAAGAATTTGAAGCATTTTTAAACCAGAATACTTTAGAGTGATGAAGTAGCGATGAATAAACTTTTCGTATGCTTACTGTGGTTATTACCCTGCGTTATACAGGCTGCTGACCCTGCCTGGATTTCAACAGGTGTTATCGATGAATACCGTAACAGCAAGTATTTAACTGCACTAGGTGATGGTGAATCATTAGAGGATGCCAGGAAAAGTGCCTATGCAAGACTGGCAGAACAGATTAAGGTCAATATATCCAGTGAGAGCGATATCTTTAAGGAATATCGTTCTACTCAGGAAAGCAGTAGTCAGCAGGAAAATGTAAATATTCGTATATCTACTTCAGTAAATCTTGAGGATATAAAAGGGGTGAAAATTGTTGATCAGTATTTTCAGTCTGCGAGCAATACACATTATGCCTTTGCCGTTTTAAACAAACTTAAAACAGCTACCAATCTTCTATTTGGTATCGAAGAAGATTTGGCTCAGATACGTGCGCAACATAAAGAAGCTCTGGATTTGGTTAATAAAGGCCAGGTGTCAGAAGGGATAAAACATCTAACTCAGCTTACTCATCTATTTGAGAAGGTTACGGCTGACCTTGAATTGCATAAGCTTTTTGCTGATCCCAGTACGGCTTCTCTATCCAGATCGAATGTATTAGATTTGGTCAAGGAGATAGATTATTCACTTAAGACCATTCTCGGTAGGGTTCAGGTACTTGCGTTTAATGCGGAGAAATCCGGATCACCTGAGCTGGGTGTTGAAGAGCCCTATCAACTTGCATTCAGCTACCAGGGGAAACCTTTAAAGCAGGTACCTGTACAGATTATTCCTGATGCAGAAGGCTTTAGTATCGAAGCAGGTGATACTACAGATAAGGAGGGTGGACTTAATGTTAAGGTCAGGTCATTTCCTTATTCGGGCCGAGAGTTTAATAGAATAAAAGTCCAGTTGGATTTGTATGAAGACCTTTTCGCAGGACGATCGCCATCTACGGATTTAATCGTAATACAAACACAAAAATCAAATGTCACTATCCAGCTATCAACCTCTATAGATGGGGGTTATGGTCAAATTGGAGATATTGTAGATAACGGATTAGCGAATATATTAAGCGAGCAGAATTATAATGTGATTACAGGTGGGAATAACAGTGCTACTCAGGTCGATTATATACTTCAGGTTAAAGCTAATGTTGTGCCGTCTCCTGGTATTAATGGACTGTATTTTACCCGTATTGATGGGGTTATTAATATTATCAGTGGAAAAAGTAACAGAGTGTTAAAAACGCTTAAGATTGAAAAAGAAGCCACTAAAGCGGGTGGCCTAAGCGAAGCAATGGCTTCAGAAAAATCTGCTCATCTGTTTGCTAGCAGTGTTGAAGACGAGTTACTGGATACGCTGGAAGCAAATTTGGGCAGAAATTAACACAATAGAACGCAATAAATCAGTTTAATTCTGATTCTTCATACCAGACTAATCTGAGTGAAAGTTGTAGCGCTAATTTTATAAATAAACAGGTATTAACATATATGGAAACTAGAAAAATCTCTGGAAATATCACACTCTTTTTAATGCTCATGGGTTTACTGGCCGGGTGTATACCCGCTCCACAACCCGATTTATCGAATCCGGTACGAACGGTGGCGATATTACCTTTTACCAATATGAGCAATAATGTGGATGCACCTGCTAAGGTACGTGAAGTACTGGAGCAGCGTTTAACCGCAAAATTTTACAGGGTAATTCCACTCCAGGAAGTTGATCAGGCGTTAGAGGATGGATTAGGTATTACTTTAGGCGAACAGTTACAGGATGTTGATTTCAAGGACATCGCTGCTCAGATAAAGGCAGATGCTTTTGTGTTTGGCGATATTACACACTTTGATACCACCATCTCCGGTGTTCTCAATACCAATCGGGTTAGTGCTAAACTACGTATGATACAGGTGGGGACACAAACTGAATTATGGTATACACACTTCGGTGCCAAGAGTGAATTCTCAACTGGAGAACTGGGTAGTCTGATGTCCTTAGGCCATGCAATCGCCGATAGTGGCGATGAACAAATTCAATGGATCACAGTTCAATCTGAACAGAAAAAAGGTACTCTGTTAGACGGCTTGGTAGGCGGACTGGTTCGGAAGGCTGTGGGTAATGCATTTGGCGTTGAATTAAACACTGAAACACTTGCTATGATAAACCGTTCCGTTGCTTCCCTTCGTAATGGACCCGGAATCTAAAAACAGGAGCTTAAACTATGAGATATGCGAAAATTCTAACGATACCCACGCTAGCTGCAGCGGTATTTATGGCTGGATGTACCCCGCAAACCAAAAGCGTGCACAGAGATGATAATGTGCCAGTGAACCTGGTTGAAACCTCCAGGATGGAGCACAAAGGGCCAAAGCTACGTGTTGGCGTAGTGAATTTCCAAAATGATACTCCTCGTAAAGTGCGTGATATTGAAAAAGCAGCTACCAATATTCTGACCACTATGTTGCAGGAAACAGGCAGCTTTATTGTGATTCCACAGCAGGATATGAAAGCCATTCTAGATCAGCAAAAGTTTGGTGCTTCTGGTGCGGTGAGTGCCAATACAGCTGCACAGATGGGTAAGATTCTTGGTCTGAATGCAATACTAACTGGCTCGATCACCAGTTATGCCGAACTGGTTGAGGGCTCGAATACCTTCCTGACGCAATCCAAAACGCAGGTGGCCAAGGTGGGAGTGGATTATCGGATCGTAGATACTTCGACAGGACAGCAGTTGTTCGCATCGCATGGCAATGGTGAATTCCGTAAAGAAAGCGGTGGAATCCTTGGCTTTGGTTCCAAAAGTTCACGTGATACCTCACTTAAGGATGGTGCACTACGTGATGCGCTGGGTAAGGCGATGAATAAGATTACCCAACAGTTGACTAGTGATCGCTGGACGGGAAGAATCGCTTCTATCAAGGGCTCAAATGTTTATATCAATGCGGGGCAACGTACAGGGCTGAATATAGGTGATATTCTGGTGGTACAGGAGTTAGGTGAAGAAATTATCGACCCGCAAACAGGTGTTTCATTAGGTCGTGCACCAGGGCAGACTCGTGGTCAACTCAAGATTACTGCATTTTTCGGTAAAGATGGTTCGGTTGCCTCAATCATCTCTGGTAGTAAGTTCAAGCAAAACGATCTGGTTAAACTTTCTCAGTAAGCCAGTAGTTGCATACGGGGTAACTCCCGAAGTTAAGCCGGTTATTTATATAACCGGCTTTTTAATCTACAGGAAGTGTTGTTCCAGCCATTCATAGATTCGTGGTTCCAGCCAGTTTTCCGGTTTTAGTAAACCCCTGGTAACAAAGCCGACATGCCCACCATGAGGGGAGATTTCCAGCCTGACATGCTCAGAGAGTTCACTGGATTTGGGAATAACCTCTGCTGTCATGAAAGGGTCATCCTGCGCATGCAGAATGAGCGTAGGCTTTTTTATGGAGCCTAAAAACTGGCGTGAGCTGCTTTTCTGGTAGTAATCCTGTGCACTGTCAAAGCCATGAAGTGGTGCGGTAAAGGTGTCATCAAATTCAACAAAATTGTTTGGTTTTCGGCTTAGGTTGTAACCTTCATCCTGAAATAGATGACGTTTCTGCTCGACCTTATTTAACAGGCGTTTGAGTAATGTATGCTGATAAAGTCTAGAAAACCCCTGATCCATACGGCGTGCGCATACATCTAGTAGCATAGGTACTGAGACACCAGTGGCACAGCTAATACTGTCATCAACCTGACCTTCGCCCATATATTTAAGGGTTACGTTCCCGCCCAGTGAATAGCCTATAAGCGAAATACGTTTGCTTCCCTGTCGCTTTAAATATGATATAACACTGCGCAGGTCTCCAGTTTCACCCGAATGATAACTTCGAGTTTTCAGATTAGGTTTTCCGTTACAGCTACGAAAAAACATAAATACAACAGGAATGTTTCGTTTATTTAAATAGTCTACTAAACGCCGCGCATAAGCTGAATTCAGTGAGCCTTCTAAACCGTGTAGTATCAAAACGGTGTTGGGACCATTAGCTGTACCGCGAGCTAACTGTAAACTATCACCATCATCCAGTTGTACGGTTTCGTAACTCACTGTGGGGATTGGGGGTTTGTTGATATTGGCCAGGATGGTTTGTAAATGTGGGTTACGCAGATACCATGCGGGCTTAAAATTGCCTGATGCGATCATTGGGTTTTTGATATCCATGCTAAGGTCATAATTTGTTATCGTTTTTGCAAGTCAGATTGCACATTCGGTCATTTTTAGCTAGCCTTCACAGTCTTTTTGAAGAGATAGAATTATAAAAAACATGTCAATCCTATTACAAACTCAGGAATTAAGCTGCGTAAAAGATGATCGTAGCCTGTTTGAGGGTTTGAATATATCTCTTGATGCTGGCCAGATATTGCTGGTCGAAGGTAAGAATGGTAGTGGAAAAACCAGTCTGTTGCGCATTTTAACCGGACTGAGTTTACCTGAATCAGGTGAAGTGCTATGGCAGGGTAATCCCATCCGGGAGATTGGACCAGAGTATTATGAGCAGGTGAACTATGTTGGGCATCACGATGGAATTAAACGTGATCTTACCTGTCTGGAGAATCTGCGTCTGATTCAGGCGATGGGCAAGCCGAGTAATATTCAGCTAGATGACGCTCTGGAGCAGGTGAACCTGTACCGATATGGTGAAAACTATGTGGCAACCTTATCTGCAGGGCAGAAACGACGGCTGGCTATGGCACGCCTGATTGTTACCGAGGCATTGTTGTGGATTATGGACGAGCCTTTTACCTCACTGGATAAGGCGAGTATGGCGCTATTTCAGCGTATGTTTGAACAACATCTGGATCAAGGCGGAGCCATTGTAATGACCTCTCACCATGATATTGAGATGCCAGATTCTGATGTGGTGAGGCTGAATCTATCGTTATGAAACGTTTATCCCTGTCACAGGCTTTCTGGTATCTGCTACGTAGAGATCTTTTACTGGCGTTTCGCAACCGATCAGAACTGGCTAACCCCTTGTTATTTTTTGTACTGGTGATCACTCTATTTCCTCTAGCGGTAGGTGCCGAGCCCAACCTTCTGGCGCGCATTGCTCCAGGCATTATCTGGGTGGCCGCATTACTGGCGTCTATGCTGTCGCTAGATCATATATTCCGATCTGATTTTGAGGATGGCACACTGGAGCAAATGCTATTGAGTGCTCATCCTGTGCCGATTCTGGTATTGGCAAAGGTTACTGCCCACTGGCTGGTGACAGGCTTGCCGTTATTGATGGTGGCACCGCTGCTGGCAATGATGCTCGGACTAGATGAATCAGCTTATGGTATACTTATGTTAACTATTTTGATAGGTACACCTGTGCTTAGCTTGATAGGATCGATAGGTGTTGCGCTTACCATCGGTCTGCGTAAGGGTGGTATAATTCTCTCGTTACTGGTTTTACCGTTGTATGTGCCGGTTTTAATCTTTGCATCCAGTGCGATCGACGTTGCTTCCAGCGGTCTGTCAGCCAACGCACAGATATCCATGTTACTGGCGTTTCTGTTTCTGTCTCTTTCGCTATCACCCATTGCGACCGCAGCAGCGCTAAAAATGAGTATGAGTTAAAAGTGAGAAAGTCTGATGTTTAAATGGTTTGTAAAATGGTTTCATCTATTCGGGTCGCCTCCGCACTTTTATCGAATTGCCGGGCTGTGGATGCCATGGTTGACGGGCATATTTGCAATACTGGTTATAGCAGGCCTGTACGGAGGACTGGTTGTCGCTCCGACAGATTATCAGCAGGGTGAAAGCTATAGAATTATCTTTGTTCATGTGCCCGCATCATGGATGTCACTGTTTATTTATATGGTAATGGCTTTCTGCGGTATTGTGGTGCTGGTATGGCGTATGAAGCTGGCTGAAGTGGTGTTAATGAGTGCGGCTCCGATAGGGGCTAGCTTTACCTTCCTGGCACTGGTTACCGGTTCTTTGTGGGGTAAACCCATGTGGGGCACTTACTGGGTGTGGGATGCACGATTAACCTCAGAATTGATCCTGTTATTCCTGTATCTCGGCGTGATAGGTTTATACGGTGCTATTGATGATAAACGCGTGGCAGGCAGGGCTGTTGCTATCCTGGCTATTGTCGGTGTAGTCAATATCCCGATTATTCATTACTCGGTTGAGTGGTGGAATAGCCTGCATCAGGGAGCAACCATAACCAAATTCGAAAAACCGTCCATGCCCTTGAGTATGTTATGGCCCTTATTGGTCATGGCGTTGGCATTCAAAGTGTATTTTATTCTATCCCTGTTTCAGAGGGTTCGCGCTGAATTGCTACATCGTGAGCGAAATAGTCGATGGGTTGAGGAACTGGTGCAAAATGATGTTGTCTGAATTCTTTAGAATGGGGGGTTATGCGACTTTCGTATGGTCGTCGTATGCGTTGACATTGGTGGTGCTGGTTGTTAACTGGTGGTTGCCACGTCAGCAACATAAACAAAATTTGAAGAAACTTAAACGTCAGTATCGTTCAAATAAAACACAGGAAAATAAAACTCATGACCCCAGCTCGTAAAAAAAGACTCACTCTGATTGTACTGATGATCGTCGGTGTGGCGGTTGGTGTGAGCTTTGCACTTAAGTCATTGAATGAAAATATTATGTTCTTCTTTTCTCCTGCCGATATCCTGGCCGGTAAAGCGCCCGTTAACAAAGATTTTCGTGTTGGTGGATTGGTGGTTGATGGCAGTGTAGCCCGGCCCGGTGAAGGCTTAACCGTAGAATTTGATCTCACAGATAATAACTCTGTAGTAAAGGTTAAATACACCGGTATCCTGCCAGACCTGTTCCGTGAAGGTCAGGGCATAATCGCAAATGGTCGTTTAAACGATAGTGGTGAGTTTATTGCATCAGAAGTGCTTGCAAAACACGATGAAAACTATATGCCTCCAGAAGTCATGGAAGCAATGAAAAAATCTGGGCAGGTCATGCCCGGTATGAAAAAACAAGGCATCTAAACCTTTACCCCGAGAGAGATCACTATGATTCCAGAGATAGGTCATTTTGCACTGATTCTTGCCCTTTGTATTGCTATCATCCAGGCAGTGTTCCCCATCGCAGGTGCTCAATTAGGTTATTCGCGCTGGATAGCCATTGCAAAACCTGCTGCTTATGGCCAGTTTTTGCTGGTGCTGATTTCCTACATTTGTCTTACCATGGTTTTTATCAACCATGATTATTCAGTACTTTATGCAGCTGCTAACTCTAACTCCCATCTACCTTTTTTGTATTTAATCTCCGGTGTCTGGGGAGCGCATGAAGGTTCCTTATTGCTGTGGGCTCTAATTCTTTCTGTATGGACGGTTGCGGTAGCAACGTTTAGCCGTAGTGTTCCCAAGGTCATGCTGGCTCGTGTTATTGGTGTGATGGGGGTTGTCAGTGTGGGATTTACGCTATTTATTCTGATCACTTCTAATCCGTTCGAGCGCTTATTACCCGCAGCTGTGGAGGGTCGAGACTTAAACCCATTGCTACAGGATCCTGGTCTGGCGATACACCCTCCTATGCTTTATCTGGGGTATGTCGGCTTTTCAGTAGCATTTGCATTTGCGATAGCAGCTTTACTTTCAGGTCAGGTGGATTCCGCCTGGGCGCGTTGGTCACGTCCCTGGACAAATTTTGCCTGGCTGTTCCTGACACTGGGTATCGCACTGGGTAGCTGGTGGGCCTATTATGAACTGGGCTGGGGCGGCTGGTGGTTCTGGGATCCAGTTGAAAACGCTTCATTCATGCCCTGGTTGGTAGGGACGGCCTTAATGCATTCACTGGCAATTACCGAGAAACGAGGCACCTTTAAGGCCTGGACAGCGTTGCTGGCTATTTTTGCTTTTTCATTGAGTTTGCTAGGCACCTTTCTTGTTCGTTCCGGTGTATTAACCTCGGTACATGCGTTTGCCAGCGATCCTGAGCGGGGTATTTTTATACTTTTATTTCTGGGCGTGATTGTCGGTACCTCACTGGCGCTCTACGCCTGGCGCGCTCCCACTCTTAAGAGTGCTGCGGTCACCAATCTGCAATCACGCGATATGGTGTTGCTACTGAACAATATTTTTCTCAGTGTTGCGGCAGCAGCAATTCTGCTGGGTACGGTTTATCCCATATTTGTTGATGCTATGGGTGGCAAGATTTCGGTAGGTCCTCCTTACTTTAATCTGGTGTTCCTGATGCTGACGGCTCCCATTGGGGTGTTGATTGGTATTGGTATGTTTATCCGTTGGAAGTACGATGAATTACCTCGCTTGTGGAACATACTAAAACTCCCACTATTGATTTCTGTAGTAGCCGCTATGATCCTGAGTTTATTTTTGCCAGTCTGGAAATGGCAGGCATTAGCAGGACTGATGATGGCGCTGTGGGTTGCTTCAACCGTTGTTCTGGCCCTGTCTGAGCGTTTTAAGGGGCGCTCATTAGCATCCGGTTTACGTTCTACACCCCGGGGATTTTACGGCATGATATTAGGCCACATTGGTATTGCTGTTTTTATCGTTGGAATTACTCTGGTCAGTCTGTATGAAATTGAAAAGGATTTGCGCATGAGTCCCGGTGACAGTTTCGAAATGGCGGGATATACCTTTGTGTTTAATGGCGTGAAGATGGTTAATGTGGATAACTATCGTGCTGCACGCGGTGATTTTAGCGTAACTGATAGTTCCGGGTTTTCAGCCCAGCTTACGCCTGAGAAACGTATTTACATGGTAAGACAGATGCCGATGACTGAAGCAGCCATTGATGCTGGCTTTACCCGCGATCTGTTTGTCGCATTGGGTGAGGAAGTGGGCAATGATGGCAGCTGGGCGATCAGGATTTACTTCAAGCCATTTATTCGCTGGATTTGGCTGGGTGGGTTAATTATGGCCTTTGGTGGGTTACTGGCTGGAACAGATAAACGCTACAGAATGATGGTAAGACGTGAGTCAGAAGCTTCAGTGAAAGCGATGGGGAGTGTGGCCTGATGCGATTTTTGCTACCACTGGGGATTTTTGTAATACTGGTTGTTCTGCTAGCGTTCGGACTGACGCAAGATCCAAAGAGAGTCCCTTCACCATTGATCGATAAGGAAGCTCCTGCCTTCACATTGCCAAAGCTATCGAATCAGGCAGAAAAATTTTCACCTAAGGATATGGAAGGTAAGGTATGGGTATTGAGTGTATGGGCATCCTGGTGTGTCTCTTGCCGTGCCGAGCATGAAATTATTAAAAGACTCGCAAAAATGCAGATGGTCGATATAGTCGGGTTGAATTATAAAGATGAGGTTGCCGATGGGACTCGTTGGTTGCAACAGTTTGGCAACCCTTATATCTTCAGCGTGGTCGATCTGGATGGGCGAGTAGGCATAGACTGGGGTGTGTACGGTGTACCAGAAACCTTCATTATCGGTAAAGATGGGTTGATCAAGTATAAACATATAGGCCCTGTTACCGCTCAATCACTGCAGGATGAAATTATTCCGCGCCTCAAAGCCCTGTTATAATTATGAAAATACTAATTGTTTTATCCACTCTGTGGTTATTCCTGTCTCCTGCGCACGCTGCAATTGAAGCCATAGACTTCAAAGATCAGGCTACCGAAGCGACCTACAAAAACCTGATCGAGGAATTACGTTGTCTGGTTTGCCAGAATCAGAATCTGGCGGCTTCAGATGCTGATCTGGCTAAGGACCTGCGTAAGCAAACCTATGAAATGTTGTTGCAGGGTAAGACCAAGGAACAGATTATTGAATATATGGTGAACCGTTATGGCGATTTTGTACTGTATAACCCTCCGTTAAAATCAAATACGTTGCTACTGTGGGGCGGACCGTTCCTATTGCTATTACTGGTATTAATTATTGTAATTTTTCGTATCAGCAGGAGGGAGCCTATTGAGGCTCCGGAAGCAGATGCAATAGATCAGGCCAGGAACCTTCTTTCCGAAAAAACTGATAATCACAAAGAGGAAAGCAAATGATTTTTGGTGCTTTAATCGTCATCCTGATACTCGTTTCACTGGTATTTGTCATCATACCCGTGTTGCGTCAGCCTTCTACTCAGGATTCACTTGGGCGCGATGAGCAAAACATTGTCATTGCGCGTGATAAAAAAGCAATCCTGCAGCAGCAACTGGCCAATGATCAAATGTCTCAGCAGGAATTTGATGCGGCTATGACTGATCTTGAAGTCTCTTTAGCTATAGATTTAGAGCGTCAGCAATCATTGCAGAGCAACCAGAATGCGGGTAAATGGGCAATATGGTTTTTTGCGGCTCTTATTCCTGTTTTAAGTGTTTATATGTATTGGCAACTTGGTGAATACAGGGTTATAGAGAATCCTTCGTTAGCTCAAGCTAGAACTAAAACAGATGCTCAGACCGCAGCACATGGTCAGAGTGGTAAAAAAGCTCCTTCCATGGCTGAACTGGTGCAAAAGGTTAAAGATCACTTGCGCGAAAACCCAGATGACGCTCGCGGCTGGTTTATGTTGGGACGCACCTACCTTTCTCTGCAACAGTATCCCGAAGCAGTTGCAGCGCTACAACGTAGTTACGACTTGAGTCCAGAGGAACCTGCCGTGTTGCTGGCATTAGCTGATGGACTGGCAATGACGCAAAATGGCAGTATGGCCGGTGAAGCTGAACATCTGGTTAAACTGGCTTTAAAACTGGTGCCAGAGAATCCTACTGCATTGTGGCTGGCTGGATTAGCAGCAGAGCAGGGTGGTCGTAACCGGGAGGCTTTTGATTACTGGATGAGTTTATTGCCATTACTGGATGGAGATCCACAATCTAAATCAGAAGTGAAAACGTTGTTGACTGAGCTGAAACAGAAACATCCTGAACTACCTGAGCTTGATTTTCCTGCTCAGGCTGCTGCACCACCAATGACTGCGCCTGTTAACTCAGCTGCAGTTGCTGGTAAGGGGGTATCCGTCAGTGTGACTCTTGACCCGCAATTTTCCAGTAAAGTATCGGCAAATGACCTGCTCTTTATTTATGCAAAGGCAGCTTCCGGGCCACCAATGCCATTGGCGGCAAAACGTTTAAAGGTTTCCGATTTGCCGGTAAAACTGACTTTGAGCGATGCGGATGCCATGATGCCTCAGATGAAGCTATCAAGCTTTGATGATGTCGTAATTGGTGCGCGTATCTCGCGTTCCGGGAATCCTGTTGCACAGGCTGGAGATTTGTATTTCGAAACCACTGCCATGAAACACAAGGGATTCAATGGTGTGCTCGAGTTGAATATCAATAAGATAAAGTAGTTACTTTATCGTGTGGGATCAGTGATGCATCCCATACCTCAACAGCATAGCCCAGAATATTTTCTGGGCTTTCATTAATTATATCATCCGGTACAGGCTGACCCAGAAACCTCAGTGCAGCAATTAAATGATCGCCGGCCTTTGCAGGATCTATACCCCTGGCACCAGTTTGTTTGCTTAATTTTTTTCCATGGACAGTTTTTATAAGTGGCAGGTGTAGATAACTTGCATTGCGATAGTTAAGTAACCGATTCAGGTGCAGGTGCAATGTTGTCACTTCCAGCAGATCTGCGCCACGTACAATCTGGTTGACCCGCTGAAAAGCATCATCTACTACCACAGCAAGGTGATAAGCATAAATCCCATCAGCGCGTTTAATCACGATATCACCCATCTGTTCGCTGAGGTTAAGTTTAAAAGTACCGTAGTGGTTGTCGTTAAAGTATAGCTCTCCAGCCTGTTGTAAATTCAGTCGCAGGCTAAGGTTTTTGTTGATATCCAGTTTTTTATCTCGACAGCGGCCAGGATAAATTATGCCTGAAGGGCCATAGCGCAAATTCTCATTCATCAGGGATTTACGGCTGCAGCTACAGGCGTAAATGAGTTTGTCATCAGTCCATTGCTGTACTATTTCCTGATATACCGGAAAGCGCTGACTTTGATATAAAACCTCACCATCCCATTCAAAACCAAATGCTTCCAGAGTAAAAAGTATGTTATCTGCAGATCCCTTAATCACACGTGGCGTATCCAGATCTTCCACGCGAACTAGCCATTTACCCTGTTGAGATTTTGCTGCGCAATAACTTGCCACTGCTGTTACCAATGAGCCCTGATGCAGTGGACCAGATGGAGTGGGAGCAAATCTACCAATAATCATTGTGTAAAATATCAGACTTAAACGGGAAGGTTTTTCAGCACTTTTAGATATTCATCTGCACTTATAGGCCTTGAGAAATAGTACCCCTGAAACAGATGGCAACCTTTGTCGCTTAAAAAGTCAAACTGCTGCTGGTTTTCTACGCCTTCGGCAATTACAGAGATGTCCATATTATGACTAAGGCTAATAATAGCACTGACCAGGTTCGCATCGTCATGATCACGTATCACATCACGAATAAATTCACGATCAATCTTGATAGTATCAATAGGAAATGCTCGTAGTAGTGACAAAGACGATTGACCGCTACAAAAATCATCCAGGGCGATTCGGAATCCTTTGTTATGCAGATTTTTCAATACCTGTGCACTATGAACCATATCCGTTATCAGAGTGCTTTCTGTTACTTCTAATATAAAATTTTCAGGGCGCTTTACTTTATTCAGAAAAATCTGTTCGAGTTTATTGCGGTAATATTTCAGTTGAAAAATGCTGGCGGATAAATTGATTGAAATATTAGGTACTAAACCCAATTCCTCCATTACTTTTGACTGAAAGTTCTGAGCATGATTAATCACATAACAGGTGAGTTCAAACAAGAGTTCTGAATTATCTAGTACAGGTATGAAATCAATTGGCATCAGTAGACCGCGAGCAGGGTGATTCCAGCGTAGTAAGGCTTCACAGATTAACTGTTTCTCATTTGTGATATCAATAATCGATTGGTAGTATAGTTCGAACTGGTCTTGCTTAAAGGCGTCACGCAGCATGTTTTCAAAATTTATTATCGATTCATCGGAGTCTTCCAGGTCATCGCTGAAATAAGTGTATTGATTTCGACCTCTGGTTTTGGATTCGTACATGGCGATATCAGAGAATCGAGTTAGTGTGTTCATATCGCTGCTATTTAATGGAGATAAAGCAATGCCAATCGAGGTTGAGATATGAAGTTCCTGTCCATCAATGTAGAAAGGTGCTTCAAATAGTTTGATGATCTTTCTGGCAAAGGCGTCGATCTCATCCTGTGAATTAACGTTTTCCAGAATGATGGCAAATTCATCTCCTCCCAGGCGCGCGATAGTGTCTTCAGAGCGTATGCATTCCTGTAGTCGTTGTGCAGTTTGCTGAAGTAGTTTATCGCCGAATAAATGTCCCAGTGTATCATTCACCAGTTTAAATCGATCCAGATCGAGTAACATTAAAGCTAGCTGTTTTTCACCGCGTTGCGTGAGCTTTATGGCATGTTCAAGTCTCTCGTTAAACATCAATCGGTTGGGCAGGTGGGTCAGGTTGTCGTGATGAGCTATAAAATCAAGACGGTTTTCACGCTGATTAATTTGTTCTCTCATCAGGTTAAAGGCATCTACCAAATCATGAGTTTCAGAAGTGTGGAATTTTAATTGCAGTTCCTGTGAAAGGCCTTTGGCCTGGTGTAATAAAGCTCTTGTAGTCTGGGAAATTGGTTTTAATACATTACGATCCATATAAAAATAAATGATGATTAAAACAATAAATAGCATGATGCCTAATATCAGAAAAAAAAGTGAATAAGCCCGATTGTTTTCGTTGAGACTTTGAATGTCTAGAGATGCCCTCTTTTGTTGTTCAATACCCAGAGCGACCAGAGTTTCGTGAAATTGATCTAGTAGTGAATCGATTTTTTTCAGGACTGGAATATCGCTACGCCAGTTTTTATCTAGCAAAAGACTTTTAGCCTTTTCGTGAATATCGATCCACTTGTGAATATTCTGTTTTAATTCATCAAATGAACCTGTTCTGAAAAAGTTAGAATCTTGTCTAAGCAATAGTTGATCTATTTCTGTGAGCTTTTTCGTGGAAATGCTTAGATATAAATCGATGTTGGTGACTCTGCTACTTATACCGTTTTGACTGGTATCATAGATGCCCATGCGATTAGCGGCAAGAAGTCGAAATTCAGATACGCTAGACAGCCAACTGTTCCTTAATTCAAGTAATTTTATTTTTAGTATCTGTGATTTTTCATCATCTATTGTTGAATTTTCAATCATCTCGTCTAATAAGAGCATGATGTTTGTATTGACGGGCAATAACTCCTCAGTCATCACTCGTATTGCGGGTATCCATAAAGCAGGATTAGTTCTCATTTTCAAAAAATTCAGCACTGAAGTATGTAAATCAGCTGGAATCTGGAAAATGAAATCATTCAAAACTTCAGCGTCAATATCATCATAAAGCATGATATCGATATTCGAGGTTAGTTCAATTAATCGGGAGGTCGACTCATTTATGGTTACTGGATTAAGCTGTTCAGGGTTTAAACTGAATTGATAAATCTGAATTCTGATCAGCTGATATTGATTGGTGATTTCATTCAGGGCTTGGGTGTTTATATTGCGTTTTATGATGTTCTGTCGAGTGAGCTGGCTGGATTGATTAATATAATTCCAGTTGATCACAGAAAATGAACAGAAAATAATAAACGCCAGAGCACTTAGGTAGAGATATCTTCCGCGATAGGAGTCGAGTCCAGGTAGATATTTCAATAGTCTCATTTACGGGATCTCAACCTATATTCGATTTACGGTTTTGTTACCATCCAATTTATTGTAATAAATTCTCTAGCATTTTCTGATATATCTCACTGAGCGTGTTTATGTCATCTACCTTAACGTTTTCATTTATCTTGTGAATACTTTCATTCACCGGCCCCAGTTCCAGTACCTGAGCGCCTGTTGGTGCAATGAAACGGCCATCTGAAGTCCCGCCAGCGGTGGATAGTTCTGTATTCAGACCGGTAGATTCTAAAATGGCTTTCTTTGCGGCTTCGACCAGTGCACCCTCTGCGGTCAAAAATGGCAGGCCTGAAAGATTCCATTCGATTTGATAATCAAGCTGGTGGCGATCAAGTATGGTAATGACCTGATGCTGGATTTGTTCTGGAGTCAGGCAGGTTGAAAAACGAAGATTGAAGTCTATCACCACTTCACCAGGAATAACATTGGTCGCTCCCGTGCCAGAGTGAATATTAGATATCTGTAAGCTGGTGGCGGGGAAGAATTCATTACCCTGGTCCCATTCAATCGATGTCAGTTCGGCCAGTGCTGGGCTGACCAGGTGAATAGGGTTTTTTGCCAGATGAGGGTAAGCCACATGCCCCTGTATACCCTTAACGATTAACTGGGCCCCCAGAGAGCCGCGACGTCCATTTTTGACTACATCCCCCACGTGCTCAAGGCTTGATGGCTCTCCCACCAATGCCCAGTCGATTTTTTCATTTCTATCTTCCAGGGTTTGAATTACCTTAACCGTACCATCGATAGCGGGGCCTTCTTCATCACTGGTGATCAAAAAAGCGATGGAGCCATCATGCTCAGGGTGTTCCGCAATAAATCGTTCACAGGCGGTAATCATACAGGCGATACTCGATTTCATATCAGCTGCACCCCGAGCATATAAATAACCATCCCTGATTTCAGGGTTAAACGGGTCACTATGCCATTTATCAAGAGGGCCGGTCGGCACTACATCGGTATGTCCTGCAAAGGCCAGAACGGGCCCCTTTTGACCACGGCGAGCCCAAAGGTTAGTTACTTCACCAAACTGCATGATTTCACAGTTAAAACCAATTTTTTCCAGTCGATCACTGAGTATCTGCTGGCAGCCTTTATCGTCAGGGGTTACCGAATCAATCGACAGTAGCTGTATCGCTAGCTCAACAGTATTAGAGGTCATGATGAGAGTAAAACCTTTGCATATTCAGCTTCGTTAAAACCCAGAATGCGACACTGGCCTGTTTCAAGTAAAGGCCGTTTGATGATCGATGGGTTTTCCTGCATCACGGCCAAAGCACTGGAATCGTCCATGCTGTTACGCATAGACTCATCCAGTTTGCGCCAACTGGTGCCGCGCTTATTGATTATCTTTTCCCAGCCGAATTCAGCGATCCAGCTTTTGAGCTGATCCTCATCGGTACCCAGCTTTTTATAGTCGTGAAACTGGTAATCAATTTCGTTTTGAGACATCCAATGACGGGCTTTCTTGATCGTGTCACAGTTGGCGATGCCATACATTATGGGCATCTTTTGCGACATTATTTGATGTCTCGAAGCAGTTCGTTGATGCCCACTTTAGAACGGGTCTTTTCATCAACCTGTTTCACGATGACTGCACAGTAAAGGCTGTACTTCCTATTGTCCGAAGGCAGGTTGCCTGAAACCACAACCGAACCAGCAGGAATACGACCATAGGTGACTTCATCAGTCTCACGATTATAGATCTTGGTGCTCTGGCCAATATATACACCCATGGAGATGACAGAGTTTTTCTCCACAATAACACCTTCTACTACTTCAGAACGAGCACCGATGAAGCAGTTATCTTCGATGATGGTAGGTGATGCCTGTAATGGCTCCAGCACACCACCAATGCCAACACCACCGGATAGATGGACATTCTTACCAATCTGAGCACAGGAGCCAACGGTGGCCCAGGTATCGACCATGGTACCACTATCCACATAGGCCCCAATATTGACGTAGGAAGGCATTAGCACAACACCAGGAGCTATAAAAGCACCCTTACGAGCGGTTGCAGGTGGCACTACACGAACACCACTTTCGCGGAAATCAGTTGAATTCATATCGCTGAATTTGGACTGTACCTTGTCGTAATAATTGTTAAAGCCACCCTTCATAACCTGGTTATCTTCAATGCGGAATGACAGCAATACCGCTTTTTTCAGCCATTCATTCACCTGCCAGCCACCTTCAACTGGCTCAGCTACACGCGCTTTGCCAGTATCAAGTAAATCGATGGCTTTGTAGACGGCATCTTTTACCAGGGGTTCTACGTTATGTGGTGTTATGTCAGCACGGCGATCAAAAGCTTGTTCAATAATGGCCTGAATGTCGGACATTGATGTCTCCTAAGTTTATGTTGTTCGAATATTTATACGTTAATAATGTGAGTGGTGCTAATGCTTAGCGCCAGATCTACATTGTCTTTCAATTAGTTTGTACGCTGCGGTTTTTATTCGAGTGTTGAATAAAATTCCCCAATTCTTATTGCAGCATCGCGGCATTCGTCAAGCGGGGCAACTAGGGCCATGCGCACATAGTTGCTTCCAGGGTTAAACCCATCTACAGTGCGTGACAGGTATTGTCCCGGTAATACTGTGATATTTTGCTGAGCATACAGCTGTTGAGCAAAATCTGTATCTGGGATAGGGGTTTTGGCCCAAAGATAAAACCCTGCATCTGGACGAAGCAGCGGCATTTTACCAGAAAGTAACTCGATGACGGCGTCAAATTTTAATCGATACAGATTACGGTTTTCAATTACATGCAGTTCATCATTCCATGCACTGATACTGGCAGATTGCGTCATAGGTGGCATCGCGCAACCATGATAGGTTCGATAGAGTAAAAACTGTTTGAGAATGCTGGTATCACCAGCCACAAAACCTGAACGCATACCGGGCAGGTTAGACCGTTTGGAGAGGCTATGGAAAACCACGCAGTGCTGGTAATCATCTATCCCCATGGCAGCAGCGGCTGCCAGCAGGCCTGGAGGAGCCATATTTTCGTCAAAATAGATCTCTGAATAGCATTCATCGCTGGCAATGATGAAATCATGTTGATGTGCCAGTTTGATGAGTTTCTGCAGGTACTCAACTGGCATCACGGCTCCAGTCGGGTTACCAGGGTTACAGATATAGATTAGCTGGCAATCTTGCCACTGCTGGTCGCTAATGGCATCCAGATCAGGCAGAAAGTTATTTTCTTCGGTGCAATTCATAAATACCGGAGTAGCCCCGGCCAGTAGTGCAGCACCTTCGTATATCTGGTAAAACGGGTTAGGCATCATCACCAGCGCGTTGTGTTGTGAGCGGTCTACTACGCACTGGGCGAATGCAAACAGGGCTTCGCGTGTGCCGTTAACAGGAATTACCTGGGTTGCACTATCAATATAGGTTTTCAATTGATATCGACGATTTAACCATCCAGCTATAGCTTCACGCAGCGCATCACTACCACGAGTGGTCGGGTAATTGGATAACAGGTGAGTGTGAGTGATCAGTTGCTCTACCGCGATATGAGGTGCCGCATGTTTGGGTTCGCCGATGGAAAGGGAGATATGATCCAGATGCTCGGGAGGCATAACCTGGCCCTTAAGTTGCGCAAGTTTTTCAAATGGATAGGGGTTTAACTTCAATAAATCTGGATTCATAGTCTGGGCATGATGTATAGAGGCGGGTATTATAGCGATAAGCGCAGCATGATCACAGAGGACATATGGCGACATCAGAATTACCTTTTTGCGGGCATTTTTCCGGCATTGATCACCACAGTGTGATTATTTCTGACCTTGAGAAAAGTCGTCACTTTTATAACAAGGTCCTGGGGCTGGAAGAAGACACCTCACGACCTGAAATGGTTTTTGAAGGGCTCTGGTTTAAGGTGGGGCAGCAGGCGATACATTGTCTTAAACTCAGCAACCCCGACCCGGTAGAAGATCGCCCTGAACACGGTGGTCGAGACCGACATGTGTGTTTGATTACCAGCGATATGAATGCTCTCATCGAACGTCTGGAAAAATATTACATTGATTACACGCATAGTAAATCGGGTCGTAGAGCCATATTTTTCCGCGACCCTGACGGCAACGCGGTTGAGGTTCAGGAACGCTGAGTATTTTCTTCCAGTGCAGGGTTTTGAACCTGGATTCCGCAGTTGACCGCTCACGTTAGAGGGTAACCCACTGTTTCGTAAACCATTACCATTTATTTGTCTTTTCACGCTCCTATGCATCGGCTCTGGCTTCCTGCTTCGCTCTACCACCTACGTCCATGTAGGCGTCCATACATTCGCGAAATAACAGCATCCATGCTGAAAATCCAACAGGTGAATGCCGCTACGAGCTGAATTGCACGTTTGCAGTGGTGTATCTCTGTGTTGCCTATAGGGACATAGGTAAGGGGCGTGAGCAGGACGCGGAAGCCTTGCCTATAGGGACATAGGTAAGGGGCGTGAGCAGGACGCGGAAGCTTTGTAACTCCCTGGAATAGCCCGCTATTCCGCCTTACCAATATTGTCTGGCACTAGATTTCAACTCATGTGCCACGCCTGAAAGGCGTAATCCGGTTACATTCTCCAACTCATATACTTCAAGACTAAATTAAGCTTTATAGTCGCAGCCCCTCCTTCGTTTATCAATATCCTGGCTGTTTGGCCTGATAGTTGCAAAGTCAGAATACATGAGCCAGTCAACAGCAGCTTTTACTGAAAAGAGTCAAAAAACAGATGAAAGGGCCTGGTCAGGCGCTGTTGTGAATGAGTAACTTTGAAAATTGCGTCAAGAAGTTGACAATGGATAGACACCATGAATAACAATATTAATATGGTATTGAACCAAATGCGATCCATCGAGGCATTGGCTAGCAACAAACCAATGCAGGAAGCGACTCCCGTTACCGATGGTACGGGCAGTTTCGCTGACATGATGCAAAAAGCGATAGATCAGGTTAATGAAGGGCAGATGAAAGCTGCAGAGCTGAGCAGAGCACTGGAGCGTGGCGATCCCAATGTGGATCTGGCTGAAGTCATGATAGCAATGCAAAAATCCAGTGTCTCGTTTCAGGCTTTGACCGAGGTTCGGAATAAGTTACTGACTGCTTATCAAGACGTTATGAATATGCCAGTGTAAGATGAAAGGTGTAATGAACAATGGCTGATGCAACTACAGACAAGCAGATGCTAGCGCAATCTGGTACTACAATGGGAAGATCTGGCAATAATCCGATCGATAACTTCATGCAGTCCCATGTGGTTCGTCATTTTGGACGGCTGATTGGTCTAGCCATGGCCGTGGCGATTGGTACCGTGGTGGTGTTATGGTCTTTCGAACCTAATTATGCGCCTTTATATAGTAATGTATCCGGCCAGGATGCATCTGAGATTGCCAATGTGCTCACTGCCAATCAGATTGAGTATAAGATTGAAAATGGCGGCAGTATCATAGTGCCTCAAAGTAAGCTCGCCGAAGCGCGTTTGAAATTGGCTGCTGTTGGCTTGCCTCAGGGAACCACCAAAGGTCTGGAAATGCTACAGCAGGATCAGGGACTTGGTACCAGTCAATTCATCGAGTCTGCGCGCTACAATCATGCTTTGGAAACCGAGCTTGCACGTTCCATTGAATCTATTCGTAGTGTTGAGCAGGCCAGAGTTCATCTGGCTTTACCCAAACAATCCATATTTATCCGCAATCGCACTAAACCCAGTGCCTCAGTAGTCACCAAACTTTATTCAGGTCGACGCCTGAATCAGGGGCAGGTGGATGCCATCGTGCATATGGTGGCGGCCAGTATCCCCATGATGGATATAGCCCAGGTCACTGTGGTAGATCAGTTCGGTCGCTTACTAACCGCCGATGAAAACAGTGATATGGCGCAAACCAGTAAGCAATTCGAATACACCCGAAAACTGGAAGATAGCTATGCCGAGCGCATCATACAGTTGTTGCAACCCATTATTGGTGACGGTAAGGTGAATGCTCAGGTATCAGCCTCGCTGGATTTCTCTCAGATTGAATCTACCCGTGAAGCCTATGATCCCGAGCGTAGTGTGATTCGTAGCGAACAAGTCAATGAACAGGAAATGCGCGATCTGGCCGCAGCGCAGGGGATTCCGGGGGCTCTCAGTAATCAGCCTCCTGGCTTAGGAACCCTCGATCCGAATGCTACGCAAGCTGCAGATACCAGCAGCCAATTGCCCGCTACGCAGAATCGAAGTGCTACACGTAATTTTGAGGTTGATCGAATGATCAGTCATACACGTAATCCTTCGGGCAGTATTCAACGCCTGTCGGTAGCGGTATTGATTGACTCGAAAACCACCTTGAAAGATGACGGTACCACTGAAAAAACAGCTTACACCGATGAAGACATAGCCAGGTTTGAAAGTCTGGTGAAAGAAACCATCGGTTTCAATCAGAATCGTGGAGACACCGTTAGTGTCATTAATCAACCTTTTGTACCTATCGAGGTCAAACTAGAAGAGGTTCCAGCGTGGAGAAGCCTGCTCAATGAAAGCTGGATTGTCACGCTTGCTAAACAGATTTTAGGAGCTATAGGATTGCTGATTGTTTATCTGGTATTTGGTCGGCCATTTCTCAGATCGCTGAGCCTGGGTCGCGTCGAGGCTGAACAGGGTGGCGATAATGAAGAAGGTGGTTCAGATAGATCATCTGGTCGGGGTGGTGCTGACTATGGTGGTGAATTAGCTGGCCCCAGATCTATATCGGGATCTGGAATGCAATTGGGTAATGAGTCCGAGAATACCGCTGCGATGATACGTCGTAGCGATGCAACACATGAACAAAAGGTCAGTATGGCAAAAACTTTGGTGATGGATGACCCGGCCAGGGTGGCTAATGTGGTGAATAACTGGATTTCTAATGAATAATAGAATGAATCATGGCAACTGAAGTTACAATACCCAAAATGTCAGGGCTGGATAAGGCTGCCTTACTATTGTTGACGTTGGGTGAAGATGTTGCAGCGCAAATCCTGCAACACATGAATCCCAAACAGGTTCAGGTGGTTGGTGCTGCTATGTCGGGAGTTCAGAATATATCCCGACCAATGGTTGAGTACGTTATTGACGATTTCCTGGAACAACTGGAAACTCAGACCGCTCTAGGCATAGGTAACGATACCTACATCCGTGGCATGCTGGAAAAGGCTTTGGGTGATAAAGCGGGCAATGTGATTGACCGTATCCTGATGGGGAGCGGTAGTAATGGCCTGGAAGCACTGAAGTGGATGGATCCTAAATCGATTGCTGAAATCATTCGTCTTGAACACCCACAGATTATCGCTATCGTATTATCTTATCTTGAGCCGGATAGCGCTGCATCGGTATTAAGCAATCTGCCAGAAAATACCCGTGCTGGGATCCTGATGCGTATTGCAACCCTGGAGGGGGTTCAGCCTGCGGCGGTTAAGGAACTGGATTCGATTATGGAAAAATATTTCACTGACAATGATAACGTTAAGTCATCCATGGTTGGTGGTGAAAAAACGGCGGCTGATATCCTGAATTTTATCGACTCATCAATTGAGGGCGTAATGATGGATCAGGTCCGTGTAGAAAATGAAGATCTTGCCACTCGCATACAGGATCTGATGTTTGTATTCGATAATCTGCGTGATGTTGATGACAGGGGTATTCAAACCCTGCTGCGCGAGGTCTCTACCGATCTACTGACTCTGGCATTGAAAGGCGTGGATGAAGAATTCCAGCAGAAATTCCTCAAAAATATGTCCTCACGTGCGGCTGAAATGCTGATTGAAGATATGGAAGCTAAAGGACCTGTTAGACTGAGTGAAGTGGAAGCGGCCCAGAAAGAAATTCTTACTATTGCTCGTGGTCTGGAAGAATCAGGAGAGCTGAATCTGGGTGGTGCTGGTGAAGAAATGGTTTAACCTTAATGTCGATCTAATTTCAGGCGATTCGTATGTCTACCAATAACGGCAAATTTCGCAATATTTCAGAAATGCCGGTAGAAAAGTGGCATTTACCATCGGTCGATTCAGAATCTTCTCAGGTTTTTCGTGACGAAAACAAACCCCAGCCTGATCCAGATTCAGAAGATACTAATATCCCAACCGCCGAAGAAATCGAGCGCTGGCATCAACAGGCTGAGGAAGAAGGCTATCAGGCAGGACTGAAAAAAGCCGAGCAGGAAAATACTCAACTCCAACAACGCTTACTGAGTCTGATTAATTTTTTTGAATCCCCATTGCAATCACTGAATGAAGAAGTTGAACAGCAACTATCGATATTAGCTGTGACTTTGGCGCAACAGCTGGTAAAACGAGAAATTCGAGCTGAGCCGGGCGAAATCATCGGTGTCATCCGCGAATCTATCCAGTTGCTGCCTGCCAGCTCCCGTAAGATAAAAATCTCTCTACACCCTGAAGATGCCGCTCTGGTACGTAAAATCTTACAGCTGGATGAGAATGAAGAAGAGCAAAGCTGGAAAATACTGGAAAATCGTATGATCAGCCGAGGAGGCTGTGAAATCACAGCAGATAAATCGGTGATCAATGCCACACTGGAGAATCGTCTGCAATCGTTGGCGGCTTCGGTACTGGGTGGTGAACGGCAGGAGGATAAAGATGCAACAACATCCTCTGATTGATCGTGCTCGCGCTAGCTGGATAAAGTCACTGCAACGCACCGCTGAAAATTGTGGCAGCAACTGTGGTGTACCTCATGTTGAAGGTGTGCTCACACGCATGGTGGGGTTGACTCTGGAAGCTATGGGCTGTCAGGCACCGATAGGTGCACGTTGTGATGTGGTGACGCCAAGTGGACAAAGGGTTGAAACCGAAGTGGTTGGGTTTTCTGGCGAAAAACTTTATTTGATGCCCACCAGTGATATTCGCGGTCTGGTACCTAATTCACGTGTGATACCCACCAGCCATTCTTCGGCAGTGAATGTTGGTATTGAATTGCTAGGACGGGTAATCGATGGTCGAGGCCGCCCTCTAGATTCAAAAGGACCGCTAAAAACACGCCAGCACATGCCTTTAGAAGGCCGTGAAATCAACCCTTTAAGTCGTACACCTATCCGCGAATCACTGGATGTGGGCGTGCGTGCAATCAACACCATGGCAGCTATAGGTCGTGGACAACGTATGGGGTTATTTGCTGGTAGTGGGGTTGGTAAATCTGTGCTGCTGGGCATGATGACAAAATACACCGAAGCCGACATTGTGGTAGTTGGCCTGATCGGGGAAAGGGGGCGTGAGGTTCGTGAATTTGTGCAGGAGATCCTCGGTGAAGAAGGGCTTAAGAAATCAGTGGTGGTAGCAGCACCTGCCGATTCATCACCCTTAATGCGTATCCATGGTGCGATGCAGGCAACCAGTATTGCTGAATACTTTCGCGATCAGGGCAAGAATGTTCTATTGCTAATGGACTCTCTCACCCGTTTTGCCCAGGCACAACGTGAAATTAGTCTGGCGATTGGTGAGCCACCTGCTACCAAAGGCTATCCACCTTCAGTTTTTGCGCGTTTACCCCAGTTGGTTGAACGCGCAGGCAACGGTGATTATCGAGGGGGATCTATCACCGCATTTTATACCGTACTGGTTGAAGGCGATGATCATAATGACCCTATCGCAGATGCTGCCAGAGCCATTCTTGATGGGCATATCGTATTATCTCGTCAGCTTGCTGAATCTGGACAATACCCGGCGATAGACGTTGAAGCATCCATCAGTCGACTGGCCCCGGTAATTATGGATAAAGATAAGCAGCAGATGGTGCAATTTTTCAGACGCAACTACAGTCTGTATCAGCAAAACCGTGATTTAATCAATGTAGGTGCCTACCAGACTGGTAGTGATCCTGAAATTGATCAGGCCATTAAGATGCAACCTGAACTGATGCGCTTTCTGGCACAGGATATGAGTGAGGCGGTTCCTCTCAGTCAGAGCTATACTCAGTTACAGCAGTTGGTTGAACGGTTTAAAAAACCTGTGCAGCAATCAACCAATACCCATCAAGCCGGTTAGATGGCAGGTAATGTATAAGGTAGTTGAATGACACGAACTAAAAAACTTGCTCCAGTAGTCGATCATGTTGAAAAAAATGAGCAAATGGCCTTGCAGTCGGTTGCCTTTAGTCAACAACAGCTACAGCAACAGATTAATCGTTTGAATCAACTTTTTGATTATCAGAAGGAGTATGCCGAACGTCATAATCAGGGAGTCGCTACCTGTTATTCAGCGGTCCAGTTGCAGGAATTTAACCGATTTTTACATCAACTGGATGAAACCATAAAACAGCAACAGCATGTTGTTGCTATGGCCGAACGAGAGGTTGAAATCAAACGTCAGAAATGGAAGCTGACACATTCTCGTTCAGATGCAATCCATAAAATGGTGGATCGTTTACAGATAGATGAAGAAAAGCAGGAACAAAAGAAGGAACAGCGATTTATGGATGAAATCTCACTGCGCAATGCGTTGAGAAAATCCTAAGCACTATTCAATATCGCAAATAATACCCGTTTTTTTCCTCAGATGAACAAAGTAATCGGCAATATTATTGAGTGCGCTTTGCTCGTAGTTCTTAAAAAAATAATCAGTTTGATAAAAGCGACCATGTTTTAGCAGTGATTGCTGGAAGGCGCACTGTCTGGGATAAAATTCTTCGTCCGGGATATGACTCATTTCCTGGCGTACCTCGCGACTATTCTGGATGAATCTATCCCAGGGCAATCCAAAGCTGGATAAATCTATATCTACCATGTAGCGTGTATCGTGCTCAAGCATTTCGGATCCATTGTGCAGGGTGGCAATGATATGCTGGTAAACCTGATGGCGCGTTGCAGCCTGTAAAGCACCTTCACTAATATTCATGAATAAATCGGCGCTTAGTTCCTCGTTATCCCTGGAATTGATCTGGTAGATGACGTCATGGAACCAGATAGCAAGTTCGACTGAGTCGGCATTTTGCAGATAGCTTTTTATTTCGTCGAAAAGCGTCAGGCAATCTTCGATATGTTGCTGGGTATGATAAACGCGTTGCTTTTCGTTATAAGCATCAATTAACATTTGATAAATTTGTGGACCCTTGTTGGGCGCACCTTGAATAAGATTCCGCGACCAAAGATCAGTAAACCTGTTTTGATTAGAGGTTATCATTAAATCCTGCTGTGTAGCCAAACCTTGTCATCTCCCTATAGTTGCGGGTTGTTCATCTGATCAGCCCGGGCATCGTATCTTCGCCATTTAATATTATCTGGTTGCCGGTTTTGCGACTACCAATTTAACATTTTGTTTTTAGCATAATTTTTGCAACTTTCTATTGAAAATAACTTAAGGAATGGATTTTGTGCGCCGATGTCAAATTTTTTCCAAAACCATAACGTCTGGCATGCAATCTGCATATAACAGTCATAGGCAGGCTCATCAGTCCGCATAAACATAGAACAGAAGGGTTTAAACGATGACTATATCAAATACTTCTATGCAATCCGCATTGTTAATTAGCGATATGCCAGCAAATGCATCGTTGGGTGGTCAAATGAATATTCAGGTTTCCACCGCTGATGGTGAACAGATCAGCCTGTCAGAAAAGGATTTCTTTAGCATGTTGAGCCAGAATCTGATCCAGCTTGTTTCAGATGAAGATGGCCAGGTTATTGATAATAAAGAGCTTATGACTATGATAGGTGAGTTTGATGATGATATGGAAACAGTGCTGGACGATAGCCTGTCGGCACAGTGGATGCAGTTTTTAAAGTCTCATTTCAGCGAACAGACAGAGACTGGCTCGCCAGTTAAATTGATGGTTAAGGATACAGATCAGGATGAAGAAGATGTTATCTCATTGATAGAGAATGTCAGTGTAGATTCTGCCGGTATAAATCCGCTTGCACCAGCTATGCTGATTCCAGTAACTAATCCTAAAGGAGATGCTTTGCCTCCTGGGCGGCAATCGTTATCCACCCTGACGCCGCAAATCTCTGCAGTGGCTCAAATAAACGCCGGGCAAACAGCTGCAGAATCAGATTCTTTATCAGATATTGGGCCTGATGAATCTGATATCGACTCCAAATCGTTGATAAACCGAGAAAACGCTAAAAATTCGGCTGAGGTTGTTAATATCAGGCAACAGCTGACTGCTACAGATACTGTGACTATTAAAACGGTGGAGAATGGCGCTAATCCCATACAGGCTAGCGTAGCTACGCAAATTTCTCAAACTCCAAACTCCGCATCACAGGTAATGCCAGCGCATTTACACTCCATTTCGGCTTCAGCAAATAGTCAGCAATGGGGTGACGCATTAGGTGAGCGGGTTTCTTTCCTGATTAATCAAAAGCTGAACAATGCTGAAATTCGCATTGATCCGCCTCATTTAGGTAAGCTGGATATTCAAATTCATATTAAAGATGATTCTGCTCACGTAGTCATTCATACCCAGCATGCACAAACCCGAGATCTGGTAGAAAGTTCGAGTTTAAGGTTACGTGAAATATTGCAGGACGCGGGTTATAGTAATGTTGATGTGAATGTTTCACACCGTGATTCATCATCCAACCAGAATGCTTCAGGTGATAGCCAGAGTGGAGCTAATAGTGAGCAATCCATTGCACAAGACTCGTCAAATGCCAGTATGGCTGCTATGCAACAGGCAAGTATTGTCTTAGCGAATGGAAGAATCGACTATTTCGCCTAATTTCCAATGTATCAGCAGGACCAGGCCGAGTACTATCGCCATAGCCGGGTCGGATCAGAGAACTTGCCGGAATATGCCCGCGCAGATTTCCGACTGGCTGATTTTAATGTAAAACAATCGATACCGAAATCGGTAAAAAATCTACCAGGATCAAAGCAAACAAAGTCTGGCGTTGGAAAATCACACCCTGCAGGGTGATAGCCTGTAGTGGGTCTGCAGCAATCACAGGACACATATCCCAGCTTAAAACTCTGATCATAAAATACAGTTATACTTGTCAGTGGTGATGGTAGGTATCAGCAAGAATAAATATTTCTGGAGAATGTTATGCAGCGAAGGTTAGCAGGAAAAATATTAAGCAGCAGCATAGTGATCATGCTTTTGATGGGCTGTTCTAGTGCCCCAACTGTTCAGGATAATCGGGCAGATGAGCAAAGAGCCAATGCTGATAAGGCTCATAAAGAACTCAGTCAGGAAGTCAAAAAAACGAAATAAAAAGTTTTATATTTCTATTCAAATTCTTCTTGCAAAGCTTCGGTATCCACCCAGGCGCGGTTTTGTTGCAGGGGTTTTAACCAGCCTTTGCGCTTGAAATCTGCAGTCACCTTACTGGCGCTTTCCGTGGTAATACCCAGCATCGCCCCCATATCTTCACGAGTGGGGAGAAAAAAACTTTCATCGTTTGATTTTTCATCCAGCAATAATAACAGGCGAGCCACTCGTGTGGTTGCATTGCCGGTAGATAAACGAGTTATCCAGTTATTTGCCCCGCTTAAAGCCTGTTGCCAGCGCAGCAATAGAGTGTTGTGTAATCTTGGTGTGTCTCGGCGTAATGATTCAATAATTGAGCGCGGGATACGGCAGACGCTGGCATGATCCATAGTTACTGCCTCATGGTCTGAAGGCTGGCCGCTCAGACTTTCCAGACCTGCAAGGTCACCCTGACTGAGTATTCTGACGATTCTTCGGTTTCCATCCGGAAGATGTTGTACCAGTTTTACCAGACCAGATCTAATGGTATAGACGAAGGAGTTTTCTTCACCCTGCCGATAGATTTGTGTTCCTGGAGGGTATTCAAAATCATCTATCGGGTGATGAATTCGATCGAAATCCTCTTGTTGAAGGTCGGCGAACAATACCAGGTGTCGGATTGCGCAATGTTTGCAACGTTCAGCACCACGCCATGCATTTTCTATATGTGTAGTCTTCAATTTTAAAAACTCTCGATTAAAAAAAACATCTTATTTCAACCCTATTGAAAAATTTCAATGCTCACAATGTTGGAACTACCTAGTATGGATTTATCTTCCAGATTGATGTGAATATGAAAACTGAAAACCGTTTGCAACACATGCCTATTTCTTTCTTTGCTATGGTGATGGGAATGGCCGGCCTGAGTATTGGCTGGGAAAAGGCTTGCGAAGTTTTTCAGTTTAGCAATGTTATATATAACATTTTATTGTTGCTTACGCTCATAATTTTTATGGTGCTGAGTGGTATGTATACATTTAAGGCTATTTACTTTAAACAGTCGCTGATTAAAGAGTGGTCTAACCCTGTAAAAATTAATTTCATACCCACAATTTCTATAAGTCTTTTGCTGTTTGCAATTGCGTTTTTACAAATAGCGCATCAGGTCAGTCTGGTGTTCTGGACCATCGGAACATGTTTGCATTTGATTATCACTCTCCACGTTGTAAATAGTTGGTTACATCATGAGAGATATGAAATTCATCATATGAATCCAGCCTGGTTTATACCTGCAGTAGGAAATGTTGTGATTCCATTAGCTGGTGTCCCTTTGGGCTATGCAGATATTTCCTGGTTTTTCTTCAGTGTAGGATTCTTTTTCTGGATTATTCTACTGGTGATTGTTTTTAATCGGGTGATATTCCATCAACCAATGCCACAAAAACTGATACCTACTTTATTTATCTTAATTGCGCCGCCAGCAGTTGGGTTCCTGTCATATATTAAATTAACAGGTACCCTGGATGCTTTTGCATTGCTGTTATACAACTTTGCATTATTCCTGACACTGCTTTTGTTTAGTCAATGGCCGCGCTTTATCGGGTTGCCATTTTTCATGTCATGGTGGGCTTATTCCTTCCCCTTAGCGGCAATAAGTATTTCCAGTATGGTTATGTCTCATATTACAGGTCAGATATTTTACGGGTATCTAGGACTCAGTCTGCTGATATTTCTATCAGTTCTGGTTTGTGTGTTATTAGTCAAAACTGTAAAAGCTGCGAAACTTGGCAATATTTGTAAGCAAGACGATTAAATATTTATTTATCACCCGAGAGTAAAAATGAAACAAATCTTATTACAGGAAAAATTTCCAATATTTAAGCTAGAAGTCGATAAATCTGAAACCGAATATAAATCTGCGCAGGAAGTAATTAATTATTTTAAGAAATTGATTGATGATCATAAAGTGACGAGATTTATAGCTGAATTTGATCATTTTAGTCACACAAAAGGCTTACCTGATGGGTATGTTAATGAAGAAATAATTGATGCCAGAAATATTGTATTTTGCTTTGGCACACAATTGCCAAAATCTGAAATGCTTGCGGTCAGACCGCGCTCTATAGGTATAGCTGAAACCGTGGATAAACTAATTGTTACATTTATGGAAGCACCTATGGCACTAGCAAACGATACGATGGGATTGTGGGTAAAAAGTTTAGTAAAAAAAGAAATTGCTGCTTAATTGAGTGATTAATAATTAAAGGGGTCTAAGTATGAAAATTGGTGTCACAAGTCAAAATTTTAAGACTATAACTGGGCATGCTGGTAAGAGCAGGCGCTTTCTGGTTTTTTCGGAATCACCTCAAGGTGAGTGGTATGAAAGTCAACGTATCGATTTGCCAAAAGATCAATCTATGCATGAATTCTCCGGTGGTCCTCACCCGTTAGATGATCTGGATGTGCTAATAACTGGTAGCTGTGGAGAAGGCTTTATTAGAAAGTTGAATTCTCGTGGTGTTAAGGTAATAGCGACCTCAGAGACAGACCCTTCGTATGCAGTAAAACGAATCATCGAAGGCCTTCCATTAGCACAGGCTCAACCGCATGTCCATCTACCTGTTTAAACTTCTAATTATCAGGAGCGGCATTTTGTCGCATTGATAATTAGGTCTATATCTATCAATCTAAAAATAGAAAGTAGAAATAGAGTTAGGCTAAGGGTGTAAAGATTTTTTTTAATTTGGGAGTTTGTTAAAATGTTAGATCCAGCCATGATTGAACTGTCGCGATGGCAGTTTGCAGTTACCGCGTTGTATCATTTTTTGTTTGTTCCGTTGACTCTGGGTATGACCTGGATACTGGTTATTATGGAGTCGGTATATGTAATGACCGGGAAAGAAATATACCGCGACATGACCAAATTTTGGGGTAAGTTGTTTGGTATCAACTTTGCCCTTGGTGTTACTACCGGATTAACCATGGAGTTTGAGTTCGGTACCAACTGGGCTTATTACTCGCACTATGTCGGTGACGTGTTTGGTGCGCCACTTGCTATCGAAGGGTTGATGGCTTTTTTCCTCGAATCGACCTTTATAGGAATGTTTTTTCTAGGCTGGGAACGCTTATCAAAACGTCAGCATCTGCTAGTAACCTTTTTGACAGCTCTCGGTACTAATTTATCAGCTTTATGGATATTGGTTGCGAATGGCTGGATGCAAAATCCAGTGGGCTCAGAATTCAATTATCAAACCATGCGTATGGAAATGACGAGTTTTGCGGATGTTTTATTCAATCCAGTCGCACAGGTTAAATTTATTCATACTGCAAGTGCCGGTTACGTTGCAGGGGCCATGTTTGTATTGGGTATTTCTTCATACTATCTGTTGAAAGGGCGTGATATCGCTTTTGCGAAAAGATCCTTTGCAATCGCTGCGGGATTTGGCCTGGCTTCGATCTGCTCGGTTATAGTGTTGGGTGATGAATCTGGTTATGAACTGGGTGATGTGCAAAGAGTAAAACTGGCAGCGATTGAATCAGAGTGGGAAACACACGAAGCGCCTGCTGGTTTTACACTATTTGGTTTACCAGACCAGGCATCTCAGAAAACAGACGCTGCAGTCAAAATTCCCTGGGTCATGGGTTTGATTGCAACACGTTCCGTTGATGAAGAAGTTACCGGTTTGAAAGATATTGTCAAGATGAATGAAGAGAGAGTTCGTCGAGGTAAAGTCGCCTATGAATATCTGGTTAAATTGCGTAATGGTAATGAAACTGAGGAAAATATAAGAAACTTTGAGAAGTATAAGGGCGACCTTGGATACGGTTTGTTGCTTAAGGCTTATACGCCAGATGTGGTTGATGCGACTGAAGAACAGATCAAGCTGGCGGCTAAAGCCAGTATACCCCAGGTTGCACCATTGTTCTGGACCTTCCGTATCATGGTGGCCGCAGGGTTTGCCATGCTACTTATCTTTGTGCTCGCCTTTTATTACAACGCCAGGCGCGTTATTGAGCAAAAACGTTGGTTGTTAAGAATAGCCCTGTACAGTATTCCATTGCCATGGATTGCTATAGAAACGGGTTGGTTCATCGCTGAATCAGGTAGACAACCCTGGGCAATTGGTGAGGTACTGCCAACTTTTCTTGCCACTTCTAGCCTGACCGCTACTGATTTGATGATCAGCATTGCTGGCTTTGTTACCTTTTACACCTTCCTGTTAGTAATAGAGATGTGGCTAATGTTCCACTTTGCGAGAAAGGGACCGAGTTCTTTGGGGACTGGACGCTACTGTCTTGAACAAGCATCTGTCAAAGCAGATCAACCAGCTCACGCCTAAGGAGATAATGTCATGATTTTTGATTACGAAATATTAAAAATGATCTGGTGGTTATTTGTTGGCGTGTTGTTGATAGGCTTTGCAATTACCGACGGTATGGATATGGGAGTAGGTAATCTGCTGCCTTTTGTAGGTAAAACCGATGATGAACGTCGTGTTATGATCAATACCGTTGGCCCTCATTGGGATGGTAATCAGGTTTGGTTAATTACCGCTGGTGGCGCTATCTTTGCGGCATGGCCTGCGGTTTATGCCGCGGCGTTCTCAGGCTTTTACTTCGCCATGTTATTGGTGTTATTCGCGTTGTTCTTTCGCCCGGTAGGATTTGATTATCGTAGTAAGCTCGGTGATGAACGCTGGCGTAAAGCCTGGGACTGGGGGCTGTTTGCGGGTGGTGCGGTTCCTTCCTTAGTTTTTGGTGTTGCATTTGGCAACCTGATTCTGGGTGTTCCATTTTATCTGGATGAATTGCTCCGCCCCTTCTATACGGGTTCCTTTTGGGCCTTGTTAAATCCATTTGCTCTGGTTGCAGGGGTGTTGAGTTTTTCTTTACTTACCATGCATGGTGGCATGTGGATTCAGATGCGTACCAGTGGTGAGATCTCCGAGCGTATAAAAACGTGGATTACTTATACCGGAATAGTAGCCATACTTGCTTTTGCTGCAGCTGGCGTTTGGTTGGTGATGGGGATAGATGGTTATAAGATCATTTCGCAACCTGCGTTAGATGCCTTACCTAATCCTCTGGCGAAAACCGTTGAAATTAGCAGTGGAGCCTGGTTGAACAACTATAAAACATACCCAGTGACTATGGCTTTTCCGGCCTTAGGTTTTCTTGGCATGCTGGGTACGATTCTCATGTCGCGTGCTGATCGACCTGGGGCAGGTTTTTTTAGCAGTTCACTGGGTATTACCGGTGTCATCATGACAGCAGGGGTCTCTCTATTTCCCTTCGTGATGCCTTCCAGTACTCATCCTGATCATAGTTTCACCATCTGGGATGCCAGTTCTAGCCATTTGACATTGTCCGTGATGTTCTGGGCCACGGTAATCTTTCTGCCTATCGTTTTGAGTTATACAGTGTGGAATTATTACAAGATGTGGGGACGTTTATCTGTAGATGAAATGAATGACCGTTTCTCAGCCTATTAATTTAATCCGGAGAAGCTGGATACAGCTTCTCCCCATTTAAGGAGTTTTTCATATGTGGTATTTCACCTGGATACTGGGCGTTATGCTGGCGCTATCTTTTGGAATCATCAATGTAATGTGGTATGAATCAGAGCATTGCATGGATAAAGAAGAATCTGATTAATTCAACCAGGGACACCTCTTATACGCAGAGAAATAATATACACGTTAGAGGTGCTCAGGTTTATAAAACTCGGTAACATTTAACGGGTTTTATTAAAAGTTAAGGTATTTATGCACTAAAGATTGATTAACCATGTAAAAAAGCAGGGTTTTATTAATGTATATAAACAATGCTAAGTGGTATCTCCTTATAAAATTCGCGGTTGGCCAGATCAGTTTTTTGATGGCGTCCCTGGCACATGTGGTTTCAGTTGCTTTCTCAATTTCCTTCAATGAGAGTCGATAAAGCTTCGCTATATGATTTTTCATAACCGCCAACTGTCAGGCTATCGAAAGTTACTTCGCTGGATGTACTGAAATTTACAATTGAGCACTGCTCTACATTGCTGCTCAATAAATATCAGGGCTAATAGTTGTAGGTAATTTTGGAGTCTGGGTGTACATAAGCACTTATCAATATTAGTGCCTTGCCTGGATAATAATAAAGGCACAGTTAAAACCAGCTGTATACAGGGTTTAACTTAGCCGCAAAAAAAATAGGAATAACAATGAAATTAACTAAGAGGAATATCTGTATTGTTTTTTTTGGCCTTTTCTTTTATGGCTCGATTCAGGCTTCGATAACGACAGATAATACAAATGATAATGATCATCAGGCTGGAGCAGTGACTAAGCCCCCGCCACAGCATGAATCGAATTCAACAGCCGATCACAGTAAATTCAAGGAGCTAAAAGGGCCATTCGAAAGTGGGCCTGCAGTTACACAAGCCTGCCTCGAGTGTCATACCGAGGCTGGGCATCAGTTTATGCAAAATGTTCACTAGACCTGGGAATACATCAACCCCAGAACTGGACAGAAACTGGGTAAAAAAAATGTAATTAATAACTTCTGTACCAATGCACGTGGTAACGAAGGGATGTGTGCCCAGTGTCACGCAGGGTACGGATGGAAAGATGAAAGCTTCGATTTTACAAAACAGGAAAATATAGATTGCGTGGTCTGTCATGACCAGACCGGTAGCTATTACAAAACGCCCACAACTACGGGTAATGCAGCCTGTTCTATCATGTTTGAAGGGTTAGAAGAGATTAAGTGGAGTAAGGTTGCTCAAAGTGTTGGACTACCTAACAGAGAAAACTGTGGTAGCTGCCATTTTTACGGGGGCGGTGGTGATGGCGTCAAACATGGTGACCTGGATTCATCTTTAATTCATCCGGATAAAGCTCTGGATGTTCATATGGATGAAAATGGATTGAATTTTGCCTGTACTCAATGCCATATCACCAAAAAACATATCTGGGCTGGCAGTCGTTATGATGTGATTGCTAAAGATATAGAAGGTACCGGCAAGCCAGGTGAGAGACGCGATGTGGCTACCTGTGAATCCTGCCATAGTGATGAACCACATGACAAAAGTGAACTGACAGGCATTAAGCTGAATCATCATGTACAGAAAATCGCCTGCCAAACCTGTCACATTCCCACCATAGCGCGTGGTGGTGTAGCAACTAAAACTGACTGGGACTGGAGTACGGCAGGTAAGTTAAAAGATGGTTTGGGCTACAATGAAGAAAACTATATTCAGGGTAATGGTGAGCACCGACATACCTATAAGTCGATTAAAGGAGATTTTGTGTATGGTGAAAATTATGTACCAGAGTTCTACTGGTTTAATGGAGAAATGACCTACACGTTGGCTGATACAAAATTTGATCCAGCCACTGCTCCTATAGATATTAACCATATAGGTGGTAGTGAGGGCGATAAAAATTCACGAATCTGGCCATTCAAGGTTATGAGAACTAACCAGCCTTACGATAAAGGTAATAACACTCTGGTGTATATGCATTTATGGGGTAATGATGATACTTCCTTCTGGGGTAATTTTGATTTCTCAAAAGCCATAGAAAAAGGAATGGAAAAGAATGGTCGGCCTTATAGTGGTGAATACGGGTTTATACAAACTCAATCTTTCTGGCCTATTACTCATATGGTTGCACCAAAAGAAGATGTAGTTAGATGTGGTAGCTGTCATTCCAAGGATAGTCGTTTAAAAGATATAAAAGGCGTTTATTTACCCGCAAGAGATAGTAACCCAATACTGGATACTATTGGTGTAATTGCCATTTTGCTTAGCATTATCGCTATTGTTGGGCATGCTTTAACACGTAAATTAATTAATAAGGGGAAATAATAATGGCTAAGCATAAAGTACTTATATTTACTCGCTTCGAACGGTTTTGGCATTGGTGTCAAATGGCATTAATTATGACTTTGTTATTCACTGGATTTGGTATTCATGGGTTTCATGACTTGATGAGTTTTTATTCTGAAGTTAATTGGCATACCTATAGTGCGCTAGCACTTTTAGTGTTATGGGCATTTGCCATATTCTGGCTGTTTACCACGGGAGCCTGGAGGCATTATTTGCCTACCAAAGATGGGCTTTGGAGTGTTATCAGGTTTTATAGTTTTGGTGTTTTTAAAGGGGAACGTCATCCTTATCGAAAGCTATATCTTCGAAAACATAATCCATTGCAGGCTCTGGCTTATTTAGTCCTGAAAATTTTGATTTTCCCAGCAATCTGGATTTCGGGAATTGTTTACCTGTTGTACGGGTACTGGGCTCCCCTTTTTTCAGGCCTCTCATTATCGATCGTTGCAATAATTCATACAGCCGCTGCTTTTGCAATTGTGCTTTTCGTCTTGGTGCATATTTATATGTTGACCTTAGGCCATTCTGTTAAAGAGCACATTATGCCGATGATCAGTGGTTTTGATGATGTTGATTTAAGTCCTGAAGAAGTAGCTTATCTTAAACAAGATGAGCCAGGTCATATTCAATAATTCATTTATTGTAGTTTTGTGAGTCAGCCTCTGCAATCTGTTGAGTTTTTAAAAGCTAAAATAAAACATCAAGGTGGCTTACTTCGCTACGCTATTGCCTTAGGCAGCCTGGGCGGTTTACTTATTATCGCCCAGGCCTGGTGTCTGGCGCATATCGTCAATGCTGTAGTGTTTGACCAGCAATCACTGGATGATGTTCAAATATGGCTTACCGGTATACTCGCTATCATTCTTGCCAGAGTGATAGTGAGTTATTTTACTGAACGAGTTGCATTTCTTGCTAGCGCAGCTATCAAACAAAATATTCGTGAGCGGTTACTTAAAAAAATTCAGCAGCTTGGCCCCTCATATTTATCCGGAGAACGTAGCGGGGAAATCAGTACTACCTTAACCGAAGGGGTGGAAGCACTGGAAAATTATTACGCACGTTACCTGCCAGCTATGTCGCTGGCACTGTGGATACCTCTATCAATTCTTGTTTTTGTTTTCCCGATAGACTGGAAGTCTGGGCTTGTTATGTTTCTGACAGCACCTTTAATACCCTTTTTTATGATACTGATTGGAAAGGGGGCTGAGAAGTTAAATCAGCAACAATGGAAGCAACTAGCTCGCCTTGGTGGTCACTTTCTGGATACTATCCAGGGTTTGACGACCTTGAAACTATTTAATGCCAGTAAACGTGAAGCTCAGGTAGTTGAGCGTATTTCCGAAGACTATCGGGAAGCGACCATGAAAGTATTACGGGTGGCATTTCTATCTTCTTTAGCATTAGAATTTTTTGCCACGGTTTCTATAGCCATTGTAGCTGTGTTGATTGGTTTTCGTTTGTTATTCGGTGAAATGGGCTTTGAATCCGGTTTCTTTATTTTGCTATTGGCACCAGAATTTTATCTACCGTTGCGTTCCCTCGGCACTCATTATCATGGTCGCATGGAGGCTATTGCGAGTAGTGAGCGGATTATACAAATTCTGCAAACCTCGGTAGTAGATTCTGCTAAGAGAACCATTGAGCTGAGCGAAAAATCGATCGCTATCAGTTTTCGTGATGTTAGTTTTAATTACGCTGAAAGACCTGCACTTAAAGGCATTAGTTTTGATATACCTGCTGGAGAGCATGTGGCTCTGGTAGGGCCATCAGGCAGTGGTAAATCTACCTTAGTCAATCTGCTACTTGGCTTTTTACAGCTAGAGCAGGGGCAGATTCTGGTCAATCAGCAGAATCTGGATCAGATTAAACTTGAGTCCTGGCGCCAAAACATTGCCTGGATACCACAACGCCCGCGCATGTTTTACGGATCAGTGCTGGATAATATGACTCTCGGCATGAATGATGTCGATGAGTCAGCTGTACTAGATGCCCTTGATCAATCCTGTGCGCGCGAATTTGTAGAAAAGCTACCCGCTGGATTAGACACCCTCATTGGTGATGGCGGGCAAGGTTTATCTGGAGGGCAGCTACAACGGCTGGCACTTTCCAGAGCATTTTTGCGCCAACCTAGATTGCTGATACTTGACGAACCTACGGCGCATCTGGATAAGGATAGCGAGTTTATTATACAACAGGCATTGCAGCGTTTTACAAAAGGTCGCACAGTACTTTCTATTGCACATCGCTTGAATACCATCCAACAAGCTGATCGAATTATTGTATTAGACCAGGGCCAGGTTATTCAGCAGGGGACGCATACACAATTAAATTCACAGGCTGGCCTGTATCAGCAACTGGTAACAGCCTACGGTGTTCTGTAATGAGAATTATGTGGCGTTTAATAAAATTATATAAGCCCTATATTGCCTGGGTCTTATTGGGGATTTTCCTGTCCACTATAACGCTGTTAGCCAATATATCACTGATGGCCGTTTCGGGCTGGTTTATAGCCTCCATGGCAATTGCGGGTGTGGCTGGCGTTTCTATGAACTATTACAGTCCAGCGGCAATCATTCGGGGTGCAGCGATTTTTCGTACAGCTGGGCGCTATGCTGAAAGGCTGGTCACTCATGAGGCGACCTTCAGGTTTTTATCGGGCCTGCGAGTCTGGTTTTACACTCATTTAGAACCATTAGTTCCTTCTGCGTTAGAGGATGTTCGCAGCGGAGACCTGCTAAGCACGATCAGATCAGATATCGATACCCTGAGTAATCTGTATATAAGGGTTATAGTCCCGGTATCGGTTGCAATAATTGGTGTTCTAGTCACCAGTTGGGTGATGAGCCGATATAATCTCACGCTGGGCCTGCTACTACTTTTACTGTTAATAATCTCTGGTTTGCTATTACCTTTTATGATCGCCAAATTAGGAAAAAAATCGGGACAATCTATAGTCGAACAAACCGCCTTATTAAATACCCAGATAGTCGATGCAGTACAGGGTATGGCTGAATTGACTGTGTATGGTGCGCTTGAACAAAGCTATGCTCAGGTAACTGAAACCAGTCAACGCAGTATCGATGCACAGAAAAAAATGGGTTATGTATCAGGGTTGGCCCAGTCCGGTTTATTGTTGATGATGAACCTGGCGCAATGGTTAGTGCTGCTGCTCGCGATTCCATCAACGCTTAATGCTGAGATAAGCGGTGCTGAACTCGCGATGCTGGTGTTATTTACCCTTGCTGCTTTTGAATCAGTCATGCCGTTACCTGAGGCATTCCGTCTAATGGGCCAAATTCAGACTGCAGCTAATCGCTTATTCTCCGTGATTGATCGGGTATCTCCCGTGTTAGAGCCAGCTTGCGACGCACAAACTCCTGATCACTTTGATATCCAGTTTAATCATGTGTTTTTTCGATATCATGAAAATGCTACGCAGGTTTTATCGGATGTTAATCTTCTGCTGTTATCTGGAAAAAAATTGGCCATTGTCGGACCCACGGGATCAGGAAAAAGCAGCTTGATTCAACTGTTACTGCGTTATCGTGGACCTCAGTCAGGTGAGATATCTTTTGGCGGAAGGTCAATAACTGATTACCGTAGTGAGCAATTGCATAACTGGATTGCCGTGGTGCCTCAGCAGGTACATCTATTCAATACCACAATTCGAAATAACCTTTTGCTTGCTAAACCCGATACGACCGAGGATGAATTAAACCGGGTTTGTAGCTTGGCCCAGCTTGATGATTTTATTCAGCATCAACCTGATGGGCTGGATACCTGGGTAGGGGAAACGGGCATCAAGGTTTCAGGGGGGCAGGCCAGACGCATCGCAATTGCGCGTGCTCTGCTTAGAGATTTTGAGTGCCTGATTCTTGATGAACCTGGCGAAGGACTGGATAGTAAAACTGAAGCTGCACTTATCTCAGGACTGATTGAACAACTAAAAGACAAATCTTTTCTGCTTATTACCCATACTAAAACCGGTCTCGACTTAATGGATGAAGTCATTGAATTTAAAACTGCCGGATAGCAATCTACTTAAGGAACCTCTGATCAATTCGTGGATCGGTGTGTGGTGGCTGAAATAATCCGGCTCAGCGTTGAAAAGTTTCGCAATAGCTTGCTATTACGTGCACTTTTCGCCTTGATCCGAAGTATTTCATCTCACTACACCCTCGACCCAGAATTAATCAGAGGTTCCTTAAATCTGGACATTATTTCGAATAAATCCTGCCGAAGTTGCGTCTTTATTTAACTATGAACCTAAATAGGTTTAAGCTATGAAAATGATAAAATTTCTGAGCATATTGTGGCTATGCAGTTTTATGTTGGTGGTTTCAGCTACTGAACAGCGCTCTGGTGCCTTTCTAGGCGCTAAAACATCTGATAAACCTTCCTGGTTCAAGGAAAGCTTTCTCGAGTTTGAAGAAGATGTCGCCGAGGCTAAAGAGCAGGGTAAGCGAGTAATGCTGTTTTTCCATCAGGATGGCTGCCCCTATTGCGCGCGTCTGGTGGAAGAAAACTTTACCGATCCAGAAATAAAGTCTTATATCCAACAGTATTTCGACGGTATCAGTTTGAATATGTGGGGTGATCGTGAAGTCGTGTCAGTCGGAGGAAAATCGTTTACTGAAAAAACGCTGTCAGCCGCTCTTAAGGTTCAATTTACACCGACATTATTATTTCTTAACGAGCAGGGTAAGGTGATCCTGCGCTTAAATGGCTATCAATCACCTGAGAAATTCAGGAAAGCCCTCAGCTATGTCGCACAGAAACAGGAAAATCAGCAGGGCTTTACCCAGTATATGCTTAAAGGAACGGCTAATAGTGATCAGCCACTGATTAAGGATGATTTTTTCCTGGAAGAAGCGGATTTACAGGCAATCATTAAGCGTTCTAACAAACCTCTCGCGCTCTATTTTGAGTCTGCGGGTTGTGAGGATTGTAAAACCCTGCACGAAAAGGTGCTAAGTGATAAACCAACCCGGGCTCTGGTTAAGGAAATGGATAATGTTTTGCTGAATGTAAATTCTGAAGCTCAGATTATTACTCCAGATGGCCAGAAAATGTCACACAGGAAATTTGCAGAAAAATTAAAGATTAACTACACCCCGTCGATAGTATTACTCGATGATCAAGGAGTTGAGGTGCACCGAATGGAAGGTTTTTTTAAAACCTTCCATGTTCAGTCATCGCTTGCCTATGTTTTGGATAGTGGCTACAACAGGCAGCCAAGTTTTCAGCGCTACATTTCAGAACGTGCTGAGAAAATTCGTAAGCAGGGGTTCGATGTTGATATTTGGGGCTATCACTCGATGCACCCTGTCGGTATTGAAATTTCAGAATGAGACTCGGGTCTCATAAAGCCAACTGAGGGTTTCTATACTCAATATTACCTCCTGTTATTAATGTGTGTTTTAACCCCATTTTACTTGGGGTTTTTTTGTGGGTGCTGGTTCAGCTAGATAAGTAAAAGCTGTATACAGCTAGTGTATTACACAATGTTTGCTTTATGAGCCTTAAGAAACCTCAAAAAAAGACAGTTTATATGTTATTTAATGTGTCCATAAGTGCATCGGGTTTGTTCTATTGTGTATCCGGGCTACAATCAACTGCATATTTTCCATAACAATAACAAGACGGGATTTTATTAGACAATTTGAAATAGATGATTAATATCGAAGAAAAGCCTCATTTATCTATGCTACAGATGACTGCCCAGGGTCTTGCTGTGGCAGAGTCTGTAGTATCATCGATAAGTCATATCAATATCGAGCTCAAGATTTCTTCGCATGGCATGATTGGGCTTGATAATTTACATAAGTTGTTTGATCAACAGGAACCTGAAGTTATTGCGATAAGTCAGAGCTTACAGGGAGTAATACAGGGACATGTGTTATTTTTGTTAAACCATGATGCTGGTATGCAGTTGATGCGCGGACTATTAAAAGAAAACGCGCGACTGCGTGAACTTACCGAACTGGAAGAAGAGGCGTTGCTGGAGTTTGGTAATATCATCATTAATAGTTGTCTCAGCAGCTACCTGAGGCTTAATCAGGGCCAACTCATCAGCCATTTACCCAGACTTGATCGAGATCACTATACGCAAATCATGAATGAATATAGATCTGATATTTTTGATGATGAGCTGTTCTATACCCAAATACAGATAAGTTTAAAAGATAAAAGCTTTATTGCTTGCCTGCTATGGACTCGTAAACGCTAGTATGGATGCGTTATTTTGTTATCAGTTGTTTAAACCTGGATTAAACGAAGTAGGGCAATGACGAATAATACCCAGACTTTTGTTGAAGCACATCAATTTGATCTTAGTATCTATGACTCGATCAATTATGGATTTATGGTGCTTAATCATAAGCGTGAAATTATTGTCTGGAATCAGTGGTTAACTCACTTTAGTTTTCGCACTAGAGATGAGGTGTTGGGACAAACCTTTGATGAGGTTTTTCCTGTCATCAATGAGCGCTTGAACCAGTCTATCGAAGATGCATTAAAGCTTGGCCTTAGTTCTTTGATTTCTGCAAGGTTTCATCACGCTACATTACCGCTTTATCACAACCGTCAAAACCGGGAGCGAAATAGTCGTATCCACCAATCAATTACTGTTAAGCCAGTCTCTAGCCAGCATGGGACATGTTGTCTGATTCAGATCAGGGATTTGTCGCGTGGCAATATGCATGAGCTATCGTTAAAACAGACTACGCTTGAGCTGGAAACCCTGGCTAGTCGAGCGCGTGAACAGGAGTCGCAATTACAGACAATACTGAATAACACACTGGATGCGATTATTATCCTGAATCGTCTGGGGCGGATTAGCGGGTTCTATAAATCGGCTCAAACCATGTTCGGCTATTCCGAGTACGAACTCTTAGGAAAACCGCTATCGGTATTATTCCCCTCACCCTATAACCGCCGTTTCAATGTGATCATGGATGGTGTTAATCCGGGGAAAACACTGAATTTTCTGGAACAGGTTAAATCATTGAGATCTAGCGGAGAAATTTTTCATTCAGAAGTCGCAATAAATACCATTTTTGAAGGTGAGGATATGCAATTTATTGTCACCATCAAGGATATTACCGAGCGACAACTGGCTCAGGAAGCGCTATACCGTGAGAAAGAGCAGGCGCAGGTTACCTTAAGTAGTATCGCAGATGGTGTAATCACCACAGACATCATCGGGCAGATCAACTTTCTCAATCCAGCAGCCTTGAAACTCATTGGCTATAAGTATGAAGAGCTGATCAATCGACGCCTGGACAGAGTGATTACGATTCAATCAGAGCGTTCTCAACTACCGGTTTACGAGTGTATCAATAGTGGAATGCAGGTGGATTCGGTCTCAGGAGATATCCTCATAGCCAGGAATGGTGATCAGCTCGTCATCCATCAGGTGGCTACACCCATTCATAATCAGGTTGGTGATATCATTGGCGCAGTCATGATCTTTCGTGATGTGAGTAAATCACATCGCCTTGCCAGTCAACTTTCCTGGCAGGCTAGTCATGATGAGCTCACCCAACTCATCAATCGTCGGGAGTTTGAGCGTCAACTGGAAGCAACCATAAATTCGTCCAGGCAGGATGCTACAGAGCACTGTTTCTGCTTTATGGATCTGGATAAATTCAAGGTGGTGAATGATACCTGTGGGCATGTTGCAGGGGACGAACTATTACGCCAGTTAGCTGAAATCTTTAAGTCCTGTATGCGCGATGATGACATGCTTGCTCGGCTGGGGGGCGATGAATTTGCAGTAGTACTAAAAAAATGCAAAGTTGGCCCCGCCGTCAATATTGCTGAAGAAATTCGTACTGCTGTGGAAGACTTTCGTTTCGGCTGGGGTGGGCAATCGTTTCAGGTAGGGGTCAGTATCGGACTGGTGGTGATAGATAAAAATAGCCCAGATGCAGAGGAAGTTTTTAAAGAAGCTGATTCAGCCTGTTATGCAGCCAAAGAAGCCGGGCGCAACCGAGTGCATCTGTATAGCCAGGACGATAAGGGAATATCTCAGCGACGCGGTGAAGCACAGTGGATGATTCGTATCCAGAGTGCGCTCGAAAATGACAGCTTTGAACTTAATTACCAACCCATAATTCCCTTGAAGGATGGGGGCGAGCACATTCGTTATGAAATTTTGCTGCGAATGATAGGGGATAATGGCGAATTAATACCACCAGGAGCCTTTATTCCATCTGCAGAACGTTATCAGTTAATGGCACGTATTGATCGTTGGGTTATCCAAAATCTATTCAACTGGATGGATAATTACTGGGATTACAATTCAAATGATATCTTCGCTATCAATCTCTCGGGGCAGTCCTTAGTCGATGAAAATCTGTTATATCGAATCAAGAAGCTTTTTAGTGAATACGCCGTACCTCCTGGCAGAATCTGTTTTGAAATCACTGAAACATCCGCCATTAGCAATCTTTCCAAGGCTCAGGTTTTTATGGATGAACTGAAGCAGCTAGGTTGTCTGTTTGCACTGGATGATTTTGGTAGTGGCTTGAGCTCTTTCGCCTATCTGAAATCGCTTGATGTGGATTATCTAAAAATTGACGGTGCTTTTGTGAAAGATATGGCAGAGGATCCAATTGATAGAGCGATGGTTGAGTCAATTCATAATATTGGCAGTGTTTTAAAGCTGAAAACAATTGCTGAATTTGTGGAAAATGATGAGATTATTCAAGCGCTGAAACAGGTCGGTGTGGATTTTGCCCAGGGTTATGGTATTGCCCGTCCTCGCCCCTTACCCCGAGGTGGGGAACAGTTATTTACCAAATAAAGGGAGATCTATAATACTAGGCTCGGGCCAGAGAATGGCTAGATGGGTTATCTTCGCTGGTATTACCGTTACTTGAATAAGTCATTGAGCTGCTATCTTGCTGGTGACCTGATAACAGTCGTATCGACTGACGCACGCGTTGCTGATTCTTTTTAACCAGTAAATCATTGATCAATAGAGAATTTTGCAAGTTTTGCAGTTGCTGTTTCAGTTCGCTGTGAAGCTTGCTCAGTTGTGCTTGCTGGCACTCATTGATACACTCATCAAGGCCTTCAGTTGAAGGTGTAAAACCATATTCAACGACAATTTCCTGCTGTCTCAGCTGTAATAGTTCGATGCTGTTAACATCCAGCCCATTTCCGCTTAATAACTGGTTAAGTGTGTCCTTATCGTTATGGGTAATTGCCTGCTTGATTTCTTCCAGATAAGCCGTGAAATCTTTTACCTGTTCAAGCTGCTTTTGCAGCAAGGGGAGAAGTAAACGAGCGCATTGGGTAGACTGATGCGGTTGCATAATTCAGGCTCAGGGTAGTAGCTGTTCAATTTCAGAGAATTTTTTAGCAATCATTTCAGCATCTGGCTTGTATTCACCGTTTGCGATTGCTGATTTAATAGACTCAATTCTATTACTATCTACATCAGGAAGGTTTTGCATTTGTTTTAAAACCTGGTTTGAGGATAGTTCGACAACAGCCGATGCCGATGTATTTGCAGCACTCTTAGCGCTACCCGCAGCAGGGCTTTTGGCTTTGTTCTCAAGCGGCTGGTTTGAAATCTTAAGTCGGTTATTGGTGTTAATTGCATCAGTCATTGGAGTCTCCAATTTATTTCTTCCCGAACGTTATATCGGCAAGGTTTCAATAAAGTTTAATGTTTTTTTAAAGTTTATTCATTATGCTCATAAGCTAACTTTTACCTGACCATTCGCTGATACAACACCTTGAATAATCTTGTTAGAGCCTGTGTTTCTCACTTTGATCAACTGCCCCTCGCTGGCAGCGCTCAAGGCTTCACCGCTTGATTTCACCTCTAGTCCTTTAAAATTCAACACAATAGTCACTTTCTGACCTGATTTTATCAGCTTTCTGGGAGCCAGATTCGATGGATTTAAAACTATGTTTGCAGACAGATTATTTTTCGCCTGCAAGTTTTTCAGGTCTTCTATCTGGCGAAAGTATCCACGATTCAGAGTGCTGATATTGGTTTTTCTAAACTTTACATCAGTTGCACTTAATGATTGTCCTCTGACTAGCGGAATTCGGCTAACTAGTACATCGTCATACACATCAACCCTGACAGGGAGATGGATATTCCAGCTGGTGGGCTGAGAACAACGAATATCCAGAGAAGTGTTCCCACTTATTTTATCCTGTCGAGTAAAGTCGATGCGCAATTTGGTTGCACAAGCTTTCAGATTAAGCCTTGGGTCCAGGTTGGATAATTTAACCTGTATAGGATAAGGAGTTTGGTAAGGGTAATTCATCAGGAATGATTCGGCCTGTAATTGAATCGAGGTCAGGCTTTGCCGCTCTGCAGCGGCACTTTGCCATGCAAGGCTTAAAAAAAGCACTGAAACTAAAATCCCGATTAAGTTATTTCTTTTCATTCAACTATACTAGATTTATCTGGTTCTTATGACTCGGTAAGTGGCCAATTACGGTCAAAGTGTCATAATTCTGACTCAAATGAATATGAAAATCGTTAAATGCTGTATTAAACATGCTTTATTTACCGATATTTCTAATGTGTATTTAAACGAAGCAAGTTTAATGCCGCTTTATTTGATTATGGCTTTTAAAGTTTTTCTATCGTGAGTCGACAAAACAATTGGCATGTATAACTATAAGAGGTAATTAAATGTCCGGTGTAATGGCAAGTGTTGATCAGCGTACACAGCTGGCAGGTCGAAATCGACTGGAATTACTGATGTTCCGTCTTCACGGGCAGCAGTTATATGGCATTAATGTTTTCAAGGTGCGAGAGGTACTGCAATGCCCTAAGTTATCTATCGTACCCCAGTCTCATCCAGTTATTCGTGGGATTTCTAACATCCGTGGTCAAACGATCTGTATTATGGATCTCAGCCTTGCTATTGGCGGGCCACCTCTCACGGATATCGAGAATGCATTTGTCATCATCTCCGAATATAACCGAAGTGTGCAGGGGTTTCTGGTGCGCGAAGTGGATCGAATAATCAACCTGAACTGGAAAGACATGTTGCCGCCACCCTCTGGAACTGCAGGTGACAGTTATTTGACAGCGGTTACTTATGTCAATGAAAAAATGGTTGAAATCATTGATGTAGAAAGAGTTCTGTCCGAGGTTATAGGTGCGAAAGAGCATGTTACCGAAGGATATCTGGATGGATTTGATACCGAACAGGAAATGGAGCGTGATTTGATACTGGTCTCAGATGATTCATTGGTCGCACGCAAACAGGTGTGTAAAACCGTAGAAGACGATATCAAGATGAAAACCGTAACTACCAAGGATGGCAAGCAGGCTCTGGAGCTACTAAAGTCATGGGCAGATAATGATGATCCCCAGCTTAAGCGGTTGGCGGTAGTGGTATCGGATATAGAAATGCCGGAAATGGATGGCTATACCTTTACCACTGAGGTACGTTCTGATCCACGACTGAAGCATCTTTATATTATTCTGCACACATCAATGAGTGGGGTATTCAACCAGAGCATGGTTGATAGAGTCGGCGCCAATAAATTTATCGCAAAATTTGAACCTGATCTATTGGCCGGAGCAATAATTGAAGCACTGGATGTGATCAATTCTAAATAGCACTATGGCGGCAATGTCACTCCTTTCTACATTGCCGCCTTGCCGCAAAAGGCACTTTCCCTTTATCCTCTTGTTTCATAAGTTATTGAATTTTAAATTAAATATTTGATTGGCAGTTTCCCTGCATGTTCATCTGTAACTAAAACCGGGTGAAGACCATGTCACTAATAGAAAGAGCTTTCTCCATTCACGATGACGCAATGATGATGCGCTCACAGCGCTCCAGTATTCTGGCCGCGAATATCGCGAATGCAGATACACCCAACTATAAAGCTCGTGATATGGATTTTCAGCAGATGATGCAGCAGTTAGAAAACCCAGATAGCTCCATGCAGTTACAAACCACCGATTCACGTCATATGTCTTTACAGTCATCTGATCGACAGGCTTATATTAAATACCGTAATCCATTGAATCCATCGCTGGATGGCAATACCGTAGATATGCATGCTGAGCAGGCCCGCTTTTCACAGAATGCCCTGCAATATCAGGCTAGTCTTACTATGCTAAATAGTAAGATCCGTGGTCTACAACTGGCAATTCGAGGTCAATAGTCATGGGATTATTAGCAAATTTTCAGATTTCCGGTAGCGCCATTAGCGCACAATCCATTCGTTTGAATACTACGGCCAGTAATATGGCGAATGCGGAAACTGTTGCCGGATCGGCCGAAGAAGCTTATCGCGCACGTGAAACTGTTTTTCAGAGTTATCTATACGATAAATCTCGTCCTGGCGAAGCCGGTGTAAAAATGCTGGGTATCGTAGAAAGTAATGCTCCAGTTAGAAACAAATATGATCCAGCTAACCCACTGGCTAATGAACAGGGTTATGTATTCACCAGCAACGTTGATACGGTAGAAGAGATGGTCAATATGCTATCCTCCTCCAGGTCATATCAAAATAACGTTGAAGTGTTGAATACTTCAAAGGAACTGATGATAAGGACCCTGTCATTGGGTAATTAACGAGGCCATAGATTATGTCAACTGTCGATTCCAATAATATTTATACCCAGCTCGGTATTAATAAACCTGAGACTACCGAAACCAAGTCGAATACTGATTTAGGCCAAACGGAGTTTCTTGAGCTAATGACAGCCCAGCTGCGCTTCCAGGACCCCTTATCCCCCATGGAAAATGGCGACTTCCTGGCCCAGATGGCCCAATTTGGTACCGTCAGTGGTATCAATGATCTGAACTCGGCTTTTAGCAGTATGAGTGCTGCTTTTCAGGGCAATCAGGCTTTACAGGCATCAACTATGGTTGGACGCAATGTGCTGGTACCTGGCGATAAGGTGCAGATAGCTGCTGAAGGCGACGTACATGCAGCTGTTCAACTAGATCAACCAGTCAGCAAGGCAATTGTTTATGTGACTGATAGCCAGGGACAGCTGGTACATCGTATTGATCTTGGGCAGCAGCAGTCCGGTCTTCTTGAGTTTCACTGGGATGGCTTAAATGCCGATGGTGATCGACTCCGTCCCGGTACCTATAAGCTATCAGCTGAACTAAGGCAGGGCGATCAGGTTTCAGCTGGAGAGGTGTTGACCTCGGTTCAGGTCGAAAGTGTCACACTGGGGCAATCTGGCTCAGATTTAACTTTAACGGTTTCAGGTCTCGGTGATATCAGTATGAGCCAGATCCGCAAAATTATGTAATTACTACGCAGGGGAATTGATATGTCATTTTCATCCAATACAGCGTTAAGTGGCCTGCAGGCCGCCGCTATTGATTTAAACGTAACCAGTAACAACATTGCCAATGTTGCTACTACCGGGTTTAAATTTTCTCGAACTGAGTTTGGTGATATCTATGCAATATCCCCATTTGGAAACTCTCCCACCTCAGTGGGTAATGGTGTACAAATCGATAATGTCAGCCAGCAGTTTACTCAGGGTAACTTTGAGTTTACCGATTCCAGTTTAGATCTGGCGATTAGCGGGCAGGGATTTTTTGTCGTCAGTCAAAATCAGGCGGGTACTGATAGATCTTATTCCAGGGCGGGTGAATTCAGGGTTAATGCCGATGGCTATATTGTCAATAATGACGGGCGTTACCTACAGGCATTTCCAGTAGATACTGCAACCGGGAATGTAACTTCGACCAGTTTGAATACCACTGCCGCATTGATCTTACCACCTTCAACCGGAGCCCCTGAGGCGACTAACGAGGTTGAGATAGGGTTGAATCTGGATGCTGGTGCTACTGCTCTGGATCCTGCGCTGTTTGATCCCTCTGCGAGTAATACCTATACCAATTCTACATCCACTACAGTGTTTGATTCTCTGGGTGAGTCACATGTGTTGACCTATTATTTTGTTAATGATAACGCTGCGACCAATCAATGGCAGGCTTTTACCTACCTGGATGGGGCTCCTACCGATGTGACTGGAGGAACGGCAATAACTCATCCAGATCCTTCAGCAGTTTTACCGGCAACTACCATCGCTCAAAATGCAATCCAGTTCAATTTTAATCCCGATGGTACATTGGCTTCTTCAACCCCAGCGACTATAACTAATACGGCGGTGGCACTTTCCAATGGAGCGAGTCCATTGACCATAACACATGATTTTGCCAATAACTCCACCACCCAGTATGCGTCAAATTTTTCGGTGAACACGCTGAATCCTAATGGTTTCTCTACCGGCAGAATCTCGGGTCTGGATATTTCTGATGAAGGCCTTGTTCGTGCGACTTATACCAATGGCATCTCAACACCAATTGGTAAGATTGCGTTGGCTGACTTTCCTAATAGTCAAGGGCTGGTTAATGTAGGTGGAACTTCCTGGGATGAAACATCCAATTCAGGAGCCGTAATTGCCGGCGAAGCGGGTACTGGACGTTTTGGTTTAATTCAGTCGGGTGCGCTGGAGGCATCAAACGTTGATCTCACACAGCAACTGGTCAACCTGATTACTGCACAGAGAAACTTTCAGGCCAATGCGCGTTCGATTGAGACGGCTAATACACTGACTCAAACCATTATCCAGATTCGCTAAGTATTGATTAAGGCAGGCCAAGCACTATGGACCATTTACTCTACATCGCAATGAATGGCGCATCTAATGCGTTACACGCTCAGCAGACTAATGCCAATAATCTGGCTAACGTCAATACGGTGGGGTTCAAAGCTGAGATGGATCATTTTAACTCCCAGCCGGTGTATGGTCCTGGTTATGCTAGCCGTGCCTATGCCAGTGATGAAAGGTCGGGGGTTGATTATAAACAGGGCGCGGTGATGACAACCGGGCGTGATCTGGATGTGATGATTAATAGTGACGGCTATTTTGCGGTCCAGGCCCCAGATGGTTCTACCGCCTATTCACGTCGTGGTGATCTACATATTGATTCCTCTGGCCTGGTATTGAATGGTGCTAATCAAATCATGATGGGTGAGGGAGGTCCGGTGACATTGCCCGATTTTGAAACTCTGGTGATAGGGCGCGATGGCACCATCAGTATTCGTGCCGCAGGTCAGGCTGCTAATACCCTGGTGGCAGTTGATCGCCTGATGCTGGTGAATCCATCGAAGCAGAATATCGAACGAGGTGAGGATGGCTTATTCAGAACTAAAGATGGTGTGGATGCCGCAGCAGATGCTAACGTCTCGCTCACCAGTGGCGCACTGGAAGCCAGTAATGTGAATACCGTAGATGCCATGGTCAACATGATGGAACAGGCACGTTTTTATGAAACTCAGGTTAAGCTAATGAATGTAGCTAATGAAAATGATGCCTCTAGTGCGCGTTTAATGCGGCTGTCTGGCTAATAATTTAATTTACTAAAGATTCACCAATAGCGAAAGGTCGGGATGCTGCATCGGGGCATCGATGGGATACGGGCGTACTCGTCACAAGATGAATTTCATCCTGGCCTTTCGTTTTTTATTAATCAACTGATTACATTTGCCTGTTAATCTGTATAGTGCGACCTTTAGGCGGCAAATGTCGCTTTTTTATCTACTTTTTCTTTTTTGAGTTGTAGCAGGTTGTGTTTGATATAGATAATGACCGAGCCATTGCCCGTTGGCTAATCCTCTGTGCGGCCCTGATTTTCGTGATGGTAATCCTGGGCGGCGTAACACGCCTGACCGGTTCCGGTTTATCGATGGTCAGCTGGCACCCTGTCCATGGGGTAGTTCCTCCTTTCAATGAGCAGGACTGGGAGGAAGAATTTACCAACTATCAGCAGTCTCCCGAATTTCAGAAAATAAATCGCAGTATGACGCTGGATGGTTTTAAAAAGATATTCTATTTTGAATATTCTCATCGCATGCTAGGACGCATCATAGGCCTGGTATTCCTGCTGCCATTTTTATTTTTCTTTTTCACAAAACGTATCAAACTCGGGCTCACACCAAAATTGCTTGTGATGTTCGTATTAGGTGGATTACAGGGGCTATTGGGCTGGTATATGGTGAAAAGCGGCCTGGTGGATAATCCACATGTAAGTCAATATCGGCTGACCGCTCATCTGATCTCTGCGATTTTGATTTATGGCTTTATCGTATGGACGGCATTAGGTTTAAAGAATACCAACCTCAGGGTTCCGCAGGGGCATTCGCTATATCCGGGATTTCGCAAGGCAGTGCATTACCTGATGCTACTACTGGTGACGACCATTGTTTCAGGTGGCTTTGTCGCTGGTCTTAAAGCAGGTTTGATTTTCAATACCTTTCCTAAAATGGGAGACTCATGGATTCCTGATGGCTTACTCGTACTTAGCCCGGTGTACCTCAATTTTTTTGAGAACATGGTGACAGTACAGTTTGATCATCGCCTACTGGCGTTAACCACCGCTACACTTTGCCTGATTTACTGGCTAAATTCGAAGCGCTTTCGATTTGATCGCGCAACCACAGGTAGCTTTAATCTGGTTGGTTTGATGGTGCTGGTTCAGGTAACGCTTGGCATCAGTACCCTGTTGTTACATGTACCCGTATGGCTGGCTGCTAGCCATCAGGCGGGTGCTTTATTAATATTTACAGCCCTGTTAATCAATATGCATAAGCTATCCCGTTTATAAATCTCACTATGCAAACAATAACCTGGAATGATTTTGAAAAAGTTGAGCTGCGAGTTGGCACTATTATCGATGTACAACCCTTTCCTGAAGCTAGAAAACCGGCGTATATTTTGCAGATAGATTTTGGCAAGGATATTGGTATTCGAAAATCCAGCGCTCAAATTACCGATATTTATGGTATGCAAGAACTGCCGGGAAAACAGGTGGTTGCTGTGGTTAATTTTCCATCCAAACAAATTGGTCCAGTCAAATCCCAGTGTCTGGTTACGGGTTTTTATCGTGAAGATGGTGCAGTAGTTCTCGCAGTGCCCGATCAGCCTGTTCACAATGGCGCAAAGCTGGGATAATCTGGGCGCTTACTATCTATTTAAACCTAAACGAAAAAATATGAGTAACCCATTTCAGGAACAATTCCTAAAAGCTGGTCTGGTAACAGAAAAGCAGGTCAAACAGGCTAATCAGAAGAAAAAGAATAAGCAGCAGCCTCAGCGCAAGAAGAAAGCGCCCCCTGTACTGGATGAAGCGACCATAAAGGCACGTGCAGCCGCACAGGAAAAAGCCGAGCGTGATCGTGAATTGAATCGCAGGAAAATTGAACAGGAGAAGAAAAAGGCTATTTCAATAGAGATTGACCAACTGATCCGAAGCAATGCGATTAAGCGTGATAAGGAATGTGAGTTGCCTTACAACTTCGAGCATCGCAACAAGGTAAACAAGCTGTATGTGAATGTTGACTTGAAACAGCAGATAGTCGCTGGGCGTCTGGGTATCGCGCGCATTGAAGGGCGCTATGAACTAGTACCCCTGGCTGTTGCGCAAAAAATTCAACAACGCAATGAAAAGCGCGTTGTTATTCTGCAGCCGGAAGAAAAAACCATTGATGAAAATGATCCCTATGCGGATTATCAGGTACCTGATGATCTGATCTGGTAGAACTTCCTGTTACACCCTGGTAGAAGGTGTATAGGTGAAAGACTGGAATCCACAAACATTCTGGTTTGACTCGAGGGGTAGTTCTGGTGTTGGGACCGAAATGGTGGCTCCATTACTATGCTTATCTCAACTTTATCAATACCGTTTGAAATAGAGAACATTACAAAAATATCGAAATCCTCAAAGAAAGCTGCTCTCAAGGAAAAGCTCCTACTATTGTATGAATGGGGATGCAGTCTATGCGTAATCATGAAAATTTTTCCCTATTACCTGTAATTTGCAAGTAAACTACCCGATTCTTTCTATGTTTTCGTCTGAAAACATACATATTTAGTGAATAGCAATCTGGAGAATGCATCATGGACAGCTTGATACTCGACAATGAATTGCTACGGATCCGAGATGCCTGCCATCACGATCCATTCGCTGTGCTTGGACCTCATACCAATGATGGACAGACCCTGATACGTGTTTTTAATCCCCAGGCGCTGGAGGTCAGTATCGCCGAAGGCGATATCCAGCTAGAACGTCTGACCGGCAGCGATTTTTTTCTGTGGCAGGGCGACAACGAGATGCTGCCGCCTCATTACCGGCTGATATGGCGGGATAAGGAGCACCGAGAGCACATTAATCACGACCCCTATAGCTATGAGATGCAGATCTCCGATTTTGATTTGCACCTCTTCAACGAGGGGCGTCATCGCCATGCCTATCGTTTCCTCGGAGCCCACGAGCATGAGGTGGATGGTGTGGCCGGTATCCTCTTTGCACTATGGGCGCCCAACGCGGAGCGGGTCAGCGTAGTCGGTAACTTTAATTCATGGGACGGTCGCCGCCATCCCATGAGGGTGCACTCCGGTGGTGGCGTCTGGGAACTGTTCATTCCGGATCTCGAGCCGGGCTGGCTCTATAAATTCGAAATCCGCAATCGTCACAGCGGCGAGATTTTCCTCAAGGCCGATCCTTACGGCCGTCAATTTGAATTGCGTCCAGACACGGCCTCGATCATTACTGCACATAGCACCTACCAATGGGGAGATAGCGACTGGATGGCATCGCGAGTCCGCGCGGACTGGCAACACAGCCCCATGTCGATCTACGAGGTTCACTTCAGCTCCTGGCGGCGTGACATGGAAGGGGAGTTCCTGAACTACCGCGAACTCGCCCGACAAATGGTCGATTATGTCAAGGAAATGGGATTTACTCATATTGAACTGCTGCCAATCACCGAGCACCCATTCGACCTCTCCTGGGGCTACCAGACTACCGGTTACTTCGCACCCACAAGCCGCTTCGGCAGCCCGGACGATTTTCGCTACTTTATCGACCACTGCCATCAAAACAATATCGGCGTTTTGCTCGACTGGGTGCCGGCGCATTTTCCCAAGGACGCCCATGGCCTGGCCTGGTTCGATGGCACACCTCTCTATGAGCACGAAGACCCTCGCCTGGGTGAACATCTGGACTGGTCGACACTGATCTACAATTTCGGCCGCAATGAAGTAAAAGCCTTCCTCATTTCGAGTGCGCTCTTCTGGTTGAATGATATGCACGTCGATGGCCTGCGGGTGGATGCGGTCGCCTCCATGCTCTACCTCGACTACTCACGCAAAGAGGGAGAGTGGATCCCGAACCAGTATGGCGGCAGGGAAAACATTGAGGCCATCGACTTTCTGCGCGAGCTCAATGTCGCGGTACACGAACACTGTCCCGGAACCCTGATGATCGCGGAGGAATCCACCTCCTTTCCGCAGGTCAGCCGACCAACCTATCTCGGCGGCCTGGGCTTCGACCTGAAGTGGAACATGGGCTGGATGAATGACACGCTGCAATTCATGAGCCGCGAACCTATCCATCGTCAGTACCACCACAATATGCTCACATTCAGCATGCTCTACGCTTTCACGGAAAACTTTCTGTTACCCTTCTCACACGATGAAGTTGTCCATGGCAAACAGTCGATGCTAAATAAAATGCCGGGAGATGAATGGCAGCAGCATGCCAATCTGCGCACCCTCTACACCTACCAGTTTACCCATCCTGGCAAGAAGCTGCTCTTCATGGGCACGGAGTTTGGCCAGGGTACCGAGTGGAACAGTGCCGGGGAACTTGACTGGTATGTGCTGGAGTACCCTTTGCACCAGGGCATACAACGGTTGACTCGGGATCTCTGCCACCTTTACCGCAAAACTCCAGCCCTGTTCCGCTACGAGTTCAATTGGCAGGGCTTCGAATGGATAGACTGCAACGATGCCCAGCAATCCATCCTGAGTTTTCTGCGTAAGGGTGATGGCGAAGAGATTGTAGTGGTGGTATGTAACCTGACGCCGGTACCGCGTGAAAACTACCGTATCGGTGTTCCGCTCGTGGGACGCTATCGGGAAATCATGAATTCCGACTCAGAATGTTACGGAGGCAGTAGTCTGGGCAACGGAGCCACCCTGCTTGAGACCGAGGCCATACCCTGGATGGAGCATCCATACTCCCTGAATCTGACCTTGCCGCCGTTGGCTGCCCTAATATTCAGTTACGAGGGTGAGTAGCCATTGTAGTAAAGACAAGGGGGGCGCCCCGGGCAGTTGCTACTTACACTTCGCCAGGAATAGCGGTGAGATAATCATTCTGGGTGCTATTGAACCTGGATTCCGCAGTTGACCGCTCGTATTAGTGGGTAACCTTCAGTTTCGTTAACGATCTTAGTCAGTTTGTATTTTCACGCTCCTATGCATCGGCTCTGGCTTCCTGCTTCGCCCTACCACCTACGTCCATGTAGGCGTCCATGCATTCGCGTAATAACGGCATCCATGCTGAAAACCCAACAGGTGAATCCCGCTATGAGCTGAATTGCACGTTTGCGGCGACGTATCTCTGCGTTGCCTATAGGGATATAGGTAAGGGGCGAGAGCAGGACGCGGAAGCCCTGTAACTCCTTGATCTACACCACCTCAAACTCACTACAACTCGTCTAACTGCGAATTCTAGGTTGAAAAATATATCGCCTGGTTGATGCTGGAATATGTATGGGTGTCAATATTAACTCTTGCTCTTGGTTTTGCTACAGAGCCATTTTTAATTATAATCCCAGCATGTGCACTTCTCGTTTATCTGTCCTGCCCGCTGTTGTTTTTCTGATTTTATGCACAGCTGCCGCTTCACCTGCTACCTATGCCGATATTTATAAGTTTGTCGACAACAAAGGCCTTGTTCATCTGACTAATAAACCTCCACACTCTGGCTACCGGTTGTTTTTACCATCACGCAAGGGGTGGCGTGAGCCGAAAGTCGATTATCAAAATATGAAAAAAAACCGCCAGCGATTCGCCTTAATGATCGCGGAGGCTGCACGCAGCCAGGGTTTACCCGAAAGCCTGGTTCATGCGGTCATCTCCACTGAATCAGCCTATGATCCGACCGCTGTGTCGAGCTCAGGCGCAGTCGGATTGATGCAGTTGATGCCAGATACGGCCAGGCGCTACGGTGTCGCGAATCGGTATGACCCAGTTGATAATCTTTCCGGTGGTACCCGGTATCTTAAGGATTTGCTAGTGCGTTTTGATAACGACCTGCAACTGGCCCTCGCCAGTTACAATGCGGGTGAAAAAGCAGTACTAAAATACGGAAACAAGATCCCGCCTTTTGACGAAACTGAGATCTATGTACATAAGGTCATTGAGCTTTACAGGAAGTACACTGTGGAAGCTTTCAACGACGCCTGAAAAATGACCGTTTTCCTGGATGCTAATTCGGGTCGATAGTACTCATTGAAGGTCAGAATGTAGCAGGCTCCTTCCTGGAGGCGGTCGTTCCGGGTTAATGAGTGAAGGTTTCAGGTGTACCATTTGCGGCTATGGCAATACAAAGTTGATTCATTTCCTACAAGTGATGGTTTTAATAAAGCGGACATAGCTTTGTATAGGCGATATCCTTAAGTTGAGAGGAGTTCTTATGTATCTCAGTCCCTTTTAAAGATTGTTTCAATGCGAGAACTGACCCCTAAGTCCCTTGCTTCTGATACCTGGGTGACTCGGGCCATTGTTGTTCTGGAAACGCTCTTACGATCAATTGGTGGGTTATTGTATTTAATTTGTAATTAACCGGAACCGGCTAAGGATTGCCCCCAGTTAATTATGTTAATCCCCCATAACCAATAATTCGTTATCGTTGGTATCCTCGATAACACTATTAATAATTCCAACAAATTGAACATACTGCTTTCGGGTCAATACCGGCTTTAACAGTGCGAATGTTTGCTGATAAAACGCAAGTTCCTGTTGCCACTCTCTCGCTTTAAGTGCTAGAAACAACTCCCGTTGCTTTTCAATTATCGCTAAATAAGCTAACGCCTGGTCGTGGTTCAATGCCAGCAGTTCAATCATTTCCCGGTCGGCTTCAGCGTACATATCCCCCGCTTCTGCAGCAACACTAGTTGAAGTCAATAGCATGATTACTAAAATTAGCATGATCCTCTTCATACAACTTCTCCCGTCTGAATTTAACTCTTACCAAAAGTCTGAACGGGGCTTGTGAAAATCCTGTGAAAAATACGATAGGAATTGCTCATGTTCTAACACATTAACTTACAATCAAAGGGCAGTATGTATGCTTTACAAAGTCAAAAGTTAAAAAATGGAGGAAAGCTATGCCTGGCGGTATAGTATCGTCTGAAAAAGTGTTCTAATAAAGCCAGTTAATCTAACCTCCGTAAACTGTCTTATTTTTTGTAAAAAGACGCAAAAAAGCAACCAATTACCCCCCCCCCTCAGTTGCTTGCTGCGTTATGTGAAGAAAAATTATTAATGAATACGTCAACATTAATGTGGGCAGTATTATTTGGATCAATAGGACTTGGGTACTTTATTTATGGGAAAAAGCAAAAGGCCATCATTCCTTTATTAAGCGGAATAGACTTAATGCTATTTCCTTATTTCATCTCAAATGAGTTCATCCTTGTCATTATAGGGGGTGTTTTTATCGCCCTACCTTTTGTGATCAAAAGATAGGACCTTTTTAAAAGTAGCATCCAGTTGACCGAAAAAGCTCCGCTCCTATCGTCGCTCAGCTTTTTAAAAAACTGGGTTGGTAAAGCTGTCATTGCATTGTGCGGCGCAATAGGCAAGTTGGTACCCAGGCTGTGTGAAAACTATTTTCCAATTTTTCAAGTGGAATATGCGGGCTTATATAGGATTAATTTTTTGTGATTTGTGGTAATTGAGTTCTAAATAATCCTGAAAAATTACCCCGTAGTGGGAAATGTTTTTGGTGTCATCAAATTGAAGCGAGTTTTCACACAGCCTGTGCCATGAGCGGTCATTGTTTATTTTATCTATGAATGAGAACATAATTCGGCATATCACAATATTCGTGCGTGTAACATAATCAAGCTGTTATAAAACACTATGAAATTTTCTATTCCATACAATGGAGACAAGAACTTCATCAGTAAGCTAGTTTTATCTGGCTTAAGTGAACATGTTGAGGAAATATATTTCGCCGGGAACCCCCACGTTATGGGTTCAGGGCGGAGACCAAAGATAAAAGATTATATAGTGAAAAATGGAGATGATTACGTTTTTGATCATGTCAGATATGATCAAGAAATTATAAATCTGATTAGTGATGCTAGAAATTTAGGTATTAAAACCAATTTATTGATGAATTTTCATGGGTTAGCAACAGATACTATGGTTGATTATGTCTCTGGTTTACTGAGGCATGGCATAAACTCAGTAACGGTAGGAAGTAAAGAGCTTCTTAGGCAGGCTAAAACGCTTTGGCCAGTTGAAGTTGACATTCAAAACTCAGTATACATAGATATCGATTCGTTAGTTGATGTAGAAGAACTGGTGGATATGGGGGTGACGATATTCCTTTTGCCGCCGGATTTAAATCATGATGTTCCAAAAATTATCAGTATTAACAAATTAATAGATAAGTATAAGTCAGTTAAATTAAAAATAATGATCAATGAAGGCTGTATAAAATATTGCCCCCATAGAAGGAATGATCAACTAGACGCTCAAAACTATAGCATCGAGTCCGCTATTCGGGATTTTATTACTGACTCGGAGAAGGATAGGTATCTAGGTCAACCATGTCGGTCACACATGAATAACAGAGGGATAGGAAAAACAAATTATATAAGCCCACGAAATATTGAGAAATACCTCCAATTCGATCCGATTTTTAAAATAGTTGGTCGATCATTTGAAACGGAGCTAATATTCCAAAGTGTCCAGTCATATCTTTCTTCTCAATATAATGGAGACATGAGATGTATTGTCGAAAATTTCAAACACTCTAAATCGGTTGTGCCTGATAGATATGATTCTAAAACAAGTTTTCTATTAAGTAATGAGGTGACTTGAATGGATACCGAAGAAAAAGAAGAAAAAAGGGCTTGCTCTGAGTTTATAGCTCACTTGCGCGAAGAGAAGCTAAAGCAACAGGATCGCCGAGCATCCTATGTTAGGCTAAAATTCACATTTGTCATTGGCTTGTTTAGTGTGGCAGCAACACTTTTAAACTTAGAATCAGATGATGGTATTTTCTTTATCTTCGGTCTTTTGTACATAGCGCCTTTGGTCGCTGTATTATTTGACTTTTATATTCTTGGCGGAGAATTTGCCGTCAAGAGAATTAGGATGTTCCTGAATGAACAAGATACTACGGAAGATGGTGAAAAAGTATGGGACAGATACCTATCAACATGCCCTAAAGAGTTTATGAATTTAAACAGGTTATGGGTTACAAATTTTATATTCTTAGCATCGGCTATTCCGATAGCCAATCATTTATACAATAGTACTGCTAATCCAGCTGAATGGGGAATGTATGCAGTCTGGTTGGTTTTGCTCGTAGGTTTGGGTGGTTATTTAGTTTCAATTGAGAGAAATATAAAGGATGTGTTTTATAACAATCGCGTCAACTCGGACAGTTAAATGGAAGATAAAGCGGAAGTTAAAGCGGAAGTTAAAGGGGGCGGAGGTACATGAGAACTCTTCTCAACTTACGAACATCGGAAGGTAAAAAGTGTCAAACTGATTTTGAGACAGTTTTTCCCAAGGTATCCACCTTCTTTTTGTTAATCCTAAATGTCAACTCAGGGTTAATAGCAGCCAAACCAGCCAGAATCACTAATGTCCGCTATGTGGAAATTAGCAAGATTTTCTCGTACAGTTAATTTTACTGAACTTGATATTTTCCTACAGGAAATATTATACTTAATGAAAAATAAGTTAGTGTAAAACTAATAAAAAATATATCTCCAATATTGCCCGCATACTTGCATTCTTGCTACGCATAATGTTTCGATATGAATCAACTTTTTAGTTTTGGGTTTAATATGAGTTTCTTAGCAGTTGTATCTTCAGTTTTCATGAGCTTAGGTTTACTGCTTGCCTTTCAACAAGCGCAAGCATCATAAATAGGATGTCGCGTTTATTCTTACTATACTTTTTTAGCGACGGAGGGACGTTTACCTCGGGATTTTTTGCTGGCCATGGGGGATACTGATTCCTAAACTCAACAGTGATAGTAAAACTGCAGACAAACATTCAACAGGTGCTGGCATGATGCCATAAACCGGGTGGTCAATGATAGCCACCAGGACTTGCAGCGTGATGGTCAATCTACTTATCAGCGCTCAATATGGCCTGGTGCAATACTGTGCTGAAAGACAGATATTACATTAATTCATTCAACATGTTGTCCATTGTGCCACTATTTTGAACAGGTTATGCTACGATAATCGATTGTCCTGTACCAATGGCAACGTCATGACAATAATAACGATGTAAACCACAGACACTCTGTAAGACTACAAGGGTAGAGGCGGAATATGAACAACATCAGGGATAGCATTATCAGGCTTGTGTTGCCAGCCATAATGATTAGTTTGCTTTTGGGCTGTAAAATGACGCCCAAGCCCTCCACCACCGTCGACAAATCCAACGCTGCGGCCAGTCAATACCAGGTACAGCCCGGTTTAACCCCGCGCCAGCGCTTTGCCAAAGCATTACAATTTCTGGCAACCGGTAAAGCCAGCGAAGCCAGGGCTGAATTACATGCTTATCTGAAAGCCATTCCGCAGAGCAGCAGTGCTGAAGACTTGTTGCGGCAAATCAATACGCCTGGCAACCTCTATTTCCCCGAACAGTCCTTCGATGTTCAACTGACATCAGGACAAAGTTTGTCTACATTGGCTCACCAGTATCTGGGCTCCACCCTTAAATTTTATGCACTAGCCAAATATAATGGCATTGATGACCCCAGCCGGGTCAATATTGGCCAAACCATTAAGATTCCACATACCAAACAGGCCAGTAACGTCCGCCAAAACCTGCTGGCTAACAAGCAGGCAGCCGACTCGCAACCAGGTCCCTCCCAACCGGCGGTAGCGATCAAGCAGACAATTAAACCGACACCGCAAGCAATCTTGCAGGAAACACCCAATGCTCCTGCTGACATGCAAGCCACACCGGATGAATTAATCGCCAGTATCACCAACCATAATAAAAAAGGCGACTATGCTGCCGCCATGAGTGACTTAAATGCACTTCAGGGGTTTGGTGAGCTAACCGAGGAATCCCGTCAGCCAGCCATCACTGCACTACTGGGTGACGCTAATCAACAACACGCCAAACTGCCAGCTCGGGCCGCCGCCGACTATGCGCAGGTAGCCGCACTGGAGTTACAGAACAATCAGGATATGAGCGCCTTTGTACATCTTAAAAAAGCTCAGCAACTGGCACCAAAAGATGAAGAAATTGGTAGAGATTATCGCCAATTACAGAAACAGTTAGCGGATAAATATCACCGCGAGGCCTCATCAGCATTTCGTCGCCAGCAATTGGATATTGCCATTACCAAATGGGATAAGGTACTGGAAATTGATCCAGATTTTTCCAGCGCCAAACTGTATCGGGAACAGGCATTAGAATTAAAAGCCAAACTACAGAAAATCAAACAATAAAGGCGATTACTGACTGCTGATATGGTGAAAGTTTTGCTGCATAATACGGGCTTTATGCAGTTGTGCAGCAGCTCGCTGATTGGCGGGATTAAAGCTGATACTGCGCTGTAGCAGCTGCACCGACTGGTCGATATTGGATCGCAGCACCGCCATTGCCTCGGCATAATACTGATTGGACAATTGCTGTTTAAGCTTCATCAACTGACCACTCAACTGATTTTTATCTGCCAAATCAATCCCTTCCGCCCGTTGCCAATAGGTCAGTCCCTGTTCAAGTTTATGTTGTTGCACTGAACGCTGACCTAACTGCTGCAGTGCAGTAAAATAATATTGTTTGGCATCTTTATTGTCCGGCTGCAGTTGCAGCCACTGCTGAGCCAAATCCAGCACCGACTGGTAATCCTGCTTAGCTAACTTGTCGCTAGCTTGTTGGCTAAAATGACTGTCCTGAATAGCCAAATCGGCCTTATGCTGATTGTCCATATAGGCGCGATTGATATTGGCGACCTTTTGGTTCGCCGCATCTTCCGCCCGCTCAACTCTGACATCCTGCATCGCAATAAAGGCAGTTTTATCTGCCGGATCAAGGGCCAGAATTTTTAAGTTAATCTGTTGTTTCTGGTAGTCAGTCAACCCAGTTGCTCTGGCCTGGCGATGCAGCGATACCAGCTGGTGCTGGATGGTTTTTTCAAGCTGGCTGATATGCTGGTCAGTCTGTTCATCCGGTGCAGCCAGGGCAATAATTTTCCACTGAGTCAAAGCCTCAGCCAGATGCTTTTGTTGCTCCAGTTGCAAAGCAATGTGACGACGCTGTGCCAGGCTGCTTTGCGGATCAGCAAGCATGCTTTGACACCCCAATAACAGTAACCCTAGCAGACTTAAAGCCCCCCCCTTAATCATCGCAAATCAGCCTTGGTAAAGATGCGTAACTGACGTTTGAATATGGCCAGACTATCGGCCCCATAAATCATAGTGCGATGAAGCAAAAAAGGCGGAGAAAAGGTTGCTACGCTGCCTTTGTTAACCGTTAACCCTAGCTGATAATGATTTTTCTCCAGTAGCACAATGGCCTGTGGACTTGAATTACCATAGGGATAGGCAAAAATCTTCGCGCCATGGCCTAATCTTCGGATAAAAATCTGGTCCGTGGTCTGCACTTCCGTTTTTAGTCTGGCCAGGTACTGGGACATCGTTTCACCGGTTGGCTTTCTTGCCATGCTGCCATGGGTTTTAGAATGGGATTGAATACTGATCAGTGGATCGTCATCCAGCTTTTTAACATCATCCCAATTCAGGGCAATTCCTGCGCCAATAAAATCCGGATAAACAAACAGCGTCGCCGGAAATCCGTACTTTTTTAGTATCGGGTACGCCACGGTCATAAAGCTTTTATGTCCATCGTCTACAGTCAACACCACAGATTTGTCTGGTAACGGTTTTTTACCGGCTAAAAATAAACTAATGTCGGTCAGGGGAATCACTTTATAGCCCGATTCTTTGAGATAGGTCATTTGCTGGCGAAAATGCTGCACTGTTACCACCATGGAATTGCTGTCATGGGCTTGTCTGGTAAACTGGTGATAGCACAAGATCGGTACCATTTGATAGCCGTTGCTGTATACCCCGCTGGGATTTGGGTTACCTCGGGGGATAGCGATGACCGCACCGGCCGATAAGGTCAGTCTCGGATTATAGCGCTGAATAATCGAGGCATCAGCGCGGCTGCCAAGGTAGCTGGCAGCAATGGCCTGATAGCTATCATTCTGACGGGCCTGCACCAACATAAATTGGCTATTGCTGGCTATCACCGCCCGCGGCTGTGAACTGCAACCGGACAGTATCAGCATCAAGCCAGCTATGACTAAAACATAGTTAGTCATTACTGGACTTCGCTGCAATTGAAGAGAGTGCAATAATGGTTTCGTCCTGACTTTCATCCACATCTGCTGGTCCACTTTTAATTACAGTAGCAGCAATAATGGTTTGGTCATAGCCATTAACATCGACATCTCTGCCAGCGGTCTTTTTTTTGCGTTTCGCCACCGGACGTTTGTTCACCCGTAACGGTTTAGTCGCAGATTGGTCTGCATTGGGAGCCCGAGGCGGGGGTTCAGCCAGGTTGTGCTTTTGTACCACATTGGCCATTTTATTGAATGTCAGAAAGAGTTGGCCAATCTCATCATCCCGGGATAATGAGATACGGGTATCCCAGTTTCCATCCATCACGCCCTTCATCGCGGTATTCAAGGCTTTCAGCGGTTTTGCAATCAACCCACCAAAAATAAACAACACCAGCACTACCGATGACACCGTCACTAATCCGAGGGCAAACATCAGCCAACTGGTAACGCTTTTCACCTGATCGAGACTGTTCTGCGATAGTCCAACGACAATCTGGCCTACTTCGGTATTTTGAAACAACACTGGTGCACGGATATTAAATACCTTCTGCCCATTATCCAGGATCAAACTGGTGGTACGCACGCTATCATTGTTGGCGATGAGCTGGCCTTCATTCTCTGGCTTGTATGGTTTTCCCACCAGCGACTTATTGCTGGCACCACGGACAATACCGTTACGATCAGTCACGACCAGATAACTGAAAGTCTCCCGGTTGCCGGCTTCATTGATAAAGGCTTCCAGGGTAATCCAATCTTCACTAAGCAGTGGCACCGCAGTTTCCGTGGCGATAAATTTGGCAAAAGACTCACCGGCATCTACAACCTGTACCGTCATTGAATGGCTCTGAATATGGAACACGATCATCATGCTGATAAGTAAGATGACGGTTACAATGGCCCCCATATAAATTGACAAGCGAACTTTTAACGGCACATATTTATGCTTGCGCTGTTCTTCTTCCTGCTCCCGCACCGAGGCCAGTTCTTTGGTCAGTGCGGCGGCTAATTGAGCGCCGGTTTGAAAGCGACGCTCCGGTTTTTTTTGCAATAACTTGTACACCGTTTGGCGCAATCCGGCCGGTAGGCCGGGGCACAGTTGCTGCAAGGATGGGGGTTGTTTCTGGGTGATCTGGGTCATCAACGTACCCATACTGGCGCCGTCAAAGGCTTTCACCCCAGTAAGCATTTCATACAGGATTACCCCCACCGAAAACAGATCTGACCGACCATCAACCGTCTCTCCGAGTGCTTGCTCAGGCGACATATAACGAGGCGTCCCTAACACCGAACCCACCTGGGTTTTCAGTATCTCGTCACTTTCATTAATACGGGCAATACCAAAATCAGCGACTTTGATACTTTCCCCATCGGGCAGCACAATAATATTGTCTGGCTTGATGTCCCGGTGTACAACACCGGCTTCATGGGCGTAATTAAGCGCTTTGGCTAACTGGATACCGATAATCAGGGTTTCCTTGATGGACAGGCGCTTTTTCTCTTTCAGCAGGTCGCCAAGATCCCTCCCTTCCAGCAACTCCATCATCATATAAGGGGATTTATCAATCTTACCTACATCAAATACGGTAACAATATTAGAATGGGATAATGCCCCGGCGGCTTTGGCTTCACGCAGAAAACGTCTGAGGTACTCTTCATCAACACAGAAATCGTCTTTAAGCACTTTAAATGCCACCGAACGATCAATTTCAGGGTCGTATGCCCGGTACACTTTTGCCATGGCTCCTTCACCAATCAAATCCTTAATTTCATAGCGAGCAATGGTTTTATGCAGAATATCTGACACGGCTAAACTCCCTGAATGGAAATAAAATACCGCAACAAAAGGTATCTTTTTTGGGTTAAAAAAATACTTAAATAATGTACCGAATGAGTCTACAGAAAAATATAGATTGGTGCAAAACACAACTCCGCTCTGGGGATGCTAACTTCCCGTCCCTCATATCAATGGGTGACCCCTTGATACGAATAATCGAGCCGAAGTATCGCATGAGCATACCCGTGCACAGGAGTAGCAGATGCGACAATTCAAGTCACATGAACAGGCGCAGCGTTTTCTAGCGGTACACAGTCAAGTCCAGAATCACTTTTGTATCGGGCGTCATTTGCTTCGAGCAGTAGATTATCGGATGATCAATGATAAATCTTCAAACATGGCGAATTGTAATTCAGTTTATTTATGTTCAGCTGATTAGAACATTTGTCACTGATTCGAAATACTGCTAAAAACACAGCATCCTGCTGCCAAAAAAGCATCATGTAGAAATTTATAAAAAAGCCTTATCACATTTACGCATTATTGAATCAGTCTCCTGGCAGACTAAAGATCCGGTTTCTATTCAGGGATGGCTGTTTACAATAATCCAGATAGCTGGTGGGGTAAGTGATGCCTGAGGTTGACCATGTTGGAAATGATAGCCCTGGAATAGCCTGTAGCTATGGACTGCTACGACCAGTTGTGCATTGGTCGTAGCAGTTGAGTCCATCTGTTAGTCAATCATGCCGCCCGGCGTTGCCGGCAGGCGAGGCATAGTCTGTTGTGGGAATTCGCCACTAATACTGCCAAGGAACGCAACGATGTCGGCAACATCACGCTCTTTCAGAGACTTGTTGAGCTGGGTTTTGGCCATCAGGCGCACAGCCTCGTCCAGCGAGTTGACGTTACCTGTGTGCATGTACGGCGCGGTGTAGGTTAGATTACGAAGTGTCGGAACGCGCCACATGTTCTTATCTTCAACTTTGCCGGTAGAAGCCATGCGACCATCGTCATCGGTCAGCCCATACCGGGTAACATAACTGTTGTCGGTGAAGGTCGGGAACTTTTGATAGAAGCCCACACCAACTGGCATGCTAGGGCCATTGAAATTGGCACCACTATGGCAGGCTACGCAACCGTTATCGGCAAATTTTTGCATGCCGCGTAGCTGTTGCGCATTCATAGCCTTCTTGTCACCGCGTACATAGCGGTCATACGCCGTGTTGGGTGTGATCAGTGTGCGCTCATAGCTCGCGATAGCCTTTGCAATGGTGTCGATATTGATGTTTTCACCTTTACCGAATGCTTTGTCAAAGTAGGGTTTGTAACCGGGAATAGTCTGAATCCGTTGTGCAACAGCATCAAGGTCAGTCATCCCCATTTCGATGGGGTTGGCTGGTGGCCCCTTGGCCTGCTCTTCCAGTGTAGCCGCTCGACCGTCCCAGAACTGTACGCTGTGGAAGGCTGCATTCCATACGGTGGGCGCGTTACGCCCGCCGGCCTGATCGTGTACACCGATGGATGTGGGGCGATGATCATCACCACCTTCCATGACATTGTGGCAGGAAAAGCAGGAAACGGTCCCGTTGGAAGAGATACGGGGATCGAAATATAGCATCTTGCCCAGTTCTACTTTTTCGGGGGTTGTTGGATTGTCAACTGGAGCAGGGGCTGTTTTCGGTAGCGCTTGCCATTGCTCTGCGGCGAGTGCATTTCCTGAAAGAAGCGAAAAAAGGATCGCCAGGAGTTTTAGTTTATTCATGTTTAGAACCTATTAAAAGTTGGTTAGTAGTAAAAATGCTTTTACCCTGAAGATGCAACTGCATCGATTCCTGCATTCAAAAGGCACTTCTGAAGCTACCAGCGCTAGCTTAATTCAAACTTAAATTTGGATAGATATGAAGTAATCACTAAATCCGAGTGACAGAACAAAATTAGCTTGAATTATTTGAATGCAAGCAATTGTCACTGTTTCGGAATGCTGTTAAGTTATATCAACCTGATGCACAAAACGCAGTGCTTTAGAGGTCGCCTGTGAGAAACCTGTTAACCTTACGACTTGTTGATGCTGTAGCTCGAGCGGGTTCTATTCGCAAAGCAGCAGATAGCCTGGCGATTACCTCATCTGCTTTAAATCGCTGAATATTGGCTATTGAAGAAGATCTGGGTGCAGATATTTTTTGAACGCCTGCCAACTGGAGGTCGATTATCGGCGGCGGGTGAGATCTACATACATCACATCCGCATGCAGCTTTTGGATATAGAGCGGGTGAAAAGTCAGATAGCCGACTTATCAGGTATTCGACGCGGTCATAATTAATCTCTTTTCTGCCACAGCAAACTGCAGCCTACCGGTATAAACATCCAAACGTAACCTTCAGTATTAACTTTAGGGATCATGCTGCAGCGGAACAGTCACTGATCGATATGAGTGCAGATCTTGCACTGGTTTTCGAGCCGGTGAAGATGAGTGATTTTCAGGTCTTATTACGCGCCCGGCAACACATCTATGCCATTATGGAATCTACCCAACTAGTGGAACCACCGCATTGTCTTCATAGTATTCACGGGCTTTTAAAATCTGCGCTCACTTGATTTCATCCAGTTCAATACCATCGGCTTCAGCCATGGCGCGACCAATTCCAGGTGTCCATGAATCCATTGCCAGTAAATAACCATCTCCGTCTCTTTCAGGTATTTTCATGATTTTCTCCTCGAGAAATATATACTTTGATATATGCTCTGGTAGTCAGGTAACAAGATACACAACAAGGCTTGTCAATTTTTAAATTTCAGATTGAATTAAGCTTTACACTTTATACTGGTATGAAATTTCAACTATCAATGAATCAGAGCATAATTTATGAAATCAAAATCTATCCTTATTTTAACCTCTTTAGGATTAATCCTATTTTCTTTTTCAGGTATTACACATGCAGAAGGATTTTTCGGTGGACTGTTTAGCGGAGAGAGGTCGCCAGGTGTAGCTCCTGTTAACAACCAGACCTATATCGATGAATGCGGTGGATGTCATTTTCCCTATCAACCTGGATTACTTCCAGCTAGATCATGGGAAAAGTTAATGTCCAGCCTGGATGATCACTTTGGAGAAAATGCAGAATTAGATGCTGAAACTCTAAAGGAACTTACTCAATATGCAATGACCAATGCAGCGGACCATTCCAAATATAAAAGATCGGTTAAAATCATGCGTTCATTAAGAGACAGTGATACCCCATTACGAATTACTAAGACACCTTATATCATCAATAAGCATGATGAGTTATCAGCGAAAGACATCAAAGGAAATCCAAAGGTTAAATCATTAAGTAACTGCCAGGCCTGTCACGCCAGACCCGAAACAGGGTCCTTTAGTGAGGATGATGTTCGCATTCCTTAGGCCTTAAAGTATAAACCGTAATATGAACAGAGCTGCATATGTACTGACCCAGTTTGATACTCAATAAAGTTTGCTACCTCAGGTTAATGATCGAACAGTAAGCGATATGAGTAACTTTTACGAACTAAGTAAAAAAGATTTAATAACAGGTTGTAATTTCGAATTATTCTGATAATTTCGAGCAGTTTATAATGCCCATTCAGTTGAAATAATAAAGGAGAATCACCTATGAACACATTTGTAAAAGTCGGTTTATTTGCTATCGGTCTATCACTGAGCCTGCCTGGTCTGGCCGCCAAGGATCCCAAAAAGGGCGCGATTAAAGCAAGGCAGGGAGAGATGCAGCTAAGAGCCTACTTTGCAGGCCCACTGTTTGCTATGGCGAAAGGGAAGATGGAATATGATGCAGCAAAGGCCAGTATGCTGGCTGATAATCTGGTTAAGTTGCTGGATATTGATATCCGTAGTTCATGGGTTAAAGGAACTGATAATGAAAACTATCCTGATGATACCACCACACTACCCAAACTCTGGACCACCTATCCAGAAATAGGAAAGTACGGCAAAAAGTATGCAACGGCGGTTCGAGAACTGGCTGCTGTAGCTGGTCAGGGTGAAGCCCAGTTGAAAAGCAAAATTGGTGCATTGGGTAAATCCTGCAAGGGCTGTCATGACGATTTTCGCGAGAAAAAATAATTAGCTAAAGCCGTGACACAACTAAAGCTACAAAAAATCTGGGATCCGGTGACCCGTCTGTGGCACTGGGTTCTGGCGCTTATTGTTATCATCAATTGGGCCTTTGGGGAGTTTATGTCATTCGATACGATTGAATGGCATTTTTATCTGGGCTATACATTATTAGGCCTGCTTGCATTTCGTATCTTGTGGGGATTCATTGGACCCCGGCCTGTACGCTGGAAATCCCTGTTTCCAGGCCCGAGAGATATAGTTGCCTATCTTGGAAAAATTTCACATCGTGAGCCCAGCGGTTCTCCCGGCCACAACCCTATCGGTTCTTTATCAGTGCTGGCCTTGCTGGTTGCCTTGCTGGGGCAGGGGATTAGCGGTCTATTCATTGAATCAGATGATTTTTTCGAATCGGGACCTTTGGTGGCTTATGTCAGTGAAGCGATGGTAAACCGTATGACCTGGATACACCACTTATCTGCTAAAGTGCTGCTGGTGCTCGTTATCTTGCATCTGGCTGCCATTGTTTTTTATCGAGTCTGGAAACGCGAGAACCTTGTCAAGGCAATGATAATCGGCTGGAAATGGGTACGTGTTGAAACCTCAGAGTCCATAGAAAATGAGACCGGCTCAAATTAATCACATCTGTGATTAATTTGAGCCGTACGTTCAACGCTGTACACCCCACAATAATGCTTGTCACAATTAATACTAGTGACTAGAATCACCCCAGCTGTAAACGATGGCGTCGTTTACAAACAGCTAAATCGATAACTGCTTAGGCAGATTTTTGATCCTGTACGCCCGGATAAACTTACCGGGTCATACATATGTTACCCGGAAATAACTTCGGAGTGACTATGTCTCAATCTCAAACTGTTCGTCCAGAATTTTTCGAATTACACAACGGCGACAAGGCCAAACTTCCTTTCTCTGATCATGAATATGGAACCCGTCTTGCTAAGTTACGGGCCTTGATGGAAGCCTCTGGTGTCGAAGCCATGTTGTTGACATCAATGCACAATATCGCCTACTACTCCGGGTTTCTGTATTGTTCTTTCGGTAGACCCTACGCCTGTGTCGTCACAGCTCAGCGCTGTGTCACCATATCGGCCAATATCGATGGTGGTCAGCCCTGGCGTCGAAGTTACGGCGAAAACCTCATTTACACCGACTGGCAGCGCAATAATTACTGGCGCGCTCTCAAGTCTATTCTGGGTAACATTCGATATATTGGAATCGAAGCTGACCACATGACACTGGTTGCTCGCGATACCATGAAGAGTCTATTCGGGGAGGTTAAAACCATCGACCTGAATGCTGACATCATGAAGCTTCGTATGGTGAAATCGAGTGAGGAGATTGAGCTGATCAAGGGCGGGGCACGTATTGCTGATATCGGCGGTGAAGCTATTCATGCGGCCATCGCTGAAGGTGTACGTGAAATTGATATCGCCATGGCTGGGCGTGATGCGATGGAACTGGAGATAGCCCGATCTTATCCGGATAGCGAAATACGCGATAACTGGGTCTGGTTTCAGTCTGGTCTCAATACCGATGGAGCGCATAATCCGGTTACTACGGCAAAACTGAAGATGGGCGATATACTGAGTCTGAATACCTTTCCAATGATTTCTGGCTATTACACAGCACTGGAACGTACGTTGTTTTTAGGAGAGCCGGATGCTGAATCACTCAGAATCTGGCAAGCCAATATTGGTGCACATGAATTAGGTCTGTCTTTAATCAAGCCGGGTGCAAGCTGCTCAGGTATTTGCGCAGAAATCAATCGCTACTTCGAAGAACTGGATTTGCTGCAATACCGCTCCTTTGGATATGGGCACTCATTTGGTGTGTTATCACATTACTATGGACGTGAAGCCGGTCTTGAATTACGTGAGGATATAGATACGGAACTGACAGCGGGCATGGTGGTTTCGATGGAACCAATGCTGACGTTACCGTTGGGCCTGCCAGGTGCAGGTGGATACCGTGAACACGATATTCTTGTTATTGGCGAAGACAGTAGTGAAAACATTACCGGTTTTCCCTATGGGCCTGAACACAATATTATTACTGCCTGATTGATTACTCATTCCTTTCAGGCAAAAAAGACCCGGTTGGGATGCCGTGGTGATAGCCCCCTAAGGCACTATCACCACGAACTCCGAACCGGGTTAAGGGGAGGAATTCTTATGCAGCTATTGGCTGAGGTTCTTTCAGATCCAAATCATTGATCGCTGCAACAGAGTCAGTACGACCATTACGTACGATAGGCTCAATATCGCATCTGACAATGCCAATATCAGATAGTTCACGGTCACGATATCTTTCCAGTTCGCTAATGGCTTGACGGACTTCTTTTTCATGTTCATTAAAGATGCTATAGACCCTGGCTTCATTCACTTCGCCATCTACCCGCCAGGGCCAGGCTGAAACACCCTGTAACAGTAACTCACGCGAGAAACCCATATCTTCCAGTACATGATCACAAGATGAAAGCAACTGGCTATGTTAGCGATTACGACAAAAATTGCGCAATGTATCTTTTAACCTGGATTCCGCAGTTGACCTCTCGCATAAGAGGGTGACCGACTGTTTCATAAACCATTAAAGTTGATGTGTCTTTTCACGCTCCTATGCATTCCATGCATTCGTTTCCCCTTTTCTCGTCGAAAGTCAGCTGTGGTGGTACATCAAATGATGCTGCTCGTGGGGCTTCACGGCAAGAACTCGTAGCTCAGCGAAGTAACGCAACCGATAAAGAACGACTTGCGTCTTTCGGGCCGTATCCATGCCACATCGCCAGTGTACGGCACGGTCATTCCGTCGTGCATCTAGTAGTTGGAGAAGCGATCCTCTCAAAGGGCCATGACCATTTCCTTGTTAGTGCTCGAATGCCTTGAGGTGCTCGATGCGCGATTGCGTTTAACCCATTATTCGGGTATAGGATGTTATGTCTGCGGCGTAACACCCACAAGATGCCGCTTCCAGGCCGCTGCGGTCAAGAATCGTGATATCGCCGCGCCGATAGTGAATGATGTTTTGATTTTGCAACGAAGATGCAGCCCGGGTAATACCGACACGGCGTACGCCCAGCAGGTAAGCGAGGAACTCTTGGGTGATATGAAAGCTGTCTGAATGCGCGCGGTCCTGCGCCATCAGGAGCCATCGGGCGAGACGCGCCTCAACCACATGGAAGTGGCTACAGGCAGCAGTTTGCACGAGTTGGCACATGACTACATAGTGGTAAAGCTTTAGTTCGCGTTGTAGCGCAGGGTTGTGTTCGAGCTCATGTGTGAACATCGCAGTGTCCATACGTAGCACCGAACCTGCTCCCAGTACCAGTGCACGCAGGGGTGATGCCTCGCCCCCGAGTATGATTGAAATCCCAAGCATACCTTCATCTCCAACCAGGCCAACCTCCACATTGGAGTGACTATCCATCGGCATGACAAGAGAAATGAAACTGCTCATAGGGAAGTAAACATGAGTCATGTGTTCACCGGGTTCGGCCAGGATCTCGCCTAACACCAGATCAACCAGTGTGCAAGCTGCCACAAACTTCTGACGGTTTTTCGACGGTAAGGCTGCGAGCAAGCGATTGGCGCCAGCTGTTGATTTGATGACTGTCATATGAACTGTCCTGGTGTCGTGATGATCCGCAAAACCTCAGATGGCGCTTCGGTAATGCAATCTTGATAGTGAATTAGGAACCTGGCAGGTTTAACTGCCCACGGATGTATGTTGCACACTGCAGCGATTGAATTTCTGTTTCAACAGTGACCCCTTTAGGCGGAAGCGTGGCCGGAGCTCTGCACTACGGCGCGGTTGGGCATAGTCTCGCCGCCCATGAACAGCGCTATGCCGATTTCAGCTGATGCGCCATCGAGCATGACGTAAAGCAGTGACACGATGCTCGTAGTGGGGAAATAGACATGATTGAGTTCGGTGCCAGACTCGTAGAGCACCTTACCGAGAGGCATAGATAGCAGTTCAAGATTGGGCAACAGGAGCTCGTATTCCTGGGCAGGAAGGGCGGCTAATAGGTGGTTTTGCAGTGGAGAGTGTTCTTGCATGGCAATCCCTGAGTCAGTGGATGATATCGGCCGCCTCCCCGTGGTGGGGATCCAAATGCTGGAAGCAGACATAGATATACACCACATTTTGTGTGTTCGCAACCGTACATACAAAATGATTAACACATATATTTTTTCAATTTTTTTAACAATGAGGATATTAATTATGAAGCTAGTCAGGATCGTCAGTTCAGCTCTTCTGTTAAGTATGGTGTTTGTAGTGCTATCCGGGTGCGAAAAAAGGGGGGCGGCTGAGAAAGCGGGACAGAGTATCGATAATGCGGTAGAGCAGGCTGGAGATAAGATCGAAGAAGCCGGTGATGCCATCAAGGAAAAGACGCAAAAATAAAACTGGTTTGTAAAGATCAACGATTGAGAATTGTCTGCAAAAAGTAATTGATGACATTACCCGAGAAAGCATGGTCGACGATATAAAAAAGCTGCTGGAAGACGTAGAAGCACTATTAAAAGCGATTGCCAATATGGAAGTAAAGAGTTTAAAGAAGTATACCTTTGGAATAAAGAGTAGTAGTTCAGACAGACACGATACAAATATCAGATCAGCCCCCGATACGTATGTTATCGAGTGGCCCCAGTATGCCGAAAGTCTGCAGTTACCATATAATAACGACAATGACGTCAAAAATATTCAGGATGTTTTTGATATTTCGATCTATCGATATTTTCTTATTAACGAGCCAGAGCAGCATGCCAACCACGATAAGGGAGAGGATTAGATTAATCAGTGTCATGAGAATTTACCTTCCAGGTTAATGTTTGTTTGCGCACCGAACAGTGTTTTATGTATATGGCATACATGGCAATAGATGCAGGAGAAGGTACAAGACCATGAATGGTCGAAGTTAGATCAAAGCAGGACGCCTACATGGAGGTAGGTGGTAGAGCGAAGCAGGATGCCAGAGCCGACGCCTACATGGAGGTAGATGGTAGAGCGAAGCAGGATGCCAGAGCCGACGCCTACATGGAAGTAGGTGGTAGAGCGAAGCAGAAAGCCATAGCTGGGCATGGAAACCAAAAAGTGCCCCTTGCCGGGCACGACGGGATTTCCCATAACCCCATGTTCAACTGCGGATTCAGGTTTAAAGGAGAGCCATCAATCATGATTATTGTTCTCGATGAATTCTCACTGGTAGTGAATATAGCCGACAGGGCAAAGATGCAAATCAATTTACCAATATCATGTAAAAATGAGTTAATATTTCGGAGTATTTGATAAGGATTAAAAAGATGAAAAGTTTACAACTTATTGAATTAAAGGAAGAAACTTCGGTTTTCCAGGAAAAAAACAGCTTTACTCCAAAAGTCATATCTGGAAAATTGAGGCGTTTAAATACCTCAGTTTTCTACGTATTTAAGCGTTATGCGAATTCGTCCATCGCGTAACCGCGACTGGGCGAAGCCTTATGTCCGATAAGTCTACCAGACTAAATTTCAAAGAGGGGCTCCAAAAATGGGTTACAGAGACGATTTCTATAAAGAAGAAAATATCTTGGGTTATACCGGACAACTGAGAAGTAATCCCACCGTCTACTTTGCCGATGCGGGCGGGATCAACCCAAAACTCCAACAGGTCGGCGACAAACAAAAGGTCGTGGTTCAGTTCGGCCACATCACCCAGGCACACGATGATCCCACCAACGTGGGGCGCGAAAGCGTACGTGAAGCTTACTCCTATTCGATCTGCAATGTCCTCGACACCAGTGTACCTGGCCTCCAAAATGCGACGGGTAAAGAGGTTGCTCAAGAGTGTGTGTATGGCGAGAAAGAGTTGCAGAAGATCGGATTAGAAGGGTACGAAACAGAACCAAACAAATCTCGAAATGAACAGCATCTAGACTGGCATGTCAGCCGGAATCGGTTCGAGTCCGTACATGCAGGCAACCGTCAACAGCTCGCCATGGCGATAAAAAACAATCCGGAGAAGAAACAGCGGGACTGATCGGTTGTAACCAGGTGTTAAGGTCGGCGATGCGTTGGGGAATTCCTCCCGATCACTGCGCCCAGTCTAAGGAGACGCTGGCGACTCTTACCTGTTTAGGTTTCACAACAAGTCGCTGCACATGAATCCGGTGAGCTCAGCCGTTAAACGAGTGAGTGCATATTCTGGCAGATCATTTTTCCGATTAATCTTGATGCATCTTGCAGGGTGAGAGTCCCAGTCGGGCAAGGCCTAACCAGCCACCCGTATCGAGTGTTGCGCGTGTAGCGGAGGATCGAGGAATCCGAACAAAACAAGTGAGGCGTACACAGAGAATTGTGCAGGCCGTAGGGAGTCCGCAGCTCCTGAGAATTGGCATAGCTGGCAACCCTTCGGCGAAAAACTCAGGGCAGTTTGAAGTAAAGCCGGTTATAACAACCACTAAATAAAATTAAAAGGTTTTGGATATGTATGCAAAAGTAGAGAAGCCGAAAGAGAAAAAAAGTAGGGCGGTTGCTAATTTTAATTGTCAGAATAGCGGCGATAAAAAGCAGGGTTTAGGATTTGCAGATAATCGGCCCGAGGCTATTAACCAAAGGAAGGTTCAAGTTATTATAAATACCGGCGTTCCAACAAGCCTAATTCAAAGGCTGTATGATGCTGGTAGTGGTCAGTATATCGGCGACAGACCCAAGAAGCCAGGCTCTTTAAAAGGAAAAGACGAAAACGATCAAGCTTTAACAGCCCACCATATTTACCCGTGGAATAAAATTCGAGACGACATTAACAACGCGCTTAGTGATAAAAATAAATCCCAGATGCAGGCGATTTTAAACTTTGCAGCCGTCACTGTTGACGACAGTTTCTGGGAAGATCTTGCGAAGGAAACAGCGGCCCGATCACCTTCATTTGGCACCGAAATTAATAGAATAGCGAAAGCTGCTTGTTGGAACAAATCCAACATTTTTATGGGACCGCTTGGAGAATACCGAAGTGATGACCCTGGAGAAGAAATGGACATGTCATTTTCCAAAAGCGGGCTACCAACTCCTGCCAGCGCTGTTGGTGATTTAACCAGACAAAGTGGAGGAATAGGAAAACGAAGTAAACTTGCGAAATTACTTGCTGTAAATGTAGCAGAGGCTACCGGAGGAGAAGCTGAGGCATATGATAGTGACAAATGGAATAGTACTAGTGGCTTTATAGGAAAAGGAGCCAAAAAACGTTCTGCTACTATAAGATTCAGAAAAGGTAAAATACCCATCCCACAAAATAAAGTCACTTTAAATATGGTAGATGATGCGATTAAAACTGATAATCGTGCTTTATTGGAATTATGGTTCTACTCACCGCAATTTCCATTAGAAACATGGGAGATGGAAGCTTGGTCAAAGTTTTTGGATTGGAATTCGAAGCCTGACCTATAAAGTCCAGGCATCACTAAAAATGTTTAATACAAATAAATTATTTGTAACAAATTCTTATACTTTGAATAGCTCATTTGAGCCATCTTGCCTAATTAATCTACATGAGTAACGTCAGTTTTTTTTACAATTGAAGTGCCAAAGTTGTCAGAATGTTTTACAACATTAATATGTTTAGATTTAGTGAATCTTATAACATGACGTTTTTTTAACGCTTTAGTATAGCGGTATAAAATATGCTTATTTTTGAATGTATTTTTTAATTTTTTCAGGAGTTGATTTCGATGAAAATCCATTCCCTTTTATACTGCTTATACTTAAGGTGAAAAAATGAAAAATCATTTATTAATAATTGCTATATCAGTCGTTCTTTCATCGTACAGTTCATTAAGTTTTGCATTGATGTATGACTTTGGATCGACTGAAGCAGGAGTTCTCAATGGACTTACAGAAGAAACATTCGTTGTAGATGGTGTTCCGCTTCAAATTCAGGCTGGTACCATGACTTCTGTGGGAGCTTTTACTTTAGGAGGACTGGGTTCGACAATGTGCATTGATTCATTAGGATTGGGAGTAAGTCAAAACTCTTTTTGCAATCAATTGCAAGTTGATACCGCTGGTGATCCTGAAGCAATAGTATTTAACTTTAATTCACTCTTTATTCCAGAGGAGATAACTTTGGAAAAATTCTTTGAAGGAGAGGATATCAGAATATTTACTGACGGAAGCCTTTTTGGTGATTTTATCGGTTCACCTAGTGGTGCAAAAACTATTTCTCTACATGGAGGAATATCCACGTTAGGGGTAACAACCCTGGGAATTTCGGACGACTCGGATTACTGGATAGCCTCGATTAAGGGAACCGTTGTCCCTGAACCCTCAACAATGCTATTGCTCGGAATTGGTTTGTTTGGAGTTGGATCTTTCAGCAAGAAATTTAGGAACTAGGAGCCTGTCGGATTTAACGGTCTCATCCTGTATGATAGGGTAGAAGCAATAATAATGAATAGCCCCCTCATGTCAGGTAAATTCCGTCCCATCAATCTAGTGTACTGTCCTAAACTGTATGTAGATTATAGAAGCCCCCAAATTTCCCAAGACAAGGCGCAGTTCGCAGGCAATGGCGCCTCCCTTGTCAAGAACTGTAACGCCGGATTGGGGGATTTGGGGGCTTCCCTTCGGGCGAGACGGGAAACAGCCATCTGCTGCGTTGTCATCCTTGAAAAGGGCATGCCATTCCCTGCGGATGACGCCTTGCATATGACTATTTCCCGTCTCGCTATAATCTGCATACAGTTTAGGACAGTACACTAGCGGCTGCCGTAAGGCAGCCGTATTAGTTTAGAAGTCAGTATATCCATGGCCCAAAGTTGGCCGCTTTGAAGTGAAGGGCATTGGCTTACTCAGTATCTTGATCATATCGTCGGCATAGTATTGTTTGATCTGATCCAGAGTGCTCTCATTGATTTTATGACCACGCTGGTCAATAAAGATGAAGCGGCTATTGTCCTGAGACTTCCATTTTAACTTGCCTCGTTTAAAACGACTTTTCCGGTCTTCTTTAATCTCTACCCATGTGCCATATTGCAGCGAATTTAAAAAATTGGCTAATGCAGCATCTTCAATAGGTTGAATATGTGTAATGTCGGTCAGGTTCAAAGAGAACTTATTAACAGTATCGCTGAATTGATCAAACGAATTAAAGCTGTTTAAGACTTTTCTGGGTGAAGCGACTATTGAGTCTCTGGCATGTTCGATTTTCTTAAACTCACGCACCATCAGTTTTCTGATTCTATTTCTGTGCTCAGATGAAAAGTTTAATGAAATCAATCCTTTATCGATAGCTTTTAATAAACTGGTGAAAGAGTATCGGCTGTATTCTGGGTTGTCTTCATGATTCTCATCCAAACTCCAGGCCAGCATTCTTGTAATTTCAACAGTCTGTATAAAGGCAGTGGATTTTTGACCAATTTTACGTGCTATCTGTAGCAATAATAATTGCCAGTCATCGTAGAAAAAGGCCAGCACTTCTGATTCTACTTCCAGTTTTTCGGTAATCTGGTTGACCAGCTCGAGAACTGCATTTTTTATTTTCTGCTGTTCCTGTTTGTCATCGCGTTTGAGTTCCTGTAAGCGACTAGATTCAATCTCTTTTAAGTCTTCAAACTCATTTATGGTCTGATAAAAGTCATCTAGAGTCAGCTTTGCTGATACTAGCAAATGATCAAATAGTGGAGATATTAGTTTAGCAGTGGATTTTGAGTTGCCGTAACGTATCTCATAATCGATGATGGAGAGTAAAAAATCATTGACTGGATGGTTGCTACTGCGAAAGAAAAATGGATCAACCAACACAAGTCTTAGCAATGGTTGAGAAATTCGTGATAGCTGAATCTTAAGCGCTTGAGATATTCTGGGATTGTCCAGCAGATGTGTAAAAAAGTTCAGGAAGCGGAATACATCGCTCATTTGCTTTTCTACAAACAAACCTTTGGTTGAATGTAGAAAGGAAGCAAATAATTGGGCATAGTCTAGACAGCCCTGGCTAGTTAAGGCAAAAAATTCTTCCAGTTTGTTATTAAGTTCCGGTTTTTCTTCGATGGTTACCCGTGGGATATCAAACTCTTCTGATACTTGTTCAGTATCAGTCTTTTCATCACCTGTTGGCTCTGACGGAGTTTCTTTTATATCAACAACGCGCTTAGCTTCAATATCCGGGGTGAAAATTTCAGGAGGTTTTACTTTTGCAGAAGGCGCTTTGAATATCTCGGGATCTGTTAATTCAGGCAGGATATCCAGATAGTACATGCCCAGATCAAGCTGTCGATAAAAATCAGTCAGAAACAGACTGAGTACGCGATCATATAATCCAATAAGCTGGCATAGCTGTGTACTGCTAAAAGACAAGGCTTCAATGCATGAAAGGAAAGCGTTACAGAGATTTTCAGGGCTTATTGGATTTTCAGCATAGGTGTAGTCTGTTCGATGAACCAGTGTTTTCAGACGTTCATTTAGAGTCACTAGCTGTTTTTCATAGATAATATGTAAACGCTCGCTAGATGTCTCGATACTAGCTCGCACGATGGAAGCATTTTGACCTGTCAGGCCTATTGCTAACCAGTCACTCGCCCGGTTTGCGTGTAATCGTGTTTTACGTAGAGTCTTGAAGTCAGAAAACAGCTTTTCTATCTGGAACTGAAATGCGTGCCGTATGGTTCGTTCACGATGCTGTAACTTTTTCTGTAGTGTTTTATAGGTCTCGGGTGGGTCGCTAAAATCCTCATCTATTTCTAGATGCATCAGGCTGATTAGCAGACCCTCGGTATAATTCACACAGAAATTACTGATCTGCTGGTATTGAGCAGAAGGGCTTCCTTTAGTGAACAGGGGATAAGCTTTTGTTAAATTATTCATTTAAATATTTATGACCATTATTTATTTATAGTCCAAATACATATAAATAAATCATAATTACAGATTAAATGATTAGTTGACTGATCACTGGCATAATATCGGCAAAGCAAATAACAAAATTGAAAATCCGTTACTAATGATTTCGAAACTCCCTTTTCAGGTGGTCTGATACCGCCATGCGTATCCTTTTATTCTTATTACTCCTGATCAAGTTCAGCACAGCTCTGGCGATTGATCCTGTACTTAGCCTGAAAATTGGTGAAGCTGACGGTCGATTACAGGCCATCGAAAAAGCCGTTAACAACCCCAAAAAACTGCTTAACTATCAATTACTCAACGAGTTTCAGGAACAGGGAATATTCGTCAAAAAAGTTGCCACTGAATGTATTGAAATCAATGAACATGCGATAAATAAGAGTGCTGACGACCTTGAATTGCTTGGCGCTCAAATGGTGACAGAAGAAAAAGAAGTCACTCAAAAGCGCCAGAGTCTGAATCAGAGTATGTTAAGTAATGCTCAGCAGCTGGCCAGTTGTCGATTAATGTTATTGCGCGCTCATGAAATTGTGGATGTTGTTATCACTAAACAACAACAGGTATTAGCCTCAGAGTTACTGGGAAAGAAATCTAATTTGCTGCAGAACATCAAAAACAATCTGTTCAATCCACTAGAAATTTATCGGGCTGTACTGTCTTTTATTGAAAAGGATAGTGGTGTTAGCGCTTTGATGGAGAACCTGCCTGATGTATCAGTTTTACTACTAGTTGCTGCCGCATTAATTTTATGGATCAGGCGAGCACTCAATAACAGTATTCGACTTGATCAACAATCAAATCAAATCGGTTATTTGAGTCGATTTCAATTATCCCTGTTTAGCTGTGCTCAAAGACACATGGCTGCCTTGATCATTACCTCCTGTCTCAGTCTTTATTATGCCTATCAGTTGATCAGTGGCTCGCCACTGGATTTCCTGGCCTTGCTGGTCTTTGGGTTATTTATGTATGTGCTAGGTAATCTATTTATCCGAATACTGCTGAATCCCTATCCGCCCGCCCAACCACTGACCAGTCTGCCGCAGGATATATCGTTTTTGCTGGCCAGTCGTCTGAGGTTGCTCAGCAAGCTGGTGTTTGCCGGTTTTCTGATGTATTCGGCTTTACAGGTTCATGACTTTCCTGATCAAATTACCGCATTGATCCGTAATGTTTATCTGTTTCTTCTGGTCCTGAACCTGATCTGGGCGGCATGGTTATTACGTTATTACCGAGGGTTAAGTAATATTCATCTGCTGCGCGTACTGGTTATTCTCGGGCTCCTGGTTTGTCTTGGCGCGGACTGGCTGGGCTATGTCAATCTATCAAATTTTATTCTTTTTGGTATTACTGGCAGTTTTCTGATGTGGAGCCTGACCATCTTTTTAATACGCATCTGGAGTGATTTTCTGGATAGCCTGGATGAAGGACGCCATGAGTGGCAAAAGGTTTTTCGTAAGCGTATTGGAGTAAAGGAAAAGGAGTTCTTGCCCGGTTCTATCTGGTTCAGATTTACCTTCTCCATCATCATCTGGTCTACTTTTGCCGTTGCCGTGCTCAAAATATGGGTGCTATCGGATACCACCTTACTTGAGTTAAGAGATGTCATCACGGGTGGATTTGAAATCGGCACCGTAAATATTGTCCCCGTCAAGATGATTGTGGCATTGCTATCGTTTGCTGTGATGTTATCTATCATTGGCTGGATTAAGCGGCGCATGGATAAAAGCTGGCTCAATCGTTCTCGTATGGATAGGGGCAGCAAGGAGGCAATGATTTCGCTGACAGGGTATCTTGGCGTTGCTGTCGGTTTTCTGATCGCCTTGTCTATCGCCGGTGTACAACTTGCCAACCTGGCACTGATCGCTGGTGCATTATCGGTAGGTATTGGTTTTGGTCTACAGAATATTGTTAATAACTTTGTTTCAGGTGTCATTCTGCTGTTTGAACGTCCAATTAAAACCGGCGACTGGATTATGGTGGGTTCAACCGAAGGTTATGTAAAAAAAATTAGTATACGCTCTACCCAGATCCAGACCTTTGACCGCTCTGACGTTATCGTGCCTAATTCTGAGCTGATTTCGGGGCAGGTTACCAACTGGATGTTCCGCGATTCTCTTGGCCGGGTAGTACTACCGGTAGGTGTTGCTTATGGTAGCGACACTGAACTGGTTAAATCCATATTGCTCGATATCGCCTACCAGCATCCGTCGGTGATTACCAAAAGTCCCATTCTGTCCAAGCCCTGGGTACTGTTCCGTACCTTCGGTGATAGCTCACTGAATTTTGAGCTACGCTGTTATATTAGAGAAGTCGATAATCGCCTGACAGTCATGAGCGATATGAATTTTGAAATTGATCGTGCATTCCGCGAAGCTGGTATCGAAATCCCATTCCCTCAACGCGACGTACATATAATTTCAAGCAAAGAACAGAAAGAGATTACTCAAGACGAATAGATTGCAGTTATAATGCTACGCTTTTGGTGCCCAGTTACAAAGCATGTCTGATCGTATTCGAGAAATCCCTTACAACTACACCTCGTTCTCTGATAAGGAGATAGTCAATCGTCTGATGGGCGAACGCTGGTGGGATGTACTAAACCAGCTTCGTGGCGAACGGAGAACTGGTCGCTCGGCACGTATGCTGTTTGAAGTGCTGGGCGATATCTGGGTGGTACGACGTAATCCCTATCTGCAGGATGATCTGCTAGCCGATCAGAAGCGTCGTAAACAGTTAAGCCAGGCGTTAAATCATCGCCTACAACAGATTGAAAAGCGGGCGGATGACAATCAACAGGCGCTTGATCTACTCGAAGCTGCGCGCACAACGGTCAAGGAGTTCGATGACTGGCTGAGCTGGTTACTTCAACAACGCGTTAAAATAAAACGCAAACTCACGCGTCTCACTAAAAAAGATAATGTCGATTTCAGCGGGCTGGCGCGGGTTTCACACACTACCGATGCCACCGACTGGCGCGTTGAATACCCAATGGTCGTGCTACATCCAGATACCGAAGAAGAGATGGCCGATCTGGTACAGGGCTGTATCGATCTGGATTTAACCATCATCGCTCGCGGTGGTGGCACGGGTTATACCGGTGGCGCCATTCCTTTGTATGAGAATACCGCAGTCATCAATCTGGAAAAACTGGAAAAACTGGGTGAGGTTCGAGAGATCAATCTACCGGGTAGCGATGCCCGGGCTTGTGTTATAGATGCCGAGGCCGGCGTAGTTACCAAACGTGTGTCTGAAAGAGCAGGGTTGCAAAGGCTTGCTTTTGCTGTGGACCCTACTTCACAGGATGCTTCTACCATTGGTGGCAACATTGCGATGAATGCCGGTGGTAAGAAAGCGGTTATCTGGGGTACCACGCTGGATAACCTGCTGAGCTGGAAGATGGTCACCGCAGATGCCAACTGGCTGGAGGTTAAACGCCTCAACCACAATATGGGCAAGATCCATCTACAGGAAACGGTTGAGTTCGAAATTACACGTACCGACAGGCGTAGTGGTAAACAGCTATCCAAACCTGAGATTCTAACCATACCGGGTCAAATCTTTCGAAAGGTTGGGCTGGGCAAGGATGTTACCGATAAGTTTCTGGCGGGCTTGCCTGGTATTCAGAAAGAAGGCTGCGATGGCCTGATTACCTCAGCAACCTTTGTATTACACCCGATCCCTGAGTTTACCCGTACCGTGTGTCTGGAATTCTTTAATCAGGATTCAGGCAGGGATGTGGCAGCTATTGTAGAAATCAAGGATCTGATTGATCAAACCGATGGGGTATTGCTCGCGGGGCTGGAACATCTGGATGCGAGATACTTAAAAGCGGTTCAATACAGTACCAAAGCCAATCGTTCTGATCAGCCCAAGATGCTGCTACTGGCGGATATCATTTCTGATAATGATGACTTACTGGCAAGTATCTGTTCAGCTGTTGTAGAACTTGCGAATAAACGCCAGGCCGAAGGTTTTATCGCAGTGAGTAAATCAGCACGTGAACGATTCTGGGCTGATAGAAAACGTACCGCAGCCATTTCAGCACATACCAATGCGTTCAAGATCAATGAAGACGTGGTCATCCCGCTGGAAAATCTGAGCGAATACAGTCGTGGCATAGAAGTCATCAATATCCGCCAATCGATCAGCAATAAGGTAGAAATCTGTATTGCGCTAAAACAATACCTGAGTGATTGTCAGAAAAAGATAAAGAAATCAGCCGATCCTGATGAATTATTTCTGTCCAAGATTGACTTTGCTATTACCCGTCTGCTTGCTCAGATAGCTCAATGGGAACAATGGCTGGCGCACTTCGACAGTCCGGCCAGTAATTTTGCTGATCAGCTGGATTTCGTATTCGAAAAAGACGATAGAGTGATCGATTGCCTGTTGCGTAATCAATTAAGGATTAGCTATAAGCAACAGGTCAAAAAGCAGATGGATGAAATATTCTCGGGACTTGAATACGCAGATATGCGTAATCAGTTAGCGAAAATCCACGAAAAGGTCAAAGACTCACGCCTGTTCGTTGCATTACATATGCATGCGGGTGATGGCAATGTGCATACCAATATCCCTGTACATTCTGATAATTATGAAATGCTGCATCAGGCCGATCTGATTGTAGACGAAGTCATGCAACTGGCGACCTCGTTGAACGGAGTGATCTCCGGCGAACATGGTATTGGCCTGACCAAAATCCAGTATCTGGAAACGGACAAACTTGAAGCTTTCGCCAAATACAAGCAACAGATCGATCCAGAGCAGCATTTTAACAAGGGGAAATTGCTGGCAGGCTCGGGGCTAGGCAATGCCTACACGCCATCATTACGCTTGCTGGAACAGGAAGCGCTCATTCTTGAAAACAGTGAGATGGGAGAAATTAACGATTCCATCAAGAATTGTCTGCGTTGTGGCAAATGCAAACCCGAATGTATGACGCATATTCCGCGCGCCAACCTGCTTTATTCACCGCGAAATAAGATATTGGCCGCAGGCCAGATTATCGAAGCGTTTCTGTACGAAGAGCAGACCAGGCGTGGCCTGTCTCATCGACATTTTGACGAATTGAACGATGTAGCAGATCATTGCACCACTTGCCATAAGTGCCTCACCCCCTGTCCGGTGAATATCGACTTTGGTGATGTCACGATTGCCATGCGAACGCTGTTAACCAAAAACAAACAGCGTCGCAAAAGTCTGGGAGCAATACTGGCGATCTGGTTCCTGAATCTACACGATCCAAGTCTGATTAATCTATCGCGCAAACTGATGCTGCAATGGGGTTTTAAATCTATTCGCACCTTGCGCATGATATTGAAATCGCTGGGTATGGCCCCTAAACGAGAAGAACAGGCACGCGCATCTAACGGTAAGCCGGTCGTTCGGCAACAGATTGTCAATTTTGTGCGCAATCCGGTAAAGGCCAATGTACCAGACAAAACCATGCGCCAGATCCTGGCGGCAGATGATCCAGAGATGGTGCCTATCATCCGTAACCCGGAAGTGCCACAGGAAGATCGTGACTCGGTATTCTATTTCCCCGGCTGTGGTTCAGAGCGACTGTTTAGTCAGGTCGGTCTGGCTACGATTGCGATGCTGTATGAATCGGGTGCCAGAACCGTATTACCGCCAGGCTATCTATGCTGTGGTTACCCTCAGATAGCAGCTGGGCATCACGATAAAGGACACCAGATCACCACTCAGAATCGAGTGCTATTTCATCGTGTAGCCAATACGCTCAACTATCTGGATATAAAAACTATCATTGTTTCCTGTGGTACCTGTCTTGATCAGCTGGAGAAATATGAATTCGAACGAATCTTTCCCGGTTCAAGAATCATGGACATTCATGAGTATCTGGTTGAGAAAGGCTTTGAAATCAATCAGGAGTCTGGCACCAAATATATCTACCACGATCCCTGTCATACACCCATCAAGAACCAGCAGCCGATAGAGGTAGCCAGCAAGCTGATGCGTCAATCGGTTGAATTGACCACCAGATGCTGTAGTGAATCAGGTACTTTGGCCACATCGCGTCCAGATATTGCGCATCAATTATTCAACTGTAAGCTGGAATCAATGCAGCAGGCCAGGCAGGTTGTACAGGCCGGTGATGATAAGGCCGAAGTGAAATGTCTAACCTCCTGTCCGGCCTGTCAGCAAGGTCTGTCGCGTTATGAGAAATTGACCGGCATGAGTACCGATTACATTGTGGTAGAGCTGGCGCGTTTGAACTATGGTGAAAAATGGCTGGATAGCTTCCTGAGCAAGATGTCTCATGGTGGGATGGAAAAGGTGCTGTTATAGGTTTTAACTTAACCACAGAGTACACAGAGGTTTAATATGTTGGAATGGTATACAAAGACCTTATTGCTAATTTATCAAATTAAATTTGGGTCACTAAATAAATGAAGTCAATTGCTATTATCAAAAAAGGTTTTACCTCCGTACTCTCTGTGTCCTCTGTGGTGAGATAATTAAACCATGACACAAACCCACAATTTTTTCGTGACAGGACACAAGGGCTTCGAAACTGCACTGTTTCATGAAGTCAGAGAAATACTGTCTAAAGTTAATGACCCTGATATTCAGATTAAGAAGGTCTACGGTGGCATTGAGTTAAAAGGGACGGTAGAGCTAGCCTATAGAATCTGTATTTTCTCACGCCTTGCAAATCGGGTTTACCTGCCGCTAAAAACCTTTAAAGCAGAAAATGAAGAAATCCTCTATCAGCAAGTCTACGATATCGACTGGTCACAGCATTTAACCTCCCGTGGTAGCTTTTCTGTTGCGGCTACGCTTTCTCGCTCAGATATTAATCATAGCCATTATGCTTCCTTAAAGGTTAAAGACGCGGTGGTGGATTACTTTAGAAATACCGTCAACAGTCGTCCTATTATTGAAAAAGAACGCCCAGATGTACGTATCCATTTAATCATCCACAAAAACATGGCGACTATAAGCCTGGATTTATCGGGCCAATCGTTACACCGCCGTGGTTATCGATTACAACATAGTGGCGCACCCCTTAAAGAAAACCTGGCTGCCGCTCTGTTGGTCCAGTCTGGATGGACACGAGAGGCTGCAAAAACACATAGCCTGATCGATCCCATGTGTGGCTCCGGCACCTTTGCTATCGAAGCAGCAATGATAGCGGCCAATATCCCTCCTGGAATGGATCGTGATTATTTTGGCTTTCTGCGCTGGTTGGGACATGATAAAACCGTATGGCAAAACTGTCTGGATGAAGCTGAGCAGGGCATTGAATCCTCACCGGATTGTGAGATTATGGCCAGTGATCTGGATGCTAAAGCCATTGAAATTGCGCGCGATAATGCGATGCGTGCGGGTGTTGATGACCTGATTCAGTTTTCCCGTAGTGATATCAATGATCTGACTTATGATATAGTCACTAAACCACCCATAATTATCATCAACCCGCCTTATGGTGAACGCCTGCAGGCAGAGCAGGGACTGGCTACACTGTATTCGCAGATGGGCAAGGTATTTAAATCCTTTGCGGATAATGGAGTGAATGCAACGCTGAATATTATTTCAGCAAACCCTGATCTTTTGCACCGCCTACGTCTGAATCGCAGTTATAAAAAATCGGTCAACAATGGTCAGCTAAGCTGTGTTTTTGCCTCATTCAATATTGAAAAGTCAGAAGCGAGACCTGCTAGCGTTGAACAAACAGTAGAGCAGACTAAACCCAAAGTCATCGATTTCGACCCACAGGATCAGGAAGCCAATGCCTTGCTGAACCGACTGAAGAAGAATGATAAGCATCTGTCAAAATGGGCTAAACGAAATCAGGTCAGTTGCTATCGCGTTTACGATGCAGATTTACCAGAGTTCTCGTTTGCACTTGATCGATATAGTAGCAGCCAACAAGCAGATCGAGTCTGGTACCATTTGCAGGAGTATCAGGCACCAAAAACTATTGATGCCGAGAAAGCTGCACATCGTATTCAACTCGCACAACAAATCGTAAAGCAATATTTCAATATCACTGACCAGCAGCTGTTTTGTAAATTACGCCAACGTCAACGCGGTAGTCAGCAATACGAAAAGCAGGGCCGACGCGGTGAGCTATTACAGGTTAGCGAAGGGGCTGCGCAACTTCTGGTTAATCTGGAAGACTATCTGGACACAGGCCTATTTCTGGATCATCGAAGCACTCGGCAACGCATCTTCGAGCAGGCTAAAGATAAGAAAGTACTCAACCTGTTCTGTTATACCGCATCGGTCAGTGTGCAGGCTGCTCTAGGCGGTGCCAGTGAAGTCGTTAGTGCCGATATGTCGGGGACCTATATCAACTGGGCGAAAGAGAACTTCGAATTAAACGATCTTACCGATGAGAAAAAGTACCAGTTCCTGCAATGGGATTGCATCGAACTTTTACGCCAGCCTAATCGTTATGGCGTTAATGGTAAGTTTGATTTGATTTTTCTAGATCCCCCATCATTTTCTAATTCCAAAAAAATGAACGAGATACTGGATATTGAACGTGATCATGCAAAGCTGATTCAGCAATCCATGGCACTACTCGAAAAAGACGGCAAGCTGATATTTTCAACCAATAAGAAAGGTTTCAAACTGAATGCAGACATTTCTAAACGTTATCAGGTAAAAGACATCACAGTCCAGACTATTCCTGAAGATTTCAAACGTCGACCTAAGATTCATCAGTGTTGGGAGATCACTTTTTAATGTCTCGTCCTGATACTGAAGATTTTAGCGCATTATTTCTAAACGATACTCCCATGATGGATGTTCGCGCCCCCATTGAATTCAATCAGGGTGCTTTCCCTACTAGCGTGAATGTTCCTCTACTGGATGATGAACAGCGTGAAGCAATCGGCAAGCGCTATAAAGATGCTGGGCAGGATGAAGCGATTGAACTGGGCCTGAAACTGGCGACTGCTGAGATTCGCGCACAGCGATTGCAACACTGGAAGGCTTTTGTCGATAAACACCCTGATGGCTATCTATATTGTTTCAGGGGGGGCTTACGTTCACGTACCACCCAGGCATGGTTGAAAGAGCAGGGCATAGACTACCCGTTGATTAAGGGTGGATACAAGGCGATGCGCAGCTATCTGTTGCAACAACTGGAAATCAGTCAGCAGCAGATACCCTTTATTATTCTCAGCGGCATGACGGGTTCAGGTAAAACCCGAGTGCTGAAGAAGATGCAGTACTATGTCGATCTGGAAGGTCTCGCCAATCACCGAGGCTCGGCTTTTGGACGCGATGTGCACGATACTCAACCGGCGCAGATAGATTTCGAAAACCAGCTTTCTATCACCTTTCTTAAGCATCGCCATCATTATCCACAAACGCCAGTAGTACTTGAGGATGAGGGCAAGATGATAGGCCGTATTCTTACACCGAGTGAATTCTATAAAAAGATGGAAGTCTCTCCACGTATCTTTCTTCAACGCTCGGTGCAACAGCGTGTAGATATCATTCGCGAAGATTATATCGAGTTCAACTGGCCACTATATCAACAGAAATTTGCCGAACAGGCCGAGACTGAGTTTAGCCGTTTCGTGCTGGATAATCTCACCCGTATCAAAAATAGATTAGGGGGTGAAAGATATCAAATGATTTATCAGGTATTTTCGAATGCGTTGGCACAACTTTTCAGTCATGGCGAGAGCCAGGGGTTTGATGAAGGTATTCAGCTACTACTGGAGCAATATTATGACCCTATGTATCAGTATCAACTGAAAAAGAAACCGGTAGAGGTTATTTTCAGAGGGGACGAATCAGAGATTTTACAATGGGCGGCTGAAAATGCAGATCAGCAGAATCAACCCTTATCCATGATGCAAAAATGAAAACACTTTATCTGGTTCGACATGCTAAATCATCCTGGAAGGATCAGTCCTTAAGCGATCAACAGCGTCCATTGAATAAACGCGGGCATAGCAGTGCTCTTGCTATGGGTGAACGACTAAAACTGAATGATGTGGAAGTCGAGCGGTTAATATCTAGCCCGGCATTAAGGGCGTTGACTACCGCACACTATCTGGCAGACTCGATTAATTACGATCATGATAGAATTCAAATTGATTCAGATATGTATTTTTCAGGTATCGACAGAATGTTATCACTGGTACGGAACTGTGACCCTGAAATCAATACACTGATGTTGGTCGGACACAATCCTGATATGACTGCTTTTTTGAATTTTCTGTGTGGTTATCACACTTCAAATATGCCCACCTGTTCGATTGCAACAATCGAATTTGATGGGGAATGGAAAAAAATTGTCCAGTCTGATGGCACTTTATCGGATTATGATTATCCAAAGAAAGCGTAACTATTAAAAGTTATACCATAAGGAGTTAGCAGATAGTCCAGAGATTCAGCTTAAATTCTGGTGTGCACTACTAACCATTGCTTAAAACGCTACAATAAGAAGTAATCGCCATGAAAAAAATCCTGATGTTGCTCGTTCTTGTGAGCATGGTTGTAGTCTTTTTTAGTTTCGACCTTGGGCAGTATCTGACGCTGGATTACATAAAATCACAGCAAGTTTCTCTGAATTCCTATTATCATCAGAATACCTTAACGACGCTAATCAGCTTTTTTGCCCTCTATGTTGTCGTTACTGCAGCCTCTTTACCGGGCGCTACTGTGATGACCTTAGCCGCTGGTGCTATTTTCGGTTTATTTTCCGGCGTAATCCTGGTTTCGTTTGCCAGTACCATAGGAGCAACCTGTGCTTTTATCATTTCTCGTTATGTATTGCGAGATACGATTCAGCAGAAATTTCCCGACAAACTTAAAACCATTAATCAGGGTATAGATAAGGACGGTGCCTTTTACCTGTTTGCATTGCGACTGGTACCTGCGTTCCCTTTTTTCGTGATCAATCTGCTGATGGGATTAACCAGTTTAAAAACCTGGACCTTTTTCTGGGTCAGTCAGCTGGGTATGTTCGCTGCCACCATAGTTTATGTGAATGCGGGTACTCAACTGACGCAGATAGACTCTCTGTCAGGTATAGCCTCACCTAAGATCATCTTTTCATTCGTTTTACTGGCTCTGCTACCATTTGTAGGTCGTAAGATAGTTAACACCATCAAGCTGAGAAAAGTCATGCAAGGTCATCCCAAACCCGAAAAATTTGATACCAACATGATCGTTATAGGTGGCGGGTCTGCTGGACTGGTTACGGCCTATATTGCAGCAGCTGTTAAGGCAAAAATCACCCTGATCGAGAAACATAAAATGGGAGGTGATTGCCTGAATACCGGTTGCGTACCTTCCAAAGCCATTATCCGCTCCGCCAAATTTCTCTCGCATATTTGTCGCAGTCAGGAGTTTGGGATCAAAAAAGCCGATGCTGAATTTGATTTTGCCGAAGTGATGGAGCGTGTGCAATCGGTCATTACCGCGATAGAACCGCATGACTCTGTGGAGCGTTATACAAAACTGGGAGTTGATGTCATTGAGGGTGAAGCCAGAATTATCTCACCCTATGCAGTAGAGGTTAAAGGTCAAACGATTACTGCTCGCAATATCGTTGTCGCCACTGGAGCTAAACCTTTTGTACCTCCGATTGAAGGCATACAGGATATCGAATACTACACCTCTGATAACCTGTGGCAGATGCGCGAAAAACCTGACAACCTGCTGGTGCTAGGCGGCGGACCGATTGGCTGTGAACTGGCGCAGAGCTTTAATCGACTGGGCATATCGGTCACTCAGGTAGAAATGCTGGAGCGCATCATGATACGTGAAGATCCAGAGGTCTCTGAAAAGGTGACAAAGCAATTCCAGGAGGAGGGTGTTGATGTTCGGGTTGGCCATAAGGCGAAAAAATTCATTCAGCGCGATGGTCAAAATATCCTGATAGCTGAGCATCAGGGACAAGATGTAGAACTGCCGTTTGATAGCCTGCTGGTGGCGGTCGGACGCGCGCCAAATACCCAGGGCTTCGGCCTGCAGGAACTGGGTGTCAATCTGACGCCGCGAGGCACCATCGAAGTCAATGAATACCTGCAAACCAGTATTCCAACTATTTATGCTTGCGGTGACGTTGCAGGACCTTACCAGTTTACCCATACTGCAGCGCATCAGGCCTGGTATGCCTCGATCAATTCACTATTTGGCATCTTCAAGCGCTTTAAGGCCGATTATTCTGTCATTCCCTGGGCAACCTTTACCGAGCCCGAAGTCGCGCGTGTTGGTATCAATGAACTGGAAGCCAAAGAACAGGGTATAGCCTACGAAGTCACGACCTTTGGTATCGATGACCTGGATCGAGCTATCGCCGACAGTGAAGCACATGGTCTGGTCAAGGTGCTGACCGTCCCCGGCAAGGATATAATCCTTGGTGTCACCATCATGGGTGAACATGCTGGAGACTTGATTGCTGAATACGTACTGGCAATGAAACATGGTCTGGGCCTGAACAAAATCCTTGGCACTATACATATCTACCCAACATTAGCCGAAGCGAATAAATATGTAGCAGGGGAATGGAAACGCGCACATGCGCCACAAAAACTGCTGGAGTGGGTGGGTAAGTTTCATCGCTGGATGCGGGGGTAAAGATTTTTTACTA
>JBNKUM010000007.1:0-5187 GCA_050298595.1 Gammaproteobacteria bacterium | reverse complement strand
GGAGCCGGCGATGACCTGTTCAATAATAATGCAGAGTATGACAGCCTGGGAAGTAATACCTATCAATTCTCCCCCAACTTTGGTCGGGATACCTTATATAACAATAAAAAACTGGACACACAGTCCATCGACGTTATTGAGTTTACTGATGGGATATTAGCCTCAGATATCTATGCGCATCGAGATGGTGAGAATTTAATTCTGGATAGAATAAATTCGGCAGATCGAATTACTGTAGTAAATTATTTTGTAAACGATGCGATTAAAGATGGGGTTCATAATACCTCGATGGTTGACATTATCCGTTTTAGTGATGCTTCGGAATGGGATATCGATCAGGTTAAATTGCTGGTTCAACAGGCGACCGATAATAATGACAAGCTTTACAGTTATGCGCCAGGAGATATATTGAATGGAAGCTTAGGCAAAGATACGTTCTATGGAAAGGATGGCAATGATCATTTTGTTGGCAATGAAGGCAACGATTCTTTTATCGGTGCTGGCGGTGAAGACATTCTAGATGGTGGAGAAGGCAGTGATGAGTTACATGCGGGCGTAGGGAATGATACGCTTTCTGGCGGTAGTGGTGACGACATCCTGTACGGTGAAGTCGGTAACGATCAGCTAATTGGTGGCGATGGTAATGACGCGTTATACGATGGTGCCGGTGATAACATATTCATTGGTGGAGCTGGCGATGACCTGTTCAACAATAATACAGAGTATGACAGTCTGGGTAGTAATACCTATCAATTCTCCCCCAATTTTGGTCGGGATACCTTATATAACAATAAAAAACTGGACACACTATCCATCGATATTATTGAGTTTACCGATGGGATATTAGCCTCAGATATCTATGCGCATCGAGATGGTGAGAATTTAATTCTGGATAGAATAAATTCGGAAGACCGAATCACAGTTGTAAATTATTTTGTAAACGATGCGATTAAAGATGGGGTTCATAATACCTCGATGGTTGATATTATCCGTTTTAGTGATGCTACGGAATGGGATATCGATCAGGTTAAATTGCAGGTTCAACAGGCGACCGATGATAATGATAAGCTTTACAGTTACGCGCCTGGAGATACATTGAATGGAAGCTTAGGCAAAGATACATTCTATGGAAAGGATGGCAATGATCATTTTGTTGGCAATGAAGGCAACGATTCTTTTATCGGTGCTGGCGGTGAAGACATTCTAGATGGTGGAGCAGGCAGTGATGAGTTACATGCGGGCGTAGGGAATGATACGCTTTCTGGCGGTAGTGGTGACGACATCCTGTATGGCGATGAAGGTAACGACCTGTTAGTGGGGGGTGCTGGTAACGATACTATTTATGGAGATAACTCATCTACGGGTATTGGTGATGATACTCTGGATGGTGGAACCGGTGATGATATCTTACAGGGTTATGGGGGGAGCGATGTTTATATCTTTGATCGTGGTTATGGTCATGACATTATTAAAACCAGTAACTCAAACAACACAGTAAATGCGGATTCCCTTGATGTTATTCAGCTCGGTGCGGGAATAGTACCAGATGATGTGGTTTTATCTTTTTCTTCAGCTCAGAATTTGAAACTAACACTGAAAGATAGTGACGACAGTTTAACTATTGAATCATTTTTTACCACGGATAGTTCCAGTCGTTCGGTCATTGATGAAATCCGTTTTTCTGATAATACTGTCTGGGATGTTGATGAAATAAATGCTCGAGCGATCCAGCATACTGCCAAGGCTGACCTTATTTACTCTGATTTTGAAGGCACCCCCATTAGCGGTGGGCAGGGTAATGATAGCCTTTATGGTCTTATTGGTCAGGATGAGCTATCAGGCGGTGATGGCGATGATAAGTTATTCGGTGGCGATAACAACGATGTGTTATTCGGAAATTCAGGCAATGATTATTTACAGGGCGATGCTGGACACGATACCTTATGGGGTGCTACAGGTGATGATACATTAACTGGTGATGATGGCGATGATGCCTTATGGGGCGGTACAGGTGATGATAAATTAACCGGTGCTAATGGAGATGATGCCTTAAATGGTGGGGCTGGCAACGATAGCCTGGATGGTGGGTACGGTAATGATACTCTGATTGGCGGTGCTGGGGATGACTCTTTAATTGGTGGATATGGTAATGATATTTATCGTTTCGAGCGAGGGTTTGGACAGGACGTTATAACCTCTGGGTCCAGTTCTGATTACTTAACCACAACCGACGTCATTCAATTTGCTGCTGATATTAGCCCTGATGATATTTGGGTGGGTCGAAGTGTAAATGATTTACTGCTTGAAATAAGAGGAACGAATGATCGCATTACGGTTAAGAATTATTTCTTAAGCGATGGACAAAGTGCATCGGGTATTGATGAGATTCAGTTTGCTGATGGTACGGTTTGGCGTGCAGCCGATCTATTCAATCCTTACGCTGATAAACGCGAATATCATCAAACAACGCTTAGCTGGGCCGGCGACCCCGCTTATACCGATGCGCTGGTCTATTTTTCACTGGATGATGGGCCTTACGGAGTCGTTGAAAAAACCAACGGCCAGTATCAGCGTCAGCTTGATAATCTTGAGGCGGGTGATCATTCCTATTCCATTCAATATCGAGATCATCAGGGGCATGTTTTAGCACAGGCTAAAAGCCAGTTTAGCGTAGGTTCGGTTGATGCTAGTAAAACAGATGCGGTTATATTAAGCGATTCTTATGCCGATACTGCGGCAAGAACAACACGCTATTTTTACGATAACGATGGCAAGCAGATAAAGTCCCTGGATGCCGAAGGCTATGTCTCCGAGAATAAATATGATGCATCAGGACATTTAATTGAAAGTATTCAATATGCCAATGCCACTAATCACATTAGTGCAGCAAAGCCTGGTGAAGTCATAGCAGCTGATGCCGTGGTTCCAATCCCCGATGATGCGGATAAACACAGCTACTATTTTTACGATGGAAAAGGCCAGCAGGTAGCGACACTGGATGCCGAGGGGCAGTTAAGTGAATCGGTTTATGATCTGGCGGGTAATGTGATCAAGAGAACCGAGTACGGTGGAGTTGTTAGCAGCTACAATCCAGATACCGATACCTTAGCCAGTTTACGAACTGTTGCGAGCAATGCGTCTGATCAAGTAACGACCTACAGCTACGATGCGAAGAATCAACTGGTTAGTAAAACCAACTATCAGGGCACGATCACCACTTATGAATACAACAGTGTCGGTCAGTTAATCCATACAGTAACAGGACTGGCCGCTGGGGACAGCACACAGGCGCGTCATGACCGGGTCCGCTATGACGTAGTCGGTCGAGTGGTTGGAGAGCTCAATGGTGCCGGCAGTGCGTTGTATCAGGACAGTATGACGACAGCCGAAGTTGATGCACTCTACCAGCAATACGGCATGACCTATGACTACGACGCAGCCGGTCGACGCATCAGCTCAACCGATGCCAATGGTCATAGCACACTGTATTACTACGACGATGCCAACAACCTGCGCTACAGCATCAATGCAGCAGGTGACGTTACAGAAACGCTGTATAACGCGTTCAACCAGGCGCAAAGCACCATTGGTTATGCTGCATCGATCTCCACCACAGGACTGGTCGGGGGATTAATCACCACAGAGTTGTTGAACCGAATCAATACGGTAGCAGATATCACCCGTGATCGTCGAACAGAGATGGCCTACGATACGCGCGGATTACTGCTCCAGTCGGTGGATGCCGAAGGTTATACAAGTAGTTACCAATACAATATATTCGGTGAACTGAGTGGTGATACTCGCACTATCCAGATCGCCAATGCGCAAAATGGCCTGGCACAGGATAGAACCGTGCAGAATCAGTATGGCTATGATGGTCGTGGACTGCAGATCTTCAGCGCCAGGGATGTCGACGGCGTTCAGGCGGCTACTCAAACTCAGTACGACGCGTTTGGCCGCATCACGTCACAAACCGACGCGGAGGGCAATGTCACCCTTACGCGCTATGAGCAAGATGGACGCGTGATAGTCGTCACCGACGCGTTAGGTCATGAACAGCGTACAGAGCTTGACGTGTTCGAACGCAGCGTCAGTCAAACGGATCGTCTGGGTCATACCACCACCTATAGCTATGACGATACAGCGCGTAGCGTTGTTATGACCACGGCAGAAGGCATTAGCACCAGCATAGTAAGCAACCGTCATGGCGAACAGGTCAGCATTACCGACGGCAATGGCAACGTCACCGAATATGAATATGATAAAGAAGGGCAGCTTCGTTTTGTACGCCAGGATGGAGACAAGGTTGTCACTGAAAATCGCTACGACGAAGTCGGTTTATTAAGCGACAGTATCGATGCCAATGGCAAACGACAGCATATCAGCTACGATGCCGCTAACCGGGTACTAAGCCGTGTAGAAGATGCCGACGGCCTGGCGTTAACCACCCAGTATGCCTATGACGGCCTGGGTAATCGTGTTCAGATAACCGATGCCAATAATGTAGTCAGTGAAACCCAGTTTGACCGCAAAGGTCAGGTCATCCAGGTGACAAAAGATGTCGGTGGGCTCAATTTGATTACCCAGTACGAACTAGATGGCCAGGGTAATCGGGTCAAAGTCACGCAAGGTGATAGCACAACAGCGATACAACGTGAAACCGAATATCAGTATGACAACCTGCAACGCCGTACCAGTGAAATAGTCGATCCCAATGGATTAGCGATCACCACGCAATATGAATACGACGACAACAATCATGTCATCGCAAAAACCGATGCCAATGGCAACCTCAGTCGATACGTTTACGATGAACTGGGACAGCAACGTTACAGCATTGATGCACTGGGTAACGTGAGTGAAAATCGCTACGATGCGAACGGCAATGTGATCGAACAAATCCACTATGCTGCGCCGATCAACCTGCAAGGACTGCAACACGAGGTACTGGAAAGTCAACTGACCGCACTGATCACACAACGCAGTGATGACAGCCATAGCTGGATGATCTACGACCAGGATAATCGCCAGGTATATCAGCTGAACGGACTGGGAGAGGTCGAAGAAACTCGCTACGACGCTAATGGAAACGTTATCGAGCGAATCAGTTATGACAAAGCTATTAGCACGACAGGTAGCAAAGACGTTAGCAGTATAAAAGGATTGTTGACCGCAGCAGGGTATAGC
>JBNKUM010000006.1:0-40351 GCA_050298595.1 Gammaproteobacteria bacterium | reverse complement strand
GTGATTGTTTCCACTTTTGTCTGATACGTCACTTGGAGCAGGATCCAAATTAAGATACCAAGGAAGGCGTATATCTCCTGGAGAAGCGATTTCCTTCTTAATTTCTTCCAACGTCAATGCTGCATCGTAAAATTGGAAACCGCGCAGGAGTCCATCCCAAACTTCATTTCCCTGATTCTATGGAGCATCTCCCACTATGAGAGCAGGTTCAGGTGGAACCGTATATCTTTCTTCATTGTGACGAATTAGTTTTGATGTATCAGGCCCATCCCCATAGAACTCTTCACTAGTTCGTTTACCCTTTTGTTTACAAACAGCTACCTGTATATAACAGCGATTGTAGTCTCGTGCCTCTGGGAAACAAAATACTCCCCAGGAGGAGCAGTAATTTCCCAAAAATGTTGACTTTCAGTATTCCAGTCAGGATAAGGATGAAAACACATAATAAGTGTTCTTACTATAAAACTATCCGTTTTTGCCCCAGAATAAGGCAGTACTGTGATTGTTTTGAGTGGGGTTATATTTAGAGGGGCCTGTCCACGTAGATGTTTACTTTTTTTACTGTGATTTTCATCTTTCCAGCTGAAAGTGCTGTTACTAAACCATTTTAATCCAATTGTACACGTGTCGGTTGATCCGAACTTCACATGATAGGTTCGATGATTTTTCCAGCATTGTGTGGAGTTATTGTGAGCTGAAGTGTTTTTCCCGTAGACAATGTTGCGCTTATTGGGGAAATACTCGCAGTAAAAATTGGTGGTACATAAACTGAAATTTTAATCGATTCATGCACTTCTTCACAGCCTATAATTTACTGAAGAGTAATTTAAATTCAAGAACTCACAGGATGTCTGCGTGCACAATGATCGTATTTATTAGTTTAACGAAGTTCGATTTTCGTATCACCAATGGAAGCGATCAAATAGCATGAGGGATTAAATCATGCTGGTTGTATTCCTGAGTTCATTAAAGTCGCATAAGTTTTTTTTAAGGTTAACTGAATATCTGCAGTTATTGAATTGCGGCAAAGGCAGGATTCTTGCTATAGATCGGGGGCATGCTAATTTGTAAGCGGTATACTGATGATCTATTGAACAGGGTTTTAAAGACTCATGTTATGTTATCCTCTTGTTTTACTTGAGTGAGTTTAAGCCTGTAAAAGAAATTGACAAATAATCATACTTCCGTGTAAAGGTTCTTTACACTTTTTTGTTTCTAATCGGAAAAATTAAAAAAATACATAATAAAATCATCAGGTTAAATTCATTGGCACATCTTGTGCTTTAATTAAACTACAGTTCTTCAAGGTTAACTAAACGAAAGGTGTTTTTATGAATTTCAAACAAATAACTCTTACCGCTGCAGCTCTTGTTTTTGCTTCAGCTTCTTATGCGACTCCGCTTTACACAGGTTCAACTACCAGTGCAACAGCTCTGCTGCCAAACACTTCACAAAATTCAAATACGTCAGGGTATTATATCTGGAATGATGAAGCTTCAATGGCAGATTGGCACATCCGCTGGACAAGTGATCTTAATTCTACTGGTACTACATCGTGGTTCGGTAACTTAACATTCAGAGATTCAAATCTGGGTACAACTGCTGCAGTCACTTTTGAAAATACTGATGATGTTTTACAGGTTTCTTACGATGACTTTATGATGGGTGGTATGGATGTTTTAGGTTTTACTTCTGTGACTAATAATACAGGTGGAATCGATGGTATTGATTTTACTATTGAGAATAATCTAGAGCTTATGGTTTTCAGTCTCGGAACATCTTTGTATACAGCGGATTCATCAAATACTCCAACAGAATCCTCGTTGATTTACATTGGTGGTGACTTAAGAACTCCCGACGTATTTATCGCAAATAATAATTTCGGAACGCTTCAGTCTTTTGAAATTGCTGTACCCGAGCCTTCAATTCTTGCTCTTTTCGGTTTAGGCCTTGCTGGATTAGGTTTTGCAGCTCGTAAAAAAGCTCAAGCTTAATTTTTAAATATAAAAGTTGTATGGAAAAAACCACCCTTCCGGGTGGTTTTTTTTTGCCTGAAATATTTGCTTATGTGATATCTGGCTGATTATTTTGGATAAAGTCGTGTATCTTATTTACTCCATAGTTTTGCTATATTTACTCATGCCTCAAATAAATGCCCTGTCCATCGATGTCGAAGATTACTTTCAGGTCTCTGCTTTTGAAAAGACTATTGATCGTAAGAACTGGGATTTGCTGGAACATCGAATCGAAAAGAATATAAACCAAACGCTTGCTGTGTTTTCAGACCAGGGTGTAAAAGCAACCTTTTTTACCCTGGGCTGGGTTGCTGAGCGGTACCCGCATTTGATTAAATCAATAATCGCTGCGGGTCACGAATTGGCCAGCCATGGTTATGGTCATCAGCGTGTAACCGACTTAACACCGGATCAATTCAGGGAAGACGTAACAAAGGCCAAAAAGATTCTGGAGGATATTTCAGGGTTAAAGATCCGCGGGTACAGGGCACCCAGTTATTCAATTGGTAAAGACAACCTCTGGGCATTGGAGATACTGGCAGAAACAGGTCATCAGTATAGCTCCAGTATTTATCCCATCCAGCATGATCACTATGGGTTCCCCGAAGCGCCTCGTTTTTGTTTTCGTGATGAAAAAACTGGGTTGATTGAAATCCCGATTTCTACGGTTAAGGTAATGAATAAACTTCGTCCCGCCGGTGGGGGTGGTTTTTTTCGGTTTTATCCTTATGCCGTGACGCGTTGGGCTATTAATAGAGTGAATAACGAAGGGCAGTCTACGGTATTTTATTTGCACCCCTGGGAGCTAGATCCAGATCAACCCAGGCAGCATGGGATATCAGCCAAGACCCGTTTCAGGCATTACCTGAATCTGGATAAAACTGAAGGGCGTTTGATCCGCTTATTAGAGGATTTTAACTGGGGTACTATGAATGATGTTTTTATCAAAGACAAAACTCTGGGTACTTATAAACTAACTTGAAATTTATGAATAGAATGGATCTGTTTTGCATCTAAAAAACTCGGAAGATTGAGTATTAAAAACAAGCGATATTGTTAAAATATCTGACCTTAATTGTGTGCTAAATGCAAAATACTTACAGTTTTAATACAATATTAAATTTATGGCATATTAAATGCTTTCAAATATTATATTCTTTATTCGGATTGTTACAATGAAAATATGCACAGGTATCAAAATCTGATTATTTTCTGACTCACTGACTTTCGCTGGAAGTGTTTTTTCAGAAGAAGTTTGTGATAACGAAGCATTTAACTTTTTCACCGATGCTGCAAACGGTTGGACATAGTTGGCAAAGAATGATGTGGATACTTATCCAGGGTCTGGTGGTCAAATATTTGATGCTGAGTACTTATTTTATAAATATGATGAATCGAATAATAATCTTTCAATTGGGCTGCGAGCGGGTTTGATTTAATTAATGGTCAATTTGATGTGACGTCTGGTCTTAGGAGGAATAGAACAACAAGCTATTTTGCCAGTGATCTTACATTATCATTTGATGGATTGCCTGGTTACGAGTACGCAGTCGACTTTGGGTTGCTTACCAAAGACTATAATGGAAATGACCTGGTTTCAACTGATACTGGTAATGATGATGTTTTAGATGACGCTGGGCTTTATCGTATGACTGAGTGGGATAACGATATTCTCTTTCCTGTTGAGTCAAGTCCGTTTGCGATGGCTGAAGGTACCTTGGTAGCACTCGCTTTAACTGAAAACGAATCTGGCTCAGGTGTAACTGGCTCAATGTCATGGTAGTGCTTTCTCATAATAATGACAGCGCTGTGCCAGAGCCTTCAATATTAGCTTTATTCAGCCTGGCTCATTAGGTTTAGTTGCTTCAGGCTACCGTCGTCGCAAGATACAGAAGTAATTATTAGAGACAAATCAAAAAGCGCGAATTTCGCACTTTTTTTTTACCTGCTTTTCGTGTTAGCTTATCGCACGATTCAATCTCTTCCTATGGAAAGAACTTCTTTGATGCAATCGATAGCTAAATTTCTGGTTATTCTTTTATCTTTATTTTTATCTACCGCTATTTGGTCCGATAGCTCCGAATCCTTACTGGCCCAGGCACGCGAGGTTGAATCGCAGGGTCAATATTCTACTTCTTTGATTCATTTACGAAATGCGGCTATGGAAAGTCCGGATAATCTTGAAGTTCGTCTTGAGTTAGTCAAAATGATCGTGTTCACCGGGCAGGGTGAACAGGCGAAAGTAGAGCTGGAGAAAGCGCAAAAGCTGGGTGCAAAGCCTGACCAAACAGCTTTACTGATGATCAAGGCGCAGTTTTATCTGGGCTTGTATGATGAGATCATTGATCAGTCCAGTCTTATTAACCTGCCGCAGCAGCAGATTGGCCAGATTCACGCGATGCAGGGATTCGCATTTTTAGAACAGCGAAAGTTCGATCAAACTCTCCAGATGTTTGAACGGGCTTTATCTCTGTCACCAAAAGTCATGGAATCCCAATTGGGGCAGGTCAAGTTACTTTACTTTCAGGGTAAAGAAAGCGAAGAGTTAAAGCTGGTTAATCAATTGTTAAAGCAATACCCTGATCATCCTGAAGTTCTGATGGTGGTAGCGGAAAGCTATCGTACACAGGGCCAATATGATAAAGCACTCAAGCTGTTCGAGCAGGCTGGGCGCATCCAACAGACGAATATCAATGCATAGCCATGATATTCAGGCGATTAAGACCCTGGCTTCTATATATTTAAAATGTCAGCAGAGTACGTTGGTGATTGTTTTGATGAAACCGATTGAGGAATTATACGAACCTTATATCTATTCCATGATAGCCATAGCCTATGAACAACTTGTCAATAGTGAAAAAAGTGCTGACTATATCGAAAAGTCTTTTCAAGTGGCGCCTGATGATCAAGCGATCAAGAGACAGTTTCAGATAACCCAGCTCGAAACCGGGAAAGGTCTGGATATTACTTTTGAAGATAGCAACTATACAGACTATTATCAGGGTGGGCATTTACCGGTACTGAACCTGTTTCTACAAAAAAAATCCGATGATGCGTTAGCTATTATTCAGGGTTATTTGAAAAAACAACCTAAAAGCAGGTTGTTGTATTACAAGCTGGGCAGTGGCTATCAATATAAGGGTGAACTGAAGAAAGCAAAGGTTTCGTTTCGACAATCGATACAATTATCTGAAACTCTGCTGGAGCCCAGAATTAATCTGGCTCGTATTCTTGTATCCGAAGGGGATGACGTGAGTGCGGAAAAAAATTTACCGTGATGTGTTGAAAATTAAAGCACATAATGATGTTGCCCTGGTTGCGTTGTCAGGTATTTTTCATCGTTTGAGTAATGATGCCGAGATGTTGAAATGGTTGAATCTGTCGCGCAAATACAACTCAGCATCTCTGGCTTCGCGAGAAGTGCTAGAAGACTATTACTCTCAACAGGAAAATAATGACAAGGCTCTGGAGGTATCAGAAGATATGATTAGCATCCAGCCTGAAAATACGGCCCTGTTAAAAAAGCATGCTGATAACCAGCATGCTGCTGGCAAGACCGATCTTGCTGTTGCTACTTACCAGAAGATTGTTTCATTCAAGCCGGACTTTGCGGTGTCCTTGTATGGTTTGGATCGTATGCAAAGTTTAAATGGTGATCTAAAAGCGTCACAGAAAAGTTTTCAAAAAGTTCTTGAGCTGGAACCTAAAAGTCTGGTGGCCTGGGTCGTACTGATCAAGCTGGATCTGCAGTTTAAGCAGCCCAATGAGGCATTGGAAAAAGCACATAAAATGGCTAAACTGCATCCCGACGAAGCAGATAGTTATGATATGTTGGGTGATGTGTATATTGCTTTAAAACAACCCAAAGAAGCCATCAGGTATTACCAGAAATCAACCAGCATCAAATTTAGTTTTGAGGCATTTCTGAAATTACTATCCGCGTATAATGTCGATAATCAGACCGAAAAGGGTTACAAACAGTTGCAACAATGGGGCAAAAAGTATCCAGATGCTATGCGGTTAGCCGAAGTATTGGCTGATACCTATCATCAACATAATGAACTGGATAAGGCGCGGAATCTCTATGAGAAAATCATCGAGAAAACCCCCAATAATGATCGAATACTTAACAGACTGGCGTTGTTGGCTATAGAGCAGGGGAGTCCTATGAGTCTTGAGTATGCAGATCTGGCTTATAACCTGAATGCCAAAAATCCCGCTAATATGGATACTCTGGGAATGGAGCATTTGAATAACAAGAATATTCCTAAAGCATTAGCTATACTGTAGGAAGCTTCACAGTTTGCACCTGCTGATCCTGATGTACGGTATCATTATGTATGCAGTTGCTTTAAACGAATCGGATAAAAAACAGGAAGCAATTAAGCAGCTCTATCTTGCTCTGGCTGGCTACTGAGGGAAAGTTTAGAAATCGTTCTAATGCACAACAATTACTGGATAAGTTAAAGCCATGAGTGAATCGTCACAGAAACAGTTTTAGGACACAGATATACTCTGATTTTGCTGTTAACTATTCCCGAAGCAGGTATCACTTGAGCTTCATTTGGAAATGTATTAAATAACTTACATCAATCGAATTAAAAAAGAAACTTTGGATTATTATGAAAGTATTACACTATATCATTCTCTCGCTTGTCATTTTTATAAGCGCCTGTGGAGATCAAAAAAGTGTTGAGCAATATATAGAAAGTGGACAGAAGTTTTATAATAACAAGGAATGGAAAAGTGCAATTATTGAATTCAAAAACGCGGTAAAGCAAGCTCCTGAAAATGCCCATGCCAGGGCGTTATTAGGTAAAACCTATGTGCAAACCTTTAGTAGTGCGGCTGCTATAAAAGAACTTAAAAGAGCTAGAGATCTTGGCTATGGCTCGAGTGATATCCTGGTTGCTCTGGGTAAGGCCTATCAACAAACATATGAATACCAGAACATTATCGATGAAGTTCAGGTGGAGGGGCAGCAAGACCCTCAGGTACAGGCTGATATTTTAGCTTTAAGGGCCATAGCTTATTTCAAATCAGATAATGATAAGGAGGCTCTGACAGCATTAAATCAAGCTAAAAAAATTGATTCAAATTCCACTGATGTGCGATTGGCCTGGGCCGCTTACGAAGCAAAAAAAGGAAATGTGCCAGCGGAGAAAGAATGGTTAAACCCATTACTTGAACGTGATGGCGGTGTTGCTGATGCCTGGAGCATGTTAGGGGAGATAGAGCAAAAAACATCAAATTATGAAGCTGCAGAAAAAGCATATACCCGGTCAATTGACTTAAGGCAATATGGTCACGTTGATAGTGTAAGACGTGCTTTAATGCGAATTGCGCTGAAAAATTATGAAGGCGCGCAGTCAGATATCGATAGACTTAAAAAGCTGGGTGCCAACTGGCCGATTGTTGGGCATACCGATGGTGTGATCGCTTTTCAAACCAATAAACTCGATATTGCACAGTCACGTTTCCAGGAAGTTTTATCCAAGACACCTGAGTATCCCCCATCACAATTTATGCTGGCTTTAATTTATTTCAACCAGAAAAATTACCAGAATGCATTAACTTTACTGGAACAGTACACCTCAGCTAATCCAGGTAATGAGCGCGCACAATTTTTGTATGCGAGTACCCTACTAAAATTAGATCAGCCAGAGAATGCACTGTCTGTAATTGCAAAACTAGGTGCACAAATTGGTGAAGATTATCGATTACTCGCGCTACAGGGAAATGCTTATCTTCAACTAAAGAATATCAGTAAGGCTACTGAAGTATTGAAAAGATCTGTTGTTTTAAAACCTGAGCAAGCATCTACCCGTATGCAATTGGGTGCTATTCTTCTGAATGATCAATCCACCTTCACGCAAGGGCAGAATGAATTACTCAAAGCCGTAGAGCTAGATCCAGATTTAAAACAGGCAGAATTTCTACTGTTCAAGAGTTACCTGGCAGGTAAAAAATATCAGGATGCATTACAGCTTGCCCAAACCCTCGATAAAAAGAACCCTGATAATTCCCAGGGAGCCAATCTAGTGGCTTTAACCTATCTGGCACAAAACCAGATTGACGCGGCAAAAAAACAGTTATCAAAAACACTTGAAAGATTTCCAGCGGATATAATTACCTCGAGTAATCTTGCACGAATCTATCTGAAGGAGAAAAAGCTGGATAAGGCTCGTGAGCTGTATGAGGCAGTGTTAGTCAACAATAAAACTCATCTACAAATCTTGAACCAGCTAGCCCTGATAGCAGCCAGTGAAGGTAATCAGAAACAAATGATGAAATGGCTCACCCAGGCTTATGAAGGGAATAAAGATATACTGTCAGCCCGGTTAAGTCTTGCGGCACAATATATACGCCAGAATAACCCCAATCAGGCAGTGACTTTATTAAACGATGCCAAAGAAAGTGACAAAGAGAAAGCTGGACTAATTTTATTGCTGGCTCAGGCGAAGTTATTACTCAAGGAAAACCAGCATTCAATACGTTTATTGAAATCACTAATTGCACAACAACCCAAAATGACTGCGGCATATTTCTTGCTCGCACAGGCTTATGCTCAGGATAACCAGCCAGATAAAATGCGAGAGTCCTTACAGAGTACACTGGAGCAAGCGCCCAATAACCTACGTGCCAATTTGATCATGGCCAAACTTGATCTGATGGAAGGGAAATATGAGGACTTCAAGCAGCGCGTAAACAATCTAATCGGGACATATCCTGATAACAAAGACGTTCAGTTTTTAAAAGCCAAGGTTGCATCGGGTGATAAAAACTATGGGCGAGCAATTAATACTCTGGAATCGTTGATGGAAGAGTCACCTCACTCAGAGGTTGTAGTTGACCTTGCGATTAACCAATGGCAGTCAGGTGATAAACAGAGTGCAATTTCAGGGCTAGAGTTGTGGTTGCAAAAAAATGACAAGGATACTCGTGCACTTATGCTGCTTGCACAATACTATCTAGCTGAAAGTCGAAAAGCAGATGCCCAGACCAGTTACCAAAAGCTGGATGAGCTTACTCCAAATAATCCGGTTGTTCTCAATAATATGGCCTGGTTAATGAAGGATAGTAATCCAGCTCAGGGTATCAAATATGCGGAACAGGCACTCAACCTGAACCCCGATAGCCCCTATATTACAGATACCCTGGCCATGCTTTATCTTGCAGCAGGTGAAAATAGCAAGGCACTTCAGTTTTCTGAAAAGGCGGTGCAACTGGCACCAACCGTTGGTGATATTCGTTTGAATTATGCTCGTATTCTTATTGCGAATAATGAAAAAAATAAGGCTAAATCAATTCTATCTGAGCTATATTTGAAAACACGTTCAATTGAGCTCAAACGAGACATTCAGACGGAGCTGGATAAACTATAATTTTTACGGTTACTGATTAAAAAATTTGACAGGACTTTGGATAGGCAAACTCTACACGCTTAAAGTTTGCCAATTATTAATTAAGAGCAAAAGATGAAAGTATTAGTTACAGGTGCAGCAGGATTTATAGGGTCGGCTTTATCGCTCAGACTTCTGGATAGAGGGGACAGTGTGGTTGGTATAGACAATCATAATGATTATTATGATCCGGCTTTAAAGGAAGCTCGTCTTGCAAGGCACGCTAACCATCCCAATTACACACACATTCGAATGTCTCTTGAAGAAAGAGAAGGAGTGGCGGATCTCTTCAAAAATCATAAGCCTGATCGGGTAGTCAACCTTGCAGCTCAGGCTGGAGTACGTTATTCCATAGAAAACCCACTCGCCTACATCGATTCGAATCTGGTAGGATTTGCTCATATTTTAGAGGGCTGTCGACATAATAATGTCGAGCACCTTGTTTACGCTTCATCCAGCTCCGTTTATGGCAGTAATACCAAAATGCCATTCTCAGTGCATGACAATGTGAACCATCCAGTCAGCCTGTATGCGGCCACCAAAAAAGCCAATGAACTGATGGCACATACTTATAGTCATCTATACCAACTTCCAACAACAGGCTTAAGATTTTTTACCGTATATGGCCCCTGGGATCGCCCTGATATGGCACTACAAAAGTTTGCCAAGGCTATTGTTGCGGGGAAGCCTATCCAGTTATTTAATTATGGTAATCACCGGAGGGATTTCACTTTTATCGATGATATCGTTGAAGGCGTAATTCGGGTACTGGATAAGCCAGCCCAGCCTAATCCTGACTGGAGTAGTGATAACCCTGACTCCGGCACCAGCTATGCTCCTTGGAGAGTTTATAATATAGGTAATAATAATCCGGTAGAGTTAAAAAACTATATTGCGGCGTTGGAAGATGCTCTCGGTATGGTGGCTGAAAAAGAACTATTGCCCTTACAACCAGGCGATGTACCCGATACTTATGCTGATGTTGCTGGCCTGATAGCCGACTTTGGTTATAAGCCTGCTACATCAGTAGAGCAAGGGATCGCTAAATTTGTCGAATGGTTCAGGTCTTACTACTAACGTTTTCCCCGGTAATGAGGCGATACTTCAAAAAAATAATTGCTGATATATTTATGCTAATTATGTGGCCGTTATTTATCTTATATTCACTTGAAGCCAAGTTTACAGATAAAAAATGCTTCTCCAGTTTTTCTCAATTGCTTTGTCTTGTGCCAGGAAAATTTGGTAGTTTTATGCGTATAGGTTTTTATCGGTTGGCTATGAAACACTGTGATTATAACTGCGTAATTGGCTTTGGAACAATATTTTCCCAGCATGATACTGAAATTGGAACCGGTGTATATATTGGCCCCCAGTGTAATATTGGCATGTGCAAAATTGGTGATAATACACTTATAGCCAGTGGAGTACATATCATGAGTGGAAGTAATCAACATAATTTCGAAAATCTGGATATACCGATACAGCAGCAGGGAGGAAGTTATGAAAAAATTGAAATTGGCGATGATAGCTGGATAGGAAATGGCAGCCTTGTGATGGCAAATGTTGGGAAAAAATGCATTATAGGGGCTGGGTCTGTTGTCACGAAAGACGTTTTGGATTACTCAGTAATGGCAGGTAATCCGGCTAAGCTTATTAAATCAAGAAAATGATTTATAATTCACTGGTTTTACTTTTTTACTTTTTCTCTCTTATATGAAAATTGATATTTCTTTGCTTGATGCTGAATCGGAGTATTTAGTAAACCAATTTGTCGATAAATTTGGTGGTTCTCCATATCTTAAAACGCATTGGGTTAAATCAATAATATCAGCATACGGGCATGATTTTTTTTATCTGATAGCTAAATCGGGAAATAAAATCGTTGGAGTTTTCCCTCTTTGTAAGTTTAAAGACATATCAAATAAATTATCTTTATGCTCTCTACCCTATTGCGACATTGGGGGTATTCTATCAATAAACGATGAGGTAAAAGAATCTTTATTAGGTTATGCAATAGAGCTTTTAAATGAAAAAAATCTTCGTAAGTTGGAAATTCGAAGTCGAAATTATGCTTCTGAAATTGATGTAGAAGAGAAAAAGACACAAAAAGTCAGCATGCTTTTAGAGCTCCCCAAAAACTCCGATGAACTTTTTACGGGGTTTAAGTCTAAACTACGAAGCCAAATTCGAAAATCTGAAAAAAACGGTTTAACTTTTGATGCTTCAAATAGTAAAGATAGCATAGATGATTTCTTTTATGTTTTTTCCCGTAACATGCATGACCTTGGGTCTCCCACTCATTCAATAAAATGGTTCAGGGAAATATCTAAACTCTTTAAGGAAGATATGCTAGTAGGCAGAGTTTGGTTAGGCAGTCAAATTATCGGATCTGGAATACTTTTATTCAGTGGTAAAAATGTATCGATTCCCTGGGCTTCTACACTTCGCAGCTATAATCATCTAGCCCCGAATATGTTGCTATATTGGAATCTTTTAAAAGTATCCTGCGATAGAAAGTGTAATTTATTTGATTTTGGAAGATCTAGCTTTGGTGAAGGCACCTATAAATTCAAGCAACAATGGGGCGCAAGGCCCGTATTGTTAGATTGGTATACTCTGGATAACCAGGGGCGTTATATTGATCAAGATATTAGTGGTCCAGGTAGTGCCCGTCAATTTGTAGAGTCAATCTGGAAAAAAATGCCCTTATCCTTAGTAAACGCCATTGGCCCTCGAGTTAGAGGTTATATATCTCTGTAATGACTTTCCTCATAACCCTCACATTAATTTCTTTATTGTTACCAATCTATGTATATATAGGTTATCCCGTATTACTGATTGCGCTGAATATGCTGATAACTGGAAAGAGATTGAACATAACCGAAATAACCCCATCGGTAACGATGGTTATATCCTGTTATAACGAAATTGATATCATTGAAAGTAAGATAAACAATTGTCTTGAATTGGACTACCCGGAAAAACTGGTTGAATTTATCTTTGTATCAGATGGATCTGATGATGGTACTGATGAAGTTATTAAAAAGTTTCAAAGTGGGAATATTAAACTAATTCGACAGGAAGGGCGCCTGGGTAAAACCATGGGACTTAATCTGGCTTTGGACGCAGCTAATGGAGAAATAGTAGTATTTTCTGATGCCAACGCGATGTACCAGCCTGATGCGATAAAAATGCTTGTTAGAAACTTTAGTGATCCATCCGTAGGATATGTGGTGGGTGCAGCAATATATAAGGATGATAAAGATACTTCTGCCGGATCAAGTGAGGACGTATATTGGAAGTATGAAATCTTTATAAAAAAGATTGAAAGTAAATTGCATTCTGTTGTTGGTGGAGATGGTGCTATCTATGCGATTAGAAAATCACTCTATCAAAGGCTAAGTCGAGAGGATATTAATGACTTTGTCAACCCTCTTCATATAATTGTTCAAGGTTTTCGTGGAATATTCGATGATGAAGCTATCTGCTTTGAAGAGACAGCGGGTGACTTTGATAAAGAAGGTAAACGCAAGCAGCGTATCGTTAATCGCTCATTTACTGGATTGATGAATAATAAAGAGGTATTAAACCCCTTTAAATTTGGATTTTATGCTTTTGAGATATGGTCTCATAAACTATTACGATGGCTGATACCATTTTTTCTATTGGTTGCTACAATGGGTGTTGTAGTACTCGCACAGTTTGAGATTATGTATTTCCAGCTAATATTGCTAACTGGAATTATTTTCACATGGTTTATCGTATGGGGTTATTTTTTTAAAAATCACCACTCGATGCCTTCATTTTTCTTACTCCCTTATTATTTTTATATTGTTAACTACAATTCTTTACTTGGTGTAATTCAATCCCTCAAAGGTGATGTCCAGGTTACCTGGAATACCCCCCGGGATAATGATAAGTTTCAATATGCAATATCTATTAAGTCTAGAATTCTATTCATACTTATGATGATTTTTTCAATAGCACTATTCATCGATACTTTAAGTAGGATAGGTTTGTAGATGAAAAAGATAAACGTATTACAGTTTATTTGTCCGACTGGTTTTTATGGGGCTGAAGGATGGATACTTGCATTGAGTAACAATCTAAATCCAGATTTAGTACGGTCAGATTTGGTTGTTACCAACGAAAAAGCAGAACCTTTAGAGATTTCAAAAAAATTTATAGAAGGTGAATGTCGATCATTTGAGATTAAAATGAATTCGAGATTTACTTATTCGGCTATTAAAGAGTTATGTGATTTGATAAATCGACGAAATATCGATGTTATCCATACTCATGGATATAAATCTGATATTTTAGGGATCATTGCAGCGAAAATAACTGGGATCAAGTCAGTATCTACACCACATGGATTTGGTGAGCACAACGATATTAAATTAAAAATTTTTATATCTTTGGGGAAGTTCTTTTTAAGATTTTTTGACCAGGTAGTACCATTATCAGAGCAATTGCTAAATGAGATACGAATGGCCGGCATTAAGGAAAATAAAATTACATTCATCAGAAATGCTGTCGATTTAAAAGAAGTTGAAAACTACAGAAGGTTACCGGATAAAACCTCGAATACTAAAATAAAAATTGGGTATATTGGACAAATCATTCCGCGGAAAAAAGTTGATCACATCTTAGATATTTTTAATCAAATATGGCAGGAAAATAATCAAATGGAATTATTTTTACTGGGAGATGGTAAAAGTAAAGTAGAAATGGAAAAAAATGCGGAAAAACTCCCTTCTTCTCAGGATATACATTTTTTAGGTTTTAGGTCTGATCGACTAGAGTGGCTTAGCCAGTTTGATTTGTTTGTGATGACATCTTCAGATGAAGGTATCCCCAGATGTCTAATGGAGGCAATGGCGATGGGTACACCTGTCGCAGCTTATAATATTCCTGGTATAGATCAACTAGTAGAGCATGAAAAAACTGGATTATTAGCAAAATATGGTGATCGGGCCACACTGAAAGAATATTGGAAAAAAATAATTACCGATAAAGCATATGCCAATGAATTGGCAAATAATGGGCTGCAATTCATTTATGATACTTATTCCGGTCAACGTATGGCTAATGAGTACACAAAGTTATATCAAACTTTATTAGATGGAAAACAATAACTATGTGTGGAATTGCAGGATTTACACGGTTTCATCATGCTACGGGAAATAGAGAAAGCCTGGTTAAGATGGGGGACCGCATAGCCTATCGTGGACCAGATGCACATGGTGAGTATATTGATGAACTTGTTGGACTATGTCATAGGCGGCTAAGTATCATAGATCTGTCCAGTGCTGGAAATCAGCCTATGTTTTCGGCTGATGGTAATCTGGTTCTTGTATTTAATGGAGAAATATATAATTTTCTTGAACTTAGGGCAGAACTTGAAAAAGATGGTTATGTTTTTAAAACTCGAACTGATACTGAAGTCATTTTGGCTTTGTATCAAAAAGAGGGCGAGGATTGTGTTAAAAGATTATATGGTATGTTTGCCATTGCCCTGTGGAATAAAATCAGCAAAGAACTTTTTCTCGCCAGAGATCGACTAGGAAAGAAGCCTCTCTATTACTATTACAACCAGAAGCAGTTTATTTTTGCATCTGAGATAAAATCCATTCTTGCAATTGACTCTGTGCCCAGAGAAATCAGAAATGATGCTGTTTATGACTTTTTTATGTATCAATATGTGCCGGATACAAAATCTATATTTAATAATATTTATAAAGTCCAGCCTGGTCATACAGTAACAATAAATGATAAAGGATTTAAGTCAAAACAGTACTGGGATGTTTCATTTAATGATCAAAGCGTTGCGAGTACAGAAGAAATAAGTGAACAGTTATTGGAAATAATAGATACCTGTACAAGGCAGCGAATGATTAGCGATGTTCCTCTCGGTGCTTTTTTAAGTGGTGGGGTGGATTCAAGTGGTATTGTTGCCCTTATGGCCAAAAACAGCACTAATCCGGTCATTACCTGCTCTATTGGTTTTGACTCAAAAAAATATGATGAGGTTGAATACGCTCGACAAGTTGCAGAACAATACCAGACGGCACATCATGAATTGACCGTTAAGGAAAATATATTAGCCAAGTTTGAAACCATTGCTTCATTTTTCGACGAACCTTTCGCCGATCAATCTCTTATTCCAACCTATTTTGTTTCACAACTTGCACGCAGAAAGGTTACCGTGGCTTTAGCGGGGGATGGAGGTGATGAAAACTTTGCAGGATACAGTAAATATAACATAGACCAATACGAGAATAATCTACGCAGTAAGGTCCCGCTTTTGTTACGCAAATATATCTTGCCTCAATTTATTGGGGCTTTTGAAAGAAGCCCGATAAGGCTACTCAATAGAGCAGGGACATTATTTAAGGCTTTAGAACAGTCACCTGCCCATGGATTTTTTTTGACTAACAGTTTTATGACCGATGGGACATGGGACCGCCTGGCAAGAAATAACCTGAAAAACAGTGTGTCTGGATATCACCCATCTGATATATCAACTAACTATTATCAATCTGCTGACGCAGAAGATCACCTGTCTAGAGTATTATATACCGATATCAAGACATACTTGGTTGGGGATATCCTTGTCAAGGTAGATCGGATGTGTATGGCTAACTCACTAGAAGTTAGAGCACCACTACTCGATCATAGGGTTGTAGAATTTGCAGCGAGTATCCCTTCAAGGTTGAAACTTCACGATAAAGAAAAAAAGTATATTTTAAAAAAATCCTTTGGGAAATTGCTCCCTAAAGAAATCTTATTCCGAAAAAAAATGGGGTTTTCTGTACCATTATCTCAATGGTTAAAAAAAGAATTAAAAAATTCTTTTGAAGAGAAGGTGTTCAAATCAGAAAATGGGCTTTCAACTTTTATGGATATTTCTGAGATAAGAAAATTGTGGATAGAGCACCAGAATGGAAATAGAGACAACTCAGCTGTATTGTGGAGTTTATTAATGTTTGAACTCTGGTTTCAAGAATACATGGTTTAACAGTTATGACTCAATCAGTATCGAAGAAAATCCTTCATGTCACTTTTAATATGGGTATTGGTGGAACTGAGCAAGTAATTCGCCAGATTATAGAAAATTCAGATCCAGAAATATTTACACATGAAATTTTATGTATTGATGGTTTTAATGGTTCTTTAGGGTTGGAGTTAAAGGAGAAAGGTATCAATGTAGAATGTATTATGAGACGTCCAGGTTTCGATATAAATTTAATTTTGTCCTTACATCAATTGATAAAACTAAGAAAAGTCGATGTTCTACATTGTCATCAATATACACCTTACTTTTATGGTGTAATTTCTTCAATATTGACAGAATCCAAGGTGATTTTTACAGAGCATGGCCGTTTTTATCCTGATATACATCACTTTAAAAGAAGAATTATTAATCCATTAATTCTTTTGAGAACTAAAAATATAACCGCAATTTCAAATTCTACCGCAGATGCTGTTTCTAAATATGAGTATATTCCGCGAAAAAAAATCCAGGTAATTTACAATGGAATTCGAGTGATTGAAGAAATAGATCAATCAAGAGACGAGTTGTTAAGTGAGTTAAATCTTGATCCAAGGTATCGCTACATAGGCACCGTCTCGCGATTAGATCCAATCAAAAACCAGTCGATGATGATTAATGCATTCGCTCAAGCAAAAAAAAATATCAATTCATTACGTCTCATTTTGATTGGTGATGGACCGAGTAGAGGTTTATTAGAAGATCAGGTAAAAATGTTAGGTCTGAATAAGGAAGTTATTTTTACTGGTTTTATCAATAATCCACAGAAATATATAAAAACCTTTGAGGTTTTCCTATTGTCTTCATTTAGCGAAGGAACTTCAATGACACTGCTGGAAGCTATGGCACTTTCAAAGCCTTGCGTCGTAACTAATGTTGGGGGTAACCCTGAAATTGTTGAAAACGAGATAAGTGGCCGAGTTGTTCCATCAAATGATATTTCGCTATTTTCACATGCGATTGTAGATATTCTGAATGATAGCGTATTAAGTAAATCTTATGGTGAGACTGGGAATAGAAAACTAATGAATGAATTCAGCGTTGATCGTATGATCAATTCATATGAAAAACTGTATCTGAGTTAAATTCTCTCTATGTCAAATGCAACCATAAGTAAAAACGCTATAGCAAATATCTCTGGGATGTTTATTCAGATAATGATTGCATTTATATTATCTCCATTCCTGGTGCACACACTTGGGGATATAAAATATGGAATATGGACTATTGCCGTTGCTTTTACTGGCTATATGAATTTACTTGATTTAGGAATATCTTCTGCGGTTAATAAGTATGTATCTCAGTTTAGTAGTATTAAAGACGATAAGAATGTTAGTTCAATTGTATCAACTTCATTAGCGCTATTCTTTATAATGGGACTTATCATTGTTCTCATCAGTCCGTTCATGGCGGATTTTATTGTTAGGATAATAAATATTGATCAAAGTCTAAAAAAATTAGTAAATTTATTAATAATAATTGTATCTTTTGATATTGCAATTTTTGTAATTGGTGGGCTTTTCAAAGGCATATTTGGCGGGCTTCAAAAATATACGATAATAAATCTTGTGCAAATAATTTCTGCAGTTTATAAAGCTCTTATGTTTTATGTATTTCTATCTCATGGCCATGATTTAATCACTATGGGATATATATCAATTTCTGCAAACTTGTTTGCTATGGTGGTTTATTATTGGACTATTAAGAAAAAATACCCACATATAGAATTCAGTATATCTGGAATTAGTAAGCATAAGATGGGATTGATAATTAATTATAGTAAATTTACCTTTCTAGCAATGTTCGCTAATCAAATAATTTATTATAGTGATGCTTTCGTAATTGGCTATTTCATTTCTGCAGCAGCTGTAACCTATTATTCAATTCCATGGACGCTTGCCGAATACTCAAAAAAAATATTGATGGCTATCAGCAAAACTTATATTCCTGCGATAAGTGAAAAAGAAGCAAAGGGTGATTTGAATGGGATAAAGTTAATATATATATCCGGCACAAAATATATGCTTATTATCTCTAACCTATTATCAATTGGTATGATTGTTTTTGGTGGTGTGTTTATCTCAGTTTGGATGGGGCCAAATTATAGGGATTTAAGTGAAGCTGTTTTAGTTATTCTCTTTATAAATTTATATTTTCAAGGGCCGCAACAAATTAGTTACTCAGTTCTTTTAGGTACATCACAACAAAAACTTTTTTCTTATATAAGCGTTCTCGTTTCAGTTGTAAATTTAATACTAAGCATAATACTGGTTCAAAAATTTGGAATTATTGGTGCAGCTATGGGGGCAGCAATCCCACAAATAATTTTCTATGGACTTTTCGTTCCATGGATAACACTGAAGGTAATTAATATCCCTAAGTGGTACTATATACGAAAAACTCATTTGAAAGGTTTCATTCCTACAATAGTTTTATTTGTGGTGTTGGAATATTTTTTGCATTATCACACACCAGGGAGTTATTTTGAGATACTAAGCTTCGCCATAATTTGTACACTAATATATTGTATCTTTGTGTATTTGTTGATGCTTGATACCACGGAAAAGAATCATATCAGTAGCTTTTTTTCAAGACTATTGAGTGCTAAGAAGTGAAAGATATTTTTAGGAACTTCTGATTATTCCTGGTTGATTTTAGACTGAGATAGAAATTTTCCAATTTGTTACGAACGAAGTGAGCTGCAGTAGTTGGCCTATTGCTTCGATCTTAGGGACGAATCTGGGTGTTTTGAGATAGAATATAAAAATCATAGATTGATCTGAATTTCCTTAACAAATTTATAATCAACAAACTACATATGTGGGTTTCAGCTTTAAAATGGGTAAAATTACAATATTGGTGGTGTCGGTTTATATTGGCGGGATATTGCTGAGTTTTATCGGTGGCTCGCAATGGGCATTTTACTTATATCAAATAGTATATTTTTTAAATCCTGATAATCGGTGGTGGTCCGGTGCACTACCTAATCTTCCATATTCTAAAATTACAGTGATAATACTAATTGTTACTTACTTATTCAGAATACAGCAATTTAAAATTAACTCTATAACAAATATCCCCTATATAAAATATTTATTCATGCTGATATTTATATATGGTGTAACTTATTTCTATGCAATTAATCAACAGATTCATTACGAGTTCATGATTGAGTATTACAAGATGTTTATTATCTTATTTCTTGGATATAAAGTTTTGGACTCGATTCAAAAAATTGAATACGCACTTATAACTATGATTGTCGGCGCTCTCTATATTGGATATGAAGCAATGTCTGTTGGTAGAAACGCACAGGGGAGGGTTGAAGGTATTGGTGTAATAGATGCACCGGAAGCAAATGGAACCGCTGCATTGCTAGTACCAATTATACCTTTATTAATCTTTTACGTAATGAGAGGTTCTGTAAAATTAAAAATCTTAGCTTTAATTAGTGGTGTTTTCATTGTTAATGGATTGGTCTTAATTAACAGCCGGGGGGCTTTTATGGGAGTAGCGGTAAGCTCATTACTTTATATATGGTTTATATTTACTTCAAAGCATCGTGCAAAAAACCAAACTTTAATTTTATTGTTATTAATTTCAATTGGTTTATTAGGAGCTTACAGGTTAATGGACCAAACATTTATAGACAGAATGCTTACTCTTAATAAGATAGAAGACGGAGATAAAAGTGGATCTCATCGTATTGATTTTTGGATTGCAGCTATTGAAGTTGCAAAAGACAATCCGCTAGGAGTAGGTGCACGTGGTTTTGAATCACTGAGCAGAATTTATTTATCAGATAAATATTTTAAGTTTGCTGGAGTGAAGGCCGTACATTCAATATGGTTTCAAGCATTAACTGAAGTTGGGTGGTTTGGCTTTACACTATTTCTCATTATAATTATAAAAGTATATTTTATGATTAATAAAATTATTGAATACTTTAAGGACAGTAATGATATTTATTATTATTACTTATCGTATGCTTTTAAATTTTCCTATGTGGGCTTATTAATTACCAGTTCTTTTATTAATCAATTTCGAGTGCAAATGATATATTGGTTAATTATGTTATCTTCAGCTTTATATTCTGTAACAATAAGAAAAAATGAAATAAAAACTCTATAATATTTTTTTGATGAGCATAATAAGATGAATATAAAAGTATCTGTGATAATTCCAGCATTTAATGAAGAGGAGTATATTGCTGAATGTATCAATTCTCTTTTTTCGCAATCGTACCCAATAGAAAAATTTGAAATTATTGTTGTAGATAATAATTCAACGGATAGAACTGCAGATATTGCCAGAGATCTTGGTGTTATTGTTTATACTAAGGAAAATGGCCCAGTAGGTGCAGTAAGAAATTACGGTGCACTTAAATCAACTGGTGAATTATTGGCATTCATTGATGCAGATTGTATTGCTCCAAAGGACTGGCTTGAGAATGGAGTTGATTATTATGATAATTCTCCTGAAGACGTATTTGGTGGTGGGTGCTTATTACATAGTAATTCAAACTGGGTTGAAGATGGATGGCTGCTAGGAGAAGATAAAAATAGAGTACCTAAAAATTTAATTGGATGTTCTATTTTTATTTCAAGAAAATTGTTTTTCAATATATCAGGCTTTGATGAAAAAATTACATCCGGTGAAGACACAAAGATTACTAATATATTACGGGAAAGAAATATAAATGTAAGAATATTAACCAATATTTCAGTAATCCACTTAGGTAATGCACTTAATGTACGGGCGTTTTTTAAGCGCCAACTATGGCATTCAGAAAATTATATTAAAAACATAAACGAGTCAATAAAAGACCCTGTCTTCATATTGGCTATTTTTAATATTACTAATATTATATCTATTTTTATAAACCTGTTTTATTTCACAAATTTATTATTATTCAACTTGTTCTTCCTTATGTTATTTCCCTTAATATTATCTGTAAAACGTATTGTAAGAGCAAAATTAGTTAGGTTCTCTATAAAGCATTTTATCCAGATTTATTATCTGGACTTTCTGTATTTGACTGCAAGGAGTGTAAGTATTATTAAAGGTGTCTTTGAGCTGTTCTACTTTCGTTAGATATACCTATGACAGTCCTAATACTAATTAATCAGGTTTTATCTTTTGCTTTGTGATGATTTATATGATTGGATGTATGTTCGTTTAAACCGACAACGTTTTTCTTAATCATTCGTTTAATGGTTTTAGTCTTTCTGCACGACTCTGATCGACTTAGTTGTTATTGTCCTGGCTAATACTAGCCATTAAATTCTGCATTTGTTCTGACATATATAAGGGCTACATCAGAGATAGGATATATAGAATGTCTATGTTGATATTCGTGAAGTAAAATTTTGTAAAAAATGTGATTCGATAGAATATTCTGAAAGTGGTGAGGAGACTATTCTTTGGGGTACATAGTGCTTTTTTTGGAAAATACATGAAGGTTGTATCTTGCATTACCTTACGATTTCTAATAATTATACTAGGTGTTTAGGATTGAGTGGGTGGTGAAGTTAACTGTTTAAAAAGTTTTTTAAGCTTAATTTTCAACTGAAAGTATAAGCTATAGAACAACAAATATAGGTAAACTGTATTATGAATTTATTAGAAAATATATATAATTTTAGCCCTGTAACTTTTCAATCATTAATGTTAAACATAAAAGCATTAGAACTTTATTTCGAGAGATATGGCAAAAAATTTGATAAAGTTTATGAGGAGTTTAACTCAAATCAATATCTTACATATTCAGAGCTCGAAGAGTATCAGTTTATAAAGTTACGTGAATTGATTCAACATGCTTATGAAACTGTACCATTTTATAATTCAAGATTTAAGAAACATGGAATTAAAGTTTCAGATTTCAATTGCATAGATGATCTTAACAAAATTCCGATACTTACAAAGGATGATATAAATCAAAATTTTAACGATCTGAAATCGACGTCTGTAACAGAAAGGCATTTCCGAAAAGGACATACAAGTGGTACAACAGGAACGCCACTTAATATATTGTATGATATTCATACCTGCGTAGTTCATCATGTTGCTGACCGAAGACAGAAGGAGTGGGCAGGGATGAAGTGGGGAGAAAAATATGCTTCTTTGCAAGGACGTGTGATTTGCCCACCCACGCAAAATAAACCACCTTTTTGGCGTTATAACTGGATAAATAAACAACTATTTTTATCTTCCTTTCATTTAAAGAAAGAATACCTGCAGAGTTATGTGAATAAGCTCCAAAGTGAGAAAATAATGTATTTAGAAGGATATCCTTCTACAGTTTACACTTTAGCCTCTTTTATTCTTGCAACTAATCAACGGTTACCATTAAAAGCTGTTTTAACTTCTTCTGAAACATTGTTTGAGTGGCAGCGTGTGGCAATTGAAGAAGCGTTTTGTTGCAATATATTTGATTTCTACGGGATGGCAGAACGAGTTATTTACGCTAGTGAGTGCAAAGAACATTGCGGACATCATTTAAATATGGATTATGGGATAACAGAGTTTTTGGATTCTAATCTTAGCCCAGTATCAGCAGGAATCCAGGGTAAAATATATGCTACTAGTTTACACAATTTTGCCTTTCCTTTAATCCGTTATGAAACTAATGATACTTGTTATTTAAAAGAAGAGAAGTGTTTATGTGGATGCAGCTTTCCATTAATGGGAGAGGTTGCCACTAAAAATGAATCTATAATCACTTTACCTGATGGGCGGTGGATATCTCCTTCAGTATTGACTCATCCGTTTAAACCAATGATTAATATTGTTGAGTCGCAGATTATCCAAAAGAATTTAGATAACATTGAAATTAAGATTGTAAAAAAACATTCTTATACTAAAGATGATGAGGCTCTATTATTAAGAGGCCTGAGACTCAGATTAGGAAATGATATCAAAATAAGTGTTTCTTATGTTAATAATATACCAAGGACCAAGTCGGGTAAATTTAAATGGGTTGTTTCTAATATAAAACCAAAATTTAATTGAATATGTATTGTTAGGTTAACGGGATTCTATTCTCGTAAGATGATTAGAAACTTAAATATTTATTGGTAATGTGTAGCCATGTCAAAATTAAAAGTTCAAGAAGTGATGGAAGAGAAGTTAAATCCTCGAAGCATTGGTATAGTTACATCTAAGCTTTATAATAAGCGTAGTGAAGAAATTAGTTTAGAATACGAGGCTGATGAATTGGCACGATGCGCTAAGCTTTCATTAAAAACTGCACATGTTCTACCAGTCGAATTATATAGCTACGAAAAATCTAGTAATACACTATCAACGAAAATTATTAATGGTGACCAGCTTTATCATACATTATGGAATCCAACCTCTTTACTTGGTAAGTTGAGAGGAAAAAAATTGAAGGATATAGAAACATTAACTTCAAGAATTATTGAGTTAGGTCATTGGCTGAATCTGTATCATGAATCTACAAATTATCCTGAAAATGCTGATTCTGCGATTGCTTGGTTACAAAGTTCTATATCATCTAAGGCTCAAGGTATAAGAGTTAATCATTTGATGAAAGAAAGCAAGATTAATAGTATCGAAAAAAAATTAATGTCCGAGGTCGAAAATCTTAAAGATCCCGACTACATCAATGAAAATCACGTTAGGTTTTGTCAAATTCATGGTGACTTCATAATTTATAATATGCTAATAGATGCAAATAGTAATATTCATATTCTTGATTTTGGTGATACAAGAAGGGCTACGAATATTGATGATGTAGCTAGGTTTTACAGTAATTTATGGGCAATTTCTCAGACTAATAATTGGCGTAAAAATACTTTTTCAAGCATTTGTGATAAGTTTCTTATTTCTTACGGGTTGGAATCAAGTATTCTTGAAAAGCCTTATTTTAAAACTATGATGGCATATAATTTTTTAATCCATCTTTACGGGCAGTTTTGTATGCGTCACTTATTATCATTTGTTTCAAATATGGAACTAAGTCAGGTCACAAAGTCTGGTATCAAGTGGGTTGATAAAAATCTCAATTTTTAGTGCTTGAATACCTAACCCGAATGTGTCATGAATTACCTAAACACCTGTAATCCCCATGGGGCGAAAAAACTGGATATCCTGCTGGACAGAAATTGGCGCTGAGCATGTCGGCATCATCCAGAGTCTGTTAGTGACCTGTAAACTGCATAATGTGAATTTTTACGAATATTTGGTGGATGTCCTGCAACGAATCAGTAATCATCCTGCGTCGAAAGTTGCCGAACTAACCCCAAGGTAATGGAAAGAAAAACTTGCCCAGTGTCCCATGTGATCCGACCTGATGGAGAAACATTAATTATTGATATTGACCTACTGACTATCGAAGAACTGATCACCCTGAATCACAGAGTGGTTGAGCGCCTGAAGTTTTTGCAAAAGGCATGAGCGCATGTTGACATGATGGCTTTCAATTTAGGTGCAAAAGTCAGCTTTGAAATAGATGATGGTCGTCGCTTTGGTCGTTTAACAAAGTACAATTAAAAGACCGTCACGGTAATCACCGATGAAGGGTAGCAATGGCGAATCCCACCGCATATGCTGTCAGCAGTGAAAGACATTACGCCCAGGGAAGACATTAATAATCGTAATAGAAATACCTGATTATAAACGAACGTCAGCCACTTCAATCGAACGCAGCGTCCGAGGCGGTGAGGTCACAGCTGCGATCAGCAAGCGATGGTGAAGCGTACGCAGATCGAAGCGCGGTTGAATCGATAACAGAACGCAGCAAGGTAACGTGATGCGTACTTTTTGAACTTTAAGGCATGGTAACAGCCTGACAAGCTGGTCTTGAGATTGCCGAAGACTCTGTTGATCTGCTTGAACTCGGGCACGTCCTTGGGCTTGCGCCCAGCCATCACGATGGGATGGTGGCTGCAACCGGCCTCGGTCACTGCGGCAAAGCAGGTCAGTCCATCGGAGAATACGGCGCTCCCTGAAGCCACATTAACCTTCGCCCACCGCAACGGCCTCACTCGTGAACCCTGTCACCGGTGTCAGACGCACGCGTTGCGGGCGATCTTCCTCGGTCAGAGAAACCGCCGCGACGAATGGCATCTTTGTTCTCTGAGCCTCGCCCCATCTTGCTGCCAGTGCGCTCCCCGCCAAGCTAGGCATCATCCACCTGAACTTTGCCTGCAAGGACATAGCGATCCTCCCGATCGGCCATCACTTGCATCAGCTTGTGATGGATCAGCCAGGCCGTAGGGTGGTAGCTAACGCCCAGTTGCCGCTTCAGCGCCAGGGACGATAGTCCGGTCTTGGTCTGGGTGATCAGTTAGATCGCCAGAAATCAGGTGGTCAGCGGTAGCTTTGTTCCCTGAAAGACCGTCCCTGCGATCAGCCCGGCCTGGTGACGGCAGGCATTACACTGAAAGACCTTGCGCGTCCCACCACGCAGAACATAATGAGCCACCCCTCGCAGCGAGGACAATGAAATCAATTCGGACATCGTACAGCCTCAAGCGCCTGCTCGCATTTAGTTTCGGTTCCGTAGTCTTTGAGAAATTCCGGCATAGAAAGCCCTTGCTGAAATTGGATTTGATTCATCGCCATGATCGCCACCGCGGGGTGGTTGATGACGATCATTTTACCGGTCGAGTAGCTCACCAGATGAGCTTGCCCAACGTTCATTGCTAATCAAGAAAATCAATGAAATATTGGCAATGTATAAACCGAACCTCAAGGCCTTTGATGATTATCAAATCATTGACGAGAAAGACTTACTTGAAATTATCGTCATCGTTAAGTCATTATCACCAAAATAACGAATGCTAAATAACGGCCTAAATGACCGCTTACCCATCAAATTGTGTAGCGAGTGATCGGTATAGGAAGGATGGCGTCAGTCGTCGAAGGCGGGCGCTAAATGTTCGGTGAGTTCGATCTCTTGGTTCACACCGCGCAAGCAATAGCGCCCCGAAATCTGTGGAAAGTGGTCCGCCCTTGAAGTCGGCGCGGATGCTCAGGCCATCAATAGGAGGAAAGCGGAGGTGTTCTGGAGTAGAATTATGTCATGGTGAATCTTTGTTTTACTTCTTCCGAAGCGTTATTTGCGTAATAACCTATTATATCAATAGGTTAAACAAGATTCGCCTTTGTTTGTGCATAATTCGGGCTAAAAGTAGTTGTATTCTGATGTGAGCCAAAATGCGAAATTATTGGCTTAGGGCGAAATTACCTGCATTGAATCCTTAATATATACTATATTATTTATATCAATATGGTTTATTAAGATGAGGATGTTCTGATCATCATACTAATAGAGGTTAAGATATGAGAATAAATATAAAATTATTTATATTTTTACTCCTGGTAAACAATCCTGTTTTCTCTGAGGTTCTGTTTGAGGAAAACTTTGATAATATGCAAGATTGGCAAACTCTAGGTTCTGGAGAAACTGGACCTCTGCCACCTGGATTTGATTACGGTTATACAGAGGAAACTTATCACCCAGAGACCTATCCGGAAAGCTTGCCATCAATTTCTATCAGTGGGGCAGATACCAGCCAGGTTTATGGAGGCACCGGAAAAGCCTTAATTGCAACTTATGAAACTACAGATAGCCCAGGAATTTATACTTCTGATGGTTTCTTGTCTAAAGATATTACCCCTTCTAATCGGGTCTATGTTAGTTTTAAGGTGAAATTTCAACCTGGATTCAATGCCGAACGTGCTAACGGTTCGATCAAGTTATTTCGCATATTAAGTTATGATGGTGTTGGGTCGAGATCTGCATTTTTTTCAAGTGGTAATAGCGCACCAATTTATCTATTTGACTGGTCTTTATCTGATTATGGCGTCCGTCAGAAGCACGCTTTCCGATGTGATGATCAAGCATCAACATATTATTGTACAAATCCAAATATTACTGATGCCCCGAGGTCGATATCGAATGGGGATATGTCTGCAAATTTCACTAACGATGTTGCTAACTTGAACCCAGGGTTAATCGATCAAGTTAATAATGAAGTTCTTCCAAGTTCTGGCACTGTATGGCATGAACAAGTGTATGGTGAAACTTGGCACAAACTGGCATTTTATGTTGCGCTGAATTCGTCACCTTCAACTCGGGATGGTGCTCTAAAGTTTTGGCTGGATGATAAGCTACTAATAGATATGAAAGAAATTCCATGGATAGGTGCAAATGGTAGTATGAATGCAAAATGGAATAACGTTTCTTTTGGTGGTAATGGGAAATATCATTGGGATACTAGCTCTGGTTATGATACAAGCAAAGAACGTTGGGTGGCGATAGATGATATTGTTATTCGTGATGACCTGCCAGTCAGACCCCGCTCACCTGAGGAGGTTACTGCGCAGTGAGAGATACGGTCATTTAAAATTTTGATGGTATTTGCTTAGGCCCCACTATATGATATTTTTAATATAATAATTAACAAAAGGTAAACCACCGGCTCAGCCGGTGAACAATAAATGTTCGACAGTTCCGGGATTCATCGGAAGTCTCCCCATCAGCGAACCACCTAAAGTTCAAATGATGAGGAAACAACCAATGAATACGCAAGAGAGTCCAAGTCATACCGTTTGGGGTTGTAAATATCATATGGTTTGGACCCAAGTATCGAAAGAAGAGCCTTTATAAAGAGTTGAGACTGTGCGTTAGATCAGTATTAAAGGATTTGGCCAGTCTAAGGGAATGTAAAATTGAGGAAGGGCTTTTGATGGCAGGCCTTGTCCACGTTTTAATATCGATTCCACCTAAGTATTCGGTACAGGTAGTCGGTTTTATAAAAGGAAAAAGCGCTATATCAACAGCCAGGAACTACATGGGACGAAGAAAGAATTTTACAGGGCAGAAGTTTTGGGCGAGAGGTTACCAGGTCTCGACAGTTGGAAGGGATGAAGAAGTAATCAGGAATTATATTCGGTATCAAGAAGATGAAGACCGTCGAATAGATCAGTTAGATTTGTATTTAAAGCGCGCTCCTTTGGTAGCACAATAATTAGTCCGCTTTGAGCGGTTCTCAATAACAAGCCTCCGGCTTTGCCAGAGGTATTTGACTTAATAATTCCATTCTTAAGACAAAGGATGTCAGCATTGTCTAACCGGATATGAGCCAGCAAAAATTGCCTGCAGGTATTTTGGCGCTGGAGACAGACATTAAATTTATGCTTATAAAATTGGTTTCAAGCTGAAAGATAGTTAGTTCGAAAAGTGATTGTTAAATACGCGAGCTTATTGTCCATTATTAGTAATTAGAAAAATTTAATTGGAATAGTAATTGGAAGTATTGGAATGTTGAATCAAAAAAACCTTACAAGTACTCAACAATTTTTTTTAGTTGCTTTTATCATCCTTATAGGTGTTTTTTTAAGGGTCTACAAATCCGGTACCTTAGGATTAATTGGTAATGAAGATTATGTTGCTAATGCCGTTCAAGGTATTTTGAAAACAGGTCTTCCATTGTATCCCTCTGGTGCATACTATCCTAGATCGCTTCCTTTTACTTACCTGGTTTCACTGGCTGTTTCTACTTTTGGATTCTCTGAGTCTATTATAAGGTTGCCAAGCATTATTTTTTCAATATTAACGATTCTCGTTGGATATTTACTTGCAGCTCGATTATTTGGTATTAGAGTTGCCTTGATTGCTGCTCTATTACTCACGTTCTCAGATTGGGAAATTATGATGGGCAAGACAGCAAGAATGTACGGTATGTTTTCATTCTTTCTCTTGCTAAGCATTTGGTTATTAGACAAGGCTTATCTGGAACGTGGACGAGTATTAAAAGTTGTAACCCTGATTACAATATTAATTACATGTTTTACTCAGAGGTTGGCGATAATTTTAATACCCATCATACTTTTTTACTATTTTTATCGTCGACCTGAAGGCAAATCTGTTTACTTTCTAATAATTTCAGTTTTTGTAGTATTTTTAGGATTTTACATAAATACTTCTGTAGTTAGTCACTTTTATTCTCAAGCTATAAAAGAAGAAAAAGCATTAATAAAGAGCTTTGAATACGCCCCTGCTATAAATAATTCTAAAAGTATTGCTGAAGAGAAGGTTAAACAGTTTAAAGGATTATGGGAAAAAATTACTGAGTCAACTTTAGTGGAATCATTTACAGAAAAACATTTGGGATTGCTTATTGGAGGATTGAAAAGTAACCCAAAAATAATTCTGATATTTATGCTTAGTTATTTAATTTTTATGCGTACTTACTGGCCGTGGGGTAATATAAATTCAAAAAGCTATTTATTATATTTTATATCTGTATTTTCTTTAGTGGTTTTACAGCAACTCATGCTGGTTTTACTTTTATCTCTCTTTTATCTTTTATATTCACGATTACTCGGCATACCTATAAATAGGCAACAGTTATCAAAAATATTAGGAATTATCTTAATAGGGGCAGTATTTTGGTTATTGATTGGTTTTTACATATTGAAGGGCTCGTACCTTGAAAACTTTTATGCTTCAGTTTCTTTCCTCCTGGGATTTCCTCTTGGTTTTGCCAGGTTTTTCATAATTCCGTACACTTTTTTATTTTTACTAGCACTTATTTCTTTGAGTATTGCTATAAAGCGTTATCTTGATTATGGTCAAATTGATAGCGTAGGGTTTATAGCCCTAATATTTTTTGGAATAGTTTTTTTTATTTTGGGGTTTCATCCATATGCTATATATCGAGATAAACCAAGGTATATAGCATTCCTAAATCCTTATTTTTTAATACTTGCTGCTATAGCAATTGATTACCTAATTAGGATAATATTTGAATCGAAATTTAAAAAATTAGATAATATTGGTAAAGTTCTTATTCTACCTGTGGTTCTACTCTTTCTATTATTGGTAATAAGAGAAACAATATATCCCACATATTATCTTATCAATACAAAATATGGAAATAACCCAACTCCTGATCTGACTTTAGGAAGGTTCCATAGTTTTTATCCTGATAATAAAACTCCAGCATTATTTGTAAAAGAAAACTTAGCATCATCGGATATTGTCATAGCAATGGATGCTTTAGCATATTATGTCTACTCCTCAAAAATCGATTACCAGCTTAGGGTCGCAGGTGGAAACGATGCTGAGAGATGGTTAGGTAAGAATACAATTTTTACGGACGATACTCTGCAATTGGTAATAAATCAGAATCGAACAAAAAATATTTGGATTGTACTAGATGGAGAAATGATGAATAAATATAAAGATAATTCAGAATGGGACTCAATATTTAATCTGGTAAAAGTAATGGCTGGCGATCCTGTTTACGTAGGGTTGGATAAACTTTCTAGTGTATATTTGATAAAGTCATTCTAGATTGTTATATTGTAACTACTCAGTGTAAATTAATCATAAAAGAGCGTGACAGGGTTTTAGAGGAATTTTCAGGGACTGTAAAAAATTCTGTATAACTGCCCTGTTTAAATATAATCCGCTAAACGGTTTTCAGATTCAATCATAAACCGAATGAACGCTGCCTACCAATTTCTGATCGGCATGGTACATTTTTTACTAGCTTACTGACGTGGTTAAGCATTTTTATACACCCAGTTAAGCTACTTTAGCGTTCCAAAATAAGCATCTGCTTTTCCTGATAGGTTTCCAGAATACTTATCCTGTCTTTAATCACACAGGAGCATTCCATGACAACAAGCGGCTTACCGTATTCGTTGCTGGGAGAGCCTGCCCCGCGGAGCGTTTTGGGTACCGTGCCCATCGCAAGTTTGTTGAGGCGAGCAAGGCCGCGCCTGCGAAGAAGAAAGGAAACCGGGTGAACAAGGCGGAATGTTTATAGGTTCGTTTCTGACTCATTCTGACACCTTAATAATTGATAATTGATAATTGATAATTGATAAATATTATCTCTTATTAAAGTGTCCGGCGCTATTAGACCACTACACTTTGCGGTGGTTCGTAAGAACTGGCTCTTTAGTGACACCTCAAGAGGGGCCAAAGCCAGTGCGACCTGCTACAGTCTGATCGAGACGGCCAAGGCCAATGGCCTGGAGCCTTTCCAATACATTCGCCATGTACTGCTGCTCTGGAATGTTAGTCCATAAGGCTGATTCTCTGGCGATTATGATAGTTCCTTCAGTGCACCCGCTCCTGTTTTAAAGTACCAGAGAAGCTTTCAACTACCGCGTTGTCCCAGTAGTCTCCTTTTCGGTTCATGCTACCCCGTATCCCATTCATCTGGAGCAGTGTTCTAAATTCCTGACTGCTTACAAATAATCGTTCAACCAGCCTAACATAAGGCTTTATAATGCAACTTTCTATGGCCTTGCAACTGCTCAATATTATAACCATCCAGCAACCAGTTTATTTGCTGTCCGGTCAGTGATAACAGTTCATCGCATTGTGTGGGCCAGCTAAACTTTTCTTCAGCCAGGCTTTTGTAATACAGCACAAAACCATTCTTTTCCCAGTCCAGGAATTTTATTTTATTACGCTGTCGATTGGTAAAATCATATTCCTCCATCAAAAGGATTATGCGCAAGCTCCTGTTCAACCAGTGCACCCAGCCCGCGAAAGCCCATACGCAAATCAACCGGTTCCCGGTACAGGTAGATACGGGGCATATCAGGTGCCGTTCTGAGTGTCCTGCTCATGACAGCAGATTCAGTAATTGTTTGACCAGCAGAATATTTCTGGATGTAATTCCCTGTAAATTGATGCCATTAGATAGTGTCAGGTTGCGATCTGGAACTGTTAACGGGGCACCTGTTTTCGCTTTGCCTGACCTGTGAGCTTGCGCCGCCAGTAGGTAAGCAGATGATAGCTTAGATTTTGTTCATGACAATAAGCGCTCTGGCTTAATTGTGTTTTCTGCCAGCTCTTTATATGCTCGACCCAAATGGTGGACAGTGTTTCTGGTTGTTTATCTTGATTCATGTTTTGTTTCCTGTTTTTCTGGAGACAATTATTGTGGTAGAAAGGAAGCTCTTCCTAGTAGGTGGGTTTATTCGCGCTTACGTAAATCACAGGTGGTGAATAAGAGAGAAAAGGAGTTATATAGACTAGGGAGGTAGAACGGATTTTGGAGACTGGTTTACATGCATGATTTATTGATCCCATTCGGCATTCACCGAGAGACAGGTGACATCATCGAGCCGGAAGATGCAGCAAAGGGCAGGGCCTGTGATTGCCTGTGCCCTGGATGTAAAGCACCCTTGCTCTGTAAACATCCTAAGGAGAAGCGCGATCATTTTGCTCATGATTCTAAACATGAGAATGCAAAACCCGAAAAGAAGTGTCCGTTTAGTTCCTCTGTAGCGGTGGCCATGATGGTACGCAATATGGCTCCTGCGTTCGTTGGTAAGTTGCTTGGTACGCCCCGGCTTTATGTTTCGGACCGCTGTCCACGCTGTAGACGATCTGAGTCTATCCTGGTGACTAAGTCGGCTTATAACCGCATAGAAGAGGTTGATGCGAATGTTACCGCTTATGGCCATCATGCTGATTTGAAATTGACCGTATCCGGTTTTCCTATACTGGTAAATCTGGTGTACAAGGGCAAACAGTCATTGCTCATTGAAGAGGCCGCTCTACAGTCCAGCAAAGTGGCAGTACTAGAACTGGATTGCGATAGCTTTTCATTTACCACATTCAAACGTCATCGCAAACTGCGTTTTTCTGAAGCCATCATCCGTTTTTTTCTGATTGAAGGGCGTAGAGCCTGGCGCTTTCATCCCAGAACGGAAGCAATAATCAAGCAGTCGCAGCAGAAACATCATTGTAAGACTCGAAATGCCAGAATTCCTCAAAACTATTTCAGAGATACTCAACCGAAGTCGGTACTACCTCCAGATAAACATACCAACAACGTTAAACAAAATAATATTGTCGAAGAATTTATACAGCCTCAGGAAAAACAGAAAGCTGAAAAGCCTGTGTATAACCCGGAAATCCATGAAGTAGAAAAGCCAGTTCATAATCCGAAAAAAATCGTTATCAAAAACGATGTCATCACCCGTTTCGAATGTGTTCTGTGCCATCTATCCTGGCAGCATCATGACCGAGGTTCATGGAAATGCCCAAACTGTGATAGCCACTTATATGCGAGGGAGATAAAACAGTAAAGACTTGTGGTAATCGTAAGGACTTATTGTTAGCACAGGCTGTGCGAAGACAGTCAGGTTTCAGTATACTCACGCGTTGCCAGATCAACGATGTCATATTTATGCTACTGATAAAGGTAGCCAAATACATCGGTAATGCTTTAGCCTAGGGCTTGTAGAGCAACATAGGAGAGTATGTGAAAATAAGTCATATAGGGACGGGGCAATCTATGGTGTTAGCGCGATGAATAGGTACCACTCCATGTTACTAACTCATAGAGCGAGGGGGGCTTCCGAGTTTACTTTACTCGATCAAGATCCAACTACTTCTCTTATTGCTGGAAGATCATCCTACCATACCGCTAGTGAATTCGATTCGGTGCTGGAAGAATATGTCAGAGACCGGCAGGGCAAGCGCACTAAGGGTGATACGAATACCCTTCAAATATTCAAATTTATCGTTTTTTTTCTAGTATAGGAAAATGGGCATCAAAAATATCCTATGGAATTTTTTAGGCGCGCTTGCCTGGCTTGTAGTGTTCTCACTATTGCTGAGATTTTGCATTGTTTACATTCCGTGGCATATCGAAAAACTGTGGACAGAGCAAATCAGTAAGAACTTCGTAAAGAATTTGATGGGGGGACGCGCGTTTCATGCCAGTCCGGGAGACTACAATTGCGAATACCGGTTCATTTATACAGCACGGTATTATCCCAATGGATTGGCAGTGACTATGAATGAGTTTCACTAACCGATCTTGTTGATCTCGATTCATGGAAAGAGATTGAACGTGATGCGGTGTCCACAACCTATTTAGATAAATCGTATAAATACATTTTATACAATAATTCGGACGGTGTTTATATGGGGGTATTCGATAGATGAACACGACATCGAAGCATCCTCTGCTCAATGTATTCAAAGTGTTGTCGTATAGTTTTAAGAGTCTGTTTTTTGCTTTGATTTTATCGGCGATTTTAAAGCTCTCAGTCAATGGTGGTGGTTGGGTTAACTATGCAGTTATATCTGTTGCTTTAGTTATTGTTTATTTCTTAGGCCCATTTATTTTAAAGATAGCTAGACCTGATAAAACTAATTAGTCATAGTTTCCCTGACGGGTTAACGTATGAGACGCATGGGGTTGAGCTTGCTAGGTCACTCGTGTTCACCCTAACGCACCCAGCTTATTAGTTCTGTCAGTACTTAATCTGGTATTGAGGCTGTTTGTTACTTTCTTGATATAGCCACAGATTTCACGGCAGCAAGTTGAAATAGCCAGCAAGCGCTTCGTCTTCTTCAATAAGCAGTTGCTCAAATTCTTTATCTAAGAGACCAACTTCAGGCATCAAATGGCTTGCCTTGAAAAGGTATACGAGTGTCGGTGCTTTTCTATCACGATTCAGGAAAGAGGTCAGGATTTGGTCTTTTATACTAAAATCGTGGGCTATCTTAGCGGGTATACTCTCGTGCACTGTTAGTACCCTGTCTGTGTTATCATATAACGATATTTTGCATAATCCCTTCTCTGCTAACACCCTCAGTTCTTCTGCCTGTTGTCTGCTATCAGGTGTGGCCTTAGTTATTCTGAAATCAGTAGCTTTGCCCCCAACACGATACCATTTAACCGTTAAGGCTTTGATCCTGTCTAACAATTCAGAATGATTTCCCGATTTCAGCATGAAGGCATCCATTCCCGCTTGCAGCGATGGAACCTCGTGAGTAGGCTCGGAGGCCAATGCCATAATTGGAAAATATCTGACTGATTTTCTGATAATCCTGGCCGCTTCGATACCATTCATTTTTGGCATATCGATATCCATCAGGCAGAGGTCGTATTCACCGTTGTGATCCAGCGCCAGGGTAACAGCCTCTTCTCCGTTCGACGCCAAATCAAACTCGAAATTCCAGGCGTTCATCCGCTGTCGGTGTATGTTCTGAATTAATGGACTGTCCTCGGCGATCAGTAGCTTCACTCCTTATCTCCTTTTCCTTAAATGTATGCTCTCATGACTTTTCGATAGAAGAGTCTCACCCTGGAATTTTTCATTCCAGTATGTGGATACGGTAACCTGCACCTAAAGCAGTTTATCAACTATCGGTTAAATACACAATAACTGATAGTTATTACACAAACACTTACTCTTGGCGTATGAACCAGTTGAAAAATGATAAGGTAAGACAAGCGTTTGCTACCCGATTCCGGCAGGCACTGGCTGCGCTTGGATATTCAGTCAGCGATCAAAAAGCAGTACGCGAATTGTTTGGTGTTTCCCCGCAGGCAGTTCGCAAATGGGCCGAAGGGTTGTCGATGCCAAACTCTGCTCGCATGCCTGCCGTAGCGGCAGTACTCGGTGTTAGGAGGGCCTGGTTACAGGACGGAGAAGAACCAGTTAAGGTCAGCAGAGCACATGTCGCGGAAACTAAACCCGCTTACAGTTCGGAAGATGTGCTGGATATTTCAGCCGACGAACTGGCCCTCCTCCAGCACTACCGGCGTCTGTCCCCCCAGCAACGGGACCTGATACAAAATCTGCTGGCCCAGTTCGTAAAATAGAGGAAGCTCGCCAGGGACTCCAGGCCCATCTTTCGAGTCGAGCTCAAGCTTGTAGCAGTGGTAACCGTCTAGCTACATACGGAGACCAATTGAGAGAAATAAAAAGAAAGTGATGGAAACTGAGAATATTGGTGCCCAGAACGATGTGCATGGATGCACAAGTATCGCGTAAGGCCCGGACGGCTGATAGCGATTAGGACGTAAGTCCTCTAGCTACTACGAAGACTGATCTAACGCAATAATTAAGAAAGTAGGAAAAATGTGAAAAGTGGTGCCCAGAACGATGTGCAAGGATGCACAAGTATCGCGTAAGGCCTGGATGGCCGAGAGCGATTAGGACTTAAGTCCTCTAGCTAATTACGGAGACCGGTTTAACGCAATAACGAAGAAAGTGATAAAAACTGAAAATAGTGGTGCCCAGAAGAGGACTTGAACCTCCACGACCTTACGGCCACTAGCACCTGAAGCTAGCGCGTCTACCAATTCCGCCATCTGGGCAAGATGAGGACGCGAAATATACATGAGCCCAAAAAAAAGTCAATATACTAAATGTCAATAATAGAGTGTGGCTTTTAGCCGATTTCTATATACTTAGCCCCCTCTTTTTAATATAAACAGTAAGATAACTTGATTAAAGACCCCTTTAAAGAGCGCGAAGCTCAAAACTATGACCGTCCCGTGGCCAGCCGCGAATACCTACTTGAAATCATCAACCAACAATCCGTCCCCATCAGCCTTGAGCATATTACCAATATTCTGCAGTACGAGACCGACGATGATATAGAGGCAATCCGTCGACGCTTAAATGCTATGGCGCGTGATGGACAGGTGTTTAAGAACCGTCGCGGCGGTTTCCTCAGTTTTGATCATATGGACCTGGTCAAGGGCTATGTACAGGCTCATGCGGATGGTTTCGGCTTTTTAACACCAGAGACCGGTGGTGGTAAGGATATCTTTATCTCTGCGCGCGAAATGCGCAAATTAATGAATGGCGATAAGGCTGCGGTCAAGATTACCGGTTATGACCCGCGCCGTGAGCGTAACGAAGGCCACGTGGTTGCAGTACTGGAACGTGCGCATCAATCTATAGTTGGACGCTATTACCGTGAAAAGGGCATCCATTTCGTCATTCCTGATGATAAACGCATCAATGAAGATATTCTGCTCAGCCAGGATTATGATCACAATGCGCGCCAGGGCGATATCGTGGTGGTTCGCATCCTAGAGTACCCTGATCAGCATAATCAGCCCATCGGCATGATTGAAACCGTACTGGGGCAGGAAAATGCGCCCGGCATGGAAGTGACCATAGCGGTCAATGCGCATGACATTCCCCATAAGTGGAACGATGAACTGCTGGCAGAAGTGCACCTTATTCCATCAGAAGTGGAAGAAAAGGATAAACAAGGTCGGTTTGATCTACGCGATAAACCTTTTGTCACTATCGATGGTGCCGATGCACGCGACTTTGATGATGCAGTATATTGCGAAGAATTCAGCGGCGGCTTCCGTTTATTCGTCGCTATCGCTGATGTTTCTCATTATGTCATCAAGGATTCCGCCATCGATAAAGAGGCTGTCATCCGTGGTACTTCGGTGTATTTCCCGGGTGAAGTGATTCCGATGTTGCCGGAGGTTTTATCTAACGGGCTGTGTTCGCTAAACCCTAAGGTTGATCGTCTGGTGATGGTTTGCGAGATGGAGATAGGTGTCACTGGCAACATCAATAGCTATAAATTCCATGAAGGTATTATCCATTCGCATGCGCGATTGATCTATGAACAGGTGGATCAATTTCTATTTAAGGGCGGCGAAGATGAAACCTGCGAACCTCTCAGGCATGCGTTGCAAAACCTTAACCTGGTTTATAAGGCATTAGCCAAGGCACGCAAGAAGCGTCATGCGATTGAATTCGATACTAAAGAGGTGGTGTTTGAATACAACGAACAGCGCAAAATCGAAAATATCCATCCCTACGAGCGCAATGAAGCCCATTTGTTGATCGAGGAATGCATGATTGCAGCCAATATCTCTGCTGCGAAATTCCTTAAGAAAAACAAGGTACCCTCGCTTTACCGCATTCATGCGGGTCCGAACCCGGAAAAGGTGCCCGCAATGATTGAATTCCTGTCGGTGTACGGCGTGCGTATGACGGGTCTGGAACCAACGCCGCAGCAATACGCGGATGCACTCGAGCAGATAAAGTCGCTGGAAGAGTTCGATATGATTCAAACGGTGATGCTGCGCTCTTTACTGCAGGCCAGTTACAGCCCGGATACCAAAACCGGCCACTTCGGCCTGGCTTTAGCAGATTACGCTCACTTCACCTCACCGATTCGACGTTATCCTGACCTACTGGTGCATCGCGGAATTCGCCATATTGCTCAGGGTGGTGACGCCAGCAATTTTGTCTATAAGCCAGATATGATGACCGCACTGGGTGAAAGCTGTTCGCGTTTTGAACGACGAGCTGACCTCGCCACACGCGATGCCTCGGACTGGTTGAAATGTGAGTTCCTGCAAAAACATGTCGGCAAGCAATACGAAGGTCTGGTCACTACCGTGACCGGCTTCGGTATGTTTGTACAACTTAAGGATTTAATGATCGATGGCCTGGTACACGTCACCTCGTTAAAGCGTGATTATTATCAATTTGATGCCGCTCACCATCGACTGGTGGGAGAAAAAACGGGACGTATTTATCAACTGGGTGATCTAGTAACCGTGCAGGTTGCAAGGGTTGATATGGAAGAGCGAAAGATTGATTTTGACCTGATTTCAAGCTCAACTTCAAAGTACAGCAATTCGGAGGATACTGCCGATAGAAAGACCCGAGCCAAAAAAACACGCTCCAGTAAAGACGGTGCTAAAAAGGCCAAACACTCAAAGACTAAACCCAAAAAGAAAACATCAAGACGGAAGAAATAATGTCCAGTCAGTATGTGTATGGCCTGCATGCCGTCAAAAAAATGCTGCAATTCTCAATTAATGACTGCGAATCGCTGTATTACCTGGATAACAAAAATCAGCGTTTACAGCAGATCATCAGTCTGGCAAAGCAGAAGCAGTTATCGCTGATAACGGTCGATAAGGAAAAGCTCAACGACCTGGCCGGTACTGATAAGCATCAGGGTTGCATACTTAAGGTAAGTGCTCAACATGCCAGAGCAGTGAGCCTGAAGGAGTTATTGCTGAAAGTTGATAGCAATGATCTTTATCTGGTGCTGGATGGCGTACAGGATCCGCATAACCTTGGTGCTTGTCTACGCACCGCCGATGCAGCAGGAGTCAAAGCAGTCATCGTACCTAAAGATCGGGCTGTCGGCATTACTCCAGTAGTTAAAAAGGTTGCCGCTGGAGCCGCTGAATCGGTTCCACTCATTACGGTTACCAATCTCGCCAGAAGCCTGAAGGAAATGAAGGATGCCGGTATCTGGCTGGTCGGTACCAGCGGCGATGCCGATAAAACCCTGTATCAGGAAAAGCTTCGTGGCCCCATTGCTATGGTCATGGGTGCTGAAGGTGAGGGCATACGCCGCCTGACCGCCGAGCAATGCGATTATCTGGTCAAGCTGCCGATGCAGGGGCAGGTAGAAAGCCTGAATGTATCGGTAGCGACTGGGATTTGTCTGTATGAAATCAATCGTTCCCGATTAGAACATTGATTTTTGGTTTATATTTGCATACCTTACTAAGGAACGGATACCCAAGTATTGGCCGATAAACCTCGTGTTTATGGGGCTCTGGGGCTACCCCAGGGTAAAGTGGTTACTTGCTTAACGCGGCAGGAACGTTGTTGCACTGCGTGCAAGATAGTTCATGCGGATTCTGAGTTGGGTGTCCGTTTTTTATTGATTCAAACCTGAAACCTCAGATTCAGCTTAATCCACGGAGGGTGTTTTGAAAGGTCGGCAGCGAAGTTATTTCGCTCATCAATTAAGCTACTGGTTTCACAGTGCGGACTGGCATTACACAACCCTGTTGTCGAATGCGATTATTGCTATTGATAACTTGCCCGATGATATTGACCAGTTGGTAAATCAGCTTCTATTTGCTTTTCCTGTAAAGCCTGCTCAGGCCGATATATCTTACTTTCTTGCCCAGCACCCACTTTTACGTGACTGGTTTAAATGGACACCAGAAAAGCCAAAAATTGTTGCATATTCTTTGCAGGGTAATGCACCCACTAGCGAAGAAAATACCGCTTCCCCTCAGCTTGAAACTATTAATGATCTTTTATTCTGGTTTGGTATT
>JBNKUM010000005.1:0-31006 GCA_050298595.1 Gammaproteobacteria bacterium | reverse complement strand
ATATCTGACAGAGGAGCTTCCGCCTTGATACGTACGCCGGTTGGACCTGGTTCCTGTGACTTGATCATGCCACGGCGACGATTAAGGTCACCGATAACATCACCCACGTGATCTTCTGGAGTAAACACATCGACTTTCATGATGGGTTCAATCAACTGAGGTGAAGCCTTAGGAATAGTCTGACGATAACCACCCTTAGCCGCAATTTCGAATGCAATTGCCGAGGAGTCAACAGCATGGAATCCACCATCCATCAGGGTTACCTTTACGTCCAGCAGAGGGAAGCCTGCAAGTACACCTTCTTCCATCATCATCTTGAAGCCTTTTTCTACTGCAGGCCAGTATTCACGAGGAACGTTACCACCAGTTACCTTAGACTCAAAGATGTAGCCTGAACCTGGCTCACCCGGTTCAACCACGTAATCGATCTTACCAAACTGACCAGAACCACCAGACTGTTTCTTATGGGTGTAACTGTCTTCAACGCGCTGTGTAATCGTTTCACGATAAGCAACCTGAGGCTTACCCACTTCAACATCAACATTATGTGTACGACGTAGAATATCCACCTTGATATCCAGGTGTAATTCACCCATACCCTTGATGATGGTTTCTCCAGAGTCTTCATCGGTCTCTACACGAAACGATGGATCTTCTGCAATCATCTTGGCTAGAGCGATACCCATTTTTTCAGAAGCACTCTTATCTTTTGGCTTGATAGCAATCGAGATAACCGGATCAGGAAATATCATTGGTTCCAGAGTTGCAGGATGGTTAGGGTCACAGAGCGTGTGTCCAGTCTGAACATTTTTCAGACCAACAATCGCAATAATGTCTCCTGCATGTGCAGTTGAAATTTCTTCACGCGAATCAGCGTGCATTTCAACCATACGGCCGATACGCTCGGTTTTACCTGTCGCAGTATTTAATACGGTTGAACCTTTTTCCAGTTTACCTGAGTAGATACGAGTAAAGTAAAGCGCACCAAAGCGATCATCCATAACCTTGAAGGTTAAGGCGCGTAGAGGCTCGTCTACAGAAACGGTTGCAACGTCACCAGTTTCATTACCTTCCAGATCAACGATAGGCTGAGGCTTTACTTCTGTAGGGCTAGGCAGATAATCAACAACGGCATCCAGTACCAGCTGTATACCCTTGTTCTTAAATGCAGAACCACAGTAAGTGGGGAAGAAGTCCAGCGCAATTGTGCCTTTGCGGATACAACGCTTAATGTCTTCAATAGACGGCTCTTCACCTTCCAGATAGGCTTCCAGCAGTTCGTCATCCTGCTCTAGTGCTTTTTCAATCAGCTCTTCACGATATTGTTCAACCTTGTCGACCATGTCTGCAGGCACGTCTTCCAGAGTGTAATTCTCTGGCAGTCCAGATTCATCCCACACCCAGGCTTTACGAGTTAGTAGATCAACAACACCCACGAAATCGTCTTCGATACCAATCGGTAACACCATGACCAGAGGGTTCGCACCCAATACGTTTTCAACCTGATCAACTACTCGGTAAAAATCAGCACCCAGACGATCCAGTTTATTGACCAGAATTACACGTGCGACCTCAGAGTCATTGGCATAGCGCCAGTTGGTTTCTGACTGAGGCTCAACACCGCCAGAACCACAGAAAACGCCAACGCCGCCGTCAAGTACTTTCAGGGAACGATAAACTTCGATAGTAAAGTCAACGTGTCCAGGGGTGTCGATGATATTAAAACGGTGATCTTTCCAATAACAGCTGGTAGCCGCTGACTGAATGGTGATACCTCGCTCGCGTTCCTGATCCATAAAATCAGTGGTCGCCTCACCGTCGTGTACTTCACCGGTTTTATGTACTTTACCGGTCAACTTCAGGATACGTTCAGTAGTCGTTGTTTTGCCTGCATCAACGTGAGCGAAAATACCTATGTTCCGATAGTGATCTAGGTCTGCCATAGTCGTTCTCTAATAAAAAAGGTTATAAAAATCAGGCCGCCATTACCACTTTTTCAGGGCAACAACGGTAAAATTCAGTGAATACCACCCCAATCCTGGTCACCATATAACATGCCAGAAACCTTAACATATTGATTTCAAAGGTAATTTTGGTCGGCGGAGTTCTTACCGGCGCATATTCTATCACGATTTCTTAATAGAAAAAGGGCTAGCAGGAAGTTAATTACAGAATTGTTGTATCACCGACCATTCGGATAATTTCTGCTGAAAGCTTTTCCCCGCATGCGCTGGACTGCTAGAGGGCAATCGTAGCAGAGTATATCGGTCAGGGTGTGAAATTTGATTCATCACATGCTGTTTAAACATTTTTTCCGACGTAGCTCCATTAAATGCTATTAGCGATACAGTCGGATAATCGAGTAACAACTGAGGTATAGCATTGGCCTGCAATTGATCTTGACGAATATTCGAATCAAGACTACCTTCTCTATGACAGCTCTGTAGCACATCCCACAGGATCACAGGAAACTGCCTGATTTGATCAACCCGCCTTGCATAACAGTCGGACCACTCGATTGAGAAAAGCTCTGCCATGATTGGCCAGAAGGTATTTCTGGGGTGGGCATAATATTGTTGATCCTGCAGAGATTTCACACCAGGCATGCTGCCGAGAATCAGGACCTTGGGCTGTTGACCGATAATCGGCTGGAAAGAGTGGAGCAAAGACATCCAGAATAATCAGGTTTGAATCTTGCGGTTAATTTCAAATACTTTCAGCTAAGTATTAAACCCATTCATTTTAATTAGCTGCGGGTAAAGATCGAACTACTTCTTCATTTGATCGAAAAATTCGCTATTGGTCTTGGAGTTCTGCATACGAGCCAGAACAAACTCCATCGCTTCCAGATCATCCATAGAATGCAGAAATTTACGTAAAATCCATACCTTCTGTAATTCATCAGGATCCATCAGCAACTCTTCACGACGTGTGCCGGAGCGATTGATATTGATCGCTGGGAATACGCGTTTTTCAGCGATACGACGATCCATATGGATTTCCATATTACCGGTGCCTTTAAATTCCTCATAGATAACTTCATCCATCTTGGAGCCTGTTTCAATCAATGAAGTTGCCAGGATAGTGAGGCTACCGCCCTCTTCGATATTTCGTGCTGCACCAAAAAAACGTTTAGGACGATGCAGAGCATGTGCATCTACACCACCAGTCAACACCTTGCCTGAAGATGGGATAGTTGTATTGTAGGCTCGGGCAAGACGGGTTATTGAATCGAGCAAGATGACGACATCACGTTTATGCTCTACCAGCCGCTTGGCCTTTTCTATAACCATTTCTGCAACCTGAACATGACGGCTAGCAGGCTCATCAAAGGTTGAAGCAACCACTTCACCCTTAACCATACGCGTCATTTCGGTAACCTCTTCTGGTCGTTCATCGATCAGCAATACAATGAGGTAACATTCAGGATTATTACTAGCAATACTCTGTGCAATATTCTGCAACATCAGGGTTTTACCAGCTTTAGGAGGTGAAACAATCAGGCCACGCTGACCTTTGCCGATAGGTGACACCATATCGATAATACGTGCGGTGATGTCTTCGGTACTGCCATTTCCACGCTCCAGATGCATACGTTTTTCGGCATGCAAAGGAGTAAGATTTTCAAATAGGACCTTATGTTTAACCGCTTCAGGAGAATCAAAGTTGATTTGATCAACCTTTAACAATGCAAAATAACGTTCGCTATCTTTAGGTGGTCGGATCTTGCCACTGATGGTATCACCAGTACGAAGGTTAAAGCGTCTAATCTGGCTGGGTGAAACATAGATATCGTCAGGTCCTGCCAGGTATGAACTATCTGCTGAACGAAGAAAACCAAACCCGTCCTGAAGTATTTCAAGAACCCCATCGCCAAAAATATCTTCACCTTTTTTAGCCTGTGCTTTAAGCAGGCTGAAGATGATATCCTGTCGACGCATGCGCGATGAATGATCACCCCCCATTTCTTTCAGCATTTCAACCAGTTCGGGGACACTTAGTTTTTTTAATTCACTTAAATTCATAGTTTTTTTATTCAGAACGAAATAAGAAAGTCAGAAATGACTGCCGGAAATATAGCCTGTTAGAAAAATTAATTTGAAAAATATAGGGGTTTATTTTTTTGAAACGCGCCAACGAATGGGCGATTAATTAAAACTGAGGTTAGCACACAAAAAACAGGTCGTCCAATTTATTTGAACGACCCGTTATTGATCATTTTACAGATTACTATCGATGAAGGCAGTTAACTGTGATTTAGATAGGGCACCAACCTTGGTCGCTTCAACATTCCCGCCTTTAAACAACATTAATGTTGGGATACCACGGATTCCATACTTGGGTGGAGTTCCGGAGTTCTCATCAATATTGAGCTTGGCAACCTTGATCTTGCCCTCGTATTCACTGGCAATCTCTTCCAGTACAGGCGCAATCATCTTGCAAGGGCCGCACCAGTCTGCCCAGTAATCGACCAGAACAGGTTGCTCAGACTGAATAACTTCAGCTTCGAAGCTGTCGTCGGTCAGGTATACAATTTTTTCACTCACGAGGTGTTCTCCAGCTCAAATTTACGCATTCAGTATTAAGGAAGGTCAATTTATTCATAACCAACCTGACTGTCAAGCTAACTAATTGTGATTCCCGGATAACGATTATCAATCCAGAAGATCTTCACGCCTGAGTACCTGTACAGGAATTTTTCGCCCGACACCAGCTTCAGGCGTGCTATCATGCGGATAATAAAGCCAACAATACAGGACTAAATGAGTACACATCATCTGACAGACATCCGCTTAAGTACCTTGTCCATTGATCCCCGATTACAACAGGCACTGCAGGAAAATAATCTCGAATTTTGCACTCCTATCCAGGCCGAGACCTTACCCTTGTTGCTTGAGCACAAAGATTGTGCCGGACAGGCACAAACTGGAACCGGTAAAACTTTGGCTTTTTTACTAGGCTGCATGCAACGCCTTTTATCTCAACCAGAAGTAAAAACTGAACCGGGTAAACCACGCGTTCTGATACTGGCACCGACCCGGGAACTGGCATTACAGATACATAAAGATGCCGAAACCCTGATACCTCACTGTGGGCTCAATGTGGCTATCTGTTATGGTGGAAAAGCCTATGAAGAACAAAAAAGACAGTTTGATAAACCGGTTGATATTTTAATAGGCACGCCTGGCCGACTAATCGATTTTTTCAAGCAACACCTGTTCAACCTCAAATCTGCTGAATGCATGGTACTGGACGAAGCTGACCGTATGTTCGACATGGGTTTCATCAAGGATGTGCGCTACCTGTTACGTCGCCTGCCGCCGCCGGAAAAACGCCTGAGCATGCTGTTCTCTGCCACCATGGCTCAAAAAGTAATGGAGCTGGCCTACGAGCATATGAACAATGCCGTACTGGTCAAGATCGAATCCGACAGCCCTGCGGTAAATCGTATCCAGCAGGTGGCCTACCATCCGGCCAACCCCGAAAAGATCCCACTACTACTGGGCCTGATTAAACAGCTTGAGCCACAACGTTCGATTGTTTTCGTTAATACCAAGCATGCCGCTATGCGAGTATGGGAGTATCTGATGGGCAATGGCTATCCGGCTGCCGTCATTTCAGGTGATATCCATCAGAATAAACGCGAAAAGCTGCTAAAGAAGTTCCACGATGGAGAATATGCTTTTCTGGTCGCTACCGATGTCGCTTCCAGAGGATTACATATTCCAGACGTAACGCATGTATTTAATTACGACCTGCCCGACCTGGGTGAAGATTACGTGCACAGAATTGGCCGTACTGCTCGCGCTGGTAAAGAAGGCATGGCCATCAGCTTTGCCTGCGAAGATTACGCGATGAACTTGATGGACATAGAAAGCTATATCGAAAAATCCATTCCTACAGAACAAATCACCAGTGAGTTGCTGATTAAACCCGAACCACGCAAAAAAATGCAGGGCAGTCTGCCTAAGGCTAACCAGCATAAAGGCCGGCCTGGCAACAATAGCAGAGGCCGTCCTCGCTCTAACAATCAAAACCGCAACTCGGGTAATCGCCGCAGAAAACCATCAGGTAACAAAGCAACAACGACTACAGGTTAACATTCGTGAACTATCAAAAGATTATCTTACTCGGTGGCAGTGGGTTTGTCGGCCGTCATCTGGCTGTTGAACTCGCCCAACGCGGATATCAGGTAACCATACCCTGCCGCAGACCTCAGCGACATAATGCGTTAAAAGTGCTCTCCAATATCTCTCTTATTGAAGCCAACATCATGCAAGCGGATAAACTTTCAGAGATATGCAAGGGTCATGATGTCGTCATCAACCTGCTGGGCATTCTGAATGAATCGAGAAAAAACGACTTTCGCCATATGCATGTTGATTTTGTAAAGACTGTTGTGCAGGCCTGTCAGTCACAGAAAATAAAACGTCTATTGCATGTCAGTGCCTTAGGCGCTGACCAGGCGACGGGCAGCAGTAATTACCTACGCAGCAAGGGTGAAGGTGAAAACATGATACATACCTTTGGCCAGAAAGACCTGCGTGTTACCAGCTTTCAACCCTCCGTCATTTTCGGGGCTGATGATAGTTTCATCAATCGATTTGCCGGGATTTTAAAGTTTTGCTTTGGAGTTTTCCCCATCGCCTGTGCCGACAGTCGCTTCTCACCCGTTTACATCGAAGATCTCGTAACACTCATGGCAGACAGTATTGAGGATCAGAATAGCTGGTCAAAAAGATATGCAGTATGTGGTCCGGAAACCTATACCCTGAAACAGATTGTTCAACAGGTCGCTCACGCCATCGGGAGTCGATGCAAAATAGTAGGTCTACCAGATGGCCTGGCTAAATTACAGGCAGTCATGTTACAGAACCTGCCCGGTAAATTATTTACCCTGGATAATTTTCGCTCTTTACAGACGCCCAGCACCTGTAGTGAATCTTCACAGCCCTGTAAAACTTCATTCTCCGGTTATATAAAGGGTCTGAGTTGTTCCTATGATCGCCGCAGCGATTATGCTCGCTATCGGCAACAGCTACCCAGAAAATAACCGCTATGCAGGTTTACCGTGTAGGGGGAGCAATCCGGGATCAGCTTCTAGGTTTAACTGTTAAGGATACCGATTGGGTAGTTACTGGTAGCTCACCAGAACAGATGGCAGCTTTGGGCTATAGACCTATAGGTAAGGATTTCCCGGTATTTCTGCACCCTGAGACTCAGCAGGAATACGCACTGGCAAGAACCGAAAGAAAGGTCTCTCGTGGATATGCCGGCTTCAAATTCAATACAGCATCAGATATCACTATCGAACAGGATCTCGAACGCCGCGACCTGACCATCAATGCGATTGCTGAAGATGAGCAGGGTGTGTTAATCGATCCATTCAACGGCCAACAGGATATTGAGAATCGACTACTACGTCATGTGTCTAATGCCTTTGTCGAAGACCCAGTTCGTGTACTTAGAATTGCCCGCTTTGCAGCACGTTTTGCTCATCTGGGATTTAGCATCGCAAAGGAAACTCGTGATTTAATCCGGCAGATTGGAGAGTCTGGAGAACTGGATGCATTAGTCTCGGAACGGGTATGGTCCGAAATGAACAAAGCCCTATCCGAGCCCGATCCTCAGGTTTTCTTTACTAGCCTGCGTGAATGTGGAGTACTGAATAAACTATTCCCGGAAATCGACAATCTATTCGGTGTAGCACAGACCGCAAAATATCATCCCGAGGTGGATACCGGCATACACCTGATGCTGGCATTAAAAAAATCCGCTGAACTTGGTTATGATAATGAAACCCGTTTTGCTGTACTCACGCATGACCTCGGCAAAGCCAATACCCCGGCAGACATCCTGCCCAGCCATCATGGACATGAAAAACGCGGTGTTAGCCTGACGCGTGATTTTTGCAAAAAATGGCGCGTACCCAAATCCTGTAGTGAACTTGCGATCATGACCTGCGAGTTTCATACCCACATCCACCGCATGTATGAAATGACGCCCTCTACCCTGCTACGGTTTTTTAATAAAACCGATATCTTTAGACGCCCGCAACGATTCATAAAAATGACCCGAGCCTGCATAGCGGATGCACGAGGCCGAACAGGCTTTGAAAATGATCCCTACCCTCAGGCTGATTATGCCGTTCGATTAGTAGAAAAATTGAATGCGCTAGATCTGACCCCGGTTTTGCAATCGGGTAAGCAGGGAAAAGAGATGGGCATAGCGATTGATAATTACCGACTTGAATATCTGAAACAGATCGTGGAAACCGATCCGGAGACTTAGCCTGTTAAATTGAAGAGCTTTCGTTTAGCTGCTGCAAACGTTCGGGGGTACCTATATCGCTCCACAGGCCTGAATAGAGTTCAGCCGTTATTCGACCTTCATCCGCCGCCCGCCGCAATAAAGGTGCCAAAGCTTGTCTTCCTTCTGATAGTCCTTTAAAAAATATTTTTTTATAGGCCGCAATTCCTGAGAAAGTATGGCGCAAATGCTCGGCATTAGATAAAAATCCATCTTCAATGGCAAAATCACCAGTCTGGTTATGCTCAGGATTTGCGACCAACACCAGATGCGCATCAGCATTAATCTCTAAAAGCTGAGAAAAATCGTAATCGGTAAATACATCGGCATTCACCACAATAAATTCATCATCCAGCTTATCCAGCGCCTGCACGATACCACCGGCTGTCTCCAGAGCTTGCTGTTCAAAGCTGTAGTCGACCGTTAATCCAAATTGACTACCATCACCAACGTAGCTTGTTATCTGTTCGGCCAACCAGCAAACATTGATAACCACTCGTTCAACACCTGCACGTTTTAATGACTCCAGGTGGTAACTTAGCAAAGCTTTATGATTGACTTCGAGTAAAGGTTTAGGACAACTGTCGGTAAGCGGACGCATGCGCTCACCGCGACCGGCAGCCAGGATCATTGCATTCAATTTGTTACTTCCGAATCATTGATTTAACCCTGAAATTAAGGCTTAACTCATTGATGATAGTATACAGGCCAACCATACTCATTTCATGCATACCCACAATTTTCAGGTAATTCAGGGTGCGTGGAATATCCCGCAAAAACTGCTCCTTGCCATCACGTAACTTGAGGCGAGAGAAAATACCAATCGCTTTAAGATGACGCTGCACGCCCATCAGATTAAACCAGCGTAATAACTGACTCGCCTTGATACCCTGTAAATGTTCCAGTACAGCAAAATCATGGAAATCAATCACCCACTGATCAACCTGCGGCTCAGGCCAATCGATATAACAGTCACGCAACAGAGAAACCAGATCGTAAGTCACTGGCCCTTTCACCGCATCCTGAAAATCCAGAATACCGGGGTTACCTTTATCCAGTTTCATTAGATTGCGCGAATGGAAATCCCGATGTACAAATACCTGTGGTTGTTCCAGAGCGCTTTGCACCAGGCTATCCACCGTCATCTTCCACATACTCATCTGGTTTGGGGTTAATTCTATGCCCAGCAGTTTTTCCAGGAACCATTCCTTAAACAGGCCCATTTCCTGGCGCAACAGGGCTTCGTCATACAAAGGTAAATCATCAGCATCAATGCGGGTTTGCATTTGCATAATGGCAGCCATAGCATCGCCGTACAGGCCATTGACTGTTTCTGGTTTCAATACATCCAGATATGACGTGTTACCGAAATCGGTAAGAAGCAAAAAGCCCTCATCGTGATTTTCATGGATGATTTCTGGCGCACTCAGGCGGATATCGCGGATTTTATGTGCGATGTTAACAAATGCGTCACAGGGTTCTTTTTCTGGAGGCGCATCCATCACGATCCAGCTTTCAACGCCCTGTTTTAGACGAAAATAGCGGCGAAAGCTGGCATCTTCGGAAGCTATATCGAGAGAGTAATTCTGATACCCCAGGCTATCCAGCCAGGTTTTCATAGCGGTCATTCTATCGTTCATGTATTACTTTGGGATGAATTTTTTGAGGCGCGTATTATGGCGCTGATGGTGGATTTAATGCAATTGAGAATGCATGGATAATTTTTGAATTGAATGGGAACGATCTGAACAGTTGTTTCACGCGCATACTCGTCAGATACTACGAATTAAGGAAGCTATGGTGTGTGGAAACAACAAATCCGCTCAGCATAAATTACACATCCAAATAGCAGTATTGCCGCCCCACCCCCACAATGCCATGATTAACCACAAATCAAAACTTGAATCATAAAAATGCCAGACCTAAGCCCCCTAACCCAACTCATGTCCGCCCTGCGTCATCCAGAAACCGGCTGCCCCTGGGACATAAAACAAACCAGCGCCTCAATCGCCTCCTACACACTGGAAGAAACCTACGAATTGCTCCACGCCATCGAAAGCGGCGATATCGAACACACCAAAGAAGAGCTAGGCGACCTGCTATTCCACATCGTATTCCACGCCCAGATCGCCTCAGAAAATCAGCAATTCGATATCAATGATGTAATCAAAGCCATAGTTGACAAGATGACCTATCGCCACCCCCATGTATTCGATAAAGACTTCGATAATCGACTCGACGATGATGCCCTTAAACAACAATGGGCCAGCCTGAAGCAGAAAGATAAAAATGAAAGTAGCCGTGTACTTGATGAAGTAGCACAAAAGCTCCCTGCCATGATGCGCGCCCAGAAACTGCAGGATGTCGCCGCCGAATATTACTTCGACTGGCCAGATGCTATGCCAGTGCTAGATAAGATTGAGGAGGAAATTACCGAACTGCGTGAGGCGCTCATACAGGGCGACCAGCAGCATGTGCGATCTGAGATGGGCGATATTCTGTTTGCCTGTATAAACCTCGCTCGCCATGTAGATGTAGATGCAGAATCTGCGCTACGCAACACCAATGAAAAATTCATCCGCCGCTTCGATTATGTAGTTGAGCAAATGCAATTATCTGGTACTGATTTCAGTCCTGAACAACTCGATCTTATGGAGAAATTCTGGCAACAGAGCAAAAGCGTCACTGGATAGAGACAAATCGCATAAGTTTGGGTAAACTTTTATCCCATGCAAAAAAGTCGAATTAAAACCGAAAGCCGGATTCTCTCCGCTGTCAAAACCCTGCTGCTTGAAAAGGGGTTTCCCGAAGTGGGCATCAATGCCATTGCCCGCGCCGCAGGCTGCGATAAGGTACTCATCTATCGCTATTTCGGTGGAATAGATGGCCTGCTGCAACGCTTTGCCGATGAACAGGACCTTTGGTGGAATATCAATGAAATCATTACTGAAAACATGGATGAGATCAGCCAGATGTCTCTACCTCAATTTCTCGATCAGTTACTCAAACGTCATATCAAGGCGGTACAAAGCCGCCCATTGACACAGGAAATCATGGCCTGGGAAATGTCCGCCAGTAATCCATTGACACAGACGCTAAATAAAATCCGTAGCGAACAGGGCATGCTGCTCGTGAAAAAGGTACGCCTGCATTTTAATCAACCCAATATAGACGTAGGTGGTATTCTGGGCATTTTTGGCGCAGCTATTAATTATTTGATAATTCGCACACGACATAGCGAATCCGAATATAAAACTGAAGAATGGTGGCGCCTGGAACAGACCATTAGCAGTCTGTTAAGTTGCAGTACCAATACAACAATAAAGCAATAACTCTTCATTTACCCATCCACATAACCAGCGATAAAAACGTGCCAGAATCAACACTTAGACTTTCCGACATTCAGGTCGACACCCTTACCCAATTGCTAGATCGCTATCAAATGACACTGGAAATTGTTCCCGATGCAAACATACCCGGCAGCTACTGGGGTGATACAGAAGCGGGACTTATCGCCAATAAATTGTATGCACGACTTGATACACCGATACACTCTATACTGCACGAAGTCTGTCATTATATCTGTATGGACCAACAACGCCGCGATAAACTGGATACGAATGCAGAAGGTGATTATGACGAGGAGAACGGTGTTTGTTACCTGCAAATTTTACTGGCTGATGAGCTGCCCGATATGGGCAGGGATCGTATGATGCAGGATATGGATGCCTGGGGTTACACCTTTAGATTAGGCTCATCAAAAGTCTGGTTTGAGCGGGATGCAGAGGATGCATTAGCCTGGCTACAGCGCTATCAATTGCTGGATCAACATCAACCAACTTTTAAGGTACGTAATTAATTCGATTTACACAACAGGGAAAACCATGAATTCGATAAGCAGCCACTTCACCAAAAATATCCTCGCCGGGCTGGTCGCTATCCTACCCATCGGTGGATTAATCCTTACCATCGGCTATCTGGAAACCTCTATCTCCAGCGCTGGTTTAACTCGACTACCCTTTTACTTCCCTGGGCTTGGTATATTGCTGGTTCTGGTTTTAATCTATCTGATTGGAATGATACTCACGACCTTTATCGGTAAATGGTTATGGAATGTGATCGATAAACTGCTGAATAACCTGCCCGCACTGGGTAAGCTATACCAGACCTTAAAACAGATTCTTGGCTATGGTGAAGGTGAAGACGCTATTTTTCAACAAACCGTATTAGTCCCTGCTCAGGGTGGTACTGGCATGGAAATTGGGCTGGTTACCAATCGTATAAAATTACCCGATGGTAGTGAAAGTCTGATTATTTTCATTCCTGGATCCCCCAACCCGACTAGCGGTCGCCTGGTCATCTCTAAACCAGAGATGGTGACACTCACAAAAATTCCGGTTAATTCTGCTTTTAAAATACTGGTTGCCGCAGGAAAGTCGGAAATAGATTTATCTGTTAACAATTAGAGACATTGCCCACTTAAATAAATCAAACGTGATTTGATTCTCACCACATAACGAAGTGAGTTGAATTAATACTATAAGCTACAGCCATACCCTGGGTAGTCGAAGTTAATATTTCTTAACTCAAAAAAAGTGTGGAGCAATGTATAAATCAATAATTCTTATAATTGCCTTATTACCCCTTTCATTTGTTGCTCAGGCTGTTGACGGTATGATTGATGTAGCCAGTAATCATTCGGTTAGTCAGACCGCAAATAATCTGGAAAAAGTACTCAAATCAAAAGGCATGAAAATCTTAGGACCAGTGTCTCATTCAGAAGCTGACAAAGATGTCGGAGTCGAGCTATCGCCAATGGAGCTGTTGATCTTTGGTAACCCCAAGGTGGGAAGCCCCTTAATAAAGCGCGCCTTGAATCTGTATGCTTCAGATCTCGCAGAAACATAACATAATTGATCAGAGGTGCCCTATGGAATGACGAAGAATAACACTGAAAAGTAGTGCAATACGCTACCCGCAAGAACAAACAGGTGCCAGACGGCATGATTAAAGGGCATCTTGTCACGAATATAAAAAATTACCCCAAACGAATAACTTAAGCCGCCTAATAACAGCAAAAGTAGCCCACCGGTTTCAACCTGAGTCAGCATGGGTTTAATGGCTACAACAACTATCCATCCTAGCCCCAGATAAAGACCAAGCGATAACTTCTTCAGATGCGACGCATTGATAAACTCAATAACTATACCAATAATTGCGATTGACCAGATCACCCCAAACAAAGACCAGCCCCAGACTCCACGTAAACTGACCAGCAGAAAGGGGGTATAAGTCCCTGCGATCAAAACATAGATCGCCGCATGGTCCAGTTGCTGTAACACCGACTTGGCACGGGGATTAGGTATACCGTGATATAGAGAAGATGCGCTATAAAGAATAACCAGGCTGGCACCATAAATACTACTGCTAACTATATGCCAGACATTTCCATTCAGTGTTGCAAAAGCCACCAGTACTGCGAGTCCCGCAATACTTAACAAAACACCAATACCATGGGTAATGGTATGGGCTATTTCTTCACCTGTAGAATACTCTGAACTGCTCATTTGAGACATTGATAGAAATTCCAGGTTATTGTTGAGAAAAATGAATAGTCTCAAATTGAAACTAATTATTCAATGAATAAATTTTCCCTTACCCCTGTACGCCAGCATTTGATAAACATTAATATGTTTTATATCTTAGTTAGACAGCCTTCAAATGTACTGCAGTACCTGTAGCAACGATTAAAAACCGTTTTTTCCTGTCCTGTGAATCAATCAAGGTGTGACTCAGCTTAACATCGGTGATAGCTTCGGCATTGCAGCGTAGGGCCTGAGCCCTTAAAAGCTGCATAACTTTCTGCTTCGCATTCTGGAAGTCCTGCTCAACAATTTTTTCAAGTCTTTCATTCTCGCCTAAGCCCGGCATTTCCGTAGTAAAGATGGTTTCTGCCGAGACAAAATCTATTTGTGAGATGACAGGTCTTTCAATGACTGTTGATGCAGCAGTAAGAATCACTTTTGTCAGGTATTGCCTATATACATCTGCAGGTACCCTGGTCCAGTTACCGGTTTCCCGGGCATCTGCTAGCGCAGATCTGATTTCTTCCAGGCGCTTTAGCTGAAAATCACGTTCAGAAATCACAAATTCTGTAGCTTCATAATCCATAACTCCCCCCCTTCTTTTTGGCCAATGTCCTATTGTATCCCTCTAGAAGTTAAAATTTTATGAAACCTTACTCATTATCTACAACCTGGATCAACTTTTACTTTAAAAAACAGGCAAGATTATTTTTTATCAGTATCTGTTACCCACCCCCCTCACTGAGCAGGAAAATATTGACCATCTTCAGCATTAATATTATCAAGGTTGACTATATATTTGCCGGTGCATTCAATATCTGGTGTACCATTATCCTGGATTCCGCAGTTGGATGAGTTGAAGTGTGCGTTTGCGGTGGTGTAGATCAAGGCGTGACGACGCGGAATAGCGGGCTATTCCCTGGAGTTATAAAGCTTCCGCGTCCTGCTTACGCCCCTTACCTATGTCCCTATAGGCAAGGCTTCCGCGTCCTGCTTACGCCCCTTACCTATGTCCCTATAGGCAACGCAGAGATACGCCGCCCAATCGTGCAATTCAGCTCGTAGTGGGATTCACCTGTTGGGTTTTCAGCATCGATGCATAGGGGCGTAAAAATACAAACTGATCATGATCGTTTACATAACGAGGGTTACCCACTAATACGAGTGGTCAACTGCGGAATCCAGGATTATGGCACTGTATAATCCACTGTAAAAAAGAATACTTTATTCGTTGCCGAATCAGACAGGATGTAGCCAGTACTAATAACTTTATCGGCTGTAACTACTTGATCCAGTTGATACCCAGCACTGGTATACTCACCGCCTTCCAGTACACCTTCACTCAGATAGCTAGCATCCTTTATAGGAGAGTCGGGGAAATCAACACCGTCAAGCCTGGCCAAAAAGGCCAGTATATTGAAGTCCCTGTTCGACAGATTACGCAAATACAAAAAGAATTTGCTACCGGGCTGATAGGTAGACTTATCACTCGACATAATGACTTCGGCAGACTTTCCTATCAGCAGGGCACGGGCGAAGTTGTCGGTACTATTGACAGTGGTTGTTGCGTTGATATCGGTATCAACAACCTCGGCTGTTACGAGAATAGACCCAACGTCTACCGATGTCAGCCTGACACTGGCAACTCCATCAATCGTAGTCGCAGTATCGTTACGTGTAACTCCATTTTCCAGAATAATAAAATTTACGACAGTACCATCTTCGATAGCTCCACTTGTCTGCAAAGGCTTTACTGTAGCCTGCAGGGTTGTTGAATCTGCTCCATCATTGAGAATCACATTCGGACTCGCCGACAGGCTAATCGATGCTGGATAATCTGGGTTATCAATAACCTGAAATGACAGCTCGCTCGCGGTAACGCCGGCAAAACTGGCGCTAACGCTGGCTGAACCAGCGGATAAAGCTGTCAGTAAACCTGGCGATTCGCTGGCAGTACTCACAGCAATAATTTGGTCGTCAGAACTCATCCACTGCACCTGCTGTGTGAGATTTTGCTGGCTACCGTCTGAATAGATCCCAACAGCGTCCAAAGATCGCTGCTGGTTGATATATAAAGGATCCTCAGAGGAAGAAGACAGTTGAATCTGCTGCAAAATGCCTTCAGTAACCTCTAGCGTCTGGCTGGATGATATCGATTCCATATGTGCTGAAATACTCACCGTACCCGTGGACAGGGCTGTAACCAGCCCCCTGTCACCGGCTGCATTGCTCACATGGGCTACAGTCGCATCCGTACTGACCCAGCTCACCTGATCAGTCACATCTACCTCACTACCATCCGAAAATTTAGCGTTGGCAGTCAATTTTTGCGATGTGCCCAATGCTTGCTTATCAGTTACAGCTACTACATTCAGGCTGTCGAGCGTAGCATCGCTAATCTTCAGGTTGGTGAACCCCTGCTTGTTATTGAGTTTCGCAATCAGTAATACATCGCCCGGACTGTTAGTCTTGAACCGGCCAGGGTTATTGCTACTGACCAAAGATGCAATTTGACTATCACTACTCCACTCGACCTGATCGGTGACTACTTTCTGTGATCCATCGGAATACAGCGCAATAGCTTCAAACTGTAGCTGTAAGCCCACGGCGACTGTTCTACTAGCCGGTGTCACTTCGATACTCACTAACGTAGCATCGTTCACCATTAAATTGGTGGATGCACTCTTTTCGTCAAAATGGGCCGAAAGTATCGCGCTACCTTTTTTGATCGCAGTTACTTCTCCTTTCGTCTGCAATTGATTGTCTACTTCAGCGATAAGCTCATCACTGGAATCCCAGGTTACTAACCCTGTCAAATCCCAGGAGGATTGATTATTGTAGATGCCTGTAGCAGTAAATTGCTGTTTATATCCGGCTGCAATAGTAGAATTCTCAGGTGAAATTTTTATCTTGCTGAGTACCGCGTCATTCACCTGCAGAGCCATTTCATCCTGAATACCTGATACGTCTGCCCTAATAGTCGTATGACCAATCGCAATCGCCTGAACCATAGCCGTTGTAGAATCAATCGATACCAGCGAAGCGTCATCAACCTGCAAGCTAGCAAGCTCAGTGACATCTCTAATAGTTTGATCGCTGTAGAATCCCAGAACAGTTATTGAGCTGCTTAAGCCAACCGGTAGATTCGGATTATTCACAATAATTTCAATGCTCTGGAGTATCTCACTATTCACACTCAAACTAGCCTGACCAGACACTCCATTCAATGTAGCCGATATGGTTGCTGTGCCAGCCGCATTACTCACCGCGACAGCCGCAGTTACTTGCGCAACCTGAGTATCGCTACTTAGCCACTCAACCTGCTTGCTAAGATCCTTTGTACTGCCATCAGAATAATTACCAATTGCCTGAAATGACTGCTGCACACCACTCGCAAGCTCTACATTTTGTGGGATCACTTGAATTGAATCGAGGCTGACATCTGGAGTTACTGTACCGCCGGAGCCGCCAGAACCGCCGCCACAGGCAGTCAAACTGAATGACAGCAAAACAAGAATGAAAAGATGAAAAAAATTATTGGGTTTAAAAAAACTCACAACACGCTCAATTAGTAAAACAAGTTGAGCTGACAATAGTTAATAAGCTGATAAGAAAATAGTAAATAATTAAAAGTTTTTAAGCAAAACTTTTGGAAGATATTATTTTATAAATGATGAGTGAGCAAGGTCACAGGGGATTGTCTATACAATAGCACATCCTACGCTAGCAGCGATGAAGAATAACAGATTAAACCAGGACCTATCAACAAGAATCAAATTCTGGCTATCACCCTAATAATGGATGATAGCCACACTCTAGGCCGAATAGTTTGGCCAGGGCAAGAATAGCTATCGACTGAATTACATCCGGGCCAGGCGTGCGGATACCTCTGTGGCGTGGATTACCAGTATTTTTCTGGTGATGAACCTGGCTACCCTGTTGCAACTCTATTTTTGCGCCTGTGAAAAAGGCCATCATATCCTGTCGGATCGGGACGATGTTATCGTTCGCATCCCAAGCCATGCCATGGCGCTTCCAGTGATGACTCGCCTCGTGTGATGCATGAAAGCCTCTCTTTCCTCGTAAACGGCGCATCCCTGTATCACTCCTACCTACGAGTTGCGCCTTGCTGCGCCCCCCTGACTGCGCTTTCTTAATACGAGTTTAATTTAGAGCACTACACTAGTCGAATCCACCACTGCTGATCCTATGCTCATGGCATGAACCATAACAATCTTTGTCAGCATCGATGCCTCTATGCCTTCTCTCACCCGTATCATAGTCACGGTCATGACAACCTGCGCAGTAAGGCTTATAGTTTGTATTCGACCATTCATTATTGGGAATGATGGGGGTTATGGTATTGCCATGGCAGTCCGTACAGCTCAGGGGCTTCCGATGGTCGAGTGGGTTGTATGGACCACTACCACCTAACCCTGGGATTGACAAAGGATGATCAAACCCCCATCCACTTGTAGTATGACAATCATCACATTGAGCGGTGGTATTAATATGCCCCGATGATTTAGGTGTTGCTCCATTACCGCTACTGTGACACTCGTCGCAACGCCCAGATGCAGATGCATCGTGCTCCCAGGTACCGCCTTTAAACGTAGCCGTGGTATGACAGGAACGACAATCCAGATTTGTTGCCAAATGAGCAGGTACCGCATCAGCCTTACCCTTCGCAGTACTACCATCATGGCAGGAGTCACATCGGGTACTTGAAGAGACCGTACTGTGATCAAAGGTTGCACCTTTGAAAGTATCAAAACCGGAATGACAGACACCACAATCCAGACTGGTAGTAATATGTCCTGATGACTTTGGAGTTGCGTAGCCCGCATCATGACAGGATGAGCAATTATCAACTATGCCTGTATGGGCAAAAATAGCAGGCTTGAATCCCGTTGTCTGGTGACAGTCTCGGCAATCCTGGTTAGTCGGTACATGCCCCACTGGCGGTTCTTTTGCCGCAGCTGTAGTACCGTTATGACAGGAGTCGCAACGGGTCGTTGAAGAGACGGTACTATGATCAAACCGAGCTACGGAAAAATCCTCGGTATTATGACAAACGGAACAATCACTCGACGTCGTCACGTGACCAGCATTTTTACCTGCTGCACCACTGTCAACGAAATTACCATTATGGCAAGTCTCACAATTATTCGTCACACCTACATGCGCAAACGTTGATGGCTTGAAAGAGCCTCCCGCTTTGTGGCAGGCACCGCAATCATCAGTGGTTGGAATATGTTTGTTGGTTGGATGATCAGAAACGCCAGTCGCATCGGTACCGTTATGACAGGAATCACAACGCACACTGGTAACCTGCGGGCTGGAATGGTCAACCATACCACCCACAAAAGTTGTTGTCTTATGACACACCGAGCAATCGCTGGAAGTGGCTGTATGGCCCTGATTTTTACCCGGAATACCCGGCTCGAAATTACCGTTATGACAGGAATCACAGCGCACACTCAAAACGTCTGATCGGGTATGATCCACATCCTGAGGTGCCCATGCAACAGTATTGTGACAGATTGAACAATCTCCATCGATTCCAGTATGCACGGAATCGTTGGGCTCACCCACAGCATTTGCCGCCACATTATTCGCGCTACCATTATGACAGGAAACACAGTTGCTAGAGATCCCCTGGTGACTGAATATTGAAGTCGTAAAATCAGCAGCCGCTGCACTATGACACAGATAACAATCCTGAGTGGTTGGTAGATGAGTCGCTGATTTATACGCTGCCGAATTATCAGGGAAGAATGTGCTTATATGGCAACCTTCACAACCCGTAGTCAGACTGTCATGCACAGCTGCCCTAAAGTTATTATTCTTGAATCCTCCTACACTGGTATCAGTATGGCAAACACTACACTCGCTCACTGAAGGAATATGATTTGTCGATTTAGGTGTCGCGAAACCGGCATCATGACAGGAAGCACAATCATTAGCTTCTATTGCAGCATGATCGAATGTAGTAAGCGCAAAGGAGTCAAAATCATAATGACAGTCCTTGCAATCCAGCGCCTTTGTGGGCACGTGATTATTGGGCTTACCGGAACTGATATCGCCATCATGACAGGCGCTACAGACACTGACATCAACCAGAGCATGATCCATTACAACTGCAGTAGCAAAACTGTCTGTATTACCATGACAGCCATTACAATCCGCACCATTAGTCGGTATATGATGAAGTGAAACGCCTTTGCTGATACTTCCGTCATGACAGGAATCACACCTGGCTGTACCGATTGTAGCGTGATCAAAAATACCAGTGGTAAAAGTTCCTGGTGTGTGGCAAACACCGCAATCAGTGCCATTCGTGGCAATATGGTTAGCCGATAAGCCACTAGCGGGGATATCTGGAGTTACTGCAGTTGTATTTCCATGGCAATCATCACAGCGCTTACCAGAGGCTAGCGTGCCATGATCAAAATTTGTCACGTCAGCAAAAGATACCGTGTTATGGCAATCGCTACAGACATCAGAAGTAACTGGATGATTTACAGACTTACCGATCGCACCAATGTTATTACTCACAGCGTGACATTCTGAACAGGCTGGCAGAAATGGATTTACACCAATAACTGTGTGATCGAAAACGCCGCCAGAATTGAACTTGATCACTGTATGACAGACCGCGCAATCTACGCTCATATCTGGATGAAAACCGGCACTATCTTTCGCATCTGTACCGTTATGGCAACTAGCACATGCTTTTCCAACCACCTCTGGGCCAGTATGGTCAGGATAGGCGTTCTTAAAATCGACAGTGGTGTGGCAGAATCCGCAATCGGTTACGGTATCTATATGCGTATCATGCTTACCCCTGGCAATCTTACCATCATGACAACCCGCGCAGGCGCGAGTTATATTTGAATGATCATAAGTGCCATCAGGGTTTAGCTCCAAAAAGCTGATGGTATTGTGGCACTGATTACAATCGAGCTGGGTAACCTGATGGAACTCAGATTTACCAGTAGCCTTTACACCATCATGACATTCACTACAGTTCCCAAAAACTTCGGCATGATCGGTTTTAACCGGAATAGCAAAACCTCTGGTTGTATGGCAGGTTTCGCAAAGTTGAGAGGTTGCAACATGAGTAGCCGACTTACCCCTTATCGTTTTAATAACCCCATTCACATCAACAAATGTTTTATTGCCCATATGGCACTGTTCACAATTTGAAGATAGCCCCAGATGCCCCGAATAAGGGCCAACCGGAAATCTATCGCCTGCTTCTGTGGCAACAATGAGTTGTACAGTACGTTTACTGGTATATCCATTTGCAGAAACGATAAGTTGAACAAGGTAATCACCTGCAACATCAGCTACAAAACTTGAGTTAACACTCGTTGCACCCTCTAAAGTAGCAGCACTACCCTCAGGAACATGAGAAAATGACCAGCTGTAAATAAGTCCAGCATTCGTTGAAGTAAAGCTAGGTTGATTAGATGAAATATAGGATTTACTGCCGTCTAGATATACCGTTTCATTTACCCTGGCAGACATAACCCCACCAGCAGTTTTAGCTTCAATAAGAACAGTATTACCAGGAATAGGAGACTCTGGCGTTTTTCCAGTTGAGTCACCACCACCGCCACAGCCAGCAACTGTTGCGATAAACAAAAATGTGACAAAATAGCCTGATAACTTTCTAGATAGCGCTTTTACTAGCATTATAAGCTCACTTTCACCCTGCAAATGTTAATAGATAATTATTTGTATATTAATCGAATCATTTCTATTTATGCGCCATGATGGGGCATAACCCTGCAAGTTTGATGATTCAAATCTGAAGGATTTTAGTCTTACATCAAGATAAGTGAAAGGGAAATAATTCCCAAAATTTAAAAAAATAGATTTTTACTCCTTTTTCAAAATGAATTTCCCACAAAGCTAATGTGGGTTTATTTTAACTTTCCTGTTATCTCTGATCGATTTTATAGTTAGGCAGCTCAAAATTCCGCTGATGATCAAAAATTAACACTGTTTCAATCCGGGTGACTTCTGGACGAACGGTAAAATAGTCCAGTGCCAGGTTGCGTAAATGATCGGTATCTTTAACCGCAACGTGAATCAGAAAATCAAACTGACCTGACACCAGATAAACTGAACGAACTTCAGGCATTAGCGCTATCTCTTTCTGGAGGTTTTCAACCAGATCCCTGGAATGCTTATTCAATCCAATAAAATACATGGCCTCCAGCTCTATACCCATAGCTTTAGGCTTAACGTCAGCATGAATTCCCTCAATAATGTCTTCAGCATAGAGCTGCTTAACTCTTTCAAAACAGCTTGAAGGTGCAAGATTTACCTTCGCTGCCAGAGATTTATTAGAAATTCGACCATTATTCTGTAAATGCCTGATAATTTCGAAATCAATTCGATCCATTGCCTGTCACCCTCAGTTTTCCGCAGTTTATTCGATATATTTAAAGTATCTCATAGCATATCCTAGCTAAATCATATTTAAACGAATTATTGACGTAATGAACGATAAACTAAAGAATAAAGAACAGGGGTTCAGTACTCGAGCCATTCACAGTGGATACAATCCATTTGATCATCATGGCGCCCTGAACCCACCGGTATATCTCAACTCAACTTATGCATTTGAATCCACCGAACAAGGGCAAAAACGTTTTCTTGGTGAAGAACAGGGGTTTGTATACTCGAGAATAGGCAACCCCACCGAATCTGTACTGGAAAAGAAACTGGCCAATTTAGAAAGTGGCGAAGCTGCTTTAGCAGTAGCATCAGGCATGGGAGCCATCACCGCTTTAATCTGGTCATTTATTCAGCCCGGTGATGAGATATTGTCCGATAAAACGCTGTATGGCTGTACCTACGCACTATTTACCGAAGGCCTGTCAAAATTTGGCGTAAAGATTGTGTTTGCAGACTTTACCCAGCCCAATGAACTAAAGGGTTTAATAACGCAGAAAACTCGATTCCTTTTCTTCGAAACTCCAGCAAACCCCAATATGCGCCTTATCGATATAAAAAAGGTTTGCGACATCGCGCATCAATCTAACGCCAGAGTGATTGTTGACAACACCTATTGCACGCCTTACCTACAGAGACCCATCGAAATGGGTGCTGATTTCGTTGTGCACTCAATGACTAAATATCTGTGCGGTCATGGTGATGTTATTGCTGGAGCGATCATCGGCCCGCAGGAGGATATTCAACATATTCATCTGTACGGTGTTAAAGACATGACTGGTGCGGTCATCTCACCCTTCGACGCCTATCTCGTACTCAGAGGTTTGAAAACGCTCGAAATAAGAATGGACCGACACTCGAACTCCGCATTTAAGCTCGCCGAGTTTCTTGAGCAACACCCGGCAGTTTCTCAGGTTTATTACCCAGGTCTTCAATCACACCCTCAACATGAGTTAGCCAAAACTCAGATGAGTGACTTTGGAGGCATGATTGCATTTGAACTTAAAGGTGGCTATGAAGCAGGGATTCACTTTATGGACAAGCTGAAATTAGCCATGCGCGCCGTCAGTCTGGGCGATGCAGAAACACTGGCGCAACACCCTGCCAGTATGACGCATATTACTTACTCTGAAGAAGACCGACTAAAACACGGCATCAGCAATGGATTGATAAGGCTCTCGGTTGGGTTGGAAAACTATAGTGACATACTTGCTGATATCAAACAGGCACTCGACAATTAACCGCCCTTTTCTTATGTCGCACTATCAGTCTACCTGTTCGACCCTGAAATAATCATTTCAGGGAATATGGTTTAATAATTATCCCCGAGACCTTTCAGACAGCATCTCAAGAATGAATCGTATTTTATTCACCGGGTATAGGAGACGTAATGGTTATAGATCCAGTATTATCACTTGAACTACTTCCACCACCGCCACCGCCGCCACTTCCAACCAGGGCAAGTACTCCGACACCAATCAGTATCATGGTGAACATACTCATCCCTTCTTCTTCAACAGGTGGCTCGGTTACAGTATCAGCCACTTTTTCTGATGTATCTCTTGGTATAATGGCAAATGTAAAAGGCGAGAATTTCTGGCCTTCTAAAATGCTATTTCCCGATACATCATCTGCACGGATATAAACATCAAGTTTATTGGATATTACGGAATCGATAGATACATCAGCCGTGTATAACGTCGGATCAGATGTAGACTGCTTCATTTTTCTCGGTATAAAAGCGATATCATTAACGCCTTTGTAGTACAGGGTGACGGATGCAATACCTACATTATCGGTAGCCGTGACTGAAAAAGTTTGTATCCCCTCCTCCAGTAAACCAATGTTTACATCAAAAAATATCTTTGGTGGTTCGATATCTGGAGTTTTTAGTTCTAACTGCTCAGCTGATACAGAAGGTATAGTAATTTGCAGAAAAAATATAAGGGTAAACCAACGAATCAGATTTTTTTTCATACTCAATATTCTCCATTATGACGGGGTATTAGTTCGACTGAAACAACTAGCAGGCAATAGCGGGCTAAAGTAAGCGTCATAAAATTTCAACCTTTAGCCAGTTATCATTTTTTCTTGTTATCTTAATTTCTATTTTCGTCCAGCCAGCAGCTGTACTAACAGGACGTCCTTTAACATCAACCAGGTCGCTAACTTCAAACTCAACACGACCCGTACCATGTTCTTTCATCAGCTTAAAAGTATTAGGTACCACAGTGATTCTCAAAGATTCGTAGGACTTAAATATCTCGGAATAAAGCGCATGCTGCTGATCTGTTAGTCGTGAAACTTTTAACAAGCCCCGCATATCCATGGATCTGAATGACTCCATAAACTGTCCAACAATATCCTGAACGACCTGAAAGTCATCCTGTTTCTGGTTAATTCCTGGCGGAAGAAATGTATTAGCTGTAGCTAGATTTAGATTAGCTTTTTCTGCATCCGTTATCCAGGGTTGATTCTGAAATTTATCCTGTGCCGGGTTATTTCCTGTCGCAAGAGATGTATTATCTACCGCCAGGTTTTGATAAGCTTTTTCTGCATTCTTTATCCTGGTTTCCATTCTTGCCAAACCGGATTTTAAATCAGACAATCCTGAATAGTCTGGAAAATACTTATCCAGAACAGCCAGATTTCTCTTTGCTTCAGTTATGTCACCAGTTTGTATGTTTTTGTTCACCTTAGCTGCATACAGGTCAGCCACTTCAGAAAGTCGATCTCGCGCAATTAAGTTCGAAGGCTTCAGGATTAATACTTTTTTATAAAACAGATAGGCATTGTCATTTTCTGGTACAAGGTAGTGATGTTGCTTATAAGCCGTATCCGCCTTGGCCAGCAGGTGTTCCAGCTGATTAGACCTTTTAACCTTCTCTCGCAAATTTTTAATTGAAGGACTTTCGGGCTTAATAGTTTCAACAAGAGATATCAGCTTTTCTGCATTCTTAAAGTGCTTTCCGGCTATCTCGCTTTGTGCATCAATGATCAACTTGTCTGAAATATCAGATAATCCAAGCCTGGCAGTAACATTATTCTGATCCAGCTGGATTACATTCTGGTAATAGAAAATTGCATTTTCCTGCTCTGGTTCATAAACCTGTCCTTTGCCCAGCGCAATGTCAGCCTTGCCCAGAAGGACTTCTATTTGCTTTTCACTACTCAGAAGGTGCTTAAACTTTTGCTGGGTTTCGGACAACCCGTTTAACATAGGAACAAATTGACTAATTATTCTTAACTCTTTATCCGTGCTGGCCAGGTCTTTGTTATCCAAAGATTGCTGAGCTTGTTTCAATAGCAGAAGCCCAACTTGATTTATACCTTTTTTGGCTGCCGAATTTTGTTCATCAATGCTAAGAATTTTCTGGTAAGCATTTAATGCACCCTCACCAGATTTGTCATAATACAGCCCGGCTTGAATTTGATTTTCAGCTTTTTCAAATAAGGTTCGAATTTTCTGCTGCGCTGTATCTTGCTCAAATATCTGATCAGGCAACGGCAACCGCAAAGGTAAAAAAGCCAATACAATAGCTACAACCATTACTGTAATGATCCGAATTCCTGGCTGACTGAATAGAGACTTCTTTGCAGTACGCTCGTCCGCTGCTGTACGGGTTACTGGACCAGGCCGCTTTGCCACCATTCCAGAAAATTTATGATTCCTCGGGCTGATGACTGCCTTTTCGAGAATCATGGTTGGTTCAATCTCTGTTAACGCCCCATCTGACAAATCAGGCAAAGCGATACCACCTAACGACCCAATGGAAGGTTCCTTGTCTGTTAACGACCTGCCTGACAAATCTGGTAAAGCGACATCACCTGACAAATCAGGCAAAGCGATGTCACCTTTCAACATTGCTAAAAACTCATTCAATGTCTGCGGGCGATCCTGAATCTGCATCATCAATGCCTGATCAATTGCTCGTAAAAATGAGCGGCTATATCCAGCCGATCTGGATACTACGGACAGAGGTTCATATGGATCAGCCTCATTGTGCAACAGGCCTATTCCACGTATGCTTGATTCTACAGGTTTTTCTCCGGTAACTCCCTGATACATGCTTGCACCTAGCGCATAGATATCGCTCCACGATCCCTGCTTTCCCGGCGTCTCATTGTACTGTTCAAAGGGAGCATAGCCAACGGAAAGCATCGTAGTTAACTTTTCCGTTCTGGTTCCTACCGGCTGTCTTGCCGCTCCAAAATCAATTAATACCGGTGAACCATCCGCTCGAATATAAATGTTAGCTGGTTTGATATCACGATGTATAAAACCTTCTTTATGTACTAATGACAGGCCATGAATGATTGGATAATAGATGTTTTCCAGCGCTTGCTGAGTGAGCTTTTTTTTCCGTCTATAAACATGACTGAGAACTTCACCCTGCTCGTAATCCATCACCATATAGCCCGTGTTGTTATGCATGAAAACACTGGATACACGAACGATATTGGGGTGTTTAAACTTGGCCAGTGTCTGAGCTTCACTCATAAACCGTTCAAGGCCCCAGTCGAACAGATCTCTTTGCTCAATAGAAACGGGCTGGACCGTGCTATCACCACTACGCGTAGCGAAATCGCGAGGCAGGTATTCCTTGATGGCAACCTGATGACCCAGGTTGTTATCTGTGGCCAGATAGGTAATACCAAAGCCGCCACGACCTAGTACAGATTTAATCTCGTACCAGAGTATGGAAAAACCGGGTTGCAGATCGTTAACGATTGAATTCATAACTTTTGGCCATCAGCAATCATGCAATTACAAAACAGCATCAAAAGCCCATCCTGGCCCATGGGAAGCGCACTATTGGATCGCCGCTGGGTTCAGCCTGGGTCCAGATAGCCTGGTAGACATCCGGGGAAGCAATTAACGATAAATCAAAAACTCTATTATTGAGATCTGCGTCCAGTATTGTCGAACCACTCCAGCCATTGACTGGATCATAACGGTTTTGCATAACATGATGAATATCGGAATCGTCCTGCTGAATCCAGGCAGCCAGGAATCCGTTACCATTGCTAGCGATCTGCAGATAGTCGATAGTTCCGGCATTCGTTTCCAGTGCTGTGGCGGGTGACCAGGTCCCGTCGAAAACACTAACAAAGGGATTAAGCACTCCAGTACCATCATCCCGCGACCAGGTCACTGCATAGCTATCCGCATAGCTAGAGATAAAGTCCCTGGGAAAATATGACAGATGAACAGAACCAGACGCCCCGTCATCTAAAGTAACTGGACCTAGCCAACTCGTGCCGTTGTAGATATTGACCACTACACTATCCGCTGTCCCTGTATGCTCATCCCATACGACCGCATAACCCGTACCATTTGATATCGCTGATGGCGTAGTAAGCTGATGCCCGGTTGTTCCTGTATCCAGGGTTGAAGCTGTGCCCCAGCTACCAGCAGCATAGAAATTACTTAACGCTCGATACTGCGATGTTCCATCATCCTGTGCCCACACAGCGAGATAATCCGCACCATTAGAAACCAGTCCTATAATCGAAGCGCTAATATCATTGCTGGAACCGCCATTGATAAAACGCTCTGCATCAGACCAGCTGGTACCATCAAACTCACTAGAATACGCCTCTGTTGAGGGTAGCGTAATGCTCGACCTGAGAACCCAGACAGCGAGATAAGTCATACCATTGGTTGCAATTGAAGGAGTTACGCTGACATTTGAGCTGTTCCTATGTGAATTCAAAACTACCGGCGCTTTCCAGCCTGACCCCTTATATTGACGGGCATAGGTGTCATAGTAATTACTGCCATCATACTGGCTATAAACCAGCATATAGCCATTACCATTTGAGACTATGGGTGAAAACCTACCACCAGTGTACGCATGACCTGCGATCGAGCTATCATCAACCTCCGTAACCGCCCCCCATTGGATACCATCAAAAATACTCGCATATATAGACCAATAAGCACCATCATAATCGTTCCAGACCATGGCGAAACCGATGCCATCAGTCGTAACATAAAACTCTATTTGATCGGAACCGGAAAACAGGAGCTGCGGTTGACCCCAGATGCCATTTTTGCTGATATTTACATACAGGTCATAGTTGTTACTAGATTTCTGCTTCCACACGGCCAATGTCTGACCATGTCCATTACTGAACAGCCTGGAAGAAAGACTACTACCGCCCGGAGCACTGGCAAGTAAGCGTTCACCAGACCAGTTTGAGCTATTAAAAGTGTTAGCAAACACACCTAAGTCAAGCTGGCTCCAGGAAACAGTTGCTCCACCGTTTGGGCGCGCTTTAATAGTAGGAGGAGTGACATTTTGAGACCCCGTATCAAGGGCTTGAACCTGACCCCATTCGTTTTGAGGAGAGGTTTCCGTATAAACTTTGGCATACACCTTAGTGGAATTTCCAAACTGTTTAGCCCATGTAGCGATATACTGAGAACCACTGCCTACCAAGCTATAGCCCCCTTTAATCGAGCGGACACCCGTATCAATAGCAGCAGCTATAGGCCAGGAAGTACCATCATAGACGCTTGAGAATAAGTCGAATGTGGAGGCGTCAGTGTATTGCGGCCATAACGCAGCATAGGTATTGCCATTGGAGACAATCATCGGATTTCCAGGTTCATGGAAGTTAGATTCCAGCTGTAATGCCGCAGGTGTACCCCAGCTACTATCACCAGCAGTATTAATGACTGCATACTTAATTGAATTGGCTAAACCTGAAAAAATTGTTGCGTACCCAGTACCATTTGAGGCAATCGAGAACACTGGACCATCTGAAGCCCCCCCCAGATAAGCTGGCGATATAGAACCATTGATCTCGATGATGGGACTCCAACCGAATGTTCCTGAGTTGTAATAAGTTCGATTGTAGACACTATTATTATTACCCCAGACCACAGAGAAACCCGATCCATTGGAAGCAATATCATACCCATAAGAGCCATATGTACTGGTTTCATCATCCAGCAAAATAGCAGTACCAACACCCCAGCCCTCATGATATATATTGACACCTATCCTTTCTGGTAAAGCCTCTTGCCAAACCACAGCATATTCAGATCCATTGGAAACTATTTTCGGATACCTGGCATTCAATAGTCCATTGTCGATAACAACTGGAGCCCCCCAGGATGTTGCATCGGTTGAAACACTGGCAAAGATGCGGCTATCCCCAACGATATTCTGATACCAGGTAACGGCATATCCAGTGCCGTTGGATGCCAGTACAGGAGAGTTCACAGCTTCAACTTCGGTATCAATAATTACCGGCGTGGACCAGTTAGAGCCATCGTAAAAACTCCCGTAGAGCTGGTGTTCTACGTCATCAGACTCCTCCCAAACCAGAGCAAAACCTGCACCGTTACTGACGAGTTGAGGCTCCATCAAATTTGAGAAGGCACTTGAAGACAGTAAAGCTTCGGATGACCAAGTGTCACTGCTCCTGTCATACATCGAATACTTCAAAGAATAGCCGACATCCTGAACTATCCATACTGCTACACCATCGCCGGCATCATTGTATGCCAGGATCGGAGAAGAGCTAGTGCTCAAAGTGGACACGCTTCCAACCTGCGTAACCGGAGCCGATTTGACCGTGAAACTCCAGCTTTTTGCACTGGCCAGACCGATGGATGCACTATTCTGTACTGTCGTACTTAGCGTTACAGTATAGACTTCGGCGTAATTAAGTGCCGATGAAGGCCTGAAGGTCGCAACTTTTGTCACGCTATCATAAGAAACTGTACCACTCACCTCACCAGAACTGGTACCAGTCACGATAAAACTGGAGGTCGTTAATGTGGATGCGATCATTGGATCGTCGAAGGTGGCAGTGATGGCCGTGGTTTCTAATACTCCGCTCGCTCCCTCTAAAGGAGATACCGAACTCACTACCGGTGCGCTTCCACCACTCAGCATTTCATCAAAATTGCTGATGCTGTCGTTGTCACTGTCAAACAGGCTGAAATCAAAATCACTGTCAACGAAGCTGATACTATTACTGCCTGTGGTGATGCTGACACTTTTGGTAGATTCCACCAGGGTAACCGGGTTTTGCGGATCTGAAGTCAGTGCGTACTCCAGAATAACGGTGAACTGATGCGTACCTGGAGTCAGTCCGCTTAGCTGGATGCTGGCAGCTGAACCGGTCAGTGTCATCGCTTGACGTGATCCCCCATCGACCTGTACATAAGCAGTCGTAGCACCCGTGTCAGACAGCCTGGATTGTAAGAGCATCTGAGGCAGAGTAAAGGTGATATCGATCACCTGTACAACCGGAGCAGATTTGACCGTGAAACTCCAGCTTTTTGCACTGGCCAGACCGATGGATGCACTATTCTGTACTGTCATACCTAGCGTTACAGTATAGACTTCGGCGTAATTAAGTGCCGATGAAGGCGTGAAGGTCGCAACTTTTGTCACGCTATCATAAGAAACTGTACCACTCACCTCACCAGAACTGGCACCAGTCACCATAAAACTGGAGGTCGTTAATGTGGATGCGATCATTGGATCGTCGAAGGTGGCAGTGATGGCCGTGGTTTCTAATACTCCGCTCGCTCCCTCTAAAGGAGATACCGAACTCACTACCGGTGCGCTTCCACCACTGAGCATTTCATCAAAATTGCTGATGCTGTCGTTGTCACT
>JBNKUM010000004.1:0-8988 GCA_050298595.1 Gammaproteobacteria bacterium | reverse complement strand
ATTTGCTCACAGCTCTGACGTGGTGGATATCGATATCATGCACCCGCAGGATCAGCAAAAATGGCAGGTCACTATTGATCGCAGTAAAGCCAACCGCCTCGGTGTTCCCTACAGCAATATTGTGGAGGCCGTTGCAACATCGGTGGGCGGAAAAGATATCAACATCCTGCACAGCGATAACCAGAAATATCCAATTCCTATCCGCCTGCAGCTTAAGGAGGGAGAAAAAGTTAATCTTGAGCAGATATTAAACCTTAAACTGGCCAATCATTCGGGACAATTAATCGCACTTTCAGAAATGCTGAGCATAAAAAAAACCCTGCTCGAAAAACCGATTATGCATAAAAACATGATTCCGATGATCATGGTAACAGCCGATATGGCAGGTAAATTAGACAGTCCGCTGTATGGCATTTTTGACATTTCCGGGAGAATCGCAGATAACGCTTTAGATATCGAGCAATACTTTATTAATCAGCCGAGCGGCACCAGTAAGTTAGCTGTACTTTGGGATGGCGAGTGGAAGATCACCTATGAAACATTCCGTGATATGGGGATTGCTTATTCAATCGGTCTGGTGATGATCTATCTGCTGGTGGTTGCCCAGTTCAGGTCATATATAGTGCCGCTAATCATTATGGCGCCTATACCTCTAACCATCATAGGTGTGATGCCCGGACATGCTTTACTGGGTGCCAAGTTCACCGCTACCTCAATGATAGGCATGATTGCATTGGCCGGAATTATCGTGCGCAACTCGATATTGCTGGTCGATTTTATCAATGAACTGGTGGCTGACGGGATGGACTTTGCGGATGCGGTGATTACCTCAGCCGCAGTGCGTGCCAAGCCTATCGTATTGACCGGTCTGGCTGCCATGATGGGGGCATTTTTCATCGTCGACGATCCTATATTTAAGGGCCTGGCGATATCATTGATCTTTGGTATTTTTGTTTCTACGCTACTGACGTTGCTGATTATTCCGGTGCTCTATTATCGAGTAAGCGCCCCATCAGCGGCCGAGAAATAGAAAGCCTACAGACATACATAAAAATAATATATAATGGCGCAGTTATTTTTTATGAAGCTTACCTAGATGAGTGATAGACGATTAAAAGTATTTCATGCGGTGGCCAAGTTGCTCAGTTTTACCAAAGCAGCTGAGGCCTTACATATGACCCAACCGGCTGTGACCTTTCAGGTACGCCAGCTGGAAGAGTATTTTAATACTCGACTGTTTGATCGAACGCATAACAAGGTAAATCTGACGCCGGCGGGCAGTAAAGTGTATGAATTTGCGGATCGGATTTTTGATCTCTACGATGAGATGGAAAATTCGGTACGTGAGTTAACCGGCGAAATCTCTGGCGCACTCACCATAGGCGCCAGTACCACTATCGCCGAATACATGCTACCCACTTTGCTGGGTCAGTTTAAGGCTAACTATCCTGATATCAATATCCGCCTCAAGGTTTCTAATACCGAAGGTATAGTCTCTATGGTCGAGCACAATGTGATCGACCTGGGCGTAGTCGAGGCGTCTGTATCCAACAAAAACCTTATTGTAGAAGTTTGTCACGATGACCAACTGGTTGTTGTCTGTCCGCCAGGGCATGAACTGGGCAAACTGGATCACAGTGTTAAAGCTGAAGAGTTAAAAGCCTATCCTTTCATCTGTCGTGAAGAAGGATCGGGTACTCGTGAAGTCATCATGGAGTATTTGCAGCAAGCTGGAATTGACCAGGCTGAAATGAATTTCTGTCTTGAGCTGGGTAGCCCTGAAGCACTCAAGGGTGCTGTAGAAGCGGGGATGGGTGTATCCATTCTTTCTCGTTCCACGATTGCCAAAGAATTAAAGCTGCATACTCTGGAAGAGGTTCAACTTGATCCACCACTAAGTCGGCCGTTCTCATTCGTACGTCAACGTCAGAAGTTTCGCGTCAGGGTGATGGAAGAGTTACTGGAATTTGCCAAAGCCTATTGTGAGGCCACGCCCTAAGTTGTGAAAACAGAGAAACAGCAACTGATTCAACTGTTTGAAGGACTGGATCAACAGGGACGAGACAGTCTGCTGGATTATGCGGATTTTCTGTTTACTAAAAACCAGAAAAATGCACCCGCTCTGGATAAAAATATCAAACAACAGCCTCTGGATCATCCAAGACCTGAAGAAGAAAGTGTACTGGCCGCCATTAAGCGATTACGTACCAGCTACTTCATGATCGACACCGACGGCATGATCAATCAAACCTCGTCACTTGTGACTCAGTTTATGTTACAGGGTCGTCCTGCGAATGAAGTGATCGATGATCTGGAACAGCTTTTTAATAAACACTACCAAAACTACCTGGACTCATGATGGATGTTTTTAAGCGTTGGTATCAGCGTAATTTTGCTAATCCGCAAACCGTAATCCTGGCTCTGATACTGGTTGTCGGCTCGATACTAATAGTGGTGATGAATAAGCATTTGATGCCGATACTGGTGGGCATAGTCATCGCTTACCTGTTTGACGGCTCGGTTCAAAAGCTGGGTGTACTGGGTGTTAACAGGACGGTATGTGCGAGCATAATGACAGCAATATTTCTGACCATGATTCTGTTGTGTTTTCTGGTGTTATTACCTTTGCTCTCCGCCCAGATCAGTGATCTGTTTCGCGCGCTCCCAACGATGTTTGCCAAAGGGCAAACCCTGTTATCACAATTACCTCAACGTTATCCAGATTACATCTCTGATAAACAGATCCAGGAAGTGCTTGGTTTAATTCGGACTGAGCTGACCACCATGGGGCAACAACTGGTGACGCTGTCCTTATCCTCTGTAGTCGGTGTCATTACCTTTTTCGTATATCTCATTCTGCTGCCTTTAATGGTATTTTTCTTTCTTAAAGACAAGCACCTAATCCTTTACTGGTTGAGCCGATTCTTACCTGATGATCATGAGCTGGTGGAAGATGTATGGGTAGAGTTGAATATGAAGATTGCCAGTTATGTGCGCGGTAAGTTCATGGAAGTTGCGATCGTGTGGATTGCCACCTACATAGGTTTTGTAGTAATGGGTTTGAATTATGCGATGTTGTTAAGTCTGCTTGTTGGGCTATCGGTCATTATTCCTTATGTTGGCGCAACGGTGGTAACCATCCCTGTGATGCTGATTGCGTTTTTCCAGTTTGGCTCAGGTTCTATGTTTGGTTACACCATGTTGATTTATGGTGTTATCCAGTTTCTGGATGGTAATTTGCTGGTGCCGTTACTGTTTTCTGAAGTGGTTAATCTGCATCCGATTGCGATTATTGTGGCGGTGGTTTTCTTTGGTAGTTTATGGGGTGTTTGGGGAGTGTTTTTTGCGATACCTCTGGCGACTCTGGTGCAGGCGGTTATAAATGTTTGGCCGGCGCCGAAGAAGATGCTGACGGAGACAGTGGAGTAGTTTTTGATCTTTGGTTTCTGTTGAAAGAAACTGTCATTGTGAATACCCGAAGGGCATAAACTTCGCGCGGCAGGAGTGCTACAGGGGTGTAGCGTTTACGAAACCAATGGATGTAAGTTGTTGGAAATTGTCATTGCGAGCGAAGCGCGGCAGGAGTGCTACAGGGATGTAGCGTTTACGGAACCAAGGGATGTAATCTTTGGAATGTTAGCAATTATACGGCTCATTGTTTCACACGCCTATGCTTTTACTGCTTTGTAGTTTTGGAATTCTCAAAAGCAATTTACTACCTTTAAGGGTTTCGTACGCTAGATAAGTAGCCACTTCGTAGCACCTAACGAGTAAGCGTACGAGTGTCTTTCTTTTACGCGAAAAGAAAGGCACCACAAAATTGACAGGATCAATTTTGAACAGCTCTGCTGGCCCGAAGGGTGTAGGGCATGGACGCCCGGAGTTACAAAGCGCGCCCCTCAATCCCTTGATTATTCCGGGCTCCTGCCCTCCACCCTTCGGGCCGCACTGTGTGCGTTCAAAAGTGATCCCAACATAAAATAGCAACCAGACCGGTGTCGGCACAGACGCGGGTCCCACCCCGCTCTGATTACTATTTTGCCGCGGGCTTGAAAGGATTATTTGTTTTAAGACTATTCGAGCAGAGCTCGAATAGTCTTATTTTAAATGCGTCATAGGGAAAATATGAAAAGTAAGTAGCCAAAATTTCGATCAGAAATTAGAAGTAGGAGCTCACTGTTCAGGACCATTGTGATTTCGATAAATACAAAAATATTCCGAATACCTATTTCAGTCACATAGTATCCGCCTTCACTTTTCTTAATAAAAGTTTGCAACCTTTTGATAGATCGGTTAATAATCTAATAATATGAATCAAGCTAAGGAAATGTGCTCGTGAAAAGGAAGTTCAACTTTGATCTTTTTCGCTTAAATATCGTAGATATCGAAGATATGTTTTTGTCGAATAATTCGGCTCTTTTAAGAAATGATTTTGTATTTCTTTGATGAAACTGAAATATCAACGATTCTTAGGTCTTCTGTATCAGACATCGCAACATATTTTTCAAGTGTTATGCTTGCTGGGTCAATAGCTTTCTTATGGGCTTTTTATTCAAAATCGGATACTCCATTTTCAAAATGGCTTTATAGAAAAGGAGCATTCAACATATATTTGACAGCTTATGTAGTCGCAATCGCTGTATATGCAGTGCTTTTGGTTTTGCTTATTTTATGCTCAAAAGCTGATTTCTTGTTACTTACTTTGTCAACTTTATGGTTTTTTATTCTTGGCCTGATTAATGTTTATACTTTTATAAGAAACATTATTGGTCAGTTGCTTTTGAATATGGAGTTCAATCAAGTAAATGAGAAGGAGCACTCTTAGAGAATCATAGGAGTTCTATAGTGATACGTCCAGAATAGACATTATTGACTGCAAACTCATGAGTTCTGTTCAGTCAAGAATTAAGCCTTACAAAATTATTAGTAATATTAAATGGAGAAAATATTATGTGGTATTTTACTGAAGTCGCAGATTGGTTTGAGAAAAACCGTTCAGAATCCGATGATATCTTAGATCAATGGGTTGAGGATTCAAATTATGATACAGGTGTAATGATCGCAGCATCTGCAACTAAAGCTTTAACCACTTTTGGAGCGGGTTTTGTAGATATTCTACGTCTAGGAGATGGTGTAAAAGAAGGAACTTTGAAAGGAGTTGGTACAGATGCTTTAAGATTTGTTGCGGTTTTTCCTGTAGGTAAAGCAGCCAGTATGATCAAATCTGCAAAAGGAGTCTCAGCTGCAAGGTTTATAGCTGATACAGGAGGACCAAACTGTTTTTGGATTGCTTCCGCGAAGGCTCTTCGTCAGGTTGGACAAAAATTTAAGGGACGTTTTCTTGTTGGTGTTGAAGATTTGGCTGCGCAACTGAAAATGCCGGCAAATGGACTATGGGTAATACCTAACCTGGCTACAGGGATGTCATATTTGGCGCGTTTAGGAGTAAAAACTGGCGCAATAAAAAAAGTGAGTAGCTCTGCAGATATCTTAAAAATCTTACCTAGAGATGGAAGCGTAGTCATGATTGCTGTGAATGTTATGAGAAATGGTAAGGTTGTGGCAGGTCATGCAATATATGCATTTCGAAATAGTTTTGGGCAAATGCGATTCATGGATAGAACAGTGGGTAGAGCTATTAAATCCGGTACTCAAGGAGTTTATAAAAGTATAGAAGAACTAGCCCCTGTGTACGGGGCTAGTGCACTAGTGCCATACGAAGCTTCAGTTTTATATAATGTTTTCGCTAAATCTGTGCTCCATGAAACTCCAAGGCTAGTTATTCCTGTTCTTGGCGTAATGGCAGAGGAGAAGTGATATGAAACCTGCAGTTTGTTGTTTGTGCGGAAAATCAGCATTAGATGAAAGCTCTGGTAAACATGGAGACTGGGTAGAATTTCATAACTATCAGGAAAAAGATTCAGCCGACTTATCTCACCCTGCCGGATTAGAATATTTTTGCGGTGAACACCTAAGTGCTGCACAGAATTTGTCTACCTTAAATTCAGATGAGGCATTAGATGAATTGAAGTCACTTTTTTCTACAAAACATTTGGAAACAGAAAAAAACGAAAAGACATCCTGGTGGAAACGTTTACTAAATCAATAAATTATTATCAGAACAGGGGGGCAGTTAAGAGATTTTTAATTCCCCCTTCAAGCCCTCGGCAAAAGTGCGGTCAAATCGGAGTCAAATGGCACGACTGCAAGGACACAGGAGGTAGGACGTAAAGGGGGCGGAGGGATTAAATTTTAACCAGAACCACTGGTTGTCCGCTTCCAATCGATACCAGCAAATCAGCTAAAAAAATAATGTCTTCTATGAGTTCGTGCGCAGGGTCTGCGCCATAAACTTGATAGTTAAGGAATCATCGAATCAAAACCCATATAAGCCAATTCACATTTTTCCCTTTATTAAGATTTCAAACTCTGTTTGAAATCTCTGGTTTTTTTATCGCCTCTTTTTTTGGACAAGCAAAAAAAGGGGCTCGCACGCGGGCACGACCAAACTACAGAGCTAGAAAAGTATTCAGCGTGTGAAACCCAAACTTAGTCAGATGCTATATGCATTCCCACTATCAGGAAAGGCAGCAATGGGTCGACACCAGCCAAGTCAGCTAAAACGACTAATGTCTCCTATGGGTTCTTGCGCTACAAAATGGCTCAATTTCCGGGAAGCCGCAGGCCACTCTTATCGGGCGGGCGTTATTCCGGGCGTCCTGCCCTCCACCCTTCGGGCCAGCAGAGCAGTTCAAAATTGTTCCAGACAATTTTGTTTTTGCGCCTCTTTTTTGGCCAATCACGACCGCCAAGGATGGCGGAAGTGCAGGAAATGCAGGAGCTATTTTCAGTAAAAGGGGCTCGCACGCCTGTTAGAAAGACGCTACGAAGCAAGGAAAGATAAGGCGTGTGAAACAATGTGATCCGGGTAGTTGCTAACCTTCCAAAGATTACATCCATAGATTCCGATTTCTAAATCACTGACCCATAGCCCTTTTAATCATCTTTTCGACATTAGGTTCCATTTTTACCGGATGCAACACGATATCAGAATGCCTCTTAGCATATACCCGAAATATCTCATCAGCGAAGGCCTGGCCAATAGCTGATACACCTTCGAAATCAAAAACTACATAGCTGAACTTTTCTATGCAGGAAAGTAGTCTTTTTGCTTGAGAACGTGATACCAGTTTTTCATTAGCATATTGCGCTAACCGAACAGGTATTACTGTTTTGTTAAACTGGAATTCATCGGGTCCGGCATAGTCATCAAAAACGGTTTGTAAATCCCGCCCTGAGTTTCTATTTATTAGCATGTACACAGCGGTACCTGATTCGTTTTTTGAAAACTCTGTTTCTAATATGTAATCAAAGTCAAATTGATCGTTGTGACTATATGTGATTCCTTTTGAATCGATTTCAAATTCATCGAAGACTCTGGATGTGAAAAATATACCTTCACCAGTATGGTTGTCGGGATCGGTTGTTAATTTACCTTTTGATAATTCAAAAAGGGCCTGGCGCTCATCATTTAAACCGCATATCCGTTGAATTTTTCTGAATATTCCTTCTCCATCATCAAGGACGACGATTATGATTTTTTCTTTTTCTCTTACTGCTGATATATAAATGTGTTTTCCGCCAGAATGATCGATTACGTTGTTAACCATTTCTGTAAAACCGTAGTGGCATATATCAACAACATTTTCCGGCAAGTCATCAAAGAGAAATGCATAATGATTCCTCCATACAACATCTTCTGTGAAATCCTCCTGCAGGGGAAACAGCGATTTATACGCTCTTAAATCTCCCAGAAAGTATCTTTTTCCCTTACCGGAACCTGTCGATGTTAGCCATCCTTCATGCTCCAGACGTCTAATGTGGTTATTGACGGCTTGAACCGTAATAGAAAATATTTGGGCAATATGTTTTGAAAGATCAGAGGGGTGATGCCTTACATCACTGACAATTTGCTGTCGAATTTTCTCACCTTTTTCTTTATTGTTCATCTTGCATCCTTTAAGAAAGTCATTTACTGAAAGGATAGAATGATCTTACTGAAAGGACAAGTGATCTTGCCAGGAAATTGGTTTTGTTTTTTCATCGCCCTTATTGAGTGCCGATTGTGAGTCATTTTGTAGGGTCAGCGGACATAGATGTCCGATGAGGATCGTTGAGCAGGAGCGAATCGATCCGTGCCCTGCAAAATGGCCCAATTTTCGAGAAGCCAAAAGCCACTAGAATCGGGCGGGCGTTATTCCGGGCGTCCTGCCCTCCATTATTAGGGCCAGCAGAGCTGTTCAAAATTGACCCTGTCAATTTTGTGGTGACTTTTTGTCGCTGTTGAAAAAAAGTTACTCGCACGCCTGTTAGAAAGACACTACGGAGTAAGGAAAGCTAAGGCGTGTGAAACCATAATCCGGATAGTTGCTATCACCCGATGAGATTACATCCCTTGGTTCCGTAAACGCTACGTCTCTGTCGCACTCTTACCGCGCGTAGTTTATGCTCTTTGGGTACTCGTAATGACAGCTTTCACCTATTCCCAATGATAGCCTAGATCAACTCAACACCAGCGGAATCCGATTCCACAACCTCTCATGAAAATAATACAAAACAATCTTGGTAAAAACCTCAGTCCCACCAATCGCAATCGCGATGGTCAATTCAGAAGTAAAAAACCAGGACAACAAAACCGTGTCCAGTGACCCGAGGATACGCCAGGAAACCGCTTTCGCCATACTGCGTAACGGCTTCTCCTGGTGCTCCTCAAGTAACTGCTCTGTTGATGTAACGCTATCCATGATTATATTAATCGCCAACAGCTACAGGGGTATACCCCTGCTTTAAAATGCCATTCTCATCCAGATAAGCCAGTATCTGATTAACCGCTTCTGCTACCGAAACTTTACCCGAACGAATATGAATCTCTGGATTTTCTGGTGCTTCATAAGGGCTATCGATACCTGTGAATTGCTTGATCTCTCC
>JBNKUM010000003.1:0-34438 GCA_050298595.1 Gammaproteobacteria bacterium | reverse complement strand
CGACCCCCGGCGTGACAGGCCGGTATTCTAACCAACTGAACTACCACTCCTAATTTGAAACTGGTGGGTGCTGCAGGGATCGAACCTGCGACCCTCGCCTTGTAAGGGCGATGCTCTCCCAGCTGAGCTAAGCACCCGAGTATCGAAGGCGCGCTAGTTTACAGCGTCTTTCAGGGCTTTACCAGCTTTAAATGCGGGAACATTTGAAGAGGCAATTTGAATAGTTTCACCAGTACGTGGATTACGGCCTGAGCGTGCTTCACGCTTACGCACCAAAAAGGTGCCAAAGCCAACAACGGTAACCTGATCACCAGATTTAAGAGCTTCAGTAACGGCGGCAATGACGCCGTCAACAGCACGAGCAGAGTCTGCTTTACTTAGGTCTGCGGCGCTAGCCACTGCTTCAATAAGTTCAGATTTATTCATTCGTTTTATCCAGTAGTTAATTAAGATTTATATTGCATGTAAATTTATAGAGTCATGAGGATGTCTGGTTTTACCCATTTTTGAATAATCGAAGTACGATTATGAATCCTTCTAAACACACCCTGTCCTCGAGCTGCGAATTTATACCAATAGCAGAGGGCAGGGTCAACCGAAAATAGCAAAATCAGCAATAAAAGTAACTGCGTCTTAAACATTGATCAAATGAACAACATTAATGTGCGCGAACAGCCGATGATTTCTTGGTTTTAGCCTTGACTTTGCTCTCAACAGCCGGCTCACCCGGCGGTATCTGTACTGGTGTAGGCTGGTGTACTAAGGCCAGTTCAAGTACCTGATCAATCCAGCGCACAGGAATTACCGTTAATTTGTCCTTGATATTCTTCGGAATTTCGGTCAAATCTTTTTCATTTTCTGCAGGAATAATTGCAGTGGTAATACCACCTCGGTGTGCCGCTAACAATTTTTCTTTTAGCCCACCAATAGGTAATACTTCACCTCGTAAGGTGATTTCACCTGTCATAGCGACTTCAGCTTTAACCGGGATATTTGTCAGGGCTGAAACCAGTGCAGTACACATCGCTATACCTGCACTTGGACCATCTTTGGGCGTAGCTCCCTCAGGAACATGAATATGAATATCCTGCTTTTCATTGAAATCAGAAGCAATGCCAAGCACATTTGCACGACTGCGAACTACAGTTAATGCGGCCTGAATCGATTCTTTCATGACATCGCCTAATTGACCAGTGTAAGTAAACTTTCCTTTTCCTGGCACAATAGCTGACTCAATGGTTAATAACTCACCACCCACTTCGGTCCAGGCGAGGCCGGTAACCTGACCAACCTGGTCCTTCTCTTCAGCGGAACCAAAACGGAAACGTTTTACACCAAGATATTTTTCAATATTACGTGAACTTACGGTTATTTTTTTACCTGCCGGTTTAAGTAAGATATCTTTCACTACCTTGCGGCAAATTTTTGAAATTTCGCGCTCCAGACTACGAACACCGGCTTCACGCGTATAACGCTGAATAATTTCTCTTACTGCAGTTTCTGTAATAGCAATTTCTGCATCTTTGAGTCCATTTTCTTTAATCTGTTTTGGTGTCAGATACTTCATTGCGATATTTAATTTCTCATCCTCGGTGTAACCTGGAATGCGAATAACTTCCATCCGATCCAGTAAAGGACCGGGGATATTCATCGAGTTTGAGGTCGCGACAAACATGACATCAGATAGATCGAAATCTACCTCCATATAATGATCATTAAAGGTGCTATTTTGTTCAGGATCAAGCACTTCCAGCAATGCTGAAGCAGGGTCACCGCGAAAATCCATCGCCATTTTGTCGATTTCATCAAGCAGGAACAATGGGTTTCTGACTTTGATCTTGGACAAATTCTGTACGATTTTACCCGGCATAGATCCAATATAGGTTCTACGATGGCCACGGATTTCAGATTCATCACGTACGCCACCCAGAGACATACGTACAAATTTTCTATTAGTAGCACGCGCTATGGAACGTCCTAATGAGGTTTTACCAACACCTGGAGGGCCTACCAGACACAGTATAGGACCTTTTAACTTTTGTACTCTCTGCTGTACCGCGAGATATTCAAGAATGCGTTCTTTTACCTTTTCCAGACCATAGTGATCTTCTTCCAGCACGTTTTCTGCAGCCGATAGATCGCGACGTATTTTAGATTTTTTCTTCCACGGAACACTCACCAACCAGTCAATATAGTTACGTACTACCGTGGCCTCAGCTGACATGGGAGACATCATTTTCAGCTTATTCAATTCTGAATCTGCTTTTTCTCGAGCCTCTTTGCTCATCCCTGATTGTTCTATTTTATTCTGTAAGTCTTCAACTTCGTTTGGCGCGTCATCCATATCACCCAGCTCTTTCTGGATGGCTTTCATCTGTTCATTCAGATAATACTCGCGCTGGCTTTTTTCCATTTGCTGCTTAACACGACCACGTATGCGCTTTTCAATATGCATCAAATCGATTTCACCTTCGATCTTACTCATAATGTGCTCAAGACGAATCCGTGGATCCCTGATTTCGAGGATCTCCTGTTTTTCATCAAGCTTCAATGACATGTGTGCTGATATGGTATCAGCCAGTCGGCTTGGATCATCAATACCGGAAAGTGATGTAAGAATTTCTGGAGGCACTTTCTTATTTAGTTTGACATATTGATCAAACAGATTAAGTACCGAACGTAATAATACCTCAGCTTCTTTTTCATCAATGGGGGGTGTTTTTTCAAGATCCACAACCGAAGCAGAAAAGTAGTTATTAGTTTCTAGCAGGCTGTCGACAACTACCCGTTCGCCTCCCTCAACCAGAACTTTGATCGTTCCATCAGGGAGTTTAAGCATTTGTAAAATGGTAGACAATGTACCAATACTGTAGAGATCTTCCTGAGCAGGATCATCCACTTCTGCGTTTTTCTGGGCCAGAAGCAATATTTTTTTGTTGTGTTGCATGGCCGCATCCAGCGCTTCGATGGACTTTTCTCGTCCAACAAAAAGAGGGATCACCATATGAGGATAAACCACTACATCACGTAACGGCAGTACCGGTACCAGTTGGGGACTGTTTTCGCTAAGTAGCGGTGTGTTTTCCTGATCAGACATAATTGCCTCTGTATTCTTGAATTACAGGATTAGATGGGTATGAAAGCAAGGATTTCAACCCATCTTCCGATAGATCAGGGAAGTGTGTTAATCACCTAATCCAGATGCAGCTCTTTGCATTTCACCACCCTCATATAAGATATAAGGTTGAGCATCACCTTCAATTACTGCTGCATCTACTACAACCTTACTCACATTTTCCATCGAAGGGAGGTCGTACATAATATCTAGCAGGGTATTCTCCAGAATAGTTCTTAGACCACGAGCACCCGTTTTTCTAAGCATCGCTTTTTTGGCAACTGCACTCAATGAATCTTTTCTAAATTCGATGTCACAGCCTTCAATTTCAAACATTTTTTGATACTGTTTGGTGATCGCATTTTTCGGCTCGGTCAAAATTCTGATTAGTGCTTCTTCATCCAGTTCTTCCAGTGTGGCAACAACGGGTAGACGTCCGATAAATTCCGGAATCAGACCGTATTTGATCAAATCTTCTGGTTCCACATCAGCAATAACTTCACCAAACTGCCTGCTTTCATCTTTAGTTTTTAGATCGGCTGAAAAACCTATACCACCCTTTTCTGAGCGGTCTTTAATGACTTTATCCAGTCCCGAAAAAGCACCACCACAGACGAACAGGATTTTACTGGTATCTACCTGCAGGAATTCCTGCTGAGGATGTTTACGCCCGCCCTGAGGAGGAACCGAAGCGATGGTGCCTTCAATCAGCTTCAGCAGTGCCTGTTGCACCCCTTCTCCCGAAACGTCACGAGTTATTGATGGATTATCCGATTTTTTTGAGATCTTATCGATTTCATCGATATAAACTATGCCCGTTTGAGCTTTTTCAACATCATAGTCACATTTCTGTAACAGTTTCTGGATAATATTTTCTACGTCCTCACCAACATATCCTGCTTCAGTCAGTGTAGTAGCATCCGCAATGGTGAAAGGTACATTGAGCAACCGAGCCAGAGTCTCTGCCAGCAGAGTTTTACCTGAGCCGGTTGGCCCTATCAACAAAATATTAGATTTTGAGAGCTCGATATCATCTTTGATATGACCCACTTCAAGACGTTTGTAATGATTATAAACAGCTACTGACAGTACTTTCTTAGCACGTGACTGACCGATCACATAATCATCGAGGACTTTAAAAATTTCGCTAGGAATGGGCAGTTTACTGCTTCCAGACTCTTTTTGTTCCTGAATTTCTTCACGAATTATGTCATTGCATAAATCGACACATTCATCACATATAAAGACTGACGGACCTGCTATCAGTTTTTTTACTTCGTGCTGACTTTTGCCGCAAAACGAACAGTAAAGCAATTTTTCATCTTTACTTTTTGACTTATCATCACTCATTGCTTAATCCGCTATCTAAAGTATTTAAGTTTCTACCGATGATATTAGACCATATCATTTTGCACAACTCATAAAAAACACAAAATGAGATTAATTCGCCTCAAACAAGCGAGGAAAAAGGTCTTCTATTTAGATGTATCGGCGCGAGTGCTCAAAACCTCATCAATTAATCCATATTCGACTGACTCGTCGGCACTCATGAAATTATCGCGTTCAGTATCATTAGCGATAATCTCTTCATCCTTTTTACAATGGTGAGCGAGTAATTTATTCAGTCTTGAACGAGTGGAAAGAATTTCTTTGGCATGAATTTCAAAATCACTGGCCTGGCCCTGAAAGCCGCCCAGAGGCTGATGGATCATGACTCTGGAATGTGGCAGGCCATAACGCTTGCCATCAGCACCACCGGCTAGCAGTATAGCGCCCATACTGGCCGCCTGACCAATACATAAGGTACTCACATCGGCCTTGATAAATTGCATGGTGTCATAAATAGCCAGCCCAGCAGTCACTACACCACCGGGGCTGTTGATATATAGTGAGATATCTTTGTCCGGGTTTTCTGATTCCAGAAACAGCAGTTGGGCAACGATCAGATTTGCCATATGATCTTCAATCTGACCTACTACAAAAATGACGCGTTCTTTTAGCAGACGAGAATATATGTCATATGCACGTTCTCCGCGTGAAGACTGCTCTACTACCATAGGCACCAGATTTGCCTGAGGACTAGAACTACTTTGCATACCTTTTCCGGTATAAATCTGACTCATTAGATACTCTCCTGAAACTGTTCTATTTTGGTGCGGGCCCGTTCATCATTTCCTCGAAACCAAAGACTTTTTCAGTAACGGTCGCTTTTTCCAAAATATAGTCAACCACCTGATCTTCAAGTACCATGCCTTCTAAACTTGCACGTGCATTCTTATTTTTTGTGTAGTAATCGACTACCTGTTGAGGCTCTTCATAGGTCTCAGCCATTTCCTGCAACGTTTCATTGACACGATCCTGGCTCAACTTGATTCCTTCAATACGAATCAATTCACCGACCAACAGTCCGAGTTTAACCCGACGTGAACCCTCTTCCTCAAATAATTCGTCAGGAAAACTGCCGAGATCCATTTTGGAAGGATCCTGCCCCATGTTTTGAGCCATCTGCTGCTTCAGATTCTTTATTTCATCGTCAACCAGGGCTTTAGGAGCAGCTACATCATTCTTACTCAGCAGTGCTGTCATAACAGCATTTTTTACTGAAGTTTTAACCTTTTGAGCCAGTTCTTTTTCCATATTCTGGCGAACGTCTTTTTTGAAAGCTTCGATATCGCCACTTTCAACACCAAATGATTTAACCAGTTCTTCATTTAGCTCTGGCAATTTGGGTTCTGATACCTTGCTTACCTTGAGGACAAATTGAGCAGTTTTACCTGCAACATCCTTGCCGTGATAATCTTCCGGAAAAGCTACATCCACGGTCTTTTCTTCACCCTTGGACATACCTTTCAGACCATCTTCGAATTCTTTAAGCATACGGCCAGCACCAATCTCGATAGCCACATCTTTGCCAGAACCGCCAGTAAAAGCTTCACCATCAATCTTACCATCATAATCAGCCTTCACCTGATCACCATCAACTGCGGCTCTTTCTACCTCAACCCACTCCTTGCGTTGCTCGAGTAGCTTCTTGATCATGTTATCCAGATCTTCATCCTTGATTTCAGCAGCCGGTTTTTCAACTTCAATAGAGCTCAGCTCAACCGACTCGATTTCAGGATAGACTTCGAAGATCGCATCATAAGTCATATCTTCAGTATCAGCACCGTCAACAGGTTTGATTTCAGGCATGCTGGCAGGACGTATCTTTTCCTGAATGATCGCATCACGGTATGAAGATTCGATTAAATCCCCCATTACCTCTGAACGAATCTGAGCGCCATATTTCTGTTTTACAACGCTCACCGGAACCTTGCCAGGTCGAAACCCATCCAGTTTAACGGTTTTACTTAGCTGTTTTACTTTCTTGTCGAATGCTGACGTGATTTGATCGGCAGGAACCAGAACTGTCATTTTACGTTGCAGTCCTTCCAGAGATTCTATTGATACTTGCATGTTGAAACTCGTGAGTTTTTTGTACTGGGGATTAAAAATTGGTGCGGAAGGAGAGACTCGAACTCTCACGCCTTGCGGCACCAGAACCTAAATCTGGCGTGTATACCAATTTCACCACTTCCGCGATGGTCTTAATTATGGAGCGTCTGATGATAACTTCCATTAACTATTTTTTTTGCACCAATATGATGCTCATTATATGGGGTGGACGATGGGGCTCGAACCCACGACGACCGGAATCACAATCCGGGACTCTACCAACTGAGCTACGTCCACCATTAAAATGGCGCGCCCGGCAGGATTCGAACCTGCTACCCTCGGCTTAGAAGGCCGATGCTCTATCCTGATGAGCTACGGGCGCAGAAATCTAATCTCCGCATGAGTTTTTTGTAAAAAACCAACAAAAAACCTAAGGCATCCTGCCCATCGGGACTTTTCGTTATGCTGAGATTGGTCGGGGAGGAGGGATTCGAACCCCCGACCCACTGCTCCCAAAGCAGTTGCGCTACCAGGCTGCGCTACACCCCGAATGTTGATCTATCAGCAAGGCGCGGAATAATACGCAAATCACCTAACCCCGTCAATCAACCATTGCACAAATAATTGCAGTTTCAGGATTTTTTTCAAATCCTTCAGAATTTATAACTAGCTTCTTCTCCAACGTGTACCTTCTGCAGCGTCTTCCAGAACGATTCCCGCTGCGGTTAATTCATCGCGTATTTGATCTGCCAGAGCCCAGTCCTTATTGGTTTTAGCCTGTTGGCGCTGGATAATCTTTTCATCGATCTCTACATCAGTGAGGCCATCATGACTCACTGATGATTTCAGAAAGTCAGCAGCCTCGCTCTCCAGCAAACCAATTAAATTTGCCAAATATTTTAATAAAGACGCCAGTTCAGCCACTTCTACACTACCCTCGGTCTTGGCTTTGTTCAATTCTCTGGCCAGTTCGAACAGCACTGCCATGGCATCAGCGGTATTAAAGTCATCCTTCAAAGCCGCTTCAAACTGTTGTTGATAGCTGGAATCGGCTGGTATGGCTTGAGCAGTTGGAGCGTCTAGTAGTGCCGTATATAAACGAGTTAACCCACTGCGCGCCAGATTTAACTGCTCGTCGGAATAGTTTAATGGGCTGCGATAATGGCTATTTAAAATAAAATAACGAATCTCCTCCGCTCGATATTCTTTCAATACATCGCGCAGGGTGAAGAAATTACCTAACGATTTGGACATTTTCTCTTCATTAACTCTGACAAAGCCATTATGCATCCAGTAATTGACGAATGGCTCACCGGTGCAGCATTCACTCTGTGCGATTTCATTCTCATGGTGAGGAAACTGCAAATCCTGCCCACCACCATGGATATCAAAGTGATTGCCCAGCATCTGAGTAGACATAGCCGAACACTCTATATGCCAGCCGGGACGACCATCACCATAGGGCGAAGGCCAGAAGGGCTCATCCGCCTTGGCCTTCTTCCACAGCACAAAATCCAGTGGATCACGTTTCGACGTATCCACCTCTACACGCTCACCGGCGCGCAGGTCTTCGATCCTCTTACCCGATAACTTGCCATACTGCTTGAATTTTTCTACCGCAAAATAGACATCTCCATTCGCAGCAGGGTAAGCAAAGCCTTTCTCAACCAGCGTTTCAATCATACTCAAAATAGCTGGCATATTATCGGTAGCTTTAGGCTCACTATCGGGTCGTAATACCCCTAATGCATCGGTATCCTGATGCATTGCGTCAATAAAGCGCTCAGTCAGGGCATGGAAGTCTTCTTTATTCTCATTCGCGCGCTGAATAATCTTATCGTCGATATCGGTAATATTGCGAATGTAGGTCACGTCATAACCCAGATGTTTCAAAAATCGATACACCACATCAAAAACCACCAGCACCCTCGCGTGCCCAATATGGCAGTAATCGTAGACGGTCATGCCGCACACATACATGCGCACCTTGCCTTCTTCAATCGGCTGAAATACTTCTTTTTTATTACTCAGAGTGTTGTAAATTTTTAACATAAACCCTTTTCGATGCATAAACTGAAAACCGTATGCAGTTTAAATCACCCGACAGTAAAAGCCTACATAGCTGGTAAATTATGTTGCAATCTCCCCCCTTCCCTCATCAGCGTCAAATCAGTTAGAATTCCGCTTCGTTTAATACCCGCAATGGAAAGTTGATGAATAAGTCACTGATTTCACTAGTAGTCGTTATTACGGCCATCCTTTCTCTTGTTCTTTTTAATACCTTTAAAGGTGAAAAACCCATGAATGATGAAGCAAATAACAACCCGGTTGTGGTAATTGAAACTACTAAAGGTAATATCACAGTTGAACTGGATGCTGAAAATGCACCTAATACCGTCGCCAATTTTCTGACATATGTTGACGATGGTTATTATACCGATACCATTTTCCACAGAGTTATTCCTAACTTTATGATCCAGTGTGGCGGACTAACTGCTGATATGAGTGACAAGCCGAGTAAACACGCCCCCATTAAGAATGAGGCCAATAATGGCCTGAAGAATGACCGTGGCACACTGGCTATGGCGCGCACCAATGATCCACATTCAGCCACTTCGCAGTTTTTCATTAACCACAAGGATAATGATTTCCTGAACTTCAGCAGTGAAAGCATGCAGGGCTGGGGCTACGCCGTATTTGGTAAGGTTACCGAAGGCATGGACATAGTGGACGAAATCGCTGCAGTTAACACGGGTAGCAAAGGTGGTCATCAGGATGTACCTCTGGAAACCATCACCATTACCGGTGTTAAAAAACTATAAGTGAGCAAAAATACTGAAATCCTGTTTATCTCTGATCTGCATCTGGATCAGGATAAGCCGGAAATCATCCAGCAGTTTTTATCCTTTCTCAAAGCCCGTGCTATTGATGCACGGGCTTTGTATATTCTGGGCGACTTATTTGAGGTCTGGCTAGGTGATGACGATGAAACAGATACTTTCGCTGAAGTTTTTGCTGCGTTAAAAGAATTCTCAGGCGCTGCAGAGCTATTCTTTACGCATGGTAATCGTGATTTTCTTGTGGGCCAGAATCTCGCTGAAAGTCTCAATATGACCCTGTTGAGCGACCCTCATCTATTACAGCTAGGCGAACAAAAAATCGCATTGATGCATGGCGACCTACTGTGTAGCGACGATGTGGATTATCAGAATTTTCGCAAACTGGTGCGTCACCCACAATGGCAACAGGAGTTTCTCGCCAAACCATTATCAGAGCGCCAGGGCATTGCAGAGGCATTACGCAGGAAATCGGCCGAGGCGATGGACCAGAAGAGCAGTCAAATCATGGATGTGAACAAACAAACCGTTGAACAGACCTTTGCTGATCTGGATATTGATATATTGATCCATGGTCATACCCATCGACCCGCCATTCATCAGCTAAGCGGAGCCAGGCAAAGAATCGTACTCGGCGACTGGCAACCTGAAGCAAGCTATCTAAGCTGGGATAAGGGTAGGTTCACACTGTATGATTCCCGCATTTAGTCTGTCGGGTAATAAACCCGATAGCCTTCAGGTCGATCAAATAACCTGGATGACTTATTAATCTCGGCAAAATCCAGCAGTCGTTTCTCGCGTCCCTGATAATCACGCACAAGTACCGGAAAACCCACCTGAAACTCGGCGCTTTGATGGAAGTAATTATTAGCCAGATAACAGGGGGTTTTTACATTGTCAGGAATAGCTGAAAAAGTCTTCTGATTTTGTTGCATTAACACATACTGGTACTGGGTCAGCGCTCTCGCCACATCGGGTAACAGCCCGGTAAAATTTATCGACGTCTTACACAGCTTCCCTTCAGCAATAAAACGGTGTTCGACCGCCCCAATATTGTCCACCCGGGGAGCATTTTTCAAGGCATCACGCTCAACTATAAAAGATACAGGAATATCCAGCCCAATCGGAGCTGTACGCTGAACAGCAATCATTGATTGATCTTGATGATTAATGTTATAGATTTCCCCCTTAACCCGGTCAAATAGCACGAAGTCTCCGGCATCATTGCCATCATCAAGGCGCAAATAGCGCTTATTCATTAAAAGTCGACTGGTATAGGGTTCAATCCCCGGCTCTAATTCTTCAAAGATAAGCTGAGTCATCGGAATATCGAGTGCATAACTCAGTCGACACACTAGAAGTAATGCCGCGCAAACAATGGTCTGGTATTTTTTCATAAACAGCTTTCCAGTTGAGTCAATTCATCTTCTTCAAAGCCAGCCTCTAGTCTGGCCGCATGATTAAAGGGCCCGCGTAAACGACCTGAAAAATATTCTCCAATCAGCGCTACAAAGGTTTCCCGCGCATTTAACCCGCGCTGGTCACAGCAATAGTGATACCAACGATTGCCGATAGACACATGCCCGATTTCCTCCTGATAGATTACCTGCAAGATATCGACACTGCGCTGATCACCAATGTTAGCAAATTTTTGCATCAAGCCCGGCGTCACATCCAGCCCTCGGGCTTCCATCACCCTCGGTACCAGTGCCATACGGTGCAACACATCGTGACGGGTCTTACACACCATATCCCATAGGCCATCATGTGCAGCAAAAGCCCCGTAACTAGCCCCCAGATCAAGCAAATAATCGGCCACCAGCCTGAAATGAGTAGCTTCTTCAACTGCAACCCTTAACCAGTCACTGACAAAGTCATCCGGCATCTCGCGAAAACGATAAGCCGCATCCAGCGCGAGATTAATGGCATTAAACTCAATATGAGCAAATGAATGCAACATGACTATCCGCCCCTGTTCAGTAGCCAGCGACCTGCGCGGCACCTTACGCGGATCGACCAGCTGTGGATACTGAGGACGTCCGGGGATATCGATATCCAGAACCTCCCCACCCTTCATGCGCTGTAGGCCGCCCTCAGTCCAGCTCTGAGTAAGCGTACTGGCTAGCTGGCATTTGACTAGAGGATCTGTCTCTGCGATAGCCTGATAGATAGCCGCATAAAGATCAGCCGACATTTGTGCCTAGCCCAGGCCCCTGGCGATATCTCTCATGATATCTTCGATATCCTCCAGACCTACAGCAACTCGTAATAGACTCTCTGTGATACCGGATGCCTGTTTCTGCTCATCACTTAAACGTCCATGGGTGGTCGAAGCAGGATGCGTGATGGTAGTTTTGGTGTCACCCAGATTAGCCGTTATCGATAGCATGCGAGTCTGATCGATCAAATTCCACGCCTGTTCACGTCCGCCTTTGACCTGAAAAGAAACAATACCTCCAAAGCCTTTCTGCTGTGCTTTGGCTAGCTCATGTTGGGGATGACCTGCTAGTCCGGTATAAAACACGCGCTCAATCTGAGGCTGCTGCTGTAAAAACTCAGCCAACTGCATGGCATTGCTGGAATGTGCCCTCATACGTAATGACAGGGTTTCCAGACCTTTTAGAGCTACCCAGGCATTAAATGGACTCATACACGGACCGCCGGAACGAATCACTCCAAATACCTCATTACCCACCAGCTCCTTATTGCCGACCACTGCACCGCCAACGATGCGACCCTGCCCATCCAGATACTTGGTAGCCGAGTGTACAATGATATCGGCACCCAGTTTCAGTGGCTGTTGTAATGCCGGCGTACAGAAACAGTTATCCACCACCAGCAGGCAACCCTGTGCATGCGCAAGATCAGCCATTGCCTGTATATCGGCCACCTCGGTCAATGGGTTAGATGGCGTTTCCAGAAACAGCAGACGCGTTTGCGGGGTGATCGCCTGTGCCCAGGCATCGATATCGGTCAGATCGACGAAGGTTGTGCTAACACCAAATTTTCCCAGGTATTTTTCAAATAAAACCGTAGTAGTGCCAAAAACCGAACGTGAACACAGTATGTGATCACCCGTTTTTAACAGGGCCAGACATACCGACAGTATCGCCGCCATACCCGAAGCAGTCGCCACACAGCTCTCGGCACCTTCCAGTGACGCCAGGCGCTGTTCAAATGCGCGCACCGTGGGATTGGTAAAGCGCGCATAGATATTACCCGGTTGCTCGCCGGAAAATCTTGCGGCTGCTTCTGCGGCAGAATTAAACACAAAGCTTGAGGTAGGAAAAATAGGTTCGCTATGTTCACCTTCAGCAGTGCGCTGATGACCAGTGCGTATAGCAAGCGTATCAAAGTTATAAATGTCGTCGTTCATACTGTACTCCCAGGATAAGAACTCGGGAGGGTTTTCAATTGAATTGCTGTCGAATGAAAGCACTTCGCCCTCTTTAGCCAGATTTATTGAGCGCCTGCAAGCCGAGATACAAATCGGCGCTATGGTGTATAACCTTAACCACTGGCTTTAGCGGTGTCAAACCAGAAAACTCAGTGTTTGGTATTCATTTTATCAACCACTGCCATGCCGATAGCTGAAACTACAAAGGTCAGGTGAATGATTACGTACCACTTCAGCTTTTCATTATCAACCAAGTCCGCATTCATAAACTTCTGCAGCAAATGAATGGAAGAAATAGCAACGATTGAAGCAGCAACTTTCTGTTTTAAACTGCCTGAGTCCAGTTTTCCCAGCCAGGCAAGTTTTTCTTTATGGTCTTCCAGGTCTAATTGTGAAATGAAATTCTCATAGCCACTAAACATCACCATAACAAGAAGACCACCCACAAGAGCCAGATCAATGAGAGAAAGCACCACCAGCACCAGATCAGATTCTGAGGATGAGAAGACTAGCGGAAAAACATGCACTACTTCCTGAAAAAACTTAGCTGCCAGCAACAACAGCGCCAGAGAAAGCCCAATATAGATAGGTGCCAGCAACCAGCGACTGGCATAGAACATAGATTCAACAATGCGTTCCATAAGAAGACTCGTGAAAAAAATTAGACGCGATACTAGCAGATTCAATTCGAATAATCAGCGCCTGACTTCAGTTAGTGTTGAGCCTATGAAAGCGCTCTGATTATTCGATAATCACCACATCATTAACCGAAACCCGATCAAAAAGCTCAATCACCTGATGGTTTGTCATACGAATACAGCCCTGTGATGCCGCCTGACCTATATGCGCTTCATCGGGGGTTCCATGAATATAAATATAGCGATCAAATGTGTCTACCTCCCCACCCGAATTCCAGCCGGGCTGCAGGCCTCTTAACCAGAGGATACGGCTACAGATAATATCCTGTTCGCCCTGATAGTCTTCAGCATAACTGAGTTCATCAGTAGCGACTCTTGCCCTGAATACACGCCCTAGAGGTTCACCCTGACCAATCTTGCGTTCAATTTTATGGATGCCAAGTGGGGTTTTATAGCTATTTACCTGCTGACCAGACCCATATTTTGAGGTAGAAACCGGATAGGACTGAAGTGGGATGGAGTCTGGCGTAACCAGACTCAGTAATTGCTGATCGATATTGATATAGATCAGCGCATGATCCAGGTGGCACTCTAAAAGCTCAATCCTTGCAGACTGGATTAAACCCTGCAACCTCTGCCACAGCAACATCCTGTAGTGGGTCAGGCGTTATTGTGCAACTCCATACCGACGACCTGCGCTTCTTCACTGCTTTGTTTTGCGGAGTCATTACGGATGGCTTGCACTCTATTGAGGTAATCACTGCTGACATTCTGTGTCACATATTCACCATTGAAGCAGGAGCAGTCAAATTCCTTAATTGCAGGATTACCCTTGCGTATTGCTTCAATCAAATCTTCCAGATCCTGATACACCATCCAGTCTGCACCAATCAGCTCACCCACTTCTTCAGCCGTGCGATTATGCGCAATCAACTCATCGACAGCAGGCATATCTATGCCATAAACATTAGGAAACCTTACAGGAGGTGCCGCTGAAGCCATATAAACCTTATTAGCGCCGGCATCACGTGCCATTTCGATAATTTGCTGAGATGTCGTGCCACGCACGATGGAATCATCTACCAGCAATACATTCTTTCCTTTGAATTCAATGTCGATAGGGTTTAACTTACGGCGAACCGATTTCTTGCGCAGGGTTTGCCCCGGCATGATAAAGGTGCGTCCGATATAACGATTTTTGATGAAGCCTTCTCGAAACTTCACCCCCAGGTGATAGGCAAGCTCCATTGCAGAAGGCCTGCTGGTATCGGGAATAGGAATCACTACATCGATATCATGGTCAGGCCGCTCGCGCAGAATCTTATCCGCCAGCTTCACACCCATACGCAGGCGAGCCTTGTAGACATAGATATCATCGATCACTGAATCAGGGCGAGCCATGTACACATGCTCGAAAATACAGGGCGTTAACTGACTGTGCTCTGCGCATTGGTGTGTATGGATTTCACCCGCAGCAGTGATATAGATCGCTTCACCGGGTTTAAGGTCAGCAACCAGCTCAAAACCAGATGCCTGCAAAGCCACCGATTCAGAAGCTACCATATACTCGGTTCCCTGATCAGTGACTCTTTTACCGTAAACAACCGGGCGAATACCACAGGTATCACGAAATGCCAATATCCCGCGCCCTGTCAGCATAGCGACAACAGCATAAGCACCTTCGATACGGTTATGGGTGGCAGTCACCGCCTGAAAGATATCGTCAACTTCAAGCTTTAGCTTTCCCGACTCCTGAAGTTCATGCGCCAGTACATTAAGTAAAACCTCTGAATCAGATTCGGTATTGATATGACGGCGATCTTCCGCATAAAGATCGGCTTTTAATTTATCGACATTGGTTAAATTGCCATTATGCGCCAGCGAGATGCCATAGGGAGAATTCACATAAAAAGGCTGTGCTTCAGCAGAAGATGAACAACCTGCGGTAGGATAGCGCACATGCCCTATCCCCATATTACCCAGCAGCTTGAGCATATGCCGAGTGTGGAAGGTATCGCTTACCATCCCATTATCCTTACGAAGGTGTAACTTATTACCTTCGCAGGTCACCATACCTGCAGAATCCTGCCCACGGTGTTGTAATACCAGCAGGCTATCGTAAATCACCTGAGCAACGGGCTGAATCCCAACGATACCAACAATTCCACACATGCGATTATCTCTCGAGCTGGACCATTAAAAACTAAAACGACTGGCAATATCGGAAGGAAGAACATCCTTTATCCAGATAGCCACTTTCATAAAATGTTCAACCATTACCGATTCCTGCCACCAGCTTTCGGAAGGGATCGGGGTTAACCCGGCAAACAACACAATCATCGCCACGATTAATACGCCTCGCGCAGCGCCAAAGATCATACCCAGCATCTTGTCGGTGCCACTTAAGCCAGTTTTGGAAACCAGCTGGCTCACCATATAGTTAATAATGGCACCTACGATCAGAGTTAAAATAAATAAAGCGGCAAATGCCACTGCCAGTCCAATAGTGGGTGACTCGATGTATGGCGCTAGCAGTTCAGACATGGCAAGGTGGTATCTGAGTGCAATAAAACCAGCAACCAGCCAGGTTGCCAGGGATATTGACTCCTTAACAAACCCGCGTACCAGACTGATCAGACAAGAAATCAGAATAACCACCAGGATTGCGATATCAAACCAGCCCATTATTTTGCCTCTGCATCTTGAAAAAGCGGGATTTTAACACGCCAGCTTTGCCAGCGTCCCTATAAAACGATCAATCCCAGAGGATAATTTTGTACTGGGCTTTTCATTTCTCATACCTCATCAACCAGCCCTTGATACTGTATTTGGCAAGCACCTTGTTTTTCACCACCGTAGCAGAATCCCGAGTCAGGAAAGGCCCCATGCGAACGCGGTATCTAAGTGAACCATTTTGCGTGAATTTTTCGATAAATACAGCCGACAGACGAGATTTACGTAACAGGTCGCGTTGTTTATAGGCCTTATCCTTATCCTGAAAACTACCCACCTGAATGACCCATTGCTCGCCACCCGCCAATACTTTTTGGGGAACCTTAGCTGGCTCAGGCGTTACTTTCTGTACTTTTTTCTGAGTATCTGGCGCTGTGGTTTTAGTTGTTGGATTTGATGCTGGCGGCTTTGTAACTTTAGTTTCCTGAACTGCTGTATCGGTGATTTCAGGTTTGACTTCAGCTTCTGGTTTTACCTGCGCATCACTCACTTCATCGACAATCACTGAAGTCATCGCAGGTAGCGCATCAACCTCACGTTTCAACTCAATCACCTGTTGTCTGACATCGACACGAGATTCCACACTGGGTGGAATGGGGATTTTGATATCCAGCTTTTCAAGATGCTGGCCGGAACCATCCAGAATCATCGGCAGGAAAATGACAGCGAGCGCAAAAATAACGCTTATACCGACTAGTCGCTGTTTAAGTTGTTGATCCATTAGTGCTCAGAAATTTGTTCGGAATATTTTAAAACGGCTTCTACAGTCAGGAAGGAACCAGTAGCCAGTAGTATATCCTGATTACCCAGAGAAGGCATGCCATCTGATAAAGCGGCACTGACTGATTCGAATAGCAGTACATGGTTAAGTTGCTGCGACGACAGGCGTTGGAATAACTGCTCGGCAGTCAAACCCCGCTCACCCGATAAGCTCACCAGCCACCATTCATCGACAAACTCCGAAAGCTCTGCAACATAAGCGACACTGTCTTTATCTTCCAGCATGCCGAGTAAGACCGTTACTCTATGCTGTAGTTTCAATGTTTTTAAATAACTGGCGATAACCTGCGCCGCTTGCTGATTATGCCCAACATCAACCACCAGTCGTCCGGCACAGCCTGGGTAATCCAGCGTTTGTAATCGACCAGCACAGCTGACCCCTGAGAAATTAGCCGTGATATGATCACTTTCAAGCCCCTCTAAACAGCCCAGTAATTCCAGCCCCGCCAGCACGCCACTGATATTTTGTGCCTGATGCCCTCCAGTCAGGGGAGGGATCAGCTGTAGCTCATTTTCTCGCCCTTGCCAGTGTATAGTTTGATCATCGATCCATTGATATTGATAATCTCGACCCGCCAGAGAGTAATTGCATTCAAGCGCATTCAGTTGACCCAGCACACTGTCAGGCGGATGACTGTCGCTACATACGGCAAGGCACCCCTTGCGTAAAATACCCGCTTTTTCGGCACCTATTGTTTCCCGGTCATCACCTAACCAGCTTTGATGGTCCAGTCCTATGGGTGTCAGATGTGCCAGATCAGTATCAATGATATTGACCGCATCCAGCCGGCCGCCCAGACCAACCTCCAGAATAGAGAAATCCGGGGCATAGTCACTCATCAACACCAGTGCAGCCAGGGTGCCGAATTCAAAATAAGTGAGCTGGATATCTTCACGCAGTTGATCAATACGGTCAAAAGCTTCACACAACAGCTGATCTGAAACGGGTAGCAGATTAATCCTGATACGTTCGTTATAATGCAGCAGATGAGGTGAGGTATAACTGGCTACGCTGAAGCCTGCATTTTTTAACCAGTTTTCGTAGTATGCAACCGTAGAACCTTTGCCATTGGTGCCAGCTACGGTAATTACTCGCTTAAGGCCATTCAACTGCAAGCGCTGAAACACTCTGGACACTCGATCCAGCCCTAGATCGATAGATTTAGGGTTTAGCTGTTGCTGCCAGTCTAACCAGTCATCCAGATTATCAAATCGCATATTCAAACACAGGGAAAGTTAACAGGTCTCGGTTTTATCCGAAAAGTTTAATGAGAATCGGCAGGTGTTTTCTTAGACGGTATCGAGATTAGAACAGGAAATACGAAAGGACCAAAAATACCTCCCAGCACACCCCAGAGAACGGCATTTAGCCCTTTCTTCTTTGCCATGCGATGCGCCATTACAATACACAGCAAACAAACTAACGTAATTATCGCCAGGCTAAACCATTGCATGTTAAGCATCAGGGTGATGGTTGCGCTGTCAGCATGGCACAGATAGAGCTGATCTTATCGCGTAATTCACGACGATCAACGATCATATCGATTGCTCCGTGTTCGAGTAAAAACTCGCTACGCTGAAACCCTTCGGGTAATTGCTCGCGTACTGTCTGTTCGATAACTCGTGGTCCGGCAAATCCAATCAACGCATTGGGTTCAGCGATATGAATATCGCCCAACATGGCAAAACTTGCCGATACTCCACCCATGGTCGGGTCTGTAAGTACCGAGATAAAGGGAATACCACGACGTGACAAACGGGTTAATACCGCAGAGGTTTTGGCCATTTGAAACAATGAAATCAGAGCTTCCTGCATACGTGCACCACCACTGGCGGTGAAACACACCAGAGGAATGCCATGCTCCAGACAGGTATTAGCGGCACGGACAAATTTTTCTCCGACTACGGAGCCCATAGACCCTCCCATAAAACCGAATTCAAACGCTGCAGCAACCAGGTTAATCCCATTCACCGAGCCTTTCATGACGATCAGAGCATCCTTTTCACCGGTTGCTTTCTGTGCTGCATTTAAGCGATCACGATATTTTTTATCATCTTTGAATTTCAGAATATCTGAGGCTTCCAGATTGGCAGCAATTTCACTGCGCCCTTCTTCATCCAGAAACTGCTCCAGTCTGCGTCTTGCAGGTTGACGCATGTGATGATCACATTTGGTACAAACGTCTTTATTGCGCTCCAGTTCTGCACGATAGATGATCGCATCGCAGGAGTTACATTTGGCCCACAGGCCTTCGGGTACATTCTTTTTATCATTCCCCCCGCTGGTACGGATGGAGGGTAGTATCTTGTCAAACCAGCTCATAGTATTACCTGTGAATTATTGTTGCCTCATCCATCATGCTGCGCATTTCATGCATGAGTTCTGCCGATTTCTGATTCATTTTATCCTGATCATTCTGGTTCTCTGCAATTCTGTTGACCAGAGCTGAGCCCACAACGACAGCATCGGCTACTTTTGCCACAGCCTGTGCGGTTTTCCCATCCTTAATACCGAAGCCTACACCAAGCGGCAGGTCAGAAATAGATCGAATTTGTTGAAGTTTTTCTGCAACTGAATCGATATCCAGAGTATTAGCTCCAGTCACGCCTTTCAGCGAGACATAGTATAGATACCCAGAGGCAAGTTTATTAATTTTTTCAATACGTTTTGCATCAGTATTGGGAGAAATCAGAAATATCGTATTGATTCCGTACTGCTGCATCAAAGCGGTAAATTCTTCACCCTCTTCCGGCGGCATATCTACCACTAGCACACCATCTACACCAGCAGCAGATGCCTGCTCGGCAAACAGTTGATAGCCCATAATCTCAATAGGATTCAGGTATCCCATCAGTACCACTGGGGTGGCATTATCAGTCTTTCTAAACTGTTCCACCATACCGATTACATCTCTAAGACTCACGTGATGAGCCAAAGCTCTTTCATCTGCTGCCTGTATAACAGGACCATCCGCCATGGGATCAGAAAATGGCACGCCCAATTCAATAATACTGGCACCTGAAGCCACCAGTTGATGCATTAAAGGCACAGTGAAATCGGCTTGAGGATCACCGGCAGTGATAAAGGGAATTAAAGCTTTCTGCTGACCTAAATCGAAAAATTTCTGGCTGATACGGCTCATAGCTTGATACCTTCCAGCTCTGCAATGGTATTAATATCCTTGTCTCCACGACCTGACAGGTTAACCAGAATAATTTGATCTGACGATTTTTCTGCCGCCAGTTTGCTGGCATAAGCCAGTGCATGTGAAGATTCCAGCGCAGGAATAATACCTTCAACCTGGGTTAATTCATGAAACGCGGCCAATGCTTCCTTATCGGTTACTGTGGTATAGGTAGCACGATGGGTTTCCTTTAACCAGGCATGTTCAGGGCCAACTCCGGGATAATCCAGACCCGCGGAAATGCAATGAGTTTCGGTGATCTGCCCATCTCTATCGGTCATCAGATAGGTTCGATTGCCGTGTAAAATTCCTGGGACACCCGCAGTTAAAGGTGCAGCGTGATGCCCTGATTCGATGCCATCACCACCACCTTCTACGCCATAAATTTCGATATCACGCTCATTCAGAAACTCATGAAACAACCCTATGGCATTGGACCCACCTCCCACACAGGCAACCAGTGCATTGGGCAGTCTTCCGGCTGCCTGCATCATCTGCTCGCGTGCTTCGCGTCCGATAATAGTTTGAAAGTCTCTTACCATGGCTGGATATGGGTGAGGACCTGCCACAGTACCGATGATATAAAAAGTATCATCGATATTGGTTACCCAATCGCGCATAGCTTCATTCAATGCATCTTTCAGGGTTGCCGATCCTGAAGTCACAGGTACAACTTCGGCACCCAGTAATTTCATACGATAAACATTGGGTGCCTGGCGCTGGATATCTTCAGCCCCCATATACACGACACATTCCAGCCCCAGCCTGGCCGCTACAGTGGCTGATGCTACACCATGCTGACCAGCGCCGGTTTCGGCAATAATTCTTTTCTTACCCATGCGTTTCGCCAGCAATGCCTGGCCGATGGTATTGTTAATTTTATGTGCGCCAGTGTGATTTAAGTCTTCACGTTTCAGCCAGATTTGCGCTCCGCCGATTTTCTGCGAAAGCCGTTCGGCGTGATAAACCGGACTAGGTCTACCTACATAATGCTGAAGATCTTTATCAAATTCTTTCTGAAAATCAGGATCTTTGGCGTAATGCTCGTAGGCTTCGCGCAACTCCTGCAAGGGTCCCATTAAGGTTTCAGCTACAAATAAGCCGCCGAAACGACCAAAATGGCCACGTTCGTCAGGGTACTGGTTATAGTCTGTTACAGTTTCAACTTCGGCAGTCGACACGATGAACCTCTTTACAAAATTGCTGTATTAATAATGTGTCCTTAACCCCTCTGGATTTTTCCACACCACTACTGACATCAACGGCCCAGGGCTTAACCTGAGCAACGGCTTCTGCCACATTAAGTGGTGTGAGACCACCAGCAAGAATGAGTGGATAGTGGAAACTAGGAGGAATCTTCGACCAGTCAAATGTATCACCTGATCCCCCCAGCCGTCCAGCGGCATTACTGTCCATCAGAAATCCCTGTGCATATTTGTACTCGGAGGCATATTGAGCTGGATTTTCCACACTGGCCATGGGGATCGCCTTGATATAGGGCAAGCTCCAGCGCTGGCAGAAGTCTGGAGACTCAGTGCCATGAAACTGCAAGCAGTCTGGCTTAAGCTGTTCAACCACCTGACCAACCCATTGCTCAGTTTCATTCAAAAAAAGTGCTGTAAGGGTAACAAATGCTGGTAGTGCACGACGGATAGCAATGGCATTTTCCAGTTCAATATATCTTGGGCTTGGGGAATGAAACACCAATCCTATTGAGTCTGCACCACAATCAGCGGCGGACTTTACTTCCTGGAAAGATTTTAACCCGCAGATTTTTACTCGAGTACGATAATAGGAACGTTCTGATGACATAAATATTTCTTAAAAATTATTAAAAAAGAAATGGCTTGCGGACTCTACAGGGTAATTCAAATTGCTCGGGATAATAAGGACGTAAAAAATATAACCCAGCGGCAGAGGCTGTCATTCCTGCCTGTCTACGATCTCGAGCATCTAGCACTTCTACTAACCATTCTGCTGGGAACTCGCCTCGACCAATGGCAATCAAACTTCCACTAATATTTCTTACCATGTGATGCAAAAATGCATTTGCCTTAATATCTAGAAAAATCAAATCACCCTGCCGATTTATCTCAATTGATTTAATATCTCTAACAGGTGATTTTGCCTGACAACCTGATGCACGAAACGAAGTAAAATCAAATTGTCCCACCAGTTGTTGTGCCGCAAGATGCATTTTATCACTATCCAGCGCCTGATGCTGCCAGCACACTTTATTATTAAATAATGCGCTAGGAATTTCAGAATTGAGAATGATGTACCGATAACTACGAGCTATGGCACTAAAACGCGCATGAAAGTCTGTTGGCATTTGCTGCATCCACAGGATGCGGATATCTTTGGGCAATCGGCAATTAGCGCCTAACATCCAGGCTCGCGCAGATCTCTCAGACGTAGTATCAAAATGGACTACCTGTTGGCAGGCATGCACCCCGGTGTCTGTACGACCGGCACACACCAGCTCTATATCATGATCGGCAACAAAAGAAACAGCCGACTCAACATATTGCTGAACCGATGGGCTATGCGTCTGTTTCTGCCACCCACAGTAGGCAGAGCCATCGTATTCTATTCCTAGCGCAACTCTATACATAGAATGTTCGTAATGTAATCCTGGCCAGGGCGTTTTAGCGCCCAATAAAAAAAGCCTGTTATTAAAAATAACAGGCCTTGCTATGCTAACTTAAATCTGGATTATTTAATCTGCTGTAATAGCTCAGTTGCTTCAGCTTTCTGTTCTACAGTACCTTCTGTCAGTACTTCTTCCAGACTGCTTCTTGCTCCTTCTGCATCCCCCATATCAATAAATGCTTTCGCTAGATCAAGCTTGGTACCCACTTCATCAATATCATCAGGTAGCATCAGATCTTCGATATCGCCCATTCCATCTACCGAGGCTATATTACTCAGCTCATCCTCGTCAAAGTCTCCAGGAGCAAAGGTTCCAGTTTTCTCTATTCCAGCATCTGGATCTACCTCATAATGCACATCAGCTTCAGAAGGAACCTCAAATTCACCAGTCATGTCTGCTGGTCTGAAGTCAGTAACATCATCGCCATCTTCAGGCAAGGAACCCACAACATCAGACGGTGTAAAACTACCAGTCTGAAGATCTGCAGAATTGATATCTGACATGTCCAGATCCAGAGCCGATTCAATTTGCTGAGTCCCTTCTGTATCTTCATTTTCAGCTAAGTCTAAATCTGAATCAAATTCTTCACCCTCAGTTTTAAAATCACCTGAACTCATAACCACAGTTTGGGAAGTATCTTCAGGTTCATCCAAAACTATGTCAGCTAAATTGATCTCATCTGTCTTATTGAGTTTACCCGGTGCGTCGATTTCTTCTAACTCCACCTCAACGTCATCGCCGGAATCAATCTCTGGCAGCTCATCCAGATCAGGAGCTTCAACTGTATCGTCCAACTCGAGAATATCAGCATCTTCAGCCATATCCTCGAAGCCTGTAGACAGATCAAGATCATCAGGTAAGTCGAAGCTTAACGCATCATCATCTTCGGTTTCTGATACTGATACTTCATCTTCACCTAAATCAAGATCAAAATCACCAATCTCATCAGGCAACTCTTCGTCTTCAGTTTCCAGCTCAGGTAGATCTAGCTCGTTATCTACCTTCGTTTCAGAGAACTCATCAGCTTCCGGTTTTACAGCAGTTGAATCTATTTTATCAAAATTTTCAGTATCAACGCTTAAATCAAAATCTGTATTTGAATAATCGGTAACATCGTCATCAGCACCAATATCAAAGTCTGCTGCTTCTGGTTTTGAAAATTCAAGGTCAGCGACCGACAGATCGCTATCCTGTGCACCAGCAAATAAATCATTTTCTGGAGCCAGTTCATAGCCCATGATCTGAACACGGTTCCAGAAACGATCAGCAGCCCCACCCAGAGATTTGAGAGCTTCAGCTTCCTTAATGAACTGATCTTTGTTTTTGGTTGCAAAGAAGGTATCCAGTAATTTGGCACGATAATCTGCACGATCAGGAGCATTTTCCAGACTTTCTTTTAGTAAATCTTCGGCATTTTCATAAAGACCGTAGGCGAGGTATACGTCAACCTCATTCAGCACGTCATCCTGCTCTGCTTCTATACCCGCAAATTCTTTTTCTGTTTGCTGCGCTTCTGCTTGCGAAATTTTTGCAGTTTTAGTGAACTCATCTTCAGCTTCTTCTGAAGGCTGAATGAACATAGATGCCGTATCGACTAACCCTTCCTCTTCGTCAGATACCTTAGGCTCTTCAACTTCATAGGCTGCAGGCATATGAATCGGTGTGGCATCATCATCTTCCAGAAAATCTTCGGGTTCCTCAACAATTATGCCCTGATCTGCTTCAGCAGATTTGCGGCGCCGCACAAATAACAGACCTAATAGCATTAACACTATTGCAGCAATACCGCCCAGGACGACGGGGTCGCCTAAAAGGCTGCCAACTGATGGAATTGCATCCAAAACACCTTCCTGAGGTTCGGTCACTATGACAGGTGCAGGAACAGTCTCAGTTTGGGGTTGTGTGTCAGTTGCTTCATCAGCCTTCATACCATCCGCCTGCTGCATATCCTGCTCAGGGAGCGTTGGTATTACGGTTTCAGCTTCAGTAGGCTGGGCCATAGAATCAGTAACCTCTTCTGATGCGGCTTCCTCTTCTATCATATCGGCAGGCTGTCCGGCTTCTTCTGCAGCTATTTTCTCTGCAGCATCGATCATTACATCGCTGGGTTGTTCTTCAATCATGCTGCTACTTTCTTCAGTAGCAGGTGTTGGCACCTCAGTAGTATCCTGCTCAGCGGCCTGTTGCTGTAACTGGGCCATGCTATCATCAGTGATCTGTACTATGTTTTGCAGTTCTTCAACCTTCTTTAGCTGGTTTTCCAGATCGGTTACGCGAGATTTTAAATCCTGATTTTCCAGACGTGATGCTTCCAGCTCTTCCTCAGCCAGTGCCAGCTGTTTACGAACTTGATTCACATCAGCAGAATCGTCTGATGTCATACTGGCTGTTGTAGAATCTTTATCACCCGGTGCGAGTAAACTTAATTGTCCAGATTCAGTTTGAGTTGGCACAGATGAAACGGAAGTATCAGCCATTGGACTACCAGCCGTAGCAGTCCCTGTTTTTCTGGCAACGTAATCATCCCACAATCCATTTTGTTCAAGCACCTGAACGTAAGCCTGTTGCTTACTCAAGTCATCAAACGAAGCACTATCCGGAGTGCGTATTACAGCTCCGACTTTTAAATTATTTATATTATCCATCGCGAAAGCATCAGGATTAGCAGCCTGAATAGCCAACATCACCTGCGCCATACTGTGCTCATCATCCTTCAGACGTGAAGAAATACCCCACAGTGTATCTCCGCGAGTTACGATGATTTCATTTTCGACTGGAGCACTTTCTGTATAAGTTGTTTGAGGAGTGTAATCAGTACCAGGTGCTTCCTCAGCTATTGGTTGAGCAGTTTTTTCGGTTAAAGCGATAGGTTGTGGTTGCGCCTCGGCTTCAACTTCAGCTTCCATTGCCATACTATCCATCTGCTGAGACCTGGACTGAGCTGGTGGGACTGGTTGCGATTTAGCAGTAGACTCACTGGTAAGCCTGGGAGCAACCTGTTGTGCCTGCTGAGCAAAATGCGGAGGATCTAACAGGACCGTATATTCTCTAAGTAAGCGTCCTTTAGCCCAATCTGCTTCAACCAGAAAGTTTAGAAATGGCTCTTTTATTGCTGACCTTGTTGTGATCAGAATTTTTGCACTCTGACCATCTTCAGATTTTTCGATTTTAAAGCGCAGTTTCGATAAGTCGGCTGAACGTTCAAGACCAGCTTTACGAAAAGCATCACGACTAGCCAGGCTAACCAGTAGATCGTCAATCTCTCCCGGTCGCGCAGCCACCACTTCTATTCCAGCCTTAAGCGGTTGATTTAAAAACGAATTGACTTCGATTTCACCAAGGCCCAGGGCAAAGCTACTGAGCGGAAAACACAGTAAAGCTGTCCAAAGTGATGATATTATTACCGATTTACGCACGTTTAGTCTCCCAAACTCCCTAACGAATTTTTATAAAAAAGCCCAGTATGAACAGTAATCTGTCTATTAAGTCAGAGAATTTACTTTAAAGAAAACACTTTCACAAGTAGTTGTAACTATAGATTATAAAAAAGATTTTAGCAAAACTTCCAATATATTCAGGTAATTCTGCACCAATCCATTTCTAACTGAATCGGCAATTATCCAGAAATGTAGTCTTTTAGCATCATTTAGTGGCTGATGCAGATCGAATATCACAATATCTGTACCAATCTGGCAATGTGTTAAAGGACTCACCGGCTGATCAGTCAACTCCACGCCCTCAATAGCGCTAAATCTTTCACCCAGCTCTTCAGAGGTTAACTCTTCAACCAGCTCTACAGACACAGATAACGCCATTCCATGCATTGCTGGTACCAGTATATTATTTATTGAACACCGAGTATCACTACCCATTGCTGTAGCTAACTGATATTCCAGCTCGGTATTTGATACAGCGGGCAGCATATTAAAAGCAAGCTGCAAAGGAAACAAACTATTTTCTGCTTCTCTACTGTTTAACAGGTTAATCGTCTGTGTTGCAAGCTGTTCAATACCGGGCTTTCCGTACAGGGCTGCGGACAGGACATTCACTGTTTGCAGCGATTTAATTGCTGTAGTCCGCATAAGAGGATTAATCACCATCATCAAAGTAGCCACTTCGGGACAGAGTAATTTGATCATGGCTGGCTTTGCGGGGAGGTCATCACCGGAAAGAAATAATCCTGTACGATTCTGATCCAGATGATGACTAATAACATAGCTATCGCAATGCTGTAACAGACTTTCAAGCTCAGCATCCGCCTGAAGCAGTAAAACCGCAGTTAAGTCTTCGTAATCATATTCATATTGATCACCCACGGTTAGATAGGTATCCGCGTAGGCCAGTCGGCTACCGGCCTCTTCATTAGTATCGAGTAAAACGACAGAATCCGACTTGATGCCGGATTCTGCCATTTGCTGAATTAAAACCTCTGCCAGCAGCGAGCTGGCATGGGTTATTGCAATAAGTGGTTGAGTCATCTGTTTAGTATAATATTTAGCATTCTTCGTAGCGGTTCTGCCGCTCCCCATAATAATTGATCGCCAACCGTAAAAGCAGACAGGTATTCATCACCCATTGCCATTTTGCGTAATCGTCCTACTGGGATATCCAGTGAGCCAGTTACTACTGCTGGCGATAACTGTTGCATACTGATAGTCCGATCATTGGGCAATACCTTAACCCAGTCATTGGCTTTTGCCAGCATGTCGTAAATTTCATCCATCGGCAGGTTTTGCTTTAACTTGATCGTTAATGCCTGAGAGTGGCAACGCATTGACCCTATTCTTACACATAATCCATCGATAGGTATCAAATTATCTGAACGTCCCAGGATTTTGTTGGTTTCTACACCACCTTTCCATTCTTCCTTGCTCTGACCATTTTCCAGTTGCACATCTATCCAGGGGATCAGGCTACCCGCTAATGGCACTCCAAACTGATCTGTCGGATATTCTGCAGAACGGATGTGCTCAGCAACCTGACGATCAATATCCAGGATTGAAGAAGAAGGGTCCAGCAATAAATCGTGTACTGAATTTTCGATACTACCCATCTGACTAATCAGCTCACGCATATTACGTGCACCGGCTCCTGAAGCTGCCTGATAAGTCATCGCACTAATCCACTCGACCTGGTCATTTTGCAGTAAGCCGCCTAAAGCCAGCATCATCAGGCTCACTGTACAGTTGCCTCCGATAAAATCTTTTTTACCCGCATCCAGTGCTGCATCAATCACATCGCGGTTAACCGGATCCAGAATGATGACAGCATGATCTTTCATGCGTAATGCCGAAGCCGCATCAATCCAGTATCCCTGCCAGCCACTGGCACGCAGATCATCAAAAACCTGCCTGGTGTAATCCCCACCCTGACAGGTGACAATAACATCCATTGATTTTAGCGATTCAATGTCGTTAGCATCCATTAACGGTGGAGTTTCCTTGCCGATATCAGGGCCAGGCTGACCTACCTGTGAGGTCGTAAAGAAGACAGGTTCAGCGATGTTCGCAAAATCATTTTCTTCCCGCATACGTTGCATCAAAACGGAACCCACCATTCCGCGCCAACCAATAAAACCAACTCTATTCATTTTTTTACCCTTAATTTCTGTAAAGCATTAACGACAGCATCACCCATTTCACTGGTGCTGACATAAGATCCACCATCTGCAATATCCCGAGTACGGATACCTTTATCTAGTACAACACCCACGGCCTGATCAACATGGTCGGCAAGTTCAGGATTATTCAGGCTGTAACGTAACATCATAGCAACAGATAAAATGGTTGCTAAAGGATTCGCGGTGTTGGTTCCAGCAATATCTGGGGCAGATCCATGAATGGGCTCATACATACCTTTTCCATCTTTATCCAGCGAAGCAGATGGTAACATGCCGATAGAGCCCGTTAACATAGCGGCAGTATCGGAAAGAATATCACCGAACATATTGCCGGTAACCATCACATCAAACTGCTTGGGCCACCTCACCAGCTGCATGGATGCATTATCAACATACATATGAGAAAGCTCAATCTCTGGATACTCTTTCACTACTCGCAGCATGACTTCACGCCACAGTTCAGAAACCTCAAGCACATTGGCTTTATCTACTGAACATACCTTTTTATTACGCTTCATCGCTACATCAAAAGCCGAACGCGCGATACGTTCAATTTCATGCTCAGCATAAACCAGTGTGTTATAGCCTTCACGCTCTCCATTGTCTAAAGTGCGAATACCTCGCGGTTGGCCGAAATATATACCGCCAGTTAATTCACGCACAATCAGAATGTCCAGCCCAGAAACAATTTCAGGCTTAAGACTGGAGGCACTCGCCAGTTGCGGATAGAGGATTGCTGGACGTAAATTTGAAAACAAACCCAGCTTCGAGCGCAGGCTCAACAGGCCTTTTTCTGGTCTCAAATCCCTTTCCAGAGATTCATACTGCGGCCCACCCACTGCTCCCAGTAAAATAGCATCAGAGGCCTTACAAAGTGCCAAAGTTTTTTCGGGTAACGGAGATCCAGATTCATCGTAACCAGCACCACCAACAGCAGCACTTTCCATCTCAACCGACAGGCCATGATACCGCCTCAGGCACTCGAGCACCTTTACCGCTTCATTGACGATTTCAGGGCCGATGCCATCACCGGGTAAAATTGCTATTTTTGCTGTCATTTAAATTCCTGTATTTACTTCAGCCAGGGTGATTGCTGATAATACTTTTCTTCAAAAGCTTTTATCGCATCCGCGTTTTGTAAGGTCAAGCCAATGTCATCAAGCCCATTCAATAAACAAAACTTACGAAACTCATCAACCTCAAAGGATATCTGCACACCAGCAGAATTACTTACGACTTGCTGTTCAAGGTCAACCGATAGCTGGTAGTCTTCTTTTTCATTTAACTCATTAAACAGCTGATCCACAATCGCAGGGCTTAACACGATAGGTAACAGGCCACTTTTAAAACTATTATTAAAAAAGATATCGGCAAAGCTCGGCGCGATAACGACCTTGAAACCAAAATCAGTTAAAGCCCATACCGCATGCTCACGTGAAGATCCGCAGCCAAAATTTTCTCTGGCTAGCAATATCTGAGCATATTTGTAAGGCGTCTTATTCAGCACAAAATCAGGATTGACACGACGTTCCCGATAATCCATACCCGGTGTACCCGGATCCAGATAGCGCCAGTCATCAAACAGGTTCGGACCAAAACCGGTACGTTTTATCGACTTCAAATATTGCTTGGGAATGATGGCATCGGTATCGACATTGGGTCGATCTATAGGTGCCACAATCCCGGTAAATTTTTCAAACTTTTCCACTTTTATCTCCGCGCTCGTTGGAACAGCATAAATAAATTATTCGCTGGCCTTTTTTTCCAGCGCCTTGCCCGCTTTCTGAACATCCTGACCCAAACCCTTCATGGTCTCGCAACCCGCCAGTGAAAACATCAAACCCAGCACACATACAATTGCAATTTTTTTCATTCAGCACCTCAATACTTATAATAGGATTAATTCAGCTCCCGCACATCGGTGAAGTGACCGAATACCGCAGCAGCCGCAGCCATCGCCGGGGACACCAGATGGGTACGCCCACCCTGCCCCTGACGACCTTCAAAGTTACGATTGGAAGTCGAGGCACAACGCTCACCCGGTTCCAGTCGATCTGCATTCATTGCCAGGCACATGGAACAGCCAGGCTCACGCCATTCGAAACCGGCTTCGACAAATATCCTGTCCAGCCCTTCCTGCTCGGCCTGCGCCTTGACCAGTCCACTCCCCGGAACAACCAATGCCAGTTTGACATTATCCGCCACTTTGCGACCTTTTGCGATATCTGCCGCAGCTCGCAAATCTTCGATACGAGAATTGGTGCAGGAACCGATAAACACCTTGTCCACTGAAACCTGGTTGATGGCCTCATTCGCATTCAGTCCCATGTATTTCAGTGCACTTTTCATCCCGCTGGATTTCACTTCATCCATTTCAGTAGAGGGATCAGGAACCATTTCATTCACCGCGATGACCATTTCAGGGGACGTTCCCCAGGTGACCTGCGGCTGAATACTGGCTGCTTCGATGACAATTTCGCGATCAAACACTGCATCAGCATCTGAATGTAGCATATTCCAGTAGCTCACTGCCTGATCCCATTGCTCACCAGTGGGGGAAAAAGGGCGTCCCTGCACATAATCTATGGTGGTTTGATCACAGGCGATCATACCTGCTCTGGCACCGCCTTCGATGGCCATATTGCACACAGTCATACGACCTTCCATCGACAGATTAGTGATCGCTTCACCGGCAAACTCAATCGTATAGCCCGTTCCACCCGCAGTGCCAATCCGGCCGATAATCGCAAGCACAATATCCTTGGCGGTAACGCCCTTACCAACCGCGCCTTTAATAGTAATACGCATATTCTTTGATTTTTTCTGAATCAGGCACTGGGTAGCCATCACATGCTCAACCTCAGAGGTACCTATACCAAAGGCTAATGCGCCGAATGCACCATGTGTAGCAGTATGCGAATCACCACATACAACGGTCATACCGGGTAAGGTAGCACCCTGTTCTGGTCCGATAACATGCACTACACCCTGACGTATATCGTCCATCTTGAATTCATTGAGATCAAAATTCGCACAGTTCTGGTCCAGCGTATCTACCTGTAAACGGGCCACCGGGTCAGCAATCGCCTGACTGCGTTCAACCTTATCGGTAGGCACATTGTGATCAGGCACCGCCAGAATCGACTCCTTGCGCCATAGCGGACGATTGTTGATGACTAAGCCCTCAAATGCCTGAGGCGAGGTAACCTCATGCACCAGATGACGATCGATATACAGCAAAGCTGTACCATTCTCTTCCTGCTTGACTATGTGTCGGTTCCAAACCTTGTCATAAAGCGTTAAAGCTGCCATCGCATTCACCTTGATTGTTAACTGTTGCTGAGTCTAACCTTGATTAAAGAATAACTCTAATTCATAATTTTCATATCTATCATAACTAATTGGAATATAAGTCATGGATACCGCCAACCTTCAGGCCTTTATCAAGGTTGCAGAAACCCGTTCGTTTTCACTGGCTGCTGAACAGTTATTTTTAACTCAGCCCGCCATCAGCAAACGCATTAAACAGCTGGAAGAACAACTAGGTACTCACCTTATTGATCGCATCGGCAAACAGCTCAGCCTGACACGTACTGGAGAATTGCTACTGCCCAGGGCCCGTCAGATCATGCTAGACCTGCAATCGATGCGTCAACAGATAGCCGACATGGAAGGCAGCCCTATGGGTTCGCTGAGTATGGCAACCAGTCACCACATTGGTCTGCATCGTCTGCCTCCGGTGCTGCGTGCCTATTCTGCCGAATACCCTGAGGTTGATCTAGATCTGCACTTTATGGATTCAGAACAGGCCTGCAGCCTGATTGAACATAACCAGATGGACCTGGCCGTAGTGACCCTGCCCTTCGTCACATCGGCGATACTGGATTACCAGAGTGTATGGCTAGACGAATTAAAAATTGTCTGCGCTAGCAATCACCCCCTGACCCAGATCGATAAACCCACGCTTGAAATGCTAATCCAGCATACGGCGATACTGCCTTCGCATGGCACCTTTACTCGCGAAGCTATAGAAGGCGCACTTGCCCCTTTTAAAGATGATCTCAAAATAAGCCTGGAAACCAACTATCTGGAGACTATCAAAATGATGGTTTCGGTCGGTCTGGGCTGGAGCATCCTGCCCATGAGTATGATCGATCACAGCCTTGTCGCACTGGATATAGCCAGGTTCAACTGTAGTCGTCAGCTTGGCATTGTGATCAATCCAAGGCGTAGTCACTCGCGCGCAGTAGATGTCATGCTAGAAACCATTCAGCAGTTTGCAGGATAACCACCTGCTCCACTTTTATTACCCAGCATTCTTTAAGTAGCGTGGCATTCCCTGGAAATCTTGCTATATTTATGCCCGTCAATAGTCAACAGGAAAGGATCATCATGAAAAAAATCATTAGCAGCCTATTTATATTGAGCTTATTTATCAGCACACAGCTGATGGCAGACGGTGTCAGCCGTGGTCAATTTACCAGCGGCATTGTTGATCGTGAACCGGTCGATCTTATAGAAACACTCGCTACCGATAAAAATGAAATTAATTATTTCACAGAACTCAGCGAGCTACAGGGACAAACAGTCACTCACCAGTGGGTGTACAACGATGTCGTCATGTTTGAGAAATCATTTGATGTGGGTGGGCCACGCTGGAGAGTATGGACCAGAAAATCCTTGCAACCTGGCTGGAATGGCACCTGGACTGTCAATACTCTTGACGGTGAAAGAAATGTAATCCTCAGTCAAACCTTCGAATATCAGTAATGAGTCATCTGGCGCAGCAAAGAGTTTGCTTCTTTGCTGCGTTTCAATGCATAGAATCAATCACTTTTTCTGTACCCGCAAAGCAACCAGCAACCCAATAAATGCGGTCACTGCCGCAATCATAAAGGTCATCTGTGGTGAAACGTTTTCCCACAAACTACCCGCAAAAAAGCTACCTATTGCACCACCCGTACCGAAACTTACCGAAGCATACAGCGCCTGCCCTCGACCATGATGGTCGGGAAAATACTGCTGAATAAGATGAATAGAACTCGCGTGAAAAAGGCCGAAACTTGCCGCATGCAAACATTGAGTCAGTATCACCAGTATCAATACATCAGAAAACCAGGCCATCAACACCCAACGCAAACAGGTTAAAGCAAAAGCGACTGCCAACCAGAATGCCGCTGCTCGTACCCTCAGTAAACGTGGCATGAACATAAATAAAATCACTTCAGCCACCACCCCTAATGACCACAACAGCCCAATGCTGAGACGCGAATAGTCCAGGCTCTCCATATACAGCGAATAAAAGGTGTAATACGGACCATGACTGGCCTGCAGAAAAAAACTGCTGACTAATAAGGCAATCACCTGCGGCTTTTTTAACACAGTCAGAATGTTTACCTCAGTTTCAACCACTGCTCTGTTTTCTTTAACCAGTAATGTCGATAACCAGATAAATGAAAATATCATGAGTAATATCAAAGGCAGGAAATTGATCGACAAAGTCTGAAAAAGCCCACCCAACACTGCCGCAGTCATAATAAAACCCAGAGACCCCCACAGCCGAATCAGACCATAACGATCTTTATCATTACCCAACTGACTGAGTGTCACGACTTCAAACTGAGGGAGGGAAGCATTCCAGAAAAAGCTGAACAACATCTTCAACCATAAAATACTCCAGAAACTGTCGTACCAGAGCAGCGGCAGAAAACAGAGCAGAGATAAAAACGAAGTCAACTGGACAATGCGGATATGATAGCCTGTCCGATCGGCAACCCAGCCCCATAGATAAGGAGCAACGATCTTGCTGATAGCCAGCGTTGCCATCAACTGACCAATCTCTAGAGCCGAAAAACCAAGGCTATCCAGATACACCGTCCAGAAAGGTATCAGAGCCCCAAGACTGGAAAAATAAAAAAAATAAAAACGCGATAGATGCCAGTATCGTTTTTGCATACTGACAAGAGCTTACTGGCCCTAGTCAATTTCTTCTATATAAGATCGGCCATTGGGCGTCTGAACATATTGCTTTTTACCGTTATTCGT
>JBNKUM010000002.1:0-6124 GCA_050298595.1 Gammaproteobacteria bacterium | reverse complement strand
CCCTTACAAGGCGAGGGTCGCAGGTTCGATCCCTGCAGCACCCACCAGTTTCAAATTAGGAGTGGTAGTTCAGTTGGTTAGAATACCGGCCTGTCACGCCGGGGGTCGCGGGTTCGAGTCCCGTCCACTCCGCCAAACTATTAAGCGCTCCATCTGGGGCGCTTAATTTTTATCCCTCAAACAATCAAGAATATATGCTCTTTCAGAGCTATAAACCTGACAGCCATTGCAAAATCTATAGCAAGACCACAATATCGCTGATATAACGCTATAAATGGAATCACTTTTTTCAGAATTTATTCAATTTGAAAAGACTGATAACATTCTATTGCTACTATACAAAAGTAGCTCTAATCATCACATTCGTCATAAGTTCAGGCCTGGCACACTGTCTGAATCAACAAGCGAGGTAATACAATGGCACAACCAGATTTCATGAATGAGATCGTCCTGGGTAACTCCTTTATGCAATGGACCTATGCGATCACCCTTTTAGTACTGAGCTTCTTTCTTATGCGCCTGGTGAAAAGGCTCGCTACCAACCATCTGGCCCGTCTTGCCTCTAACACAAACACTCGCTGGGATGATTATATTGTCGACGCGATTAAACAAACCAGATCATTATTTCTATTTATTGCCAGTATATTCCTAAGTTCGATGTTTTTGACCGTGCCTGACAAAATACATACCATCATTCAGGCAACCTTTATTATTTCCCTGCTGATTCAACTGGGAATCTGGCTCACCGTAATCACCATTTCGACGGTGACTCATTACAGCAAACAAACTTTAAGCAAAAATCCGGCTGCAGCCAGCACTATAAATTTTGCCGGCTTTATCGCCAGAATAGTGATCTGGTCAGTGATCATTCTGGTTGCTTTGGATAGTCTGGGAATCCAGGTCACTACAGTAGTTGCTGGTTTAGGCATCGGTGGTATCGCTGTTGCACTGGCTGTACAAAACATTCTTGGCGATTTATTCGCTTCCCTGTCCATTATTCTCGACAAACCCTTTGTCATCGGCGACTTTCTGATCATCGACGAACACTTGGGCAGCGTTGAACATATCGGCTTAAAAACTACGCGCTTGCGTAGCCTGTCCGGCGAGCAATTGATCTTCTCTAACTCTGACCTGTTGAAAAGCCGAATAAAAAATTATGGTCGAATGTTTGAACGCCGCGTTAAGTTCAATTTAAGTGTTATCTACAGCACCCCGCGTGACAAACTTAAACTTATTCCAGAGATTATCAAAACGGCTATAAATGCTCAGGAAAACACACGCTTTGATCGCTCACATTTTATGAATTACGGGGACTATGCCCTGCAATTCGAGACCGTTTATTACATTAAGTCTCCTGACTACAACGTTTATATGGATATCCAGCAGGCGATTTATTTTGCAATACATGAAGCATTTGACAATGAGAATATTGAGTTTGCATACCCTACCCAGAAACTTTTTATCGAACAGGCAAATGAATAAGCTTTTAAGACACATCACTACTTGATTAGAGGTGGGCTTTAACGACAATAACCTCATGTCTTTAACCACAGCCACACAACAACCCGTAAACGACCTGAATGCAATCTATCTGGTCAATATTCGCCAGCGCTTCAAATCAGAGATAAACCGCCTTACAGGTGGGGATATGCTGGTGCTTCTTGATGGCAGGCCGCTTGCTACCGAGCTGAGTTTTCCATTCAGTTATCTGCATGCTTTTCACTGGCTTCAGCATAACGTCCACCAGGACTATCGAGAAGCTGTGCTAAGCGCGTTTTCCCGTGGGCGGCAGGCCTTTCTTATGCAGATGTTATTGCAATCGGTAGACAGTGAAACGTTCATCGCTGGCTATATCAACTACTGGCTAAGCTACACCGCTGAGCCGCAGATTCAGCAGCAGCAATTGTTGAAACTTTATCAGCACAACCAGCAGGACGCTGACAGGCTGCAGCGATTTATGCTGGATCAATGGCATAGTCTCGGCCTGTTCACGCACAGGCCCGCTGAGTCCTATCATTTACTGGCACAGCAGGAGAAACAGCGTTATCAGGAGTTCGTCGGTGATGAAGAAGCTGAGCGCCTGCGCCTGATCGATGAGTTGCCGGACATGAGCCCATTACCAGATTCTTTCGATAAACTCGGCTTAATCCCCTCTATGGCCTGCCCTCAGACCTGTCGTCACTGTATGTTTATCTGGCGCCCCATTATGAAAGACACGCCGGATACCACCGAGTTATACCGTACCGTCAATCGGCTCACAAAAAACGTATTATTCACCGGGGGTGACCTGACCAAACAACTGGATGATTTTTATCGTGCTATAGCCAGCATGAAGAATGTAAATACTTTCGCCATTTTACTGAATGGGGATTTTGCGCATTCAATTGAAGCCACAGAAGGCGTTTTATTCTCTATGGCGCGCGCAATACGCAAACGTCCAGCCAACTGGCCTGATGCTAAAGTTATGTTGCAGATCAGTTTCGATGAATTTCACCAGGAAGTCATCATCGACAAACAGGGCAAGCCCAGGGAACGTATTGCAATTAGCAATATTGCCAACATCGTTCAGTTGGCACCGCGTTATGCGCGTGAGATTCAACTGGCCCTGCTACATAAACAGCATGCGCTAAACTTCTCTATGGATCTGTTCCAGAAAGGTGTATTTGCTCGACTGGCCAAAGAACTTGGCAGTCGCGGACATCAGGTACAGGTAGTTTCTACTCAAGCCTCATCGCGCTTGAAGCCAAACCCGGCGCAGGGCGGCGCGAAAGGGCAACTGATCAAAGATGCCAACTTCACTCTGGCCCAATTCCCTGAGGTACCGATCATACTCACCAGCTCCACCATCGATGCCTATGGCCGCGCAACCACAATCGAAAAACACGAAGCGATCAATGACCGTGAAATGCTGCTGCAATTACTTGATGGACAGCGTCCTGAGGGCGAGTATTTCGATACTGACCTGATGTTCTGGTTTAATGGCTGGGTCACCCTGTTTTCCGCTGTGCATATAAAACTGGGTGATTACTATTGTGAAGGGATGGAAATCATCCTGCGCCGTCATCAGAAAGACCCCTTATCCAAAGCCCTGCATGATTTTGATCTGCGCCTGCTGGATTACTATGCTGAGCTTAAAGATGATTTGAATGAGCTAATCTGCAACGCCACCGGACCACATCAGCTATTCCATCGCATTACCGAGCAGGCCAGCACGCGTCTGCATTTAACTCAACGATTAATTGAAGCAAACTAAACTCTTAAGGAGAATCTCTATGTCCGAAGTCGGTAAATTCACCATACATCTGCAACAGGAAGAAGGTTATAACTTTCGGGTCAAATTCGATATCGATCAGGCAGAACAACTGCTGATGGATGAACCGCCACCACTCGGTGAAAACAGTGGCCCTAATGCATCACGCCTACTGGCTGCTGCCACCGCAAACTGCCTGAGCGCCAGTCTCATGTTTTGCATGGCAAAGCAGGACGCCCCCACCAAAGCAGTACACACAGAAGCCACCTGCACCATGGTACGCAATGATAAAAATCGCCTGCGCGTAGGGCGCATCGATGTGCGAATAACGGCAGGCGATGAATTGATGAATTCAAAAAAGAGTGAGCGCTGCCTGGAGTTATTTGAAGATTTCTGCGTTGTTACTGCCAGTCTACGCGAAGGTATTCATGTTGGCGTAGAGGTGGTTAACGAAGCCGGTGAGATGCTGCATAAGGTGGATTAATCCTTCACAAAAAAGGATCAACCATAAGTTTAATACCGATAATAAACAACATCACCAGAATACTTTTATAAAATACTTCGTCATTCAGTCTGGCCTGAATTAGCAGGCCAACCTTAACCCCTGTCCAGGCTACCGGAGCAAGCAGTAAAGCTATCAATAGATTTTCGATATTCACCTGCCCCAACATCGCATAGGGTAATAATTTCGCGACATTGATAGCAGCAAAAAATACTACCGCAGTAGCCAGGTATTGGGCTCTGGGTAGCTTGAGAGGAATCAGATAATAGTTAAGTGGTGGTCCGCCAGCATGAGCCAGAAAACTGGTAAAACCCGCAATCAAACCACTGATACGGCCCACACGAGGTGAGGTTTTATGCCTGAATTTAGCACCTTTCATTAAGCCATATAGTGAGAACAAAACAGAGAATACGCCAAGCACAAAGGCCAGAACGTGGTCGTCCAGATAATCAAATAATAGATAACCGATAAGAATACCGATCATCGAACCGGGTAATAAAACTTTCAAATGTTCATTCAGCTGCTTACCCCACCAGGCACGAACACTGAAAAAATCCATCAGCAGTAATAGAGGAAGCATCAAAGCCGCAGCACGGATAGCTCCAATTTCAAGCGTAAGTAATGGAACAGTAATCACCCCTATTCCACCGGCAAAGCCTGATTTGGAAACGCCAGTAATAAAAACGCCGACAATTGCCAGCACCCAGAAGGTCCAGCCTAATGCCATTAATTCATTAATCATTTATTACAATCTTCAAAAAAATAGCGAACTCTACTCTTTCGTACATAGCGCCTGCAAATAAATTGAAATAGTTTTTTTGATTAATCATCTCATCCACGAATTATCCATCTGAATAAACCTTGGTTAAACCTGGATTCTAAAGTTTCTAACTGTAATGCCGATAAACAGAATAGCCCGTATCAAAACCAGAGTCACACAAGTCGCTCTGGATTAACTTTAGGGGGCCTCTAAAAGCCTGGATTTTTTCGTGAGGTCAAGGAAGTAGCGCACGTAGACCCGCAGTGTATAAATTTTACATGAGGAGTCGAGTACGATACTGACGCCGCCATCGCGGAAAGAGATGGCTTTTAGAGCCCCCCTTGATTGGAGACAATCATGATTATTACCAATGCCCAGGTACAGTTAAATTCGCAGCATCAGTCTACGTCTAGTCGACAGGAATCGTTTGATTTTCAAATCTGGAATACGAATGATTCATCCCGCAATCGACCAGAGGTTGAACTGTCCAGGCGATCGATCAATTCCAAACCCGCACATGAAACTCAGCAGATAGAGTCGCAGCGTAAGAATCTGGAATTAGAAATCTCCCTGCTCAAACATTTAATCGAACGACTGACTGGGAGGAAACTCAAATTTTATATTCCTGACGCCAGTTTTGAAGGCAACTCAGATGAGCAAATTTCAGGTGGACGTATTGATGAACAATCAGCGCAAACAAGCCAGCCAAACTTTGGCATGAGCCTGGATTACTCATCGACTGTACACGAATCAGAAACGCTAAACTTTAGTGCCAGTGCGCTGGTCAACACCAGCGATGGGCGCCAGATAGAAGTGGATTTAAATATCAACTATGCGCGCGAGCTTGAGATAAACCAGAACTTTTCACTACGCGCGGGGCAGGCACTAAAAGATCCACTGGTGCTCAACTTTTCCGGTAGCTCACTTCAACTGGCATCTAATACTTTTGAGTTCGATCTTGATGTCGACGGGGCAATTGATCAAATCCCATTGTTCCAGTCCGATACAGCATTTCTTGCTCTTGATAAAAACAACGATGGCAAGATTAATGATGGCTCAGAATTATTCGGCGCCCTGAGTGGTGATGGATTTAATGACCTAAGCCAGTACGATAGCGATAGCAATCAATGGATTGATGAAGCTGACCCGATTTTTTCACAATTGCGCCTATTCCGTATCGGCAGCGATGGACAGCAACAGCTTATTAGCCTGAATGATAAGGGGGTAGGCGCGATATACCTGAATAAGGTAGCCACTCCCTTCCAGCTACGAGACAGACAGGATAATCATTTAAGCGGAGCATTAAAAAGTAGTGGCCTGTATTTACAGGAATCAGGAGAGGCAGGAAGTATCCAGCAGCTCGATCTGGTACTTTAACAATAGACATCTATTGAAAAGGAAATAAAACTTAAGCTATTCAGCCACAGCGTCAGTTAAACCTGGATTCCGCAGTTGACCGCTCGCATCAATACAAGTTCAGCCATTTTCTTGCACTGTATGAATCGTTAAAGTAAGCCTCACTATCTGATATAACTTCAGTTGCACGATAAGTTCCAGGTTGTACAAAGGCAACTTTATTTATTGCCTGTGTTAAAACTTGCTCTTGCGTCAA
>JBNKUM010000001.1:0-57026 GCA_050298595.1 Gammaproteobacteria bacterium | reverse complement strand
CCTGGATATTCATATTCAACCTGTAAATAAATTAATGACATACAGCCTTGTTCTGGCGCAGCAATTTAACAGGCCAGGCTTAAATGAAGCTGAAAACAAGAGTGATTAACTTCGGTGTTAATTGAAATAATCAGCTTGATACGCTATCAGACTGCTTCAGTTGCTGAGGGCTTTGTTCCGGGTCATCGAAGTTTTAATTAGATCAGTCAACTCTCCTCCTGATAGCGGTCATTCTAAAGCCGAGTAAATTCGAAAGAAATCGACCACTTGCGGGCCTTCGATTTCATATCAATCAGGAGGCGTAAACATCAAACTAAACACCGCTGGCCTCTAGCATGTTGTGATCAACCCAGACATTGTTCACGCCGTTTTCCATGCCAATAGCATCACCACCATTGGTGATCAATGCCTCGCCTGTAGAAGCCTTCACCACTGAATCGCCTTCGCCGCCAGTCGTGTTTTCGCCATAACCTTCCAGTTTAGCCGAACGAATTGTATCGCTGCCTGTGTCAGGAGTCGGAATCGGATCAGTTGGCATACCGCAAACCACCTGAGCAGCCAGTTTCTTGGCCGTGTCATTGCAAGTCTCACCGAAGGTCTCATTGCTAGCTTTCAAGGTACAGGCATCCAGTCCTCTACAGGCATCCGATACTACTGTCATCATGTTGCTGGCGCTGCATGCCCCCGTGGTGAACGATCCGCAAGAACCTCCCGGCGTACCTTAGCTGGTGAAGATCACCTCATTAATAATCTGTCCGCAGGGACAGCTCAAGGTCGGGCTACTATTCTCTTCGGCTGTCCCGCCTCCCCGTGGTAAAACTCCAGCTTGCTCAAGCTATGGCGTTGCCCGCAACATCTATAAGACTCTGTGTAAGGATTACGGTGTAGCTGACGCCAGCAGAGAAGACCGAAGTCGGTTTGAACGCGACGCTGTAATTGCTACTGCCATAACTCACATTGCCTGGAACCCGACTGCCATCCTGGCTGACCACTAAACTCTGATTATTAACGCTGTTTGCAAGCAGTGCCTGATCGAAGCCAACACGGATCTTCGTCGTACGTGATACATTACTCTGACCTGATTAAGGGAATCTGAAGACGATAGATGGTGCGCTTTTGTCGACTATGGGTGAGATCAGCATTCTCACGCTTGTGCTCTTAGCGAGCTTGCCATCACGCACGGTCAATTGAAAACTGATCTGTTGGGGTTGTACTACTGACGGCACCACAAAGGTGAGGTTGGGGCCGGTGTTGTCAGAAAGCGTGATTCCCGGCCCACCCGTCTGCGTCCATTGGTAGCTGATGGTGTCGCCGTCAGGGTCGGACGAGCCACTGCCATTCAGGGTGACAGTCTGACCAGAGAGGACGCTCTGAGGCGCTGTGATCTTAGCGCTCGGCAGCTGATTGGTTGGCGTGTTCGGTGCTGATGGTGAGACCTGGATGCTCGCGCTGCTGGTACTGCTGAGCTGACCATCCCCCACACTCAATTTATAGGTGATTCGTGTGATCTGTGAGACTGTCGGCGCGACAAAGCTGAGGGTAGCTGTCGAGGCAACAGAAGGCACAGTGTCTGGACCCTCCGTCCGCACCCAGTAGTAGCTGAGCGTATCAGCGTTCGGGTCGGATGAGCTACTGCCGTCCAGAGTGACTATCTGACCTGCACTGTAGACGTTGGATCCAGTGATTATGGCAATGGGTTGCTGATTGGAAGGTGTGTTCGGTACTGGTGGTGAGACCTGGATGCTAACGCTGGCTGAACTGATAAACAGACCATCCCCCACAAGCAATTTATAAGTGAATCGTGTGGTCCGTGAGACCGTCGGTGCGACAAAGCTGAGAGTGGCTGTCGAGGCATTCAAAAAAATGATATCTTGCCCCTCCATCCGCAGCCATTTGTAGCTGAGTGTATCGCCGTCAGGGTCAGATGAGCTACTACCGTCCAGGGTGACTATCTCACCAGAGGTGTAGACCTCGGATCCTGTGATCATGGCTCTCGGCTGCTGATTGTCACTCAGTGTTGTGCCATCCTGGTTACAGCCACTTAATAAAAAAATCAGTAGTAGAACCAGGCTTGAGAATAGCAAGCGGGTCCGTGACTGATGACTACGAAAAATCATTTGAACACTCCAACTGGTATAGCGCAGGGACAGGTCTGATCGCACCAGCCACGTTGAACAATATAACTAAAGACATAACCCCCCATAAAAAAACGTTCAGGATTTTAATTCCTGTTTTGTGTAGATCTCTTTTCCCCATTCGAATAGTTGCCCAATGCAACTGACCTTAAATCTTATACACCCTAACTCTCTAACTCAAGCGTGGTTATTTAGATCAATATTTACCGAGACCTGAACATTTTTGATTCAAACACTGGCTCTCTACACCCTGTCCCTTTAATTAGAAACGCAGCAAACCCTGTTCAGTATTTATTTGCTGGAGTGCTTTTATACCTATCAATTCATAGCCAATATCAACTCAAATTTATTTTTATAAAAGCGTAGTTCTTTCCGTCCCCTTTTAGGAAAACCAGATCCGCTTCTATTTATCAGATGCAGGCATGAGACTCACTTAAGCCTGTAAAAACGTGCGTTAACTCAATATTCAATGCAGGAAGACCTGCACACCGAATAGAGCAATCAAATACTTGACATTTAAAATATCAATGCCCTTTCCTATATAATTAATCCGCATACATGGCAATGGAATATAAATTGTGACTTTTCGCACAGATCTTAAGCAGACTTTTTATTGCGAGTATTCCTCAAAAACCTGGTCGGATAATAACTATTTATCGAAGGTGATTGAGTGTGACATCCATACTCAAAGATCGAAGCAAGGCTGTAATTTGCCTGTATATCAGGGGGATCTTAAAGCACATCAAATCGTACTTTAGCAATGACGATTGCGTAAGAAAAAACCTTAAACTACGCATTGTATACATCACATTAACTCAGCCCCCTTTAAAATTAGATTGCTAACACAGAGTGATAAATGACTCCTGAACGCCATCAATCTCTGCTTTATATTTACCCAATAAAGCCATGCTGACGAAGATATTTTGTGACAAATTCAACAGCTTTTCTTAAATTTATTTGCGCCTTTTTATTGCATGATAATCTTTTACCAGGCTTCGGGGGTGACCTTTCAATTGTCGTTCTTTTTAGGACATACATACGATCTTTTATAACATTTGATACAGCTGTTTACCCCCCAAAAAAAACATAAGGTAAGAAAAGACTCAGACCTCTACGAGGCTAAAGCCTAGCGCATCCAGCTCACTCCCTATACCCGTGTAGACGAAGCGTGTGCTGCAGCCTGTCTGCCCCGCAGGGTGTGGCCTGAAGCACATTGGCGTTAGAACATACAAGATCAGAGATACCCTGAAAATCCTGCCTGAGGTCATATAGCCTGACTCCGTGATTTCAGGGCGTAAGAGTTTGATTTCACGGTGGAATTAAAAAACCTTAGCCTCACCCATAGGTTTAGTGCTCGTTTACATGCGCTTATCTTAAATTTTTCAAACCACCAGGGGATCAATAACTTGCGCCAAGGACCGACATGAAGCTACGGAATCAGGTATAGCCCTTTCTATTTAGAACACCCACTGTAGGAACACTGCTGTTGATATTCTGAAGCTGCTTTTAGAAAGAACCGAGAAGCGCATCTCGCTGTAGTGCGAGTTTCGCTATGAACATGTACGTTTTGCGTCAGAGCAAAATGCACTTAAACAAGCAATTTAATGTCGAAACATTGCTCCGATGACCAGTCTGATCCGGTGCGACAAACCTCAGGTCGAATTAATTAATGTGAAAAAATCGTACAAAATCTGCTATGAATATCTTAAGTAAGCGCTATTCACTTCAGTGTGATTTTACCTCGACCCTTACAGTTTAAAAAACTCAGGACTAGAAGAATGGCTCAGCTCGGCTTTACGGCTCTGAATGAGATGGGGGCTAATATCTCACAGAACCGCCACCCGCAAGAAGCCCCCTTGGCCTTGGTGGCGCTTCCTGGTCTGAGCCATTCTTCTAGTCCTGAGTGTCGGTATACCTACGCTCCTGACGTAACTAAGGTCCGATGCGGCAGGCCACACCCCACACTTCAATTACCAGCAGAGTGCTACCTGTCGCAGCAGGCAAATCTCGGCTCAAATATAATGATGTAAGAAAATCATACAAAATCAGCTTTGAATGCCTTAAGTAACTGCTATTTAGGTCTGAGTTATTTACTCTACCCCCTTTTATTTAAATACTCAGGTCTATAAGAACGGCTCATCTCGGTGTTGCGGCTCTTGGCAAGAGGGGACTAATGCCTGCAAGCTTCTTCACGCATGAAGTACCCCTGGGGGACACTCCTTTTCAGCTCCTTGTGTCGAGCCATTCTTATAGCCTGAGTGTTGGTAAACCTACAATCTAGTTAGTAAATCAATTAATGTAACCCACACTTTTTGCGTAACTGATAATTTTTTCACCCCAGGTACCGCCCCATCTGTAGCCTGGTTTTTTCTTATCCTGATATTCAAGACCGACATACATTGGTGCATCATAAGTACTGAAAACGGGCAGGTTTGTCTCCAGATCATGAAATCTGGCCCAAACTCTACTGCCCTTTCTCTGGACGAAATTATCGTTTTCGTAAGCGTAATCCTGTAGATAAGTGTCGGGGCTATTAAACCAGTTCACTGCATTTATCACGGCTTGTTTGATTTCAGGCGTCTGTGGTACAAACATCAAAAAGCCGATAATTTCAACCGATTCAGATCCACTTAGAGAGGGCCACTCATAGCTGCGGGCCTGTTTAGGTTGATAATCACTTTTTCCGTGTTGTGCACACCAAACTGTCTTCTTTCCATTTTGAACATATTGAGCCTTTAGGATGTAATCAACACCACCATCGATGGCCCTCTGCAATTTAGAACGCTGTGCGTCAGTAAGCACGTCGGTATCAAATGGGTACACTCTATCCAACGCCTTCTGTAAAAGAGTCAGTATGCGCGACATCGCATCATCATTAAAAGTCACATGGTCTGAATACCCACCTCTCAGTGGATAAAACTGGGGCCATCCGCCTTCGGGGTACTGCGCTTCAAATATATAATCCATGGCTTTACGTGCCGATTGCATGTACCTGGTATCACCCGTGCGCCTGTAGGCATCCGCCATTAGCGTCATTTCCATTGTGGTAGCGCCGTTATCAAAAGTCCCTTTGTCGTTACCACCATTTCCTGGCTTGTCATAGCTCTGGTTTTTAGGCCATCCCCCACAGTTAAGCTGATAGGAGAGAACGTTATCGACTTTATCAATATAGTCTTTATATTTATCGAATCTGGCGTGAATCGGATTACCATTTTGCGTCAGTCTGTTTCCGTCCGCGCCCGTATCAGGATTCGGGCCTGGATCTGGAGCTGGGCTGGAATCCGTTGCGTTACCACAAGCCACCTGTGCAGTCAGCTTTTTTACCATACCACTGCATGGGTCACCGAAGCTGTCATTGCCGGCATACACAGTGCAATTATTCTTCCCTTTGCAGGCTTCAGAAACAACCGACACCGAGTTGCTGGCATTGCATGAACCTGTTGTGAATGACCCGCAGGAACCGCCAGGCGTACCGTAACTGGCGAAGGTGACTTCATTAATGACTTGCCCAGAAGGACAGTTCAACGTCAGGCTGTTGCCCTCTGCAGCTGTGTTGCATAACCCGGCGGAGGAAACAGGCGACACCAGCACCGTTACACTGGCGTCACCGCTGAGTTCTCCATCGTTCACGGTCAGCTTAAAAGTGTACTGCGTTGGCTGAGTGACCCTGGGTGCAACAAAGGTCAAGCTCTGATTTGAATTATCCGTCAGGGTAATGATATTGCCCTGAGTCTGAGTCCACAGATAGCTGAGTATGTCTCCATCCACATCTGAAGAACCACGACCATCAAGCGTGACCGTCTCACCGGGTATCTTTTGTGTGACAGAACCAATTTTAGCGATGGGTCTGTGATTGCCAGTACTGTTGCTGTCACTAATGGTCACTGAATTTGAAACCGCACCCAAACCACCCATTGCATTGGCAGCGCGAATGGTTATTGTGTCACCTGAACCAATTGATGAGATGTCGTAGCTGTTGGTAGTTACATTGTCTAGATACTTGCCATTTCTAAACAGGACCCAATTGAGAGCATCGGGAGCGTTGTTCCACGTAAGACTCGTTCCTTCCTGACGAACCAGAGGTGCAGTCACCTGTTTGGTATCTTTTCTGGGATCCCAACCACCGAGAACATTCTCAATAGTGTATTTTGCAGCTTCAGATTCTGACAGTACCGTGGCTTGAGATGCACGTTTACTGGTATCAACCAGGCTGCCATCTGACTTCCTGCTGTTATATTCAGCCAGCAATATTTGATTTGTCCTATCGCTAATACCATTTGCCCAACCTGCGTTATTGACGACCTTCTTCATGACTGTGTTAAGAAAAATCGCTGCTCCACCATTCCAGTTACGTCCATAGTAATAACCATCCTCCGTACCATCAATGGTGCAATGGTTAAATACATGTCCCCATTTATTTTCATGACTGGCAGGAGCGGATATCGCACTTTTTTTCATGCTCCATAACAAAACTTCGTGGAAGAATATGTCCCCTCCTCCGCATATAAAGTCTGTGGTACCGTGAATTTCACCACCTTCCCAATACGTCTTATCTCCCTTGGTATAGTAGGTATCCTGACCACTGAGCATTCTCACATTTTTGTATATGGTGTGCTTACCGCGTTCATCGATAACGGTAAAACGACCGGTACCGACTTTTGCCCTGTTTTGCAGCGCTACATCCTGAAAGTAGAGATTATCCCCATGCAAGCGCAAAGTGGGTGAGGTTGCAAGACCCTCGACCGTAGCCGTATTGTAAATAACCGTTTTTACATTATCCTGACCGATAAACGAGACATTTCCTGATTGAAAATCAGTTGTCTGGTTTTCATCTGAATCCATAAGTAAAGCCCCAATGTCATACTCCCCATTGGGAAAGAAGATTCTAAAACGTTCTCCACCCGATTTAGACGCTGCGATTCTTGCTGCCTTAAAGTCGCCATCAACACCTATCACAAAATCGAACTTTCTTTTACCGACGGTATCGGTATTCGTAGCTGCATCGCTAGTCTGGAAATTCCAGCTATAACCGCCGAAGGCGTTGCCCGCGGAATCCTTAAGTGTGTTGGCCAGAGTGACAGTATAGGTGGCACTAGCAGAAAGGGCCGAGATCGGCTTGTTGGTGATGCTGTGACTGGTACTGTCATAGCTAACAATACCAGCAACCACAGTACCATTCTGACTGACCACTAAACTCTGACTATTAACACTGCTTGCAAGCAGTGCTTCATCGAAACTGACACGGATCTCTACGGTGGGTGATACCCCGCTCTGATTCTGCTCAGGTGATCTGGAAATGACCGATGGTGAAGTAGTGTCAAGTATGGGGGTGATCTGAACGCTCACGACTGCAGAGCTGGAGAGCTCGCCATCACTCACGCTCAATATAAAAGTTAACTCTGTGACTTGTGCTACTGTCGGTGCCACAAAGACAAGCGAGGAACCTGTGGTATTCGAAAAAGCAATGTCAGGTCCATCCGTCTGTGTCCATTGGTAGCTAAGGGTATCGCCGTCAGAGTCGAATGAGCTGCCATCCAGGGTGACCGTCTGACCAGAAATAGCGCTCTCAGGCACCTTGATACCGACAGTTGGCTGATGATTGCTACTCGGTACATGAGTAGGAACCTGTGTAGGAACCTGAGTCGGGGCCTGGGTAGGAACCTGAGTCGGGGTCGAGTCTGGGTTGCTGGATGAGCCATCTTCTGGGGTACAGCCACTTAATGTGAAAGTCAGCACAAGAACCAGGCTTGACAAAAGCAAGCGGGATCGTGACTGTTTTTTACTATATGTAATCATTTGTGTACCACATCAAATATCTGACATTCCGCACCCTGATGTAGAGGGTCATCAAAACCTGATGGGGTCAGAGTCAACTAACCCCGTACCCCATCTAGTTGATGAAAATGTAACGGAAGTAACTAAAGCTTTCACCCTGCGGTTACTTTGTACGGAAATGCCACACATTACCTTCAATAACGCCCCCATCGCTCTTCATCTGATCTACTTTTAGTAATCCTCTCTGAAGTTGACGTTGATCTCCCAGAACAATATATCTATTGTTAAAGGCCCCTAAAGCACGTTCAGGATTCTAAATCATCTGATTTTTGAAGAGCCCTTATTTGTCTTATTTCAAAAGTTTCCCAATGAAACTTACCTTGAATCCTATACACCCTACCTACTTTATTCAAGTTTGATTAATTTGATCGTAATTTAGCGTTATCAAAAAATACTTTATGAAGACACCGCCCTACCCTCCATGCCCCCTTTTAAAATTAATTCATCAAACCCTGCTCACTAGTTATTTGCCCGGGTTCTTTTAAGCCCATCAATTCATCACCAATGGCAACTCGAATCCATGTTTTTTTAGTGCGCGATTTACTCAGCCCCCTTTTAAAATATACAGATTCAACTATATTAATCAGAACTATGCCTGAGACTCTTTATTAAGCCTGTAAAAACGCGCTATAACTCAAAACACAGCGCAGGAAGACTTTCATGAAGAGCGCGCAAATCAAATACTTGATATTTGATATATCAATGCATTATTCATAAAAACATCCCGTAATACATAATAGTGAAAAACAATATTGTGACTTTTTTTATAAATCATGAGAGAATCTTTTAATGTGGGTAAGCTTAAAAATTAGATCGGGTAATGACTGTTTTTTGAAACGGATTCAGCCTGAGCTCTATGATCAAAGATCGAAGCCAGGCTGTAACTTATCGGTAGATCAGGGTTTCTTAAAGCAGGTAAAACCGCGCGTAATTATGACAGACAGAGCATGACAATTTCGTAAGACAAAAATCTTTAAACAGTGCATTGTATACAACACATTAACTCAGCCCCCATTTAAATTGTTTTACTAAAACAACGTAACAAATGACCTCTAAACACCATCAATCTCTGCTTTTTTATTTAATCAATAAAGACATGCAGTCACAATTTTTTGTGAAATATTCAACAGCTTTTGGATGGGATTTTGCTGCGTAACAATCCTTCAATGTATCCAGTCATTGTTTAACCTGTCAGTTTGAATGACTTTTATACTCCCAGTCGGGGTTTTTAAAATAGTCTGGGCACATACCTGTTTATTGCATCCCTACCTACCACAGATTAGAACTTAGAAAATATTATGAAAAATACCGGAGTACTCAATTAGCTCCTCTTGATGAGTATACTTAGGGCACTTACAGATCAGAAGTGCCTATGGGTAAATCTAGAATTTTATGTGGATATTACTGTCAAATTTAGCTTTATACGCACTAATAATCCAGATGAGTTTGAACCTGGATTCCGCAGTTGACCGCTCGTATTAGTGGGTAACCCTCTGTTTCGTTAACGATCATAGTCAGTTTGTATTTTCACGCTCATATGCATCGGCTCTGGCATCCTGCTTCGCCCTACGTCCCCTACCTTGAGTCGTGCTTCCGCTCTATCACCTAAATCCCTTTAGGCGTCCTGCATTGTTCTACCTTCGACCATCCATAGCCTAGTACCTTCACTCACCCCTGAGCTCATACTACCTGCGCCCATGTAGGCGTCCATGCATTCGCGAAATAACAGCATCCATGCTGAAAACTCAATAGGTGAATCCTGCTACGAACTGAATGGCACGTTTGAGGCGGTGTATCCCTGCGTCGCCTATAGGGACATAGGTAAGGGGCGTGAGCAGGACGCGGAAGCCTTGCCTATAGGGACATAGGTAAGGGGCGTGAGCAGGACGCGGAAGCCTTGTAACTCCCTGGTATTGCTCGCTATTCCGCGTCGTCACGCCTTAATCTACACCACCTCAAACGCACTACAACTCGTCCAACTGCAGATTCCAGGTTGAACTGCGTATACATATGTATTTGATTTACGGAAATCCACTATCCAGGTTTCTTTCTATCCCTGCGTCTTCTCCTTCTCCTGCAATTGCGCCACATTTGCTACGGTTAAACTTTCATAGTCTGACTGACTAATCTTAAACACCACGTCATAATCATCCCTGCTGATGTAGTAATTGTCTTCAAGCTTGAACAGCTTATACCGATAATCTTTATCATTCGCTCTCAGTTCGATTTGATAAATGTCTCCTTCAGCAGTCTTGTCTTCTGCACTCTGTACCCTTAAGTGAGACAATGTACTGGTGATTTTATCCACCTGTTTTCTGTCTACAGGTTTCTCACTATTCGCCAGCGTCCACTTTCCCTGTTGCTTGCTTAGCGAAAAGTCAGCCGCCCTGATCGAACTGATATCAGCTTTGGGTTGTAAGAGAGTCCTGTCCATCCAGTCCACATCCTTTAGAGGGAAATCATAGTCATTCAACTTAACCGAATACACTTGTTCCTCATCCTGTCTTCGCACATTTAGCTGCCGAAAACCAGGAGAAACACCCAGGTATAATGCCTTATCTCCGGAGCCGCTTGTCAACACCAGTTTTTTGCGATAATCGTTATCAGCTACCTTAAAGCGTAAACGGCTCGATTCTGTAGTCGCTACCGGCCAGCCACTTTTATCTTTTTCCAGTTTGTCTAACACCGACTTTACTTTATTCTGGTCTGCAGGCAGTTGATGATAGTTATCCAGTTGCCATTGATTATTTACCCTGCTCAGTACACAGGCCTGGCCATTACCATCATCCAGACTGATACGCTCTACACTGGATGCCCTGATATCCATAATAGGCTGATTAAATTGCTCGTTCACATCTGATCTGCTTGCATGATGCATACTCACAGCAACACCGATTTGCAGTATCAGCAAAATAAACAAGGCCGTATTGAAACGTGTCTTCATAGCTCTGTTCTCCTCTAAACCATTAGATTTTTAATATATTGATAGCTACGGCGACGCTGTCTAAACTTCTGCACAACTGCCAGCAGTATCAATAACACGATGGTTAACACATAATTGCTTACTTCCCAGAACAACTGTTCTCCTTCAGGCATTGGGGGCAGAGTACGATTAAAGTGCCCACGTGAACGAATGGATAGCAACCCGCTTTCTTCCGTCGCCCAGTCCAGCGTATTTTGCACTAACTGTAATCCACCCAGATACTGACTACCGTTAGCCGACGCAGAAAGCTGTACAACTTGATCACTGACAAAATCATTAGAAGCAAAAAGGATAATTCTCGCCGAATCAGCCGAGTGCTCAATCACACTGTCTATGCTGGACTGTTGATCCTCTTTCTTAGCTTCAGCCGTATCCGCTTTAGCTTTGTCGTCAGGCTGTGCTGTCTGCCCTATCAAGGGTGATTTCTTACCTGCGAAATATGAATCAAAACGCCCCTGCGAGACTACCGCCAGTAGTTCACTACCAAGCTCAGATGTCGCATGTATAGAGCTGCGCCCCCGGCTGTCTATCTCGGGCATGACATCAGTTGAACTGGAGCGCCAGGATTGATCCGAACTATGTAGTAGCTCGGTAACCTGACGATTGGCATTTAGCTTTTCATCTACCGTAATGGGTGAACTCCAGGCCATACTCAGTTGATTGAGATCGCCGGTAATTGGACTTTTCTGATTCAGGCCCTTACCCCGTATATCCACAAAATAGGGATAATCGATCATACGTATTTCCTGAAAACGCAAACCGCCAACCTGTCGTGTTACGGGAACAGGAAAAGCACTATTCTGGTTATCAAGCACCAACTCTGGCTCTATTTTCAAGCCGTTATGCTTTAACCAGTCTTCCAGACCACTGGTTTGTTGTTTCATACTCAATCGATTACGCCCGAGATCTACGCTAAAGGGGGAAGTTGCTGCCACCACACTACCGCCTCGCATCAGGAATTGATCGACCGCGAACAGTTCTTTTTCATCCAGATCTTTGGGTGCCATCAACAGCAGAATATCCGCAGCGCTATCGACACTGCCATCACTAAGATCTTCGTTTTTAATACTCAGATCAGCTGACAGAACCTTTTGTAATTGATTGAACTGCTGGCTGGATAGTCCCATTTGCATAGCCTGGTAATCAACTTTCGGAGCCACCAGCGCCACAGTTCGGGTAAAGCCACTGGCAAATCGTTTGATGCCAGCATCCAGCGCCTGATCAAATTCATCCGCGCTAAACTTAGCGGTGGGCAGTTGCACAATCTGATCACCATTGCTTAGTGTTAGATAAAAATAAAACGGTTTGTTATCAAACAAGCTGGCAACCATGGGTTTAAAACCATAATCGTCCGCAATCTGTTTAGCCACCGCACCATTTTTAGCTTCCGGCTCTACAAATTTAACCTGTAGTCGCCCATTGGACTGCTGCTGTTTCTGTTCGAGTTTTTTCTGTAATGCCTGTTTAAACTCGCTTAACTTTTCAGGTAAACGTGCATCAGCAGAGACATAGGCAGTAAAATCAATATTGCCCTTCACGGTATCAAACAGATTACCGCCCGATTGATAAGCCAGCATGACCTTTTTTATTGCTCGGGTAATGTCGTATTCGGGGTTGCGTAATAACACATCGAGATCAGTTTCACCTTTTTGTTTAACCTCTATTAGATCGCGAAAACCCAGCACCTGATGTTGGTCGCCATATTGAATCAACACATTGAAGTAGGAATTAACTACCGATGCCTGATAGCGGTCTGATACCTGAAATGGAACAGGCTGGATTCCATATTTCTGATTGGCTTCCTGCTCTACTTCGGGTGAGCTCTGTGGATCGACAAACTCAACTCTGACTTGACCTTTACCCGCCACCTGATATTCATCAATCAGGTCACGTAACTGTGGCACCAGCGGAGACAATAAAGGATGGGTTTTTGAGCTGAAATAACCACGGATCAGCAAGGGTTCCTGTAACTGCGCAAGATAGTTTTTAGTGGCATCAGAGATCGAATAAATCTTGCCCTGTGTGGTATCAATACGTAACACATCGACCTGCCCCATCCACAGGTTGATTGCGATGGCATTGGCTACTAGCAGACCACTGCCTACATACCATTTTGTATGATGCTGTTTGTTACCGGTTTTTGCCCAGCGCTCGCGTTCCAGGCTGAAGGTATTCAAGGTCAGGAAGATGGCTATCAGGCTCAGGTAATAAACAAAATCACTCACATCGATAACCCCACGCGTGATATCAGCAAAGCGCGAACCAGTGCCCAGTAGACGCAACCCTTCGGCCATCTGATTAGACAGGATATCGGTAATCATGGGTGAGCCAATCAGATACAGCAATCCACATAAAGCAGTGGCACTGATCAAACTGACAATCTGGTTATCGCTACGCGCTGAAACGAATAAGCCGACCGATAGATAAGCTGCACCCAACAACAAGGTTGCCAGGTAACCACTCCACACAGGCCCCCAGTCGAGATCAGAGATCATGGATACTGTAACAGGAATGGGCAGGGTGATCAGGATAGCGATGAACAACAGGCTAAAGCAGGCAAAAAACTTGCCTAACACGAAACGCCAGATGGGAAGTGGTTGCGTTAAAATATACTCCAGTGTCCCGCTATGACGTTCTTCACTCCACATACGCATGGTCAATGCGCTGGTAAGGAAGATCAGTAACAAAGGCATCCACTCAAACAGTGGGCGTATATCAGCAATATTTCGTGCAAAAAAAGTTTCACCCCAGAAGAAAACAAATAGTGTCACCGCTGCAAAACTTGCCAAAAACAGATAGGCAACAGGTGAGTTAAAAAATAGTGTCAGTTCCTTGATTGAAATTCGACGAATAGCAGCATCAGGCAGCATCACGCACCTCCTCAGTAACCTGATCATTAACTTCTCGGAACACGCTTTCCAGATCGCGTTGTTCGCGTTTTAATTCATACAACGAGTAATTATTTTTGATTAACTGATTGGCGATCTGATTACTCAGTTGTTTGAAGTCAGCCTGTTCATTGATCGTGATTTGATAATAATCATCTACTTGCTGAATGTTCTGTATACCCTGAACTGGTTTTAAAACACTACTCATAGAGGACTCATCTATATCGCTACTTAAGCAAAGACGATTGCTTTTACGTAATTCATTAAGCGTTGCATCCAGAGCCAGTTCACCACTACGCATGATCAATACCCGATCGCAAAGTGCATCCACCTCCTGCATGATGTGCGTCGATAAAATAACCGTAGCCTGTTTTGAGATATCACGAATAAGCTCGCGCATCTGTCGGGTTTGTGTTGGGTCCAGCCCGTTGGTGGGCTCATCCAGAATGAGTAAGCTTGGCTTTCCCAGTATCGCCTGCGCCACGCCCACTCTTTGACGGTATCCTCGCGACAGGGTTGAAATCGGTGCGATCAGTTTATTGCCCAGATCAGTGGCATGAACTACACGGCGAACTTCCTGCATAGCCAGCTGACTGTCCATGCCTTTTAATCTGGCGACATAATCCAGATAATCGGCTACATTCATTTCAGGGTAGACCGGCAACACTTCGGGCAGATAACCTAGTCGTTGCTGTATCTGCTCGCGCTGATTAATAATGTCCAGCTCATCAATAGTGATGTTTCCCGAGCTCGGCTCCAGATAACCACTAATCATTTTCATAATGGTAGTTTTACCGGCACCGTTGTGTCCAAGAAGGCCGACAATCTCCCCCTTGTTGATAGAAAAGCTAACATCCTGTACAGCCATAAACTCATCGTAAGCACGAAACAGATTCCTAATTTCAATCATCGTTTTCTCCTGACTGAGATTTTTTTATTAACAAATTATTAACACTTGAACGAAAGCTGAGCGCGGCCAGGGAAAAGCCAATCAGTTTAAGATTCAGGAAAAAGTCTGTCGGCTATGCTGCGTCAGGTTTTCGTAAAACAAGTCCTGAAGCGGGAATTCTTCGCTGGATAAATAAAGAAAATATCTGTGCGAAGATGGCCGCAGGAAAAGCTAATTTAAAGACCGAAAAAAAAATTACAAGTTCTCAGTAATTCTAAAAAAAATTATAAATTTCAAATCTCTCGGTTGAGATCAATTTTTTTATAACTATTTTTATACCGGTCAGCTGGTATAAACTTGAAAACAAATTTTAGAGTATTAAGTTTTAGTTATGGATTACCGACTCCGAGCGAAGCATAAATTTAGAAACAGGTTGCAGACTTTTTTTCTGCTGATCAGCATGTCACTGTTGCTGGCCTGGATCAGCCGTTTGATACTTGGCCCGGAGCTGTGGCCATGGATATTCCTCACTCTGCTGACAGTGATCCTTAGCCTGCCAAAAATCTCACCCTACTGGATTCTTAAACTGTATCAGGCTCGCCCGATTGCCCCCCGACAATCGCCACCACTTTTCATGCTGGTAAACGATCTGAGTGATCGCGCAGGTCTTAAACACCAACCGGAAATTTACTGGATACCCAGTCAAACTCTGAATGCCTTCGCAGTAGGTTCAGACCAAAATTCAGCGATTGCTATTACCCACGGCTTACTCAACTTGCTCACTCCGCGCGAACTAGCAGGAGTGCTGGCGCATGAGATCAGTCATATCAGAAATAATGACCTGCGCTTACTCATGCTGGCCGATATATTTACCCGCCTGAGCCACTTTCTTGCGCTAGTTGGAGTACTGAGCACCCTGATTGCATTACCCTGGGTAGTAACTGGCGCAATTAAAATTTCACTAGTGGGTTTACTGCTGTTGATTATCACTCCTGCGATCAGTGCATTACTGCAACTGGGATTATCACGGGTGAGAGAGTTCAATGCAGACCTGGATGCCGCCAGAATCACCGAAGACCCGATATCTCTGGCACAGGCACTGACCAAAATCGATCAACAAAATATCAACCCCTTGCGACGTATGCTGTCACCGGGTTATCGCGAATACCAGCCTTCAACATTACGAACCCATCCTGACACCCATGAGCGGGTAGAACGCCTACAGTCTCTTCATCAAAATAGCTTTAGAACAGGCCATGCCTACGCCCCTCACTTCCATTCAGCCTTTCACCCCTATTCGCACATACTCCCGGTGCGTCCCAGGCATCGGTTTTTTACGGGCATCTGGCGCTGAAATAAAAAACCTCGCAAAGAGGATTCAAACCATTCCGACTATCGAGAGCAACCACGGCACCAGAACCCCGCCAAACTCAAAGACCGATCAATGGGGGAAGGTTTCGTTCCTCCTTTTCCAACATACTATTCGTTAGCGCTATAACCAAGAAGCATAGGGCTAATAGAAGATGATAACAACTCAGATAGAATTGATCAGCCTATGGGCAAATGAAACAGAGGTTCTGTTAAAGCCCTAATCAAGATACCTAAATCATATAGCAATTTCGTTCTATATCGACTAAGCAGCCCGCTTTAAAGTTGCAGTCTCTTTTTGTGGGATTTTCAAATGTTAAGCGTTTTTATTTCGATGACGATTTTTACTTTCATCGGTGCTGTTACACCCGGCCCGGTGAATATTATTGCGACCAGCGCTGGTGCTAACTTTGGATTTCGCAGGGCTTTTGCTCATGTATTGGGGGCCACTGTTGCCTATACCCTGATCGTTTTCCTGATGGGATTAGGCATGGGTAGCCTGTTGATTGCAATACCTGAGATCGCTACCGGCATGAAATATCTGGGCGCAGGATTTCTATTGTATATGGCCTACAGAATCGCCACCTCTTCAGGGCTGGATAATCACCAGACCAGCGATCAGATGCTGCCACCTTCTTTTTTACAGGGCGGGCTAGTGCAGGCACTCAACCCCAAGGCATGGCTGGTATCCATGTCTGGTGTAGGCTTGTTTGTGTATGCAAATGCTCCTGTTTCCTTATACCTGATAGCTTTCTGCTGCATTTCTTTTATTGCCTGTCTTAGCGGTGTTTCGATCTGGGCGGCTAGCGGTCAGGTCATTAGTCGCTATTTATACGGGCGCAATCGGCAGATAGGGTTTAATATACTAATGGCTACACTGTTAACCGGCAGCGTATTATTAATGTTTATTTGAAAATCAGCTGTAGTTCGAGAATATATGAAAGTAGATGATACCGTTATACTAAAACGGCACGAAAGACTGCCCTTTATAGAAATGCGTCAGGCGTCGAACTCATCGGCCTGCTACCACCCTCACTCGCATGAAGAATTCTCCTTCGGAGTCATTGATGCTGGCACATCTCTCTACATCAACAATGATATTAGTTATACGATTAAAGCGGGTGATACCGTGACTATCAATCCTGGCGAAGTACATTCCTGCAACCCCAAACAGGGTCAATGGTCATACCGAATGCTGTTTATTAACAGCGAATGGATCGGGCAACTTCAATGCGACATGCTGGGTCATAAACTACCCAATTTTCAACCATTTATAAATCATTACGAAACTGATCCCGCCTATTTCAAAGACTTTGACCAGCTATTTAAACAGTTAATGAATCAAACTAATGTGTTAAAAGCTGAAACACTGTTAATCGAATTTCTCGAGCGCTGTTTTCATGCAGATCGACTTCAACATCGTTCAGATAAACCATCGCATGATACGCATCGTTTGACCAAGGTAAAAGAACTCATCTGTGAGCAGTTAGAACAACAATTTTCACTGGATGATTTAGCCGAACAGGCCGGCTTAAGTCGTTACCATTTTTTGCGCTGTTTCAAGCAGCAGTTTGGTCTATCACCGCATGCTTTTTTACTGGACAAACGCATCCAAAAAGCCAAAAGGCTTTTGCAAATCGGTAATAGCATACTAGACACCTCCCTCGCACTTGGCTTCAATGATCAAAGCCACTTCCAGAGAAATTTCAAAAAACGTGTCGCAGTCACGCCAAAACAGTATCAGGATTTTTTTATCTGACAGCTTTCAGGTTTGCCTGAAACATCAACTGTTAGCAATTGTTAAATCTATCCTGGTGGCATTGCTTATAGAGCTTCCCTGACTGATTTGAGCTTTTAAAGTGGGCAGCATCTAATCCAGCCTTTTGTGGAACCTTACTGACGCGACAATAAGAGCAATCACTATAAAACCTGCCAGCCAGTATACGTCGCGCACCATATCGAGCATATCGGCCTGTCGTAGCACAACACCTCTAATCAATCTCATAAAATGCGTAGCCGGTAAGGCTTCCGCAATATACTGGGCAACAACAGGCATACCTTCGTAAGGAAACACAAACCCTGATAACAGGATAGAGGGCAGTAATACAAATATCGTCATCTGCATCGACTGCAACTGGTTTTTGGCGATTGTTGAAATCACCAGCCCTAGCACCAGGCTAGCGGTAATAAACAGAAAGGTTACCCCTGCTAACTGTAACAGGCTGCCACTAATCGGTACTTTAAACAGCAAATGCCCCAATCCCAGAATTATCGTCACCTGTACCGCACCAATAAAGATGTAAGGGATAATTTTGCCTAGCATGAGTTCCACCGAACGTACAGGCGTAGTAATCAACATTTCCATATTACCGCGCTCCCTTTCACGTACGATAGCCGCTGAAGTGAACATAATCATGGTCATGGTGAGAATAATCGCAACCAGCCCCGGCACAATATTCACCGCACTGCGCTGCTCTGGGTTATACAATAGAGTCACACTAAAGGTAGGCGTAGTTCGGTTAGCGGGCTTGCCTAGCAATTCAACCAGAGGCATAGCCCGTAGACTTTTTATTGCAGATGCTATTATGGTGTCGGATCCATCAACCACCCACTGTGCAACAGGACGACTGGTTTCACCATTGGTTGCGGCTGGAGTCCCCAGCCCCACTGTCTGGTGTCTTGCCAACCGCTGACTGACATCCTTTGGAATCACCAGTACCGCACGTATCTCTGAATTTGCCATGGCTGCATAGGCCTGGGGCAAGTCGCTATAGTGGGCAGTAAATTTAACCACCTGAGTTGCATCTACTGTCTGAACAAGTATTCGACTCAGGCCACTGTTGCTATAGTCCACGACACCTACCGGTATATGACGGACATTAGTATTAATAGCATACCCAAATAGCATCAGCTGTATTAGAGGGATCATCACCATCATGCCGAAGGTCATTCTATCGCGTCTTAGCTGTATCAGCTCCTTGGTGAATATGGCGCGAATTCTAAGCAGTGATTTCATTTTCGCCCATCCCCAGTACTGGTGACAAATACATCCTCCAGACTGGGCCTGACTAGATTCAACCTGTCCGTTGTATTGATACTGGACTGTTGAGACAGGAATGTAAGTGGGTCAGCAATGCTATCTCTGACCAGAACTCTTAGTCTTGAACCTAGCTGAGCTGCCGATATTACTTCATCAATACTCAATAACTTTTGCTTGAGTTGACGCAGATTTGACGATTCGATCTCGACGACCTGCGCCCCCATACTTTGCATCAGTTCATCCGGTGTTCCATCTGCGCGCTTTATTCCAGTCTCTAATATAGCCAGCTTATGGCATCGCTCCGCCTCATCCATGTAATGTGTAGAGACCAGTATGCTGGTGCCCTGCTCGCTAAGATCAAACAGTCTTTCCCAGAAATCACGTCGGTTCTCCGGATCTACGGCCGAAGTTGGCTCGTCCAGAAATAACAGTTCTGGTTTATGCAGTATCGCGGCAGCAAGGCTCAATCTCTGGCGCTGCCCTCCACTCATACTTCCTGCAAGCTGATTCTTCTTTTTTTCCAGGTTGTAAAAGTCGAGTAGTTGTTCGATTCGTTGTTTTTTCCGCCGCCCTGCAAGGCCATAGATATCGGCAACAAATTGCAGATTCTCTTTGACGGTTAGATCGTCATACAGAGAGAATTTTTGTGTCATATAACCAATATGCATGCGTAATCCTTCGGCATCTTCTGGCAATTTATGCCCTAGTACCTCAACCTCCCCAGAGCTCGGAATTAAAAGCCCGGTAAGCATTCGAATAGCGGTAGTCTTGCCGCAACCGTTAGGGCCCAGGAACCCATAAATCCTTCCTTTTTCGACCTCCAGGTCCAGCTGTTGTATGGCTTTTACATCGGCAAAATTACGGCTAAGCGCTGTAGCCTTAATAACAAAATCACTCATGGCAACTCGACTTGAACCGGCACACCATTGGGTAATTGGGCTTCACTATCCGGTAACTGGACTTCTGCCAGATACATTAAACGTGCGCGTTCTTCCTGATTGAGCGCATAGTAAGGGGTAAACGCAGGCTCGGTAGAAATCCATCGTAAGCGCCCATTGATCGTCCGATCAAGACCATCGACATGTACCGGTAAAGTTTCACCCGCACGTAGTGTTACCCGACTGGGTTCAGGGACATATATTCTGGCAAACGGCGCCGTACCTGCGAGAAGGATAGCCAGCGGACTACCCGTGGTGACACGCTCTCCCAAATTCCATGGCAGATTATCTAAAATCCCATCTCGGGTTGCGCTAATGGTCAAATCCGCCAGACGCTTATTTTCCATCGCCAGGATTGCTTTTGCGGCATTTAATACAGCTTCTGCTGCTGTCAAATCCTCTTCTCTCGCTCCATTGGTTAACAACAACAGGGCTTCCTGTGCACTCTGTAAACTGGCTTCATTGGAATCACGCGCCGCCTGTGCCTTGTCCAGCTCGGTGTGACTGACCAGCTTTTGCTTGATCAGGCTCAAAACACGTTCATAATTCGACTGGCTTTCAGCTAATGCTGACTTTGCCCCAACCACTTTTGCCCTGGCAGATGCCACCTCTTCAGGCCTGGCTCCACGCCGCAGCTTTTCCAGGTTAGCCTGCGCCTGTGCAACCTCTGCTTCGGCCTTATCTACCTGTGCTTTTTGCAATGTATCGTCTAATCGGACCAGAACAGTACCTTTTGTAACCGAAGCCCCAGGAGCTACAGGAAGGTCTATCACCACTTCATTAGTGGTTGCTGATAGCGCTATACGGTCCCGCTCCAGGGTTCCCAGAGCAACCTTTTGATGAGACTCATTACAGGCAGTGAGAAAAAGCACCAACAACAAGGCTGATAATCGTTTTATATAACTAGATCTATACCAAAAGGACAAAAACAATTTTCAACCTCCTCTAATATCAGTTGATAAATATCCTAACCTATTTTGCCGGGGCGGAGTTAGCTGGAATTTTTTAGTCTAATTTAAGGTGGAATCAGGTAATAGACAGAAACATGCCAGAGCTCATGATACAGGTGAAATGTTGAGGCCTTATTATCCTATGAACAGCAGACAAAAAAATGCCGGGAAAAGAAGCGATTTACCAAGGAGACAAATCTTCGCTTCTTTCCCGGCGGGGGGAGTTAACTTATTTCTAGTTAGTTAGAGAAGCTATATACATAAGCTGCTAACAAGTGGGCTTTATCATTACCCAGAAATACTTTATGTGCCGGCATAGTACTATTCCTACCATTGGTAATAGTATTTTTAATGCTAGCAACGGTACCACCATGTAACCAGATATTATCAGTCAGGTTAGGGGCACCCAAAGACTGATTCCCTTTACCATCAGCACCATGACAGGCTACACACAGAGTTTGAAATTGAGCTTTACCTGCTTCAGCTGAGGCAGCATCTACCTGACGCCCGCTTAGAGACTGAACATAGTTAGCCACATTCTCAACACCCTTCTCACCCAGAACAGGACCCCATGTCGGCATTATACCGTTCCGGCCATTCATGATAGTGGTTTTGATCTGTTCTGGCGCACCGCCATACAGCCAATCATTATCAGTCAGGTTTGGAAATCCCTTTGTACCCTTGGCATCCGATCCATGACACTGTGAGCAGTAGTTGCCGAATAACCTTTTACCAGCCTGCATAGCAACCGGATCTTTTGCCAAAACTGGGATAGCCGTTGCAGCAAACTTCTTAAAGATCGGACCATACTTACCATCAGCATCCACCACTTCCTGATCGTACTGACCGTGTGAACTCCAACCCAAATAACCCTGGAAGTTACCCAAACCTGGAAAGAGCACCAGATAGGACAGGCCAAAGACCATTGTGATATAAAACATCCACAACCACCATTTTGGTAGCGGACTGTTTAACTCTTGTAGTCCATCCCAATAGTGACCGGTGGCTTCACCTTCTGCACTCTCTTCAGGACGTCTCTTCATGGTCCACACAATCAGCCAATAGCAGGCTGCAATGTTTCCCAGGGCAATTACGATTACCCACCAGTTGAAAAAGTTACTCATTGTGATTCTTCCTTTTCTGGATTTGTAAAACTGTCGTCCAGAGCGAGATTCGCTGCTTCTGCGAAGTCAGCTTCTCTCTTTGAACTCCAGGCCCAGGCGTATACACCAAGAACTGTGATCATTAGAACCAGTGTCCAGATACTGTGTACTGTTGCACTCATATCCGCCCCCTTATCTAATGCTAACCGCAGTACCCAGATGCTGCAGGTATGCAACTAGCGCCTGCATCTCGGTTTTACCCTTGACGGCGTCTGCTGCACCTTTCATATCTGCGTCGGTATAAGGAACACCCACAAGCTTCAGTGCCTTCATCTTATCTGCCGTCATTTCGCCAGTTAGCTTATTTTCAGCTAACCAGGGGAACGCAGGCATATTTGATTCAGGTACCACGTCACGTGGGTTGGTCAAATGTGCAACATGCCAGTCATCGGAATAACGACCACCTACACGCTGCAGATCCGGACCCGTACGCTTGGAACCCCATAGGAACGGATGATCATAAACAAATTCACCACCTACAGAGTAATGACCATAACGCTCGGTCTCAGCACGGAAAGGTCGAACCATTTGCGAGTGGCATGCATTACAGGCTTCACGTATATAAATATCGCGACCTTCCAGCTGTAAAGCGGTATAAGGCTTAAGCCCCTCAACCGGCACGGTCGTATCCTTGATAAAAAATAAAGGAACGATTTCAGCAAGACCACCCATGCTGATCACAATCACAATCAGGATTGCCATCAGACCGACATTCTTTTCTACTACTTCATGACTCATAGCTATTCTCCTAATGTGCAGGCTGTGCGACTTCTACGTCGGTAATATCTGAACCGGCGATAGTCTTGAAAACGTTGAAAGCCATCAGCAGCATTCCAGTAAGGAATAACAGACCGCCCAACAGACGCACAAAGTAGAAAGGATAGGTAGCTTCAAGTGATTCAACAAAGCTGTATGTTAAAGTACCGTCAGCATTAACCGCACGCCACATCAGACCTTGCATAACACCCGCAATCCACATGGCACAGATGTATAACACAACACCTACGGTAGCAATCCAGAAGTGAGTATCAACCAGCTTGGTGCTCCACATACCGTCCTTGTTGAATACCCATGGAATCAGTGCATAAATAGAACCGATACTTACCAGAGCAACCCAGCCTAAAGCGCCAGAGTGTACATGACCTACCGTCCAGTCTGTGTAGTGAGATAGCGCGTTAACCGTCTTAATAGACATCATCGGACCTTCGAAGGTCGACATACCGTAGAAAGACAGGGAAACGATCAGGAACTTAAGGATTGGATCAGTACGTAGCTTATGCCATGCGCCAGACAGCGTCATGATTCCGTTGATCATACCACCCCAACTTGGGGCCAGCAGAATCAAAGAGAACACCATGCCCAGAGACTGAGCCCAGTCAGGCAGTGCTGTATAGTGTAGATGGTGAGGACCTGCCCACATATAAGTGGAGATCAACGCCCAGAAATGCACAACTGATAAGCGATAAGAGAAAACCGGACGTTGAGAAACCTTAGGAATGAAGTAATACATCATACCGAGGAAACCAGCTGTCAGGAAGAAACCTACTGCGTTATGCCCGTACCACCATTGAACCATGGCATCGATAGCACCTGGATAGGCAGAATAAGACTTAGTGAACGATACTGGCATTTCAGCACTATTCACAATATGCAGAACTGCGATAGTCAGGATAAACGCCCCATAAAACCAGTTAGCCACATAAATGTGCTTAACCTTACGTTTTAAAATGGTTCCGAAGAACACCAGCGCGTATACTACCCATACCACTGCGATCAGGATATCGATAGGCCATTCCAGCTCGGCATACTCTTTACTGGAAGTAATACCTAACGGCAATGTAATTGCTGCCAGCAGAATGATTAGCGTCCATCCCCAGAAGGTAAAAGCCGCTAGTCCATCGCTGAACAGGCGCGTATGACAGGTGCGTTGTACTACATAATAAGATGTAGCAAACAGCGCAGATCCACCAAACGCAAAAATCACCGCATTGGTATGCAGTGCCCGCAATCGACTGTATGTTAGCCAGGGTGTATCAAAACTCAATTCCGGCCAAATAAGCTGAGCCGCAATTAATACACCTACTAACATGCCAACGATTCCCCAGATTACTGTCATAACGGCGAATTGCCGTACGACCTTATAATTGTAGGTTTCCATAAAACATGGCCTCATATAAAATTGGATTTAAAGCGCAGCGAGTGTGACAATATGTCGCAATTGAGAAAATGACTTGGGTCAAGTGTATATTTTTTTTATGACATATATCTCTAAAGGCTGAGATTAGTCATAATAGGCACCCTGTACTCAGCAAATGAATCTATCAAAGGATTACGAACAGCATGAATCAAGCACAATTAGCCAAACAGCTTAAAGTGAGCTGCGAAGCCTGCAGTCTGTCAGAACTATGCCTGCCTCGGGGACTATCTACTGAAGAAATTTGTCAGCTTGATGAGCACATTGAGCGACCCAGAAAACTGGAACCCAACACCATGATCTATCAGCCCAAAGATGAATTTCACGGGTTTTATGCCGTTAGATCAGGCGGGGTAAAAACCTATCTAACCAAAAAAACCGGAGAACAACAAATACTCGGATTCCATTTACCGGGCGAAATATTTGGCCTGGACGGCATGGAACATGATTCTCATAGATGTTATGCATCAACCCTGGACATTACTTCGTATTGCATGCTCCCTTTTAACAAGCTTGATGAATTGTGCAGCGTACTTCCAGACCTGCGCCATCAGGTTTATAAGCTGATGGGGCATGAACTTAACTGTGACCACTCACACCAGCTTTTACTCGGCCAGCAGACTGCTCACGAGCGCCTTGCCACCTTTCTGTTAAGCATATCAACTCGATTCAAACGCCGAGGGTTTTCACCTAACAGCTTCATGCTCCCTATGTCCCGACATGACATCGCATGCTACCTGGGCATAGCAGTTGAAACGGTTAGTCGTTTGTTTAAATCCTTTCAGGAACAGGAAGTTGTAAAAATCAACCGTAAACAGGTCGACATTCTGGATATGGATAAACTAAATCAGATGGTAACCAACTGCGAAGAGTCTGAATCATTTTAGACCCGCTTTTTTGACAAAAAAATTACAGCCACCAGGAGCCTGTAGGGTTTAGGTGATCGTAGCGAGGGAATGGCATTTTGGCCAATAACCTGACAGACTCCTAGATTACCTTAGAATATTTAACCGTATTATTTTCAAGGTAAGCATCAAAAACCATACAGATATTGCGGATTAAGAAACGGCCTTTAGGCTCCACCTGTATCGTATTATTATCAAGAGAAAGTAACCCTTCCTGTTCCATTTTCTTCAATTGCGCAAGCTCTTTAGAAAAATATTTCCGGAAACTGATACCCCACTGCTGTTCCACCAGTGGAATATCCAGTCGAAAATGACAAATTAGCTGATTGATAACCTGCTTACGCAGTAAATCTTCATCAGTTAGCACCAGACCACGCACTATGGGTAACTTGCCCGCTAGAATACTAGCAGTGTAGTCATCAATATTACTACTGTTCTGACTATAACTGTCGCCGATAGAACCAATAGAACTAACGCCTATAGCCACAAGATCTGTATCAGCATGCGTCGAATATCCCTGAAAATTACGTTGCAAGGTGCCCTCCTTCTGAGCTTTGACCATAGAATCGCTCTCCAGAGCAAAATGATCCATTCCAATATAGACGTAGCCAGCTTGCTGTAGCTTTTCGACTGTCAACTGCAATATATCGAGTTTCATAGCTGGTGAAGGCAAATCTGACTCATTTATTCGACGCTGAGGCTTGAAACGTTCTGGCAGGTGGGCATAGTTAAAAATAGACAAGCGATCAGGCCTTAACTCAATGACCTTATCCAGTGTATTCTCAAAGGTTTTAACGGTTTGAAAAGGCAAGCCATAGATCAAATCCATATTGATCGAGTCAACTCCCACCGAGCGAGCGACCACCAGACGATCTCTCACCATTTCATAACTCTGTTCCCTATTTACAGCCTGTTGGACCTTAGTATCAAAATCCTGTACCCCCAGACTGATCCGATTAAAGCCGATATTGAACAGCAACTTTATAGATTCATTGGTGACCTTACGAGGATCAATCTCAATAGACATCTCACACTGCTCTGAAACCTTAAAGTTATCTTCAATCAATCCCATTAAAGAGATCATCTCCTGATCACTCAAAAAAGTAGGTGTCCCCCCCCCCAAATGTAATTGATCCAGCTCTCGATCCGTATCAAACAACGGTGACAGCATCTGCATTTCTTTATCTAGTAAACTCAGGTACCCTTTAGTTACCGAGTGATCTTTAGTTATAATTTTATTACAGGCACAGTAATAACAAATGGTGTCGCAGTAAGGAATGTGAACGTATAGTGATAACGCTTTGGGAATCATCTCAGTATTACTGCGCTGAATACTTTTTTTCAACGTTTCCTCAGTGTATTTTGAGGTAAACTGCGGCGCAGTAGGGTACGAGGTATAACGAGGCCCGGACTTATCGTACTTTTTAATTAAATTTTGGTCAAAATCCAGCGTTTGTGGCATGATGATAAAGTTTTCCTAGCATAACAGTTAATTGGCGTCCATTTTAGAAATTAGTCCGTATTGACAAATGACTTAAGTCAACTGCAACTCTTTCCAATTAATCTATTTTAACAAAATCGATCTGAATCAATATTTACCACAGGAATCGTTTATTTAATTCGCACAATGGAGCTTGATCGCATATGAATTGTAATACAACGACTTCCATACCATAATGCCGTGAAAATTAAAAAACCGATAGAATCGTCTAAACTATTCGTTAAACCTAAAACATTTACGTTGGAGCTTTATCAGTGGACATTGCAAGTCTAGTCGGCGTTATTTCGGCTTTTGGCATCATTATTTCAGCGATAGCTGTTGGTGGGCCTATCATAATCTTCGTTAATTTACCGTCCATCCTGATCGTCATCGGCGGAACATTTGGCGTTACCCTGATGCGCGTCACCCTGGCTGACTTCCTGGGCTCCTTCAAGGTTGGTATGAAAGCTTTTATGTACAAAATGGATAATCCAACCAGTCTAATTGAGGAAGCGGTTGAAATGGCCCAAATTGCGCGTAAGGAAGGCCTTCTTGCACTGGAAGGACGTGAAATAAGCAACCCTTTTCTACAACGAGGCATAGGGTTATGCATAGATGGACACTCCCCTGAAATCGTCAATAAATTATTATCCAAAGACATTAATCTAACTATTGAGCGACATGCCAAAGGTGCTGATATGTTCAAGGCCATGGCTACTTATGCCCCCGCATTGGGTATGATAGGCACACTGATAGGTCTGGTACAGATGCTATCCAATATGAGCGATCCTGCTGCAATTGGTCCAGCAATGGCGGTAGCGCTACTTACTACTTTATATGGCGCGGTTATTGCGAACGCATTTGCTTCTCCATTGGCAGAAAAACTATTACTGATCAGTGCGTCGGAAAAATTGAATAAATCACTGATACTGGAGTCTATCTCTGCCATTCAGGATGGCACCAACCCCCGAGTCATGAAACAACTGCTGAGTGCTTTCCTGCCAGAAGGTAAGCGAGAAGAAGAATAGGCAAGGCTATCTTGATGAGTGAAGAAAACGATTGTCCAGTCTGTGAACCCGGCCTGCCCCCCTGGATGGCCACCTTTGCCGACATGATGTCTTTGTTGATGTGCTTCTTCGTATTACTACTTTCTTTCTCAGAAATGGATGTTCTCAAGTACAAAGAAGTGGCCGGCGCCATGAAGAATGCATTCGGTGTGCAACGCGACATCAGAGCCACTGAAATCCCAAAAGGTACCAGTATTATCGCCAAAGAATATAGCCCCGGCAAGCCTACTGAAGTGACACCGTTAGAACTAATGCGCGAAAAAACCATCGATGATATGAAGACTAATCTGGATTTTACTGATACGTCTTCAGTCAACGACAAGATACTGGCTGATGCAGAAGCTTTAGCTCAGATTAAGGCCAGACAGCAGGCCAAGGAAGAAGCAGAGGAATTAAAAAAAGAAATGGCTGAAGCTATAGGCGAAGGTTTACTTGAAGTTGAAGGGTTCAACGACCGAGTTTTGATTCGAATTCGAGAAAAAGGCTCCTTTGGATCAGGTGACTCCGACCTTAAGCCAGCATTCACCCCCATCCTGAAGCAAATAGCAAACGTCCTAAAGCAACGCGATGGCCACTTTATTATCGCTGGTCATACCGATGACATCCCTATAAATACCTCCCAATTCCGCTCAAACTGGGATCTTTCAGCCAAACGTGCCGCTAGTGTAGTGCACTTTTTTATTGAATATGGAGGAATCGACCCTGAACGTATGGAAATTCAGGCGCACGCAGATAATCAGCCTCTGGTGCCTAATGATAGCTGGGAAAATCGCTCGAAAAATAGACGTGTAGAAATCAGTATACTGCACGGCAATTACGAACCTATCTATGTAGAGTCACCATCCGCAAATGTTGACTTTGTTAAGGAGTAATTAGACATGACGCAGGAAAGAAGACGCTTTTTCCGTATCGAAGATATTGTCAGTATGAAAGCCGAGGTTATCGATGAACAGAAAGTCCCTGAAAAACTTGAAAATTTCTGGAACGACCCACAGCAATTTTCGATACGTAATGAATTCAATTTCAAGCTCGAACAACACCGGACTGACTTAAGAAAAATCAGCATAAAGATGCCTGAGCTCGGCCGTTATCTTGGCATGCTCCAAGAGCAGCTAGATATTCTGACCGATAAAATATTTCAGGACGAAGACAAATTCACAACCCTGGAAAAACGGGTGAACCTGAGTGCACAGGGAATATCATTTTTATCTGAAGAATCAGCCAATGTGGGGGACATCCTCGAGTTACACCTGAAGCTTAATCCCGGCAAACAGAAAATACTCGTATTTGCCCGAGTTGTTAACTGCGAACCTACAGAAGACGAACAGGGACACTACAAAATAGCTCTGGACTTTGAACATATCCACGAAGCTGACCGTGAAATTCTGGTAAAACATATTCATGGTAAACAACTTCTGGCATTAGGAGCATCAAGGTTTGAAGAAGCATAATACCCGATAATCTATCTTAATCATTATAAGACACCCTGATTAATGTCCATCGAAAAAGCTCAGCAATGGATGCAGAAACACTCCCATATCATTCCAGCTCTTGCTATTCATCACAATGAAATTATTGAGTTACTCGAGAATGAACATCAGGCACATAATCTGGTTCAAATATCGACACGAGATCCGGGGCTATCTTTAGGGCTATTAATAAAGGTTAATTCAAACCATAACTCAACATCAAACCGTGATCCAGTCGAATCGCCGCAATCAGCTATTTCCCTATTAGGTGAACATACCACGCGCATACTGTTTGAAAACACTCCTGTGGCTGAGGAGCAACTCCAGAAACCCGAACAATTTTTACACTTCCTGCAAATCATCAACCGCAGCTTTCACAATGAAGAACAAACTGAAAAATGGGCCCGGATGACTGGCTACACGCAGATAGAACCGATAAAACTCACAGGTTTATTAGCCTATATTGGTGAATTACTTTGCTGTACCTATGACTTTGATAACTACCAGAAATATTTTCTCACCGCGCATAATGAAAGCAGCGAGGAGAAAGTTTTTGGTTTTAAATTTGACGAACTTACTCTCAGCATAGCCAACAAATTCAACCTGCCAAGTCTTATGCTTAGAGCCATACCCATTCAAGATGACACTGGTAAACGCGCTCAACTCATTAAATTCCTCTCTTTGATATGCAAATACAGCCAGGATGACTGGTACAGCGATCAAATGCTAGAAACCCAGCAAAAATTTGCTGAATACCTGAGATTACCGCTAGACAAGGTTATTAGAGAGATCCATCAAAATTCTGTACAGGCAGCACGAAACACACTCCTGAAAGATTCCTGGCATGCAGCAGCGAGACTAATTCTTCTGCCTGATATCAAAAAACCCGAACCAGTGGTTGAAGAAATATCTCAAAGCGCCTCAGAAAATATCACTTCCGCTGGATATGAAATTATACTCAAAGAAATCAGGGATCTGTTAAAAACCCCGAAAACCAGCCAGTCTCAAATTCTCAATGCTTGCATCCATGGCCTGCACGACAAACTCGGATTCACCAGAGTTAGTCTGATACTTTTATCTAAAGATCGAGAAAACCTGCAAAGCAGGATGAATATTGGGCTGAGCCCAGAATCACCGCTTCGACACTTTAAAATAGGAGTCAGTAAGGCTGGCTTGCTAAAGGCATTGCTGACTAAACCTCAGGCCATATGGATCAACGCCAATACCTTTGCCAAATATCACAAAATAATCCCGCAAAGCTTTCTGGCCAGCACCATGACGAATAATTTTTTTTCTATGTCACTTTTTATCAACGATAAGGCAATCGGCATCATTTATGTTGACCGTAGTAATTCAAGCGAAGACTTAAATAAGGAACTATTCGATCAATTTAAGCATATCGTTATTACCAGTAGTAAGGCTTTAACATTTCTTGCAAAAAAAAATCACCCACCAAAATAATCACTGAGAATTACTGGTATGGATTATAGCGCGCTTCAAATCTTAACCCTGCTGGTACTGGGCTATATCGCAGGTATTATCAATGTTTTAGCTGGTGGAGGTTCGAATTTGACACTGCCCGCACTGATGGTGCTTGGAATGCCTGCTGATATTGCTAACGCGACCAACCGAGTCGGTATTTTTTTACAGGGCGTATGGGCTATTAAAAGCTTTCACGGGCATGGTCAACTACCATTACATGACATCAAAGGCCTGTTTATCCCCTTATCCATAGGTGGCATTCTTGGCGCGCTGGTAGCATCTTATGCCCCAGTCACTTACCTGAAACCGGTTTTATTGATCACCATGGTCACTATGTCGTTAATCATCCTGATCCGCCCATCAGTCATCTTACCTGAACCGAGTACTATACCCAAACTCGTGAGCAAGACACCCTCATCCTGGGGCACCTTATTCATCTCTGGCTTTTATGGTAGCTTTATACAGGCCGGTGTCGGTTTTGTGCTGATCCTGGCACTTGCTGGATCTTTACGCTATGACCTGGTAAAAACCAATGCATTAAAGTTAGCCTGCACAGTGGGATTTACCAGTATTGCACTGATGATCTTTATTTTGCGAGATCAGGTGAGCTGGGTTCCAGGATTGATACTGGCTACAACCATGATGCTCGGTGCTCATCACGGGGTAAAGTTTGCAATCAAGGCCAGACCAGAGCATCTTAAATGGTTTTTATTCATTATGACGCTGTGCGGTAGCGCGGCAGCATTATATTTTTAAAGCCAGCAATTCAGCTCATAGTATGAATAGCATTGAACCCGGTGGCAAATCCCTTTGCCACTCAAATGAATTGAAACCTACCTGACCTTAACCTTAATCAACTCCTCTCCATCAGGATCAGTCACATGCACCGCACAGGCTATACAGGGATCGTAGCTGTGTATGGTGCGCAGTATTTCAACCGGCTGTTTGGGATCGAACAATTGATGATTATCTGTCAATGCCGCTTCATATGGCCCATCCTGACCCTCTGCATCGCGCGGCCCAGCATTCCAGGTCGAAGGTACAACGGCCTGATAATTTTCAATCTTTTGATCCTTAATCACGATCCAGTGCGCTAGCGCACCACGTGGCGCTTCCATAAAGCCGACACCACGACATTCGGATGGCCAGGATGATGGCTCCCAGAATTCTTCGTTATGTACACTAAGGTCACCGGATTTAATATTACCGATCAGATTATCCAGCCACACATGCATCTGGTCACCAATGAGTTTGGTTTCCAGCGTACGTGCTGCAGTACGCCCCAGAGTTGAGAACATGGCCTCCAGAGGAACATCAAGCTGTTTTAATACTGCTCCCGCTAATTCCTGAGTTGGCTCATGCCCCGTTACATAAAGCATTAACACCCTGGCCAATGGACCGACCTCCATAGGCTGTCCTTTCCAGCGAGGGGACTTCAACCATGAATAACTATTTTCAATATCCAGAAAATCATAAGGTGGTTTAGGACCGGAGTAATTAAGGTTGGTTTCACCATCATAGGGATGCAAACCGACATCCTTGCCCGAAGAGTAGTCATAATACGAATGCGCAATGAATTCCTTAATCTGTTCAGGATCGTTCAGGTCTACCGGATGGATCCTGGATAAGTCTCTATCCAGAATAGCTCCGCTCGGAATAAAGTAACTGGAGGGATCATCCATGCCTTTTTCCGGCATATCACCAAAGGTCATGAAGTTACGCACCCCTGAACCGCGCTTAAACCAGTCTTTGTAAAAACCAGCAATGGCAATGGTATCTGGCACATACACGTTATTCACAAAATCCATCATCTTATTGATGATACTGCGTATTTCCTGCAAGCCCAGGATGTTCAGTGCGGTAGCACCCATATCGCCAGCCACCCCACTAATGGGTGAAGGTGCACCACCTACCAGAAAATTCGGATGCGGGTTCTTGCCACCAAAAATGGTATGAATCTGCACCACATCACGCTGCCAGCTGAGTGCTTCCAGATAATGAGCCACGGCCATCAAGTTCGCTTCTGCAGGCAATTTATAAGCGGGATGCCCCCAGTAACCGTTGGCGAAGATACCTAACTGCCCGGAGTCGACAAATTGTTTGATCTTCTTCTGCACATCAGAAAAGTAACCCGGTGATGAGTTAGGCCATTTGGACAATGATTGTGCCAGTTGCGAAGTGGCTTTTGGATCGGCATTCAATGCTGAAACCACATCCACCCAGTCCAGCGCATGTAAATGATAAAAATGCATCACATGATCATGCACATACTGAGCGGCAATCATCAGGTTACGAATCAACTGGGCATTGGCTGGAATTTTATAATTCAAAGCATTTTCCACCGAACGCACCGATGCTATACCATGCACCAGAGTACAAACACCACAGATACGCTGAGCATAAGCCCAGGCATCGCGTGGATCGCGACCCTTGAGTATGGTTTCAATACCTCTAACCATAGTTCCTGCACTGGAGGCGCCAATAATATTGCCATTGGCATCGGTTTCAGCCTCGATACGCAAATGACCTTCGATTCGGGTAATTGGATCAACTACGATGCGTTCATTCATAATTCTTTCTCCTTCAGCAGGTGGTTAGCAACCAGCTCGGTTAATCCAAGCACCTCGACATTCATATTATTTTCTTCTATGCCTTCTTCCAGCGTATTGCGACAGGTCGCGCACATGGTGACCACTGTAGTGACATTGAGCTCTTCGATCTGCTGCCGTTTACGATGAAATACCTGACGCATCAACGGCTCGGCTTTTTCAATAGTGTTCATACCACCACCGCCACCGCAGCACCAGTTACAGGCCTGGTTATCTTTCATTTCGATAAAGTTGGAAGTGACCATATTCAACAGGTTACGCTGCGGCTGGTTGACGCCACCACGGCGTGCGGCTTGACAGGGGTCGTGAAAAGTCAGGCGTTCATCCATGCTGCCCAAGGTTTTCAACTTGCCTTCAGAACGTAATTGATCCAGCACCTCGACAATATGAAAAACCTTGAAAGGATAAGGTCGCCCGATCACATTTGGACCTTCCCAACGAATCGCCATATAAGCATGTCCACACTCTGGGCTAATCACATTTTTGATATTCAATTCTTCCGCAGCGTCGACAATACGATTGATCATCATCGCTTCAATATCAGAAGCACCCATATGCATACCTGGATTACCCGCTTCATGTGCTTTGGAGCTCAGTGTCCAGGTTACCCCCGCCTCTTTAAATATCTGTGCCAGAGCACCAATAATCTCATTAAACTGCATCACTTCCGCTGAAGACAACAGCAACAGATAATCCACATTAGGCACATCGATATTGACGTCGATACCGGTTTCTTTCTCCGCCGCCATCACCATGGCGCTCAGGGTTGTCATCGGGAACCCCATTACACTGCCTTTCTCCAGCGTACGTACTGCGGCAGCCTGTAACGATGGGGGGGCCAGCCCGGCAGCGGTCAGGCCTTCACGCATCCTGCGAATCATATACACAATGTCATTACCTACCGGGCACATCATGGTGCAACGGCCACAGGTGGTACAGCTTTCGAAAGCCAGCTCGACGTTATCTTTTAAATCCTGTTCAGTTACCGCCTTGCTCAGACCAACCAGTTTTTTAAGCTTACCCACCACGGTATACTCCTGCTCCCAGATTCTGCGCATCGGCTCGACACGACGGATGGGTGTATATTTGGCATCCTGCGTCTCGGTAAAAAAGATACAGGCCTGAGAACAAATACCGCAGTTAGTGCAACTGGAGAAATACGATGCTATTGGTGCATCGATGACCTTTTTCAGCGTATTAATGCCCTGCTCAAATGATGTACTCATGACTGAATCCCCCTTCGTCCATTATTCGACCCAGTATAAAATCGGGACATAGTAAAGGTAATCACATGAGTCAGCTTACTGATAGGTAATGCCACCATCAATAATTCCACTGACAGGATATGCACTGCCAGCATGGTGGTGTAATCCATACCCAACCGATGATAAGCCATATACCCGGTTAACAATGGCAAAAAGGTGACTACCCACGCGAGATAGTCAGACATTTTACTCAGGATTCTGCGTGCTGGATCGGTAAAGCGCTGAGCCAGGGTATACATCAGAGCCGCAATACTCAGTACGGTAAAGAAGTCTATGATGTAACTCGGCCAGCCACCCCAGAACACCCCGAACACATCTCGAAATAACTGGGTGTGAGGAATAAAAAAGAAAATAACGATCAACAACCCCACATGAAAAACGTAGGAAGCGGTAATAAATTTCCAGTTTTTCGGTTCGGGAATAGAACGCTTAAGAATCATCATCAAGCCATCGCGAGCACCACTGGCTCGCACTTCAGCCAGCTCTGCTGGCCGACCCAAAGAAAGAATTTCAATAATCCTCAAGGTCAGTCCAAATACCATAAATACGATGGCATAGGTCAACCCAGGGCCACGAGCCCAATTTAGTAATTCAACTTCATTCATCACTGCCTCCCATATCGTCTAAAGTCACAGGCTGAACATTTTTCTGAGCTGTCGTTTTAGTATTTTTATTCAGGTAAGCCGAAGCCAGCCCCCCAACAACACCTGCTGCCAAAGCACCCTGCGCCCACTTACCCGGGTTATTGCTACCCGTAGAAAGCGCTTTATAAAATCCTCCGGCATCCCAGAAATCAGGCTCAGAACATCCGATACAGCCATGCCCTGACTGAATCGGAAAAGAGGTACCATTGTTCCATTTGACGGTTGCACAGGCATTGTGTGTCACAGGCCCCTTACAACCCAGCTCATACAGGCACCAGCCTTTACGAGCACCCTCATCATCAAAGCTTTTGGCAAATTGCCCGCGATCATAAAATGGCCTGCGATAGCAACGATCATGAATAGAATCACCGTAAAATGCTTTGGGTCTATGCAGGCTATCCAACTCAGGAATACCAAAGGTCAGGACATGCGCCAGCACTCCGGTCATTACTACAGGGATAGGAGGGCAGCCCGGAATATTAATAAGAGGCTTGTCGGTCACGATATCAGATACCGCAACGGCACCTGTCGGATTCGGTGATGCCTTAGGCAACCCGCCAAATGTTGCACAGGTGCCAACCGCAACGATAGCAGCTGCATCCTTTGCCACCTGCTGCAGCATATCCAGATTAGTCATACCGGCAATAGTGGAGTAAACCCCGCCATCCTTGAGAGGAATCGAACCATCGACAATGAGAATATATTGACCACCATTCTCATGCATCGCCTGTTCACGTGCTTCTTCTGCTGCATGCCCAGATGCCGCCTGCAGAGTGTGGTGATAATCCAGCGAAATAAAGTCAAAGATCAGATTTTCCAGGCTAGGCTTGTGTGAACGCGTGATAGATTCAGTACAGCCTGTACATTCCTGAAACGACAACCAGATCACCGATTGGCGTCGAGTTCGCGCCAGCTTTTCTGCCATTTGCGCAGCGGCAGCTGGCGACAAAGCCATGGCTGAGGCAACACTGCTGCAAAATTTCATGAAAGTTCGCCGCGTGATACCGTGGCGTTGTAGCTCGTCAGCTAAAACAGATTTATTATAATTCACAGATATTCGCCTCCTTCATCCTGCTGGATGATCTTTTTCATACGATCCGCAGATAGCGCAACATCTGACGGATGACTCTTTATTATTTCAGGAATCCACGACACTTCGATGAACTCTGAAATCAATAATTTGTCTGCTGCATAGTGCCGGATCCACCAGATGCCGTTATAGGATGTTTCGAAAATACGGCTCTCACCGACGGTGGTCAGAGTAATTTCAACTTCACCCTTGCCCAGCAACTGTTCCAGCTCCTGCTTATCCTGATCACTAATTGGCAGATTAAATAGATCGACAATATGCTCGCTGTCCTGATCTACCAGTTGCTGTAAATGCTGTGCTAATTCATTAAATAGTGCCCGAGCCATGCCACTGGAAGAGTGGTGAATTTCGAGGGGTATCTGTATATGGCTCATCATTATTGCCAGCGCTGAATAATGCGATTAACTTCTTCACAGGCTAGCGGAATAGCCTGCTGTACTGCTGCCGTTAGATGTTCACCCCAATCCAGAGACCCTGGCTGAATACCAATCAGGGCGCGCCGAACAGGCAGCTTTCCAGCCAGCATAGCAATCGACATAACGTCAACCAGTCCGACTTCATGAACAGATTTTTTATTACCATTGGTAATGAAGAAATCCATTGCTTCATTTTCGAACACCTGGACAGCGCCCGGTGCAGACTTAATTTCAGAGGCATCCACCACGATCAATTGATCGCAGGATTCTATAGATTGGGCCAGAGTGAAGCTGAGGGTTCCACCATCCATGTAAAACACGTCTGGAGAGAATGCGTTTTCAAGGATAAGTTGATTGATGACATGAACGCCGACACCCTCGTCGCTCAGTAATGTATTCCCTATACCTAGTACCAGTGTCTTATTCTTATTCATTTGATACCTGCAGTGTTAAACAGCACTATGTAGCCAGTATAATCAAATGCTGTAACCCAGTATTGATCTGGATCAACACAATAAAATCTAGCGAGCGCTATATTGCAGAGCAGTCTCTAACATTTTTATTTTTCTCTGGTAATTAGTTTATGTGTCTTGGTATCCCCATGCAAATCAAAAGGATTAATGGTATCAGTGCCCTGTGCGAAGCTCGTGGTATTGAACGCGAAGCCAGCCTGTTACTTATGATGGAGGATGATCTACAGGCTGGCGAGTATGTCATGATCAGCATGGGCAATGTGATTTCGCGTATCGATCAACAGGAAGCCGAAGCCGCCTGGGCGCTGTACGATGAAATGTTTGAGATTATTGATACCCCCTAACTTGTTAGATCACCAATACAGGTAGTTTGCTGAAACAATACAGATTGTTTGCTGCAACGTTTCAACTGTCTCTGTTTTACCACCTCTCGCCCCCTTATAATCCAGTCATCCTGAATTTTCGCTGGTTACTGCTTTGACTTATTTACACCGCATGGTGAGATTTATCCCTCTCATTTTTGTGCTGTTATGGAGCACAGGATTTATCGCCGCCAAATTTGCCTTGCCCTATATAGAGCCCTATACACTGCTCTTAGTGCGTATGTTGATCACCGTGGTGTTTTTTTTGTTGCTCATCCAGCTGTTTAAAACCGAATGGCCAAAACCGATAGACGCATTTCATCAGATGGTGGTCGGCTCCTTGATTCATGCAGCCTATCTTGGGGGTGTATTTGCAGCAATAAAATTGAACATGCCTGCAGGTATCGCCTCTCTCATCGTGGGCTTACAACCACTTTTAACAGCAGTCCTGGCCTGGCTAGTACTGGGCAATCCAATAAAAACCAGGCAATGGCTTGGACTATTGCTGGGACTGATCGGGGTTTCAATGGTTTTACTACAGGGAAAAGCTATCGGATTCGACAATATTAGCCTGAGCGCTATCATCGCCATACTGATTGCACTATTCGGTATTTCAATCGGCACCCTGTACCAGAAAAAATATGGTCAGGGCAGTAAACTACTTTCAGGATCTTTTTTCCAATACCTGTCAACGGTCGTCTGGATGGGACTTCTCAGCACAGGATTTGAAACTCAGCGAGTCACCTGGTCATTTACCCTGATGGCTTCACTGGCATGGCTGGTGGTTGTACTTTCTATAGTCGCTATATTGCTGCTGATGTTAATGATTTGTGAAGGAGAGTCGACACGTGTTGCCAGTTATTTTTATCTGGTACCTCCTGTGACAGTCATCGAGGGCTGGTTATTTTTTAATGAGCAACTAAATCTGGCAGCGTTTATCGGCATTGCAATTACCGTGATGGGTGTTTATCTGGTTGTTAAAACTAAATTACCAGCCAGCAAGCCCATATAAACACTGGACAAACTACTCAGGCTTCCCCTGAATCAACCAGACACGATATAAGCGACTGCACCATTCTCGCAGTAGCGCCCCAAAGTAACTCTCCATCATATTCATCATAGAGTAATACTGGAAAGGATTTGCCATATCTATGCTGCTGTTCAATTCGATAATTAGCTGAATCAGCAAGCCAGCTTAACGGGATACTAAAAATCCTCGCCACTTCAGCGGGGTCAGGTATAAAAGAATACGGCCATGGGTAAACATGACCCACAACCGGTGCGATCTTAAAACGGGTAATACTGTAGTGATAGTTCAGCTGCCCGAGGACTTCGACATGTTGCGGATGTAAACCTATTTCTTCATGCGCTTCACGTAGTGCGGTTTGCTGAAGACTCCGGTCCTGCTCTTCGTATTTACCTCCCGCAAAAGCGACCTGACCACGATGATGATCGTGTTCATGATCAGAGCGTCGGATAAATAAAATATGCCAACGATCTAAGTCCCGTACAAAAGGGATTAACACACCGGCCTGACGCCATTCCTGTTCGTTCCAGTCAAAAGGAATATCCTGAGTAATCTGGTTTTCTGCTAACAGACGCTGACGGATTTGCGCTAATGTTAGATGGTCTAAATCTGTTTCAGTCATGCTCTATAGGATCTCTGATTAATTCTGAATAGAGGATATGGTGAGATAAAATGTTTCGGATCAAGACGAAAAGCGCACATAATAGCAAGCTATTGTGAAGCTTTTCAACGCAGAGCCGGGGCATTTCAGCCACCACACCCCTGTTCACGAATTGATCAGGGATTCCAGAAATAATACTTCAAAACATAGTGCTAATAGCTACTCAGTACTTCCCGGTAGTTTGCGCGCTCATATTCAGAAGGATTAATAGCATTGGCGTAACTTAAGCTGCCTTTTAGCTGATTAACAGACTCGTACTCCTTTTCCTGTAGCCAGCTCAGCATATCTTCCAGAATCACTGAAGTATGCTGTGCCCCATTTTTAAGCAGCGTGCTACACAGACAACAGGCATCGGCACCGGCCAGTAAACCTTTGAGTACCTGATCGGCATCATGCATGCCACCTGTGATAGCAAGGGACATGCTGGTGTGTTGCCTGAGTATCGCAGTCCAGCGGATGCGCATAAGCGATACTCCGGGGCTGGATAGATTAATATTGGGCTTTACCATCAGGGTTTCCAGATCGATATCCGGCTGATAAAAGCGGTTAAATAAGGAAACGCCACTGGCTCTAGCCTCCTGCAATCGCGTTATCATAGGTAGTAGCGCACTAAAATGATTCGACAATTTGAGACTCACAGGAATGCTAACCTGTTTTTTAACCGCAGTAAAAATATCCAGATAACGTTGTTCGACCTGTTGCGAAGTTTCCTGAGGATCTGCAGCAATATAATAAATATTCAGTTCAATAGCATCTGCACCCGCCTGTTCAAGATTTTGAGCATGTTCCACCCAGCCTCTATCGGTAACACCATTGAGACTGGCGATAACAGGGATATCCAGAGCCTGTTTCAGTGCCTTTAATCGAGAGAGATATTTTTCCTCGCAATCTTCATATTCAACAGGGTCAGGGTGAAAGCTATCCGCTTCTGCATGAGCCAGAGATGAGTGGAAAACAAAGCGATCCATTTGTGCCCGTTCATAATCAATCTGTTCTTCAAATAGTGAAGGCATGATAATCGCAGCTATTCCTCCCTGCTGTAATTCAACTGCCGTCTCAACTTCCCAGGTCATGGGGCTTGAAGAAGCGACCAGTGGGTTTTTCAGAGTCAACCCGAGATATTCTGTAGTCATATCCATATTATTGCTCCGTCTGTTTATCTTTAGTTTCGCTAAGTTTGGCCTTTGCCAGGGTGATCGTAGTGTTCTGATCCCATTCCAGTTCCGCCAGTTGGCGATAGTAGTGATAGCGATGATTCACTTCCTGCTGTGATTTTTGTAAGAATGCTTCTGCATCTTTAGGGTGTGTATGCCACAGCATATTAAAGCGTGTTTCGCTCATAATGTAATCACGGTAGGGAATCTTGGGCTCAGCGGAGTCCAGATGTAGTGGATTCTGCCCCTGCAAGGCTTTACTGGGATCATATCTAAACAGGGACCAATGACCGCTATCCACAGCCATTTGCTGCTGTCGATGATTGTTCGCCATATCAACACCATGCGCGATACAGGGTGAGTAAGCGATTATAATTGAAGGCCCATCAAATGCTTCTGCCTCAATAAAAGTACGCAATGTCTGAACGTCTTTGGCCCCATAAGCGACATGAGCCACGTATACATTTTCGTAATCCATAGCCAGCATGGCGAGGTCTTTCTTCGCTGTTGCCTTACCACCGGATGAGAATTTCGCCACCGCGCCGCGCGGCGTAGCCTTGGAGGTTTGCCCGCCGGTATTGGAATAGACCTCGGTATCAAGCACTAGAATATTTACATTCCTACCACTAGCCAGTACATGATCGAGCCCACCATAGCCAATATCGTAAGCCCAGCCATCCCCCCCCATGATCCATACTGATTGACGGCACAGGTAATGTTTTAGCTCTTCAAGTCTTTCGGCTTTTTCATCCGAGAGTCCTTTCAATAATTCGCTTAACTGCTCAACGCGTTGTCGCTGTTCATAGATACCTGCTTCACTTGATTCATCGGCATTGATGATTTGCTCTACCAATGTCGCATCCAGCTGGTCACTGAGTTGTTGCAGTAATTCCTGTGCCTGTTGCTTATTTTTATCCACTGCAACACGCATACCCAGGCCGAATTCAGCCGTATCTTCAAACAGAGAGTTATTCCAGCTTGGTCCCAGGCCCTGTTTGTTTTTACTCCAGGGTGTTGTTGGCAGGTTGCCACCGTAAATCGATGAACAGCCGGTGGCATTAGCAATCAACATTCTGTCGCCAAACAATTGCGATGCCAGTTTTACATAAGGTGTTTCGCCACAACCCGAGCAGGCCCCGGAGAACTCAAACAAAGGTTCCAGCGCCATGGCCCCCTTGATAGTGCCTATTTTTAATTGACGTCGATCATAATCTGGCAGTTCAAGATAAAACTTCCAGTTTTCCTTTTCCTGTTCCAGCAGCGGTTCTATTGGCGCCATATTCAATGCCTTACGGCTGGCATTGCTTTTATCTCGAATCGGACAGATATCCACGCATAACCCGCAGCCGGTACAGTCTTCTGGCGCAACCTGATAAGTTATACGATAACCCTCAGGAAAATCCTTGCCCTTCGTGGGCATGGCTTTGAACGATTCAGGTGCATTGACCAATTCATCCTGGTGAAAAATCTTGCTGCGGATAGCCGCATGCGGGCATACCATGGGACACTTACCGCATTGCGAACAAATATCGGCTTCTAGCACTGGAATTTCCGTTGCAATATTACGTTTTTCGTACGCAGCGGTACCGGTCGGAAATGAGCCATCTACTGGAAAAACACTGACAGGTAGCGCATCGCCTGTCCCCGCTATAATGGAGCCAATAACATTTTTAACGAACTCTGGGGCACCTGCAGAAACCGAACTGCGAATCTCAAAATTGCTTACCACTGAATCTGGTATCTCCACCTGATGCAGACAGGCCAGAGATTCATCAATCGCTTTAAAATTGATATCTACGATGCGCTGCCCTTTTTTACCATAGGTCTTAACCACGGCTTCCTTGATGGATTCTATAGCCTGCTGTTGTGGCAATACGCCCGATATCGCAAAAAAGCAGGTTTGCATGATGGTATTGATGCGCTTACCCATGCCTGATTTCTCGGCCACCGCATAGGCATCAATGATGTAGAACCTGATATTTTTATCGATACATTGTTGCTGCATCTTACGCGGTAGCGAGTTCCAGACGTCGGCCGCGCCTTGACTGGTATTGAGTAGAAATACAGCATTGTGTGCAGCCTTATCCAGCATGTTATAGCGTTGTAGAAATACCGACTGGTGACAGGCGACAAAGTTGGCTTCATTATCTCCAATCAGATAGGTTGAGCGTATGGGACGTGGGCCAAAGCGCAGATGCGACACGGTAATAGCACCTGATTTTTTTGAGTCGTATACAAAATAACCCTGTGCCTTTAATTCGGTACTTGAGCCAATAATCTTGATGCTGTTTTTATTTGCACTGACGGTACCGTCACTACCCAGCCCGTAGAATAATGCTTGAAAGGCATCCTCGTTGGCATCTGTTTTAAACTGTTCATCCCACTCCAGACTGGTATGGGTCACATCATCCACAATACCGATAGTGAAATGATTTTTAGGTTCTGGTTTCTGTATTTCGTCGAACACAGCCTTTACCATTGCAGGAGTAAACTCTTTGGATGACAGGCCATAGCGACCACCAATAATGGTGGGCATTTGTTTAAAACGGGCACCTTCTGAAGTCAGGTTTTCAGCAAAAGCCGTAACTACGTCCTTGTATAAAGGCTCACCATCAGAACCGGGTTCCTTGGTTCTATCGAGCACTGCAATACCTTTCACTGAAGTGGGTATCGCCTGTAATAGCTGCAAGCTATCCAGAGGCCGGTACAGGCGTACTTTTAATACCCCGACCTTAGCGCCCTGTCGATTCAGGTAATCTATTGTTTCGTGTACGGTTTCTGCGCCAGAGCCCATTAAGATGATAATACTTTCAGCCTCAGCATCACCTTCGTATTCGTAAAGCCTGTAAGCTCTTCCAGTCAGCTCTGCAAATTGGTCCATCACCTGCTGAACGATGCCAGGAAAAGCTCGATAAAAAGAATTCACCGACTCCCTGGCCTGAAAATATACATCCGGGTTTTGCGAAGTTCCGCGTAATATCGGGTTGAATGGCGACATGGCGCGCGCTCGGTGCGCCTTGATGGCCTCATCATTGATCAATGCCTTGATGGTTTCCAGTGGAATAGCATCTATTTTGGAAAGCTCGTGCGAGGTTCTGAAACCATCAAAGAAATGTAACACCGGTATGCGACCGAGTAAGGTAGCTGCCTGTGATATCAGCGCCATATCCAGCACTTCCTGTGGGGAATTTGATGCCAGCATCGCAAATCCGGTCATACGAGCGGACATCACATCGCTATGATCACCAAATATGGAAAGTGCCTGACAGGCCAGTGAACGTGCCGCTATATGAAAAACCGTGGGTGATAACTCCCCAGCGATTTTGTACATATTGGGTAGCATCAGCAGTAATCCCTGCGATGCGGTGAATGTGGTGGTCAGAGATCCCGCCTGCAAAGCCCCGTGTGTAGTGCCCACAGCACCCGCTTCGGATTGCATCTCTACAACCTCAGGGACCGTTCCCCACAGGTTTTTCTGCCCTTTGGATGACCATTCATCGGACCATTCCCCCATCGGAGAGGCCGGTGTAATTGGATAAATGGCTATAACTTCATTGCAAAGATAGGCGATTGTGGCTGCAGCCTGGTTACCATCGATAGTCAGTGTAGTATTTTGCATGATATCCTTTTTCGTATCTTTTTTTAATTTTAATAGTTATAGCTCAGATTCAGCAAAAAGAGTCATGATCTACATCATTATAGCTGATAGTAGAAAGATCGAGCAGTGGCAACCCCATTAACCCTGATGGGCCATTTGATATGAAAATTAAATTAAACCGAAGCAGACGCAATCAATTATTGGTGCTGCTGATTATTATAATACCCAGCTGGTACTTCACCGATCTGGGCAGTACAAACCGTTTTTACGCTTATGTACTACCACTTTTAGTATTCATAGCTGTGCTTTTCTTCTGCTTATGGATCATCGACGTATTTGCTCATATTGGTGATAACAGCAAAGGTAAATAGAATCGCCACTCGATCCTTTCACGCTATACCCCCCTCTTAAATTGTGCAGGTGCACAATTTATTCAAAAGCTCTAAAATAACGAATTTTTAATCGGACCTTAGTCATATGCCGCTTTCCACCCCCAGCCAACGTAAACTACTGCATACCCGCGAAGTCACCTGTCAGGGTTTTTTACGCGATGATGGTTTAATTGATATTGAAGGTTATCTGAACGATACCAAACCTTTCGATTTCCCCAATCAGGACCGAGGTGGTGAGATTAAGGCTGGCGAGTCACTGCATGGTATGTCAATTCGTATCACCATAGATCATCGAATGACTATTCAACGCGCTGAAGCGATCATGGATTTTACCCCTTACAATTACTGTAAATCGATAGCCTCAGTTTTCGAGCAGCTGGCAGGCGTGACTATTGGCTCAGGATGGCGCGGCAAGGTACGTGAAATTATGGGTGGGCGTAATGGGTGCACTCACCTGACCGAACTACTCGGCCCTATGGCAACGACTGCATTTCAAACCATGGTAAGCATTAAAGACTCTGAAGGAAAGCCCGACGATGAAGAAGCCCAGTCAGCCTATGTTCCCTTCCTGATTAACAGCTGTCACACCCATGCAGAGGATAGCCCTGTGGTAGAGGAGAAATGGCCAAAATATTTTCGCAAAAATGTTAGCGACAGTTAAAAATAAAACCTGCTACTGATTATTATGCAACCAGGTGTTGCGGAAAGATGACACAGAAACTGGATCCCTGTCCAAGTTGGCTGTCTATTTTTAAATCGAGCCCGTGGATCTTGCAAACTTTCATCACAAGATAGAGACCAAGACCACAACCATTACTATCCGGGCCATGATAGCAACACTCAACAACCAGATCGATTTCATTGCTACCGATACCATGCCCGGTATCGATGACACAAAATCCGTCTTGTTTGAGCACCACCTTAATGGTGCCGACGGTGGTATTGTTGATGGCGTTTTGAATTAAATTCCCCAGAATAATTTGTATATGGTTTTCTTCAATTCTAACTTTCGTATCAAATTCAACATCTAGGCTCAGATCTAATTTTTTAATTCTTGCCTGATCTTTATATTGAGTCAGCGTTTCTTCAAATACCTCTCTCAGGCTGATTTCAATCAAGCTGGGCTCATATTTCTCACCCGAGTTTCTGGCAAAAAATAACAGCGACTCGATCATTTTGTGCATATAACTGGTTGAAGACCTGATGCGATTGATTACCTCTTGCTGCTGCTCGGTAACACCATCCAGCTCGAGCAGGTCAAGTGCTGTTGCAATGACTGAAACCGGTGTGCGTAACTCATGGCTGATGGCTGCCGAAAATGACTGCTCTCTTTCAACAAATTCATCCATACGTATCAGAAACTGATCGAATGATTGCGCTATGATACCAACCTCATAATCCTTATAGGCTTCTTCAATTCGAATATTACGCACATTGGGGTCCAGAGTAGCCACTTCTTCAGCCAGCATGGAAACCGGTACTACAAACTTTCTGGTTAACCAGAACCAGCTGACGAACATCAGGATAACAAAGATGAAACCACCACCGATCAAAATCGTTTCTAACAGAGCTAATGTCTTATTAATATCTGTGGTATCAAATGAAATGTAAATACGATCATTAAACAGATCTACCACAGTAGCATGATAACTTCTGTCTTCAGACTTCACCTTTACATAAGTGTCATAATCGAGCTCTTTTAAATACTGCGGAATAGGAATAGTATTCTCTTCGCTCAATCGGTAAGCCTGTATCGATGCGGATTTTGGCATTCGAATATTAGGATCATGCTGTAACTCGACGACCATTTCAGAAACCTCATGGCCCAGCAAAGTGTTCACCATAAGGACTTCCAGTCGATTCACCAGTATGACAACAAAGACTGAATAAAGAATACTGGATAATGCCGCAAAGAAGAGCATTTTTCGTGCAATGCGACTATGCAGTTTGTATTTATCTCTCATCAATAGCGAGCCGGTAGCCAACACCGCGAATCGTCTGTACCAGCTTTTTACAGCCTTTTTTATCAACTTCACTACGAATTGCATAGATATGCGAGCGTAAAACTTCACTATCGGGAGGTTCATCATTCCATACCTGATGCTCAATCTCCTGCCGGGTGACCACTCGATTAGCGTTTTGCATCAGGATAATCAGGATTTTTAAAGGGATGGGTTTTAACGTCAGTTCGCAGTCCCCTCGCTTTAACTTCATCGTATCTGGAGCATACTCCAGATCTTCAACGATCAGTTTTTTCTTACCGAATGCATGAGGTTGGCTGCGTCGGATTAATGATTGTAGTCGAGCTTCCAGCTCAGGCAGTGAAAAGGGTTTTACCAGGTAATCATCCGTACCCGCCTTAAATCCTTTTAATTTATCTTCCTCGGTATCTTTGGCGGTCAGCATAATGACCGGAGTATCAAGTTCGTAGTTCTTTCGCAACTGCTGGCAAAAAGTGAGCCCACTCATTCCAGGCAGCATGACATCGAGAATAATAACTTCATAGGACTGTCTTAGCACCAGATTGAGCGCAGACAGGCCATCCGCTGCATAATCTATGATGTGCCCCTTTCTCTCAAAGAACTCCGTAACATTGAGTGCAAGATCATGATTATCTTCGATAAGTAATATATTCATTTTTTGCTCAAAATTACGACTGCATAGTCAAAGACGGATAAATCAATAAGCTTAACCTACAAGATTATTGTCATAAACATACTTAACTAGCTGGGCAGTATTTTTAATCTGTAACTTCTTAAAAATATTACTGCGGTGCTTGCTTACTGTTTTCTCACTAATCGAAAGCACTTTCGCAATCTCTTTACTACTGACACCATCGCCAATTAATTTAGCCACCTGCTCTTCTCTATCTGATAGAGGAGAAACCTTGCTATGGTCAGACGACCCACTATTAAAACTCAGGAAGTTATTCACTAATGGATCGGATATACCCGGGCTGAGAAATTTACGCTGGTGGATGACACTGATGGCTTCAAGCAGCAAAGAATAATGGTCATACTTAAGAATGATGCCATCCACACCCGCGCTAAGCGCTTTATGGATAACGGGAGGTGTTATTTCGGAAGATAACAGGATAATTTTTGAAGGCAGCCCGCTAGCCTTGATTTTACGTATCAGATGAATCCCACTCAATGCACCTAGATTTAGATCAGTTATTACGAGATCAGGGACTTCCTGGCGAATATCGTTAAACGCCGTCGAACCACTACCACTAACACCGATCACTTCAAACTGCTGCGTCAACTCCAGGCTCGCTGCCAGGCAGTCAGTAAATATTGTCTGTGTATCTGCAATGTAAACCGATTTAATTTTCATATTAAAGCCACTAAGCGCTTTACTGCCTAATATCAAGTGACGATTTTAATAGCTCCATTTTCTCTGCATATTCCTGAGTAATATCCAGAGCATCCTGGTGATTAAAAATCACTTTTGGTGTAATTAAAACAATAAGCTCTCTCTTTATTTTAGAATTTGAGGTTTTACCAAATAACCCACCTGCATAAGGTACATCATGCAACCCCGGGATACCACTCTCACCGTTACTGGCATTTTCTGTAATCAGACCACCCAGGATTATGGTTCTACCATTTTGTACCGCAACTGTACTATTGATATTGCGTTGCAGGAAGCTGCGCTGTCCGGTGGCATCATCAATGCTACCCACATCCGTAACTTCCTGACTCAACTCCATAGTCACTAATCCACCCGAATTTACCCTCGGTGTCACTGATAATAAAACACCTGTACTCTTATATTCTATCGACTGCGTCAAAACATCGTTATTTGTCGACTTGCCAGCAGAGACCTGAACCGGTTGCTGATCACCCACACGGATGGTTGCTGTATGATTATCCAGTGCCATTAACGACGGGCTTGAAATGACATTCAACTTGGATTCGGAGGCCAGCGTATTGAATACTGCAGAAACCAGTGATCCAGTACCGCTCAACAGAAACGAGAAACCGGGGGAAATTGCACCTATACCCGAACCAGCGTTCAGATCCAGAGTTGTTTCAGTATTATATTGATCAGCCACTCCATTATGTTTTAGAAACCACTCCAGGCCGTAACTTAACTCATCGGTCAGGGTCACCTCAACAATCGAAACCTCTATTAGCACCTGAAGAGGTAAGGTATCGAGCTCTTTAATGACTTTTTTAATACTGTCGTATTCAGACTTTTTAGCCAGCACAACCAGTGCGTTGTTGGTTTCGTCTGAGACAATTTTTAACGATGAATCCGAACTTATCGAAGGTCGGGCTCGACTGACCGCAGGTTTTGCTGCACCACTATTGCTCACTACAACTTCCTGATTTGACACAGTATTACTGGCAGTGGGCGAAGAGGACAGCAGCGGTGTCGATGCATCACCAAATATATTATTCAACATGTCAGCCAGTTCGCTCGCCTTGCGATTTTGAACATCATAAACGAACAACTGGGTATCTGCTGTAGGCACTTCGACATCAAGCACCTTCAACCAGTTTTGCACAGCCTCAACTTCTTTTCTCGAAGACGCCACCACTAACAGGGCATTGAAACGCTCAAAAGTATCGATGATAATTTCATTCCCCTTGTTTTGACTGGTCAGAATTTTACTGATTTCTCCCTTAACCACGGAGGCCTGGGTATTTTCAACGGGAAGCAGGGCCACCGATTTTGATTTAAGCCAACTGACATCAAAAATCTGTACAGCATCAACAACATTAGCAATCTCTTGCGCAGTACCGGTTACAATTACTGCCCTTCTCTCCTTATCTATTTTTAAATGGGTAACACCGGGCGCAACAGATTCCAGAATCGGCTTCAGGGAAGCCGGATCAAGATAGTTAACGGGGACAATGACCATGCGATAACCGGGCTCAAGGTTTCTTGCACTATACAGTTCCGGTTTCAGTGAATAATTCTTAGCCTTGGAAAGGGGTATAAATTCATAATGATTATCCTTCGAGACCATCACAGCATTCTTTGATGCCAGCACACTCTCAACAATCGACAGCAGGTGCTCTGAATTCACCTTGCCCTTGGTCTGTACCGTAACCTCGCCCTTAATAGTACTATCGAGGATATAGTTTTTACCCAGCATTTCGGTGAATACAATCGAGATAAACTCTTCGATAGATATATTCACAAAATCCAGACTGAACTCTCCACTGTCCTTGTTATAATTTCTTTTGGGCGCAGAATTAACAATTCGTCCATCTCCATATTTATAAACCGCACTCAGTGACTGTGATTTTTCACCATCAACGATACGCTCGCCATTTTCGTCATACGAAATAATTTCTGGAACACCCGCTGCATTAACTTCAACCTGATAACTCGGTCCCTGAGGCGTAGAACACCCCGTTACAATAGTCATCAGAGAAACCAAACCCAGCGTCAACACTCGATTGAATTGTTTTTTTGAATAAAAAAAGCCCATGATTACCCCCCTAATCAGTCTTTAAATGCCACTACTTTTTCCTTTCCAGCTTTGGAAAAAGTAAAACTCGATTCTGATACAGAATCCAGACGCCATCCGTAAATTTCTTCACCTATGCGTAGCCTTAAATTATTACCATTTTTTAAATCTTTTAATACGGCAAGTATGCCGTCACCTGTCAGCGCAATCCCTAACGCCTTTACTTTTAAATCATCTATAACCGGCCGTTTTTTCGGCGCTACCTTAACTTTTTCCACTTCGACAAACTGTCGATCTTCGATAAACAGGGGGCGCTCCACAATAGCATTATAGTCACCCAGGTTTTTTAATTTTTTTACGTTTGACGCCTCCTGGCTAAAACTAAATTGCAATTCATGAGAGGCCTGTTTGGATCCAGATTCAATGTTGCTGTTAATAAAAAATAACAGCACGATAGCAATAATTAATACCAGTGAAATTATATATTTCATAAGTGACTGGCATCCCTGAAAAAGCTACTTGCGACAAATGTCATATTCATGTCACTAGCATCCTTACTCTGTCCCAGAATCGATTTATATGCCACTGAAGTCCTGGCAATATCAATATCCTTAATAAGGATTAGCGGCAGTTCATTCTCAATGAGATACAACATCTTATGTATCTCTGCATGATTAACAGACTTCATTCTAATCTCTACCGAAACTTCACTATACCCGTCATTTTGAACGACTGGAAATGGTTTCACCGTTAAGATCTTGGCCCTGGTATGACGACTAATAATACTCTTTAGTTTATTCTGGATTTCAGAAGAAGCGGTAGAGGGTTGAGAGCTATTGAGAAAATTCTTCGACTGCTTATATTTTCTTTTAATTTTTTGAATTTCAGCCTGATAATATTCTTCTTTTGCCAGGATACTATCTACTTTTTGCGTTTTTTTCCGCAGCATCTCAGTTTCGGATTCGAGCTCCCTGAGACCATCCAGATAAATATTTGAAAACATCAGGTAGCTTACTAACAGTAACAACACAAGAATCGATACGGCGACAATTTTATCCAGGTTCTGGCTTCCGAAAAGATTATGCATTGCTCTTCAACTTGAGCGCTAACTCAAAGGTCTCTTTATTAGTGTTGGGGATTTTAATAATTGAAGAGGTAAACTTGATACTTTCAAATATTCCCAGATCATTCAAATCATCAGAAACAGCCGTTGCAGATACAGCTTCACCTTTAAGCTTAATTTCCCCATTTTTATAGGTAAAACGTGTAATCCAGGCATCAGTGCCTATATTTTCACTTAAGCTGGCCAACAACTCCACCACGCGATGCTCCTTATTAATCTCCCTGTTTAACTTTTTACCCAACTCTATTTCTGCATTTAACTGGTTGACCGTAGCAACAATCTCACCCGCTTTTTTTATTTCTTCGCCTGTTTTAGGCTGGATCGCATTGAGCTGCTGATAACTCATTTGATAAGGCAGCACCAGCAATACAGCGAGCAAGACGACATTCAATGCAGTATGCGTATTACCCAAGCTCAACATTGACCGGGGGTTCATCTCTGAACGACTCCCCAGAACATTTATCTTTGTTCCGTAGTGTTCATAGAAATGTCGCGTGGTACAGATAATCTCACGTTCAGTTTCGGATTCAAAAGCCGTCACTAAATGATCATATACCCTGGATTTGATGACAATCACTTCTACTTCAACCTTATTGCGCGCAGACAAAACGTTTAATGCATAAAAGAAGCGAATCTCCTGAAAGTTTAACGGAATATGTTTTTCAAGATCATAACGTAACACATTCTCTATATTCTCCAGTGTTTCTATAGGATAATTCAGTACCAGAGAGAAAACCTTGTCATCAGGTATCAGATACAGGCATTTTTTGTTGCTCGGATTTTTTTGTAACAGGCTCCCTGCCAGTTCGAACTCCAGGCAGGCATCTTCCCGGCTCTCTCGAGAGGCTGTCTCCCGTCCAACATTGACATCGACATCCTGATAAGCCAGTTTCAAATCCTTTTCAGGATCTATTGCTTTAATTTTGCCACCATCACTATAGTATAAAATGGTGTTATCTCGTGCCTGTTCTAAATCTGAATGAATATTGAGTAAAGTGCCCTGTTCATCCTGAATGACCAACGTATCATCTTCGGAAACCATCTCCATCAAGCGTGTTGTTTTATCATCCCGGTTGAAAACAATGGTTGACTCATCTCTTTCCGTCAGATCAATTTGATCTAACGTAAAATTAGACAGATCGGTTTCTTTTTTCTTAAACTCGTGATGAATAATCTCAGCATGACCAGAAAGATCAATATGCGTCGCATCAATATCGTCAACCGTTGCTTCTTCCCTGTCGGCACCGCCCAGTACAAAATCCACCCCAGCATCCTGCTCGGTTCCATCCATGGTAATGGAGTCAATAATCTCTCCATGATTATCCTGTAAAAACACACTGTCCCCCTGGTGCCTGATAATCAGCTCAACATCCTTATTATATTTTTTAAACTGGTTTTGCAGTTGCTCAGGTACACAGGATTTCAGCGTGACAATCCACCAGTTAAAATACTTGCTAACTTCAGGAGCGATATTGAAATTCATGACTGCTTACCTGGACTACAATAGTCATGTAACGGCCCAACAATGTGCCGTTGATAAGGTGCACTGGTAATCGAAGTAAAGTAGGTATAATTCAGAAAGCTATTCAGCATATGCTCGACAATTTCCATCATATAGACGCGTGTAAAATTACCTGCCATTTTATGTAGTGAATCGCTGAGCAGTCCATAAGTGAGCAAAGTATTTGCTAACTCTTCAAAGTCAGGGTTATCGATATTAAATCGACGCACCATCGCATTAATCCTGATTGCGCGCAGGTTACGCTTTAACACCTTGTCATAATCAGTTGCCCAGCATAGCTGCGAGTCCCTGTTCTGCTGCAGGTAATCGCTAATAAGCTGATAATCCGTTAACTCATTACTCATGACAGTTAACTGAAGACGCTGAGTCTGAGGACAGCTTAAACGATCCAGCACTGATAATTGATCCACTGTGGTATTGACCAGCAATCGATAGTCAGTTGAACAAAATCGCTCATACTGCTGCTGCAGACTAGCAAAATCAATGTTGGCAACAAAGGGAATCTCGCGCATCAAATCAGCAACCTTTTTAATATTACCCTTGCCATCAATATACAGTAATTTTTCGGGAAGAGCCCTGCGTTTATTATTAAGATAATCAACTGACTGTTTATCCCTGTCGCGAAACACAAAGTTATAAAAATCGCCTTTTGGCAAATTCTGTCCTGAAGGAAAGAAGCAGGGGATTTTATTCTCAGAACAAAAACCGGCTACTTTACCGTAATCATCTTTTACTCTGGGACGTATAATGGTAAAAACCGGGGATTGTTGATAATAACGATTGAGTTCCTGTGACCAGTCAGCAGGATTTTCAGACAATTCCCAAACCACCAGCTTCCAGAAGCGGAACGATTCGTATTGCGGAATTTTTTGTACCGGCGAATATTGTTTACGTTTTAATTCTCCCCGGCTTAATCCATTCTTCATCTCGAACAATCCCTGTAAAAAGGCAATATGCTGAGCCCTTTCTGCAGCAGGCAGCCGTTTATCTACGATAGTCGCTATCCGAATCTCTTCCCCATCAACGCCAGGATCATCGGCAGGACTAATCGTTTTAAGGTAGGCAATCAGATCATCACTTTGCTGTCTTGTTAAAGCGTATTTAGGCATCAATCCATCAGACACCTCACCGTTAGCATTAATGCCGCTGGTCATCAAACGATAAAAGCTGTCTGCAGTATAAGCCTTACGTTTATTCTGAATGTGATAAAAACGCGAGCTATCATCTTCTGGCTGATTCTTACCCAGAAAACGCCAGCTTACCGGGGGAAAGGTCTGACCTGACTCAGAGCTGCCAAAACCGGATTCTCGATGACAGTTAACACACCCCAAAGGTACATCAGAATTGAGGTCATTCAACACGGAAGGAATGGTACTGCCGTCAGCATCTACACCTTTCATATAGATGACTTTACCCTGCTCTACGGATGAAGCCAGGGCGACAACCTGCCAGCAGGAGAGCAGAACGATGATGAAAGGTTTTATCCCCATCGCGTCACCAACCTGCCGGCAGAAAGTGTCAGTAACAGTAAGATTTCAAGTAATCCGAACGCCCCACCAATGAGCTCTTCTTCTGCAGTGGCATCATCATCGGTAATCGCAATCGAGACTGAGCTCTTGCTACCCAGATTAATGGTATTAGGCGCGGTAAACACCAGACCGAATGTTTCAGTATTTTCGACGTCGCTATCATTGAGCAGAGTAACCGTTACCGTTTTCTGGCTTTCCATCTCCTGAAAATCAAGAGTCGCATCAACCGCCACATAATCGCTGCCAGCAATCGCAGTACCATTGCTGGAGACTACGCGCACTGAAACCGCAGCGCTGATATCACCTGAACGATACACCGTAATATCAACCGAATCGGTAGTATCTTCCGCATAGCTGTATTTTGCTGTTGAAAAATTTACCTCTTCGGCCTGGTGAATCACCGCAGGGTTGAACTGGCCGGTTTCGAACTCCAGTAATGCCGCTGCGGCACTCGCCTGCACCAGGCCACGGCCGTAATCCGCATTTGGACTTACGCTTCCAAGCTGTATTGTAGAATCATATAAGGATTTCCGATAATCCCGGTGATTACTGGCCTGGTATTTACTACGTAACAGTGCCAGAGCACCTGATACCATCGGGGCCGCAAAGGAAGTACCACTCAAAGACATCACATTGTCCAGATTTGAAGAAAGGCCACCAAAGGTTTCATCAGCCATTTGTATTAACTGACCCGGCGCCATCAGAGAGGGAATGATCACCTTAGAGGTATTACAGTTATCCGGGCCACGCGCACTATTCGCCCACACCGTATTACTTGCAGAATTAAGCGCACCTACCGAAATGACGTTTTCGTCAAAGGATGGTGAGAGATAACTGGAAGGTGTATTGGCTGCACTGGTATTACCCACGGAAAACACAATATCTATACCCATGGCGTCGATTGCTGCCAGCTCCTGCTTGAAAGGATTGTTGCAGGAGCCTTCCGAAAAATCTGTACCGGTCATACCCCATGAATTCTGTACGATGTCCGGATAATCATCCGTTGCAGGATTGCCATCAGGATCTAATACCCACTCAAGCGCACTGATGATCGCGCTTTCTGTTGCGTTACCGCCATCGATTATACGCGCCGCTATCCAGCTGGCAGAGGGCGCCACACCGAGATATTTAGATGTTTGATTTAGATTACCACCCAGCACCAGGCTGGTGACACCTGTTCCATGAGGCTTACCATCAGCGGTATAAGTGTCAACAGGGGTGGCAAACTCACCATAAGGATCAAACCAGCTATTACTGCCGCCGCGCCAGCGATCACGTAAATCCTTGTGTAGATAATCCACACCGGTATCCAGTATCGCGACCACCACACCCTGCCCTCGGAAACCTTCACTCCACAAGGTATCTATATCGATGCGGGCAATATCATCACCCACCTCTACACCAGATAACGGCAACGCACTTTGCGGTTTAAGCTGAAATTTTCGATCAGTACTAACGTCCAGTACATAAGGCAATGATTTTATGCGCGGCAGGTATTCTGCTGATAGATGAATTGCGGCAGCCTGACGTAACCATAATTCACGAACTACTTCTAAATCGGTATCTGCCAGATCAGATTTGATGTTCTCGATGTATAACGTCATCTGCTGACGTAATTCAGCCATTACCTGATGTTGCTCTGAAGGCGCCTTTCCCCTTAGCTGGTTTTCTGTAGCAGCTTGCTTGAATGTAACAATGTAGCGCCCCGTATCTGAAGAAACTTTTTCAAGCAAAACCTGAGCAGACAGGTTCTGCATACCCAGCAGGACTATCAGAAATAAGAATAAAAAGCGCATACAGCTGCCTCGTTCTATTTATCAATGGTTAAAGGTGGTGACACTTCATCACCCACCATAATCTTCACCTGATCACCGGGTAACATATGACGATTCTCATTGGCAAACATAGTGATATAGTTGCGATTCAACTTAAGAAATTTACGATTTGATTTGAGATAGCCGACTGTGGAACCATAAGGCACATCGAATTTCGCTTTGCTTTTCATTGATAATAAATGGGGAAACTCTTTATTGACGGATAAAACTGTCGCTTTATCTACATCAAGCACCTTGTAGCGAAACTCAATCATGTAGCCTCCCGCGGAAATTCGCAGCATCACCGGCTCAATGCCCCAGTCTTTTTCCAGGTCAATCGTTTTTAAGTGGCCTTCATCAGCATGCAGACCTGTAAAAAACAGGAATAAAGAACAGATAAAAAACCATCTAATTTTTTGTCCAGGCAGGTTATTGCTCATATATTTTTTCCAGTTCGCTTAATTTAGCTTTTCAATCGGATTGATCGTATTCACCACCAGAAACTTATCACTACGACGTTTTTGCTTTAAAAATACTCGATATAACCGACCATCAAGTGAAATATGGACACGATAATAGTCATTCATAGTTTCAGATAAGGACTGGTCGCCGGATCTGAGAATTTCTACTATTTCACGCCTCAGTACAGCCTTTTCTTCAACATCTGTACTTTCAATTAATTTATTCACCCGGTAGGAATCTACACCCTTTAGCATGAATAATACTTCAGCCGGAGATTGATTCGGATTTACACCTTCCTGATGATAAATACTGACTAATGGAATAAGCTGAAGAACATCTTTCTCTGATATTCCTTCAAATTGGGTCAATTCCATAAAATCATTAAATCTTAAATTATTTTCATCTATCTGATGATTTAATTCATCCAGACTGGAAGTATCTATACTACTAGTTTCCAGTACGTTTTTTAGTGACTCGCTGCTCAGATCGTAGAGAGATACAAAGCCACTTTCATTAAAAACTTCGATATTAATTTTCTGACTGTTAAGATTTTGTTCGAATTTTTTATTCTTCCAGTCATCGCTAAGAATCTTGAATATTGCAAACTGGGTTGCAGACCTTAATTGCAAGTTTTTTTTGATCTGACTAACCTCTGAAACCTGCTTAATCATCAC